>QEUQ01000067.1 GCA_003577105.1 Acidobacteriota bacterium | reverse complement strand
AGAATCTGCCATGGTCGGCGACCTCCGTATGTGGCTCTACCGGGTCCGTCCCGGCAACCCACGAATCTACGCAGGCGCCGACCAATCCATCGTGTCTAAACCGCTGCCCAGAGGGGCATTTGCTCATCGGATGCCACACTTGCATCGCGGCTCGATGGGGTCTTCACTCCCAACCCACATGACGCGCGGTGCCCGTCTTTACAGGTGCAAATGGCAACCGAAAGACCGTGCGACTCAAATGAGAGCTTGAGCCTCCAAAGCAAAGAGGTTTCGCGCTCCAAGGGAAGGCGCTCACCGGGAGGAACTGGTGATACCTTCTTGCCGGCTCTACCCGGAACGTAGTGGCGCGAAACCCGGCCAAGCACCTTTTCGCCGAAATGGCCGGCGATTCGCTCCCTCCAAATCGAATTGAAGCGAAGCGGCACGATCAACGCACGCTTGGCGCCGCTGGCCTCGAGGCCCGCTGCCAAAGGCTCAAGGAACTCGGGTTCGTCGTTGAGCCCGGGGATCACCGGGTCGATGCGGGCCACTACCCTCTCTGACATCTCCCCCGTCGATATCAACCGCGCCATTCCCTTCAGGCGCGCCTCCACGCTTGCCGCTCGAGGTTCTAGCTCCTCAAGCGCGCTGCCGGAAGGCCCGACAAAGCGAATCTGCCCTGCCACCTCGTGCGGATAACGCTTGAAGAGCGGCGCGAATCCCTTTGCCGGCAACCCTTCTGTCAGGAACCGAACCGGCACTCCGCACTCAAGCGCAGCTGCCATGGCTAGGAAGGTCGCGCTCTGGATATGTGGCTCAGGCCCAAATGGATCTGCCGCCCTGATCCCCGGGGCAAAGTAGAAACCACGAGCGCCGTGGCGCGCCGCAAGGCGGACGCGGTCTGCAATGTCTTCGAATACCTCGACTACTTCCGGCGACTCACCTTCGTCGGAGTCAATGACCTTTCCCACCGTGCCGACGTGACGGGCAACCGAGACCGCAACCAGACCTGAAGCGCACGCGAAGCGGGACTTGCGAAGCGCTTCCGCTGGCGCCTGCACCAATCTCACTTCCGGCATATGCCGCCTCCGCATCGACTCATGGCGTCAACCATACGAACCGTGTGTGACAAATTTGTCACCGCCACGCGGAAGCAGAATTTCTAACTCCGCCTCTACGCTATATACGTCGGCATTTCACCTTCGGTTTGTGAGTTCGTAGAGCGGCTGATCGAATCCCGCGATGGCCGCACAAATAGCAGCGCGAGCATCGCTAGCGCGATCACCAGCTGAATTGTTTGCCACGCTCCCCCGCGCCCCTGGAGGAGCGACAGAGCAAAGGCGAGAGATTCAAGGGCGAAGATCGCCACGGCCACAATGTGGCCGAGGGGCGCGCATCTCAGCAGCCCTCGTGCAGCCGTCACCAGAACAGCCGCAATCGCGAGACCCGCAAGCATGCCGGTGAAACGTTCAGCCACCACGCCGGGCCGGAGCGAGAAGACCGCGAGGCCCACGACGAGGATCACCGCCTGAAGGATCAGCCAAAACGCCGGAATCATCAAGGTGACCGCAGCCCGGCGTCTGGCGTCGGCCGCTTCGAGTTCTTGCTCCTCGCTCACCTCAGTGGCGAGCCTTCTTGTGCCGCACATGCGAATCAATGAAATCGACTAGCACGAAATCTCCGAGATGTCCGGGCTTGGTAAAAAAGGCCCGACCCTTGTTGATCTTGGTCATTTGCTCAACGAAACGCCGAAGTCCCCGAATATCACTATCGTCCTGCTCGATCATGAAGACATTCATGTTGATGTCCTCTCTAGTGCAGCGCACAACCTCTTTGAGAGTCTCCTCGAGAGTCCGCATGAGAGGGGGGTACGAGAAGAAGGGCACTCCGCCTTCGATGTGTGCGGTGGGTTCACCGTCAGTCACCACAATGATCTGCTTGTTGATTGCGCGTCTTCGTGAGAGCTCCTTGCGAGCCAAGAGAAGCGCGTGCTGAAGGTTGGTTCCATAGTCGCCGTCCCACGAGGCATTCGCGAGTTCGTTCGGCTTGATCTCATGGGCCACGATCGAAAAACCGATCACGGTGAAATAGTCCTTGGGGAACTGGCTCGCAATCAATGAGTGAAGCGCAAACGCCAATTTCTTGGCCGCCAGGAAACTTCCGGAGATCATCATCGAAAGGGAGAGGTCAAGGAGGAGCGCCGTCGCCGAATTGACGAGGTGCTCGGTCTGCTCAATCTCGAAGTCCTCGGGAGTGATCTTCACCGGAGTTCCCGAGCCGGATCGCCTGATGGCATTTCTCACAGTCTGGTGAACATCAAGCTGAAAGGGGTCACCCCACTCCCACGGCTTCGATTCGTATGCGCGCTCAACACCGTGACCAAGGTGGTGGGCATCGTGAAGTCCCGAGCGGTCCCTCTGGAGTCTCTTGAAGATCTCCTCGACCGCGGACGAACCAATCGCGCGCATCCCCTTGGGGGTTAGCTCAAGCCTCTCGCCGCTTCGGTTGATCAAGCCTGAGTCCTTGAGCGTCTCGGCGATCTCCTTCAGTTGAGCGAGGCTTCGGGCCGCGTCATCTCCGAGCAAGTCGCGCACCCGATCGAGATCTACCTCCTCGAGCTGCGCGGGGTTGTAAGAGCCTTCGAGCATCTCGCCCAGTTCCTGCAAATCAGCAATTTCAGCGGCTACGTCGGCCATTTCGGCGAAATCCAGCGGCTGATCCCCCTTGAAGAGCATGCGTTGCTTCCATGGCGAGTCGGGGAAGGCATCGCGAAGATTGTCGGCGAGCCGGTTGGCCTCGAATTGAAGATCGAGGTCGTCGAGCAGGCCTTGCATCAGGCTCGAAAGCTCATCTTTCATCTCCTGAGACATCGAGGCCATGATCGCTTGCGACATCGCCATACGCCTGGCCATCGCCTCTAGAAGTTCGTCGAGGCTGCCGGGCTCCTCGGGGAAGAGATCGCCATAGCGGTCCATGAATCCCTCGAAATCCGGCTCTTTCCCCGCGGCACGATCCTCGAGCATCTGGTTCAATTCCGAGAACATGTTCTTCATGCGCTCGATGTCTTCGGGCGTCATCGCCTTGAGGGCACCCGAAGCCTGCTGGAAATACATCTGAGCGGCCTTCTCCTTGAGCTCCTCAAGGAGTTCGTTGAACTTCTGCCTTGCCTCATCGTCAACGAAGTCGTAGTCGCGCATTGAATCCATGCGACCGGGAACGTCCTTGGGCATCAAGTCGAGCTGGGCCGAGCGCTCGGCTGCCTTGTCACGGAAATCTTTCACGGCCTGACGGTCCGCCTCAGAACCGACGGCATCGAGCGCGTCAGCCTCGTTGAGGCGCCGCTCGATCCCACTGCGCTCCAGCTCCTCGATCGCATCGAGACGCTCGGAGATCTCGCCCAGAACGCCAGACGGGTCGTACTTCTCGAGCAGTTCCCGGCGGCGATTCGCGATCTTGCGGAGCATCTCGCGAATCCCCTCCATGCGTTCCGGGCCGACCTGCGCGCCGTTGTACATCATGCGACGTATGGCGGCCTGCACATCCCCATAAGCGAGGATGTCATCACCGAGTTCTTCGAGAAGATCCTCGGCCGTAAACGGGAAGGGATTCTGCGTGCCGTCCCAGCGATGGTAGGAGGCCGAACGCGGCAAGCCGTAGTGGCGGCGTTTCATGTGCGTCAGCGCCTCGAGTAGGTCACTTCATCACCGGCTGGCGTCTTGTTGAGCCTCTTCGACAGGTGAAGTCCCTCGAGAACGAACTCGATCGCTGATGCGAGTACCCCTGGTGAATCGCCCGCGCCGAGGTCCGCGAGCGCGGACTTGAGGTCTGGATCTCCCCCGACTTCCTCGATGATCTTCATGGATGGCTCCATGTCTCCGACCGAGACAACAAGGCCTTCGTCGAACTTCGAGATCAACGAGCGAAAGCGCTCCTGCCGGTCACTTGAGCGAAACACCGCGAGAATCGACTCCTTCACGATTTGCTCGATGATCCGGTCGTCTTGACCCTCGGTAAATGACTCGATCTCGATCTTGCCGGCAGTCGATGCTGCAAGAGCACCAAGATCGGAGATGCGCGGAACTACTTCGTCTTCACCGTTGGCGACAGAACGCCGAAGTGCGTTCGCGAGCATCACCTCGTAGTTCGAGATAGTCAGGCGAACCGAGACGCCGCTCGCATGATTGACGTGGTTGCTCTCCCTTGCCCGCTGCGAGATCTCTGCGACGAGCTGGCGCATGAACTCAGGGACCTCGACCCGCGCATTCTCAATTGAAACCGGCCTTGCCTCCTGATCGACGATCTTGAGTTCCGTTTCGGAGTCAACCGGATAGTGAGTGCGGACTTGGGAGCCGAAGCGATCCTTCAGCGGAGTGATGATCCGGCCTCGCGATGTGTAGTCCTCGGGATTGGCGGAGGCCAAGAGCAAGATGTCGAGGGGAAGGCGGATCATGTAGCCGCGAATTTGAATATCTCGCTCCTCGAGAACGTTGAGGAGCGCTACCTGAATCCGCTCGGCAAGATCAGGAAGCTCGTTTATCACGAAAATCCCTCTATTTGCCCTCGGCACCAATCCGTAGTGGATCGTCAGCTCATCGGAGAGGTAGCGGCCCTCAGCAACCTTTATCGGGTCCACCTCACCGATCAAGTCGGCTACCGAAGCATCGGGGGTTGCAAGCTTCTCGGCAAATCGCTCGTCACGGTGAACCCAGCTAATCGGGGCGTCGTCTCCGGCCTCGTCAATCAACTCGCGGCCATAGCGCGAGACGGGCGCGAACGGATTGTCGTTGATCTCCGACCCCTCAAGAGTCGGAACCCACTCGTCGAGCAGCCCCACGACCTGGCGGATGATGCGACTCTTGGCCTGACCGCGCTCACCGAGAAAGACCAAGTCGTGCCCTGCTATCAAGGCGTTTTCCACCTGAGGTATCACGGTGTCGTCGTAGCCCCAGATACCCGAGAGGATCGGCTCCTTGGCCGCAAGTCTGCCGAGTACGTTCCTTCGGATTTCATCTTTTACCGGAAGCACTTCATATCCGGATGCGCGCAGCTCGCCTAGCGTGCGCGTCCGGGGTGGATCAGTGGCGGGTGAGGTAGCGGACATGCCTGCTCCCAGCGTGCTAGCTGACGGTTAGTGCCGATACTACTCCGGCGGACAGGAGAGGCAATACGGATTCCCCTTGATGCGATTTGATGCAATCCGTATTCAGTCGTCGAAGGGGTCTGGCCTCTTCATGATCTCTTCAAGGCGCCCCACTAGGCGCGACGTCTTCATGTCTCGTTTCACGCGGCGCTCCAGTTCCTCATCTTCGAGCTGGAGCAATCCCGTCAACTTGGTGATGAAGTCATATGGATCAAAGGGCTTTGTCGTCAGATCGATTGCGCCGAGGTCATAGGAGCGCTGGCGGTCTTCTTCTGACGTCCGTGCAGTTAGAACCGCCACGCGCGGGCGGTAAGGAAGTAGATCGAGTCCCTCGAGAACATCGAATCCATCGCTCCCCGGCATCGACAGATCAAGGATCACCAAGTCATATGTGCCGAGCTGAAGACGGGCAAGAGCCTCCTGGCCGGTTCCGGCCTCCTCGGATTCAAACCCGAACTCCCCCAGCGTCGTCCGCAACAAAGTGCGGACATCAGTCTCATCATCAACGATGAGAACTCTCGGCATTCGACCTGCACCCCCTGCACGCCATCAACTTGATTGCCAAATACTCCCACGAACAACAGCAGCTCTGCTTGCCCCCTTGGCCGGTCGCCCGCTTGCCCGCTTGCCCTAACGGCCCCGAGCAATATCCTCACCGCAAGCCGTGCACGCGCGATATGCGCGGCTCGTCAGTGCGCCGCACGCCGGGCATCGGCCAACCTCAACTTGTCCGCGCGCGCTGCGGCGCAGTGCAGAGATCGCCATCGCGCCGGCGGCAATCGTCATGGCAATGATCAGCAGCAAGTATGCAAGGCTCTCCATAGAAGGAGTATTTTCACGCAGAAGTGCCGCGCGGCAATAATGGCGCTTGACCCCGCCCAGTACCCGGGCAACACGCTGCGCCCGATTCGGAGGTGACCCTCGCATGGCTGAAGAGGCCGAAGAAGCCGAAGAGGCCGGCGAAGCCGAAGAAGCCGAAGACTCGGAAGAAACCGAGACTGACGACGAGCTGGAATCGGCTGACGGTAATGGTTCCGCAGAGCCAACCGTCGCAGCTTCCGGTTCTAGGTCAGGCCGTATCTACCGCGGCAAGTCCGGCATGTGGGTCTTCATGCTGCACCGCATCACCGGCATTGGGATTCTCGCCTTCCTGCTGCTCCACATAGCTGACGTTGCCGCTGTCGGATGGGGGCGCAACGCCTACAACACAATCCATGCCCTATACGAGAGCTTCGGCTTCAGGCTCGTCGAGGTGGCCCTGCTCGGCACGCTCCTATTCCACGCCCTAAACGGCCTGAGAATCATCATCATCGACATGTGGGAGCGAGGCGCTGACTACCAGAAAGAACTGACCGCGGCAGTGGTCGTTGCCTTTCTAGCCCTCTTTGGTAGCGGGGCCACGGCGATGATCTATTCCTACTTCCAGACAAAGGGGCACTGATGGCTGCCACTCTTGAGAAACCAGCCCTCACAGAGGCAGAGCGACGGCAAATTCGCGCCGGGCGCGGCGCAAGGCCAACCGGTGTTCCGAGCTTTGAGGTCTTCTCCTGGTTCTTCATGCGGATCTCGGGCATGTTCCTGGTCTTCTTGGCCCTTGGGCATTTCGCGACGATGCACATCATCAATGACGTCAGGGATACCAATTTCGACTTCATCGTCGGGCGCTGGGGAAATCCCTTCTGGCGCGTGATCGACTGGCTGCTGCTCACCCTCGGCTTGTTTCACGGACTGATCGGCATGAAGACAGTCCTTGAAGATCTGATCAGGAATAAGCGGAAGCTGCTTTTCGCAAAGGTCGTGCTGTACGCAGCCGTCGCAACTATGTTCGCACTGGGCTCGGTGATCGTACTCACCTTCGGCTCGCTGGTCGCAAGGAGCTGATCGGTCTTGCTTCACACATTCGATGCAGTGATTGTCGGCGCGGGTGGCGCCGGCCTTCGGGCGGCTCTCGCTGCGAGCCCCCGCTGTAAGACCGCAGTCCTAACAAAGCTCTACCCGACCCGTTCGCACACCGGCGCTGCACAAGGCGGGATGTGCGCCGCACTGGCAAACACCGAGGAAGACTCCTGGGAGTGGCACGCCTTTGACACCGTGAAGGGCTCCGACTACCTAGGAGATCAACCGGCAATTGACATCATGTGCAAAGAGGCCGTCGATGCTGTGATCGAGCTCGAGCACTTCGGACTCCCCTTCACCCGTACCGAAGATGGCCACATCGACCAGCGCCGCTTTGGCGGTCATACCCACGACCACGGCAAGGGGCCGGTGAGGCGGGCCTGCTATTCGGCCGACCGCACCGGGCACATGATTCTCCAGACCCTTTATCAGCAGTGCCTTGCCAACGACGTCCAGTTCTTCGATGAGTTCCAGGTCCTCGATGTGCTCATATCCGACGGGCGAGCCGCGGGGGTCGTGGCCCTTGAGCTCGCGACCGGCGAAGTCCACACATTCCGCTCAAAGGCAATCCTCTGGGCAACTGGCGGATTCGGACGCATGTTCAAGGTCACTTCAAACGCCCACGCACTGACCGGCGACGGTCCAGGCGTTTGCTTCAGGCGAGGAATCCCCATGGAAGACATGGAGTTCTTCCAGTTCCACCCGACGGGCATCTACAAGATGGGCATCTTGCTCTCGGAGGCCGCGAGGGGCGAAGGCGGAATTCTTCGCAACGACAAGGGCGAGCGGTTCATGGAGCGCTATGCGCCAACCATCAAGGATCTCGCTCCTCGCGACATGGTGAGTAGGGCGATCCAAACCGAGATTCTCGAAGGCAGAGGAATCGACGGCAAGGATTACGTGCACCTTGACCTGACCCACCTCGATCCCGAGGTGATCGACGAGAAGCTCCCCGACATAACGGAGTTTGCCCGGACATATCTAGGGGTAGAGCCCAAGACCGAATGTGTACCGATCCAGCCAACAGCCCACTACGCGATGGGCGGGATTCCGACAGATGTTGACGGGCGTGTTGTGATCGACGCCAACGACACTCCCCTTCCGGGCATGTATGCCGCAGGAGAGTGCGCTTGCGTCTCAGTCCACGGCGCCAACCGGCTCGGAACCAACAGCCTCCTTGACATTGTTGTCTTCGGTCGCCGTGGCGGCGAGCACATGGCCGAGTTCGTCCAAGACGTCGATCATGCCGAGCTTCCGAACGATGCTGACGAACCCACTCGGGAGATGATCGATGCGATCCTCGATCGAGAGGAGGGTGAGGCTGTCGGGCAACTTAGGGCCGAGCTACAGCAGACCATGACAGACAACGCCGGGGTGTTTAGGACTGACGAGACTCTCGCTCAGGCTCAAGAAGACGTCGATGAGATCGCGGAGCGATACGAGTCAATCGCGATCGACGATCACGGGCAGACCTTCAACACTGATCTCGCCGAGGCGATTGAGCTTGGATTCCTGATAGACCTTGCTCGCGCACTGGTTGCTGGAGCCCGCAAGAGAACTGAGAGCCGGGGGGGGCATTCTCGTGACGACTATCCCGATCGCGACGACGAGAACTTCCTAAAACACACCCTGGCGTGGTTGGGCGACGACGGCTCGATCGAGCTTGACTACAAGCCCGTGAAGCTTGGGCGCTACGAACCTCAAGAGCGGAAATACTGATGAAAACCACCGTCAAGATCAAGCGATACGACCCCGACATCGACGACGTCGCCTACTGGCAGGATTTCGAGGTCGAATGCGACGAAATGGACCGCGTTCTCGACATCTTGAACACAATCAAGTGGGAGCAGGACGGCACACTCTCGTACCGGCGCTCATGTGCCCACGGGATCTGCGGATCAGACGCAATGGTAATCAACGGCTCCAACGCCCTCGCCTGCAAGATGCTCGTCAAGGAGGCAGGTAGTTCGATAACCGTGGAACCCATTCGCGGGCTTCCGGTGGTCAAAGATCTAATCGTCGATATGGAGACCTTCTTCGACGCTTACAAGTCGGTTATGCCCTACCTGATAAACGATGATCCCGTCCCCGACAGGGAACGGCTCCAGACACCGGAGCAGCACGAAAAATTCGAAGACACCACGAAGTGCATCTTGTGCGCCGCGTGCACCACCTCATGCCCGATCTTCTGGACCAATGATGAGTACCTCGGTCCGGCGGCGATCGTCAATGCTCACCGGTTCATCTTCGACAGCCGTGACCAGGCAGGGGGCGAGCGCATGGCTGTCTTGGGAACTAGAGAAGGCGTATTCCGCTGCCGAACGGCCTTCAATTGCACCGAAGCGTGCCCGCGCGACATTCAGGTAACAAGGGCTGTTGAAGAGGTCAAGCGGGCGATCCTCTTCAAAAAGATCTAGATCGGCCGATCTAGCTCGCCCGATCTCGCTCAGAAGCGGTGAGCGAAGAGCTTCCTGATCTCGGAGACGACATCTTCCTCGGCCACCTCCGGCGCAAAGTGGATCCCAGTCATGCCGAGCTCTTCTGCAGCGGTGACGTTTTCGCGTGTGTCATCGACGAAGACCGTGATTTCCGCTTCGGCACCAAGTCTCTCAAGTGTCACTTCGTAGATGCGCGGGTCGGGTTTGCGCATCCCCACATCTGAGGAATCAACGACAGTGTCGAAGAGCTCGTCGACGGGAATCATCGACTTCCAAACCGAGCCGAATTCCTTGACGTTATTGGTCAAGATGGCCATGGGCAGATCGGTCTCCCGGAGCTCGCCAATCAGGCTGATCAGCCCATCTCTTGTCTTGAATCCTTCTGCAAATGAGGCGGTCAGGTCTGAAAGTGAAATCTCAATCCCGAGGTCTTCGGCGCTACGCCGCTTGACGTCGAACCAGAACTCACGGGCATCGAGCTCACCCCTCTCGAGACGGTGCCATGGGTCGTTGCCGTCAGATGAATCGCCGGTGACCACCCGAAGCAGAGCGCCGTGCTCGATCCCGAGCCGATCCTCATATACGTGAATTCCCGCCATCGGGCTGGTGGTAAGGACGCCGCCAAAGTCGAAGATTGCTGCGTTAAGTGGGCGGGACAAGGAAGCCTCAGATGGTGTGATTGCTGGGTGAGCTCAGCGGGGCCGGTAAGTCTCTACGGACAACCCGGAATCGGAATGTTCGGCACGCAGGGAATCCCGTAGAGCGTGCTTGTCTCTGTCGGCTCAGGGCTAGGGGAACTTTCCACCGCCGAGACCGTACCCAGTCCGAGCGCGAGGAAGAGCGAGACAACTATCAAGAAACGAATCACTCTTGCTGTGGTTCTGTGAAGTGTCACCCGCCGGGCCTCCGAAAGTCGCTTCGTCGCCGGAACAAACAAATCTGGTCGATTGAGGTTATCACGAAAATCATCGGCACGCTATGTGTTCTGCTTGAAAACGCGGCAAGGGCATCGCATTGACGCCCCTACACCTCTACCCGCCAGCGCCCGCCCTCTCTTACAACTGCTAGTCGCACGACGGTCTCAGTGGCGCCTTTCGTGAGTCTTACCTCAACCGAGGTTCGCCCCGCTTCGTCTCGTGTCGGGCCGATTTCATAGGCATCGGCGACACCAGTGGTAAAGGTAGCTGCAATTGCCGTCTGTCGTAACCCTGCTGCGTCACCTACTGACCGCTTCGCACTCTCGGAGAGCTCACCAAAGGCCGTCTCGTAATCACCGCGCTCGATCCCAACCATGTAGGCAGATACGACCCTTGAAGGGGACGGTCCTCGAAGGACGAGGTAGGTTACAAGTCCGGTTGTGAGCACCCCAATGGCCACTGCGGAGGTGAGTGAGACGCGCCTTCGCTTCGCACTTACCCCGGATCGCCCGCTAGCTCCCATTTGACACATCACAGGATGCGGTCGCACCCACCGATTTGCCTGTCTTGGAATCGCATCTGGCTAGAGTTCGTCGGCTGGTTGTTCTATCCATGTAATTACTAACTTACACACAAGTACAGCTTGATGACGGTTGACAGATGTGTGTGTGTGTGTGTGTGTACTAAGGTTCTGACGACTAGTCGTTAGTTCGTTGACTCAACTGACTGGCAAATGGGTGAGCATCGGGGGATGCGTGGGGATCTTTGGCCGGAGAGAAGTTGCCAGGCTTGGCGCGCGAATTGGCCTGCGCCGCATCGCCGTTGCCGCTAGTGCCCTTGGAGTGATCGGTTTCCTTGTTCCGGCTCCGGTTGCAGCGGGCGTTATTTCTACCCCGGCACCGATCTTTGCACTGGTCCCCGGCCCAGCCGTAGCTGAGTTTGCATCGCCTGCATCGGAATCGCTTGTTTCGGGGGCAGTTGAGCTTCGCGTCGCCGCACTCGATAACACCGGGATCAGGATTCCAGGCGAGTTCTTCTACGCAAATCCGGCCACCCCCGAGACGCACTTGGGCCAGTTGATCCCCTCATCAGATCCGCCATCTACATCAGCGGCGGGCGAAGAAGTCACGCTGACGGCTGTTCTTGATACAAGGGAGCTCCCTGACGCCGACTACCGCATTGCAGCCAAGCTCACCGATACCGAGGGCAATCAAAGCGTAGTCACTGAGACCATCCGCACTGACAACACCGCCCCGAGAGTCGTCATGACCGCCCCTCACCCGGGACCGGTGCCCACTGTCACCCAGGCATATGAGGTGACTGGTCATGTCGACGATGCGAATCTGGCCTCCTGGTCACTCAGAGCAAGTGGTCCGGGCTGGGTATCGGAGATCACCTCAGGGACTATGCCGGTATCTCAAGGCTCGATCGGCACCTATTTGGGTTCAATGGCACCGCCTGGCTATTTCGGTCCCGTCGACA
>QEUQ01000010.1 GCA_003577105.1 Acidobacteriota bacterium | reverse complement strand
GCAATATCGAGTGCGGCCGGGGAGCCAACTACGAACTTACAGCGCGATATCGGGACTGGCTGGAGTCGCTGAACTCAACTTGCGCGGCATAGGAGCATCGAATCCAGCGGCACGCCTTACTACGACTCCACGACACAAGCCAACTTCCGTTTCAAGAAAGGTGTGACAGTTGACGGTACGGCGCAGTTCTATGGGCCATATTTCCACGTGAATGGCGGTGAAATCGCGCTTCGCGGTACCGGAGCATATGGAGCGACGGTGCAACGGAGCGACCTCTCACCAGGCATTGATCCGTCCGATCCTTCAGTAGCGAACGCGAACGTATTCACGGTCCTGAATAACCAGGGTGCGGAGGTGCTGTCGGTTCGCAACTCGGGCGCGCTCAGCGTTGGCGGCGTTGGTAACCTCGTGATGGGTCAGGCTATGTTCTCTTCCGGTGGCCGCACCTGGTACACGGACGGAAACATCGATGTGAATTCGACCGGTGGGAGAATCTGGCTTAACGCCGGAATAGATGTGACGGTCAACACCTCGCAGGGCATGGTGGTCCGCTCGCTGCAGGGTGATAGCAAGATACAAGTCATGTCCGACGGTCGAATCGAATACAAGGACGCCTCGGGAGTATCGCGATATGTCATCAGCGAGGCCGGGGTCGAAGTCTTCAGGGCCGATGGCAGCAAGGTGGCAGCGCTTACTTCGAGCGGGGGCCTGTCGATGACCGACACCCAGCAAGGGAGGTTGCGCACATCGAGTCTTGAGAATGGCGTGCTTGTTTGGAATTGACAAGCGGTCAGTCGCAGTAGCGCGCGAGAACTTCCGCCCCACGCTCGGCGGCGTGACCGTCCCAGCCATCGGGACGGACCGGCTCGGGCATAGGCGAGTCGAGAATCTCGTTGACTGCTTGCCAGATCCGATCTCGGTCAGTGCCGCTGAGCCGGTTTGTCCCTTCGGTGATCGTTACTGGTCGTTCCGTGTTGTCGCGCAAGGTGATGCAGGGGACTCCGAGCACCGTTGTCTCCTCTTGAATTCCACCAGAGTCAGTGAGAACAAGGCGAGCATCACTCACCACAGACAGGAAGTCGACGTATCCCATCGGCTCGATTGCGTTCACGCCGTCGGGTAGCCGGCCGGACCCCAGTCGTTGGAGCGTTCTGGGGTGAATTGGAAAGAGAAGCGGTAGTCGACCGCTGATTTCGCCAAGCGTTTCGAGAAGTTCGCCGAGAGCGACTTCGTCATCGACGTTGGCTGGCCGATGAAGGGTGATCACGCCATAGCGCTGGGGTGCAAGGCCGTGCGCTATTGCCACCTGCCGGGATCGCGCATCCTCGATGTGGAGGTCGAGACTGTCGATCATGGTGTTGCCCACAAAGTGAATTCGTGACTTATCTATCCCCTCGCTCAGCAGGTTCGGCGCGGCGTCTCTCGATGGCGTCAGACACAGATCAGCGACTTGGTCGGTCAGCACTCGGTTTATCTCTTCGGGCATCGACCTGTCGTAGCTGCGGATACCTGCTTCGAGATGGGCTAGGGCCAGGCGCGCCTTGGCGGCGACAAGTGCTCCGGCCAGTGTCGCATTGACATCTCCTGCGACCACCAAGCCCGCGAACTTATCTGCCGAAAACACTTCTTCGAGCCGAACCATGGTCTCGCCTACTTGATATCCGTGGGTGCCGGAACCGACCCCGAGGTGGTAGTTGGGCGGCGGCATCTTCAAATCTGAAGTTATGAATTCGTCAAGGGCGGCGTCGTAGTGTTGGCCCGCATGAATCAGTACGGGCTCGTGAGTTCCCTCTGACGTCATGGCGGTGATCAGGGGCGCGACCTTGACAAAATTGGGCCGGGCTGCCACGAGGCAGGCAATCCGGGCTATGAGGACGAGCCTCCGGGGAGGCGGGCCTCGATTGCCTGGGAGACGGCGAAGTGCTTGCCTCGCACCCAGGGAAAGCGTCGCCAAAAGAGCCTGATTGTCACGTCGAAGCCCTCGGCCCCGAAGGAGCGCTTGATCTCTTCGGGGTAAACCGCCCATTCGTTGGGTGAGACATCCCCGCTGCGCAGAACACGGCGGCGAATCGCGGGATTGTGAAAGTTGGGCTCTCGGCCGAAGAAGACGCCTCCAGGTCTGAGGACTCGCCTCACCTCGTGGGCAACCTTCTCTGGTTCGGGCATGTGGTGGAGGGCGCCATTGCCAATCACGACGTCGAATGTCGCGTCGGCAAAGGGAGTTCGGTATGCATCCCCGGCGAGGACCGACAAGGCGTCTAGTTCGTTTGCGCGCTTGGAGGCGGCGAAGAGGCGCTGAGGTACCAACTCGAGCGCTACGAAGTGCTTAGGAGAGTACCTCTCACAGAGAAGAATTCCCTGGAGTGCTTCACCGGCGCCAATGTCGAGAATCAGCTTGTCCTCGAGCGATTCGGGGAATCCAGGAATCCACAGCCGCATGTCATCGTCGAGCCACTCGTATGGGTGGACTTGCGACACGGCCTCGTTGAAGAAGTTCTTCTCACCTTCGTAGTCAAAGGTAGACGGTTCGGCGGCCAAGCGGGCAAGAACCTCCGTACGATCGGCTGACACAGAGTTTCCGTTGTGTCATTGGGGAGATAGCCTATCGTGTGAACCCTATGACTGAGCCCACCAAGCCCACCAAGCCCACCAAGCCCCGCCTGCTGATCGCGGTGTTGACCCTTGACGAAGAGGCCAACCTGCCGAGCTGCCTAGAGACCCTTGGCGAGGCACGAGCAGACGTACTTGTTGTCGACTCGGGCAGCACAGACTCGACAGGTGAGATCGCTCGTGACTATGGCTACGAGATGGTCGAGCACGAGTTTGTCTCCATTGCCAAACAGCGGAATTGGGTTCTAGAGGAGTACGGTTCGAAGTACGACTGGGTCCTGTTCCTTGACGCGGACGAGAGACTTACTCCCGGCCTGGCCAAAGAACTCAGGGAATTGCCCGAGCCCGGTCCAATGGCCGCAGCCTTCTACATACGGCGCGAGTTCTGGTTCATGGGGCACCCGCTGCGTCATGGTCCGTACGCGAACAACTTGATCCTTCGCCTGGTTCACCCGCCACTTTCGAGTGTCTTTGAACAGACGCGTACCCTCGAATACACCAAGGTCGAGGGGGAAACCGGTCACCTGCGAGCCCCGATGATTCACGAAAACCACCGGCCACTCTCGGACTGGATCATCAAGCACGACTGGTACTCGACGCGCGAGGCCGAAGATCGCAAGGCCTTCTCTCACGGAGCAGTGAAGGTCACCGAACATCGTTTTCGCGCCTTTATCAGGCGGCGTATTGTCCCTCGGATCCCGCCGCTACTAATGCCGTTCGCGTCGTTCTTCTATCGCTACTTCGTGCAGGCGGGCTTTCTCGATGGGCGGGAAGGGTTCATTTACTACGTGCTCCACGACTTCTGGTACCCGTTCTTGACCGCCGCAAAGATCATTGAGATTGAGAAGCAAAGCTGAGTCGACCGAAATCGGCTTTCTGACCAAGCTATTGGCAGCGACGCTGCTGCTTGCTGGTCTCGTACTGCGGTTGTGGCTGATCTTTGGAGTCAGATACACCGAAGAGGACTCGCTAATAACGCTCAGGTACGCGAAGCACTTGTGGAGAGGCGATGGTCTCACTTACAACGTCGGCGAAAAGGTGATGGGATTCACATCTCCTCTCTGGACCATGATGACAGCACCGATCGCAGGAGTGAATTCCTATGGAATGGCAAGAGTCGGTCTAGGCCTCCTTTGCCTGGCGTTCTATGTCGCTGCGGTAGGTATCATTCTTGGTCTTGCGAAGACTTCGTTCCGGTTGGCCCCCGCCGGCTTTCTAGTGCTCACCGCTCTTCTAGCGCTTGAACCCCGGCTCGTCACCGAGTCGGTCGGTGGCATGGAAATGTCCCTTTTCGTCTTGTTCATGGCTTCTTCGGCTTTGGCCATTGAGAAGAACAAGTTCGGCCTTGCCTTCTTGGTTGCTTCGCTTTCATTCTTGACGAGGCCCGAGGGAGTCCTTCTGTGGGTCGTTGTGTTCGCGCACATCTGGTACATCAAGCGGAAAGCACCGCTCCAGCAGGCAGTGCTTTTCTCGGCTCCGGTCGTGTTGCCGTGGCTGGCCTTCGCGAGCGCCTATTTTGGCTCACCGGTGGCACTCTCGGCCCGCGCTAAGTCGGGTTGGTCATCGGGCGGCGAGTCCGTACTGTCGACGTTGACTAGACCCGGAGATCTTGAGGTAGTTTGGCGGGACATGACCGTCGGTCGCCTCACCGGACTTCCGGCTGGTCTTCGAGGAGCAGCGGTAGCGGCGGTTGCGGCTACTTGGGTTCTGGGCTTGTGGTCGGCGTTTCGCAGGGAGAGAGGAACCGCCCTAATGCTGCAGGCGCTGATGGGAGCTCTGCTGTTGTTCTACTACTTCGGCAGGGCGATTTATTTTCCCTGGTATGCAGTTACTTCTCTCGTGGTCCTCGCGGTAGCAGCCGGATGTGTGGCCGACGATCTAGTCGATGTCGTCAGGGAGGGCACCGGGGATGGCGACACACCAGTTCACACTAAGGTACCGAGTCAAGGGCGGCAGATCGGGAGCAGAATTGTCAGTGTGACAGCCGTGTTGGTGGCTCTGATCGCGTGTATCGCGATGTGGCCTAGGCTTGGCAATGCCAAGGAGTTCCAGCTCTACGAGGAGAGTGTTCGTCAGCCAATTGGGGAGTACCTCAGGGAGTGCACAGACAATGACTCAGCCGTGATGCTTGAACCTATTGGGTACATCGGATATTTCTCCGACCGCAGGATTCTGGATCTGGGCGGCTTGGTATCTCCTGAGCTCGCGGCGACTCGGGACAAGCTTGAGCCAGGCTGGGGAGCGAGGGAAGTACATGCCCTGCGCCCGGAGTATCTGATACTCAGGGCCGGCGAAGTGGAGCACAACAAGTTCTACGCGAGCGGACTCGCACCGATGTTTGCCTCTGAGCATGAGCGGCAAACGTTTCTTGAAACCTACAGAGAGATCAAGGTGTTCGAGTGGGATGGAAAGGTGGAGTTACCTCTGGTGCTTTATGCCAGGAATGATGTACGGCCACTGTGCTGAAGGGGTCGTGGCCGCAGCTGCTTTCGCTGAAGTGAGCCCGTGAGCAAGGTCAACATCATCTAGATCGAGAAGTAAAGCCGAGCTTGCCATCGTGGCAGACAACTTCAATTGTTGATCCCTCCGGATATCCGCCTTCGAGCATCGCGCGAGCCAGTGGATCAACGACTTCGCGCTGGATCACCCGCTTCAGCGGTCGGGCGCCGAAGGCGGGGTCGAAGCCGGCATCGGCCAGGTGCTCAGCGGCTCCCTCGGTGATCTCGATGCTCAGTCCGCGATCTGCAAGACGTGCCTTGAGTTGATCGAGCTGGATCGAGACGATCTCCGTCAGCTCGTCGCGGGTTAAGCGGCTGAAGACCACGATCTCATCGATTCGGTTGATGAACTCTGGCTTGAAGGTCGATTCGACAGCACCCATGATCCTTGCCTTGACGACCTCCTCGGTCAGGTCCGCGTCAATGAACTGACTTCCCACATTTGACGTCATGATCAGAACCGAGTTGGTGAAGTCCACGGTGCGGCCCTGGCCGTCGGTTAGCCTGCCGTCCTCCATGAGCTGGAGGAGAACGTTGAAGACGTCTTGGTGCGCCTTCTCGATTTCATCGAGAAGGATCACCGAGTACGGGCGCCTTCTTACGGCCTCGGTCAGCTGGCCACCCTCTTCGTACCCGACGTAACCGGGCGGCGCGCCAATTAGGCGGCTGACGGTGTGCTTCTCCATGTACTCGGACATATCAATGCGCACCATTGCCCGTTCGTCGTCGAAAAGAAACTCTGCTAGCGCGCGGGCGAGTTCTGTCTTGCCAACACCGGTCGGCCCCAAGAAGAGGAATGAGCCAATCGGCCTGTTTGGATCAGACAAGCCCGAGCGTGAGCGCCTAATGGCATTGGCGACAGCGACAACAGCCTCGTCTTGACCGACTACCCTCGCGTGGAGATTGCTCTCCATGTGCACCAGTTTCTCGACTTCTCCAGCCATTAGGCGGCTAACCGGGATACCCGTCCAACGGCTCACGACCTCAGCTACGTCTTCCTCGTCAACTTCCTCTTTGAGCATCTTCTGCTCTGATTGGAGTTCTTCGAGCCTCGTGTTCTTCTCAGCCAGCTCTCGCTCGAGCTCCTTCAGGGTTGAGTACTGAAGTTCGGACGCGAGCTCCAGCTCTCCGTCTCGCTCGGCGCGCTCTGCCTCGCCACGGGTCTCTTCGATTCTCTCCTTGAGCGAGCGAATCTCGTCGATCGCGTCTTTCTCGTTTTGCCACTGCGCGTTCATGGCGTCGCTCTGCTCTGCGAGGTCCGCCAGTTCTCTCTCGACTGCCTCGAGGCGTGCACGGCTGGCGTCGTCCTTCTCTTTTGCCAGAGCCGTCTTCTCGATCTCGAGCTGGCGCATGCGCCTGTCTACTTCATCGATTTCAGTCGGCTTTGAGTCGATCTCAATTCGCAAACGGCTGGCCGCCTCGTCGATCAAGTCGATTGCCTTGTCCGGAAGGAACCTCCCGGCTACGTACCGGTCGGAAAGGACCGCAGCGGCAACCAGGGCGGCATCCTGAATTCGCACGCCGTGGTGGACCTCGTAGCGCTCTTTCAGGCCTCGGAGAATGGCGATCGAGTCGGGAACCGAGGGCTCACCGACATATACCGGCTGAAAGCGTCGCTCGAGCGCGGGATCCTTCTCAACGTACTTGCGGTACTCGTCGAGTGTCGTCGCGCCGATCATGCGCAGCTCCCCCCGGGCGAGCATCGGCTTGAGCATGTTTGCCGCGTCCATCGATCCTTCCGCGGCGCCTGCACCGACAATCGTGTGCATCTCGTCGATGAAGGTGATGATCTCGCCCTCGGATTGACGGATCTCATCGAGGACCGCTTTGAGGCGTTCCTCGAACTCGCCTCTGAATTTCGATCCGGCAACCATGGAGCCAATGTCGAGCGTAACGACCTTCTTAGTCTTTAGGCCCTCTGGGACATCTCCCTCAGCAATCCTCAGCGCGAGCCCTTCGACGATCGCGGTCTTGCCAACACCTGGCTCGCCAATCAGGACAGGGTTGTTCTTGGTGCGGCGGGACAAGACCTGGATCACTCGCCGGATCTCGTCATCTCTGCCGATGACCGGGTCGAGCTTTCCTCGTTGTGCCAAATCTGTCAGATCTCTCCCGAAGCGTTCGAGCGCCTGAAGCTTCTCCTCTGGATTCGCGGAGTCAACTCGGTGCCGGCCTCGCACTTCTGCTAGTGCTGCCATGAGGTTGTCGCGGGTGGCGCCAAGCTCTGTCAGTAGCCGCTGGACCGACCCCGGCTGGGTAGCCATAGCGAGGAGGTAGTGTTCGGTAGAGATGTAGTCATCACCGAGACCCGCGCGTTCCTTGTCGGCTAGATCGAGCAGCTTCTGTATGTCCTTCGAGAGTTGGGACTCCTGATCCGGACCATAGACCTTGGCAAGGCGCGATATCAGCTCATCGACCTTGTCACGAGCTGCGCGTGGTGAGATTTCGAGCTTCTGCAGAGTCGGATAGATGGCGCCCTCGGGCTGGTCTAGCAGCGCGCGCAAAAGGTGCTCAGGCTCGACGAACTGATTGCCATTTTCTTGCGCGATCGAAATCGAGGCCTGTAAGGCCTCGCGTGATTTTTGTGTCAGACGTTCAAGATCCAATGATTCCCTCCGATCAGACCAACCAAGAATACCGGGCTGCATATTCCTTTGGCGGGGTCGCATTTACCCTGTTCAGGGTAGAAATCGGGTAGATTCATCTACATTCTTTTGCCGATTGGATCACAAGCTGATGCGAGTTGCAGTAATTGGTCAGGTCTACCCCGAGGCCTCCGCCCGCTACTTGTCGAAATGGTTTAGGCAACTCGGTCATGAGGCCGAGATCTTTGTGGCACCCTCCACCTTCGGGATCTCAAGATTCCGTCCTGATTTGATCAACCGCGTTCTCGAGAGGAGCATCCGTCTGACGCTCGAGCTGTCAACAAGTGCATCGATGCGGGCAGAGAAGCGCATGGCCGGGAAAGTCTTGGAGTGGTCTCCTGATCTCGTGGTCACGTTTGATGCTCATCTGTGGCCAGACACCGTCAGGATTCTCAGGGCTCAAGGGGCGAAGGTAGTGCTTTGGTTTCTTGACGCATTAGTCAATTTCGGGCGCCAGATCATGTTCCTTGCGCCGTATGACCAGATTTTTCTGAAAGACCCGTACATGGTTCGGTATTGCTCCAAGGTCGCTTCGCTCCCAGCCCGCTTCCTTCCGGAAGCGTGCGATCCCGAGGTGCATCGGCCGATTGAACCTGCCCCCGCTGAGCTCATTTCAGACGTGGCAATGATTGGAAACATTCACCCCAGTCGAGTAAGGCTTCTCGAGCAGTTGCTCGACTTTGATGTGAAGATCTGGGGGAGGCTCTGGCCGAGATGGCTTGAGAGTCCGGTCGAAGCGAAGCACATGGGGCGATTTCTTGCTGGTGATGAGAAGGCAATGGCAATGCGCTGTTCGAAAGCGGTCCTCAACAATCTCCACTATGGTGAGATCGAGAGCTCCAATTGCCGCATGTTTGAGGCAGCTGGCTGCGGAGCGTTTCAGCTAGCGGAGTGGCGGCCCGGTTTCGACGAGCTCTTCAGGGATGGGGAGGAGATCGTTTACTACAGAAGTGCAGGCGAATTGAGGGATTTGCTTGAATTCTGGCTCGAGCGTGATGAAGAGCGACGGGCGGTCGGTGATGCAGCCCGCGCTCGCGCACACACCGAACACACCTTCGAGCGCAGGATCGAGAAGCTACTTGAGGTCACGTTCTAGACCAAGACTTCAGTCCGAGGTCTTCATTCCTGCGATGTAGTCAGCAGCCCTTACAACGCCCTCGAGGCGCTCCTCGATTCCCCATGTCTCGATTCGTTGGCGTGCCGCTATGCCCATTTTCTGACGGAGTGCAGCATCCTCGAAAAGCGGGCGGATGCATTTGTTAGCCAGCGCATCGGTGTCGCCCGCGAAATATACGTAGCCTGTGATTCCGTCGGCGACGATGTCACCCGGACCCCAGTCGGCTGCCCGGTGTGAGATCACAACTGGAAGTCCGCACGCCATGGCCTCGTTGATTACCAGCCCTCGGGGCTCGATTTCGGATGGCAGCACAAGGAGGTCACAGGCGGTCAAGATACGGGGGAGCTCTACCTGGTTTACGAATCCTGTGAAGACGACATTTTTCAGGCCGAGTTGGCGTGTCAGGTGCTCGAGCTCCGCCCTTTCGCTGCCCTCACCTATCAAGACGGCACCACACTCGAGCCCGCTCTCCTGAAGGACTCCGATAGCCCGGATCAAGTCGGCTGGACGTTTTCGCTCAATGAGCTTTCCGGCAAGGACCGCCACGGGGAGGTCGGGGTCAATGCCCCACTCGCCCCTTATCTCCGGCACGCTCTTGATCGCCTTCTCGGAGGCGCGAAAGAACCGGTCGTTTTCGATTGCCAGCGGATGCGGGAAGAGCCGTTCGTTCTGCACGCCGAAGCGTTCGTAGAAGATCCTTTGCAGAGTCCCCGTGTAAAGAAGCGCCGACGCGCGTCGGACAACCCAGCCAATCAAGATGTGCTTCAGCGCCCCCTTGATCGGGGACTCGGGGAATATAGGCGCCGAGTCCCCCGTCAAGAGATACGGGACCTTCTTGGCCATGCACGTGGCTATTGCTACCCGGTCGAACCACGAGCCCCAGCCATGAATCAGGGCGCCGTCGAAATTCTTCTCACTTAGTTCTGATGTGACGGCAAATGAGAAGAAGCGCCAGTCAGCAGCTGACTTTGCGTCGCCTACGGTCTTCAGCACCTTGTATTCGTAGCCGTCAAGGAGCGGAATATCCCATTTGATGTCGATGCCCAGTTCGTAGTCGCGAGCCTCTTCGGCTCCCAGAAGGCTGGCGTACAGCACCGTGAGTTCGATTTCGGGGCGTTGCGCCAGAGCGCGAAACAATGGTGCATGGTACTGAATCGGGAACGCGTTCACTACCGCTAGCCGGAAGGGCTTGGCTGCCGAGATGTTTAGCGGGTTGAAGTCGGTCTTTCCCAAGAACTTGGATTCTAGCGGGGAGACGACGACAGGCTGGAGATGACAGTTGCGAGGCGCTCTCCGTACTCCTCCCACGTCAGAGTCCACAGCTTCTGGTGTGAGCGCGCCTTCTCGGCTAGTTCGACCCCGAGGGATGGCTCGGCCGAGAGTCTTTCGATCTGGTCGGCTGCCTTGCTTGCGTCACGGTAGAACAGAGCCCCGTCGCCGAGCATTTCCCTGGCAATTGGAATGTCTGAGGAGACGACGGGAAGTCCAGCGCCGGTGGCCTCAAGATAGGAGTAACCGAACGATTCACACTTGGTAGGTGAGATGAAACAGTCCGCAGCGAGCATCTTCTTGGTTACCGCTGCGCGCGGCACCCGTCCGCTGACGTCAAACCAGTCGGCGAGGTCCTCCTCTGCCATGCGCCTGGTGAACGCGGCGTAGATTTCGGGCTCATCCTTCTCGTCGATACCGATCGAGAAGACCGCCCGGCGCCCACGACGCCTGAGTTCAGAGGCAATATCTATGAGTTCGAGGTGAGCCTTGTGGCGCTCTAGGTGCGCGATGTAGACGAGCTTCCAGGGCTCCGACCAGCTACGCGTCATGACATCGGAGACCTCGTATTCCCAGGCATCCGGAATCACGATTGCTCCGCCCGAGGAGTGACTGAGCCATGGTCTGACCCCGTCGGCCATTGTCTGAGACGGCACGACAACGCTGTTAGCCGAGCGGACAATGCGATGAAGCAGCCAGCGCTCCAATCTGAGTGAGCGCTGGCTCGCGTAGGGCGAGGTCTTTGGGATTCCGCAGAAATACAGCGCGTTTTGGAGAATCACGACCTGGGGAACTTCGGGGCGGATTGCCGTAAATCCGAAGCATGCAATTGAGATGTCGGCACCGATGCGCTTTAGGAGCCGCGGATAGCTGACTTGATCCCAGAGAATTCGAGATGCAGCTCCGCCGAGTCGCGCCTCGATCCGCGAAGTCCCCGCCGGTAAGTCGATGTCGAGCTCCGAATTGAGAAAGAGCACATAGTCGTTCTCTGGGGCGGCATGGCGCAGGCCGCGCAAGGTGCCGGCTATCACCTCAGTAGATGCGCCTTGTTTTGTTGCGGCTACTGCGTGCAGCGCTACCTTCACGCGGTAGTCCGCCTCGCAGGTAGGTGCGGCTGAAAGGGAACGAGCTCTCTTCGGTACTGGCTGTGAACCGCCGCGACCTCGTCAGCCACGGCTTCGCGGGCGCGTTTGAGCTCCGCTCTCGCCTTCTCGAGTTGCCCCGCAAGTTCGGTGACACGATCGTCCATATCGAGAACCACGCGAATCCCCGCTAGGTTCAGCCCCGTTTCCGCCAGCTCCTTGATGCGCTCGAGCCTCTTGATGTCCTCATCTGAGTACTTCCGCGTGTTTCCGGCCGAGCGCCTCGGCGTCAAGAGCCCCCTGCGTTCGTAAGTGCGAAGTGTCTGGGGGTGAACTCCGGCAAGCTCGGCGGCGACAGAGATCATGTACAGCCCTCGCGCTGCTTCGCGCCGCCGGTGCCCAGGAGTCTGACCTTCGCTCATTTCAGTCCTTCATGTACTCGTCGAGGCGGACACGGGGAGACTCGTCATGGAGTTCGGCGAACTCCTCGAGAAGCGCCTTCTCGCGCGCCTTCAGCTTCTGGGGAATGACCACGTCGACCTTGACAAGGAGATCCCCCTGCCCTCCCCGCTTCTTCGGAGCACCCTTTCCGCGCACCTTGAATGTACGCCCGGATCTCGTGCCTGCCGGAATTTTGATGGTGACCGGTTCCTCCATGGTCGGGACTCTGATGTTGGCACCTAGGGCAAGCTCAGTGAAGGTCACCGGCACCGTGATCGTCAAGTCCGCCCCTTTTCGGCCGAAAATCGGATGTGGAGCCACTTTCACCTTCACATAGAGATCCCCTGCTGGACCGCCTCTGGCACCTGCAGCACCCTTGCCTTTGAGTCGAATCGTCTGGCCGTCTTCGACACCTGCGGGAATCCGGACCTTGATGTTGCGTGGGCGCACCTGGATTCCGGAGCCACCGCACCCTGCGCATGGGTGCTCAATTATCTGACCGCTACCCCCGCATTGGGTGCATGCCCTGACGAAGCCAAAGCCTCCTTGGGTCTCGGTCTCGCTTCCGCTCCCGTAGCAGCGGGGACATTGAACAGGCAGAGTTCCCGGCTCTGCACCCGTGCCGTTGCACGACGCGCACTTGGCTTCGGTCCGAGTCGTGATTGTCGTAGTGACACCTTTGAGCGCGTCAGCAAAGCCGAGGGTCAAGCTAGTCTCAACATCGCGCCCTCGCCTGGGACCGCGCTGCGAACTCCCCCCCATGCCGCCGCCCATATCGAAGAAGGATGCGAATCCGCCCAAGTCTTCGAGGCGAATGCCACCGGGGAATCCGCCTCCTCCGAAGCCGGCGGAGCCTTGCCCCCCGGGCCCGAATCGGAACCCACCCCCGGCCATCAACTTGCGTCCTTCGTCGTAGTCTGAGCGCTTCTCCTCGTCTCCAAGGATGTCGTACGCGTACGAGATCTCCTTGAACTTCTCTTCAGCCGCCGAGTCACCAGGATGCTTGTCGGGGTGGTACTCCTGAGCCAGTTTGCGATAGGCGCGCTTGATCTCTTTCGCCGTTGCGGACTTCTCCACGCCGAGGACGGCATAGAAGTCGCGCTCGAGATCCTGCGGACTGATCTTCACCTGCTTTGGCTCCCGGTATCGGATGCCACCTTGACCATTGCGGGGCGAATCACCTTCTGCCCCATCTTGTAGCCCGGCCTGAATACCTCTGCGACGATCAGCTCACCGTCGGCGCCGCTGTCATCGTGGGCGACTGCTTCGTGGACCTCCGCGTCAAACGGGACTCCGCGCGTGTCGATTCGCTCTACTCCCTGCTTGTCCAGAAGCGCGAATAGCTTGCCGTAAACGGCCTCGATGCCCTTCGCGAGTCCCGAGTGCTCATCGCCCAAGCTCTCGAGCGCATCGAGCGCGAGATCGAAATCGTCGACCACATCGAGCAATTCCTCTACTAGGCGCTCGCCGGCTCGACCGATTGCCTCAGTCTGCTCCCGCAAGACGCGCTTTCGGAAGTTGTCGAATTCCGCCTTGAGGCGCTGTAGGTCATTGAGGTGCTCTGAGGCCTTTGACTCGGCCGATTCAGCCGCAGCGCGCAATTCTCGCAATCGCTGGCGCAATTCTTCCTCGTTCAAGGTTTCATCGAGGCTTTCGTCGAGGCCCTCATCGAGGCTTTCGCCAGGCTCATCTTCGGGAGCTTCAGCGCGAGGTTCCTGAGTCTCCCCAGCTTCTCCGGTGTCTCTCATTGTCAGGACTCTTCTGTGGTGAGCTGCTCAGAGCCGGTTCGCACAGCAATCTTTCGCGCCTTCGGCGGCTGCGGCGCGGGTATCCGAACCGTGAGGACACCGTCGTCGATGTTGGCGGTGATCTTGTCGGCTTCGATCTTTCGGGGAAGTTGGACTGAACGTTGGAATTCACCAACCGGGCGTTCAATGCGGTGATAGTTGGCATCTTGGCCGGCACTGCTCTGCCGCATGCCCCGGATCACAAGAACACCTTCCTCCACGCTCACGTCGAGATCCTCTGATTTCACTCCAGGGAGATCAACCAAGACGGTAATTGCGTCTTCGGTTTCAAAAATGTCAAGTGCCGGCAGCCAGGTTCCGCGCCTAACGGAACCCGGCTGGCCCCCTTCGAGAGCCCAGCTCAGCAAGCGCCGCATGTCTTCGCCGGCAATGTCGCCCACGTTTCGTCGCGTTGGGTACATCTTCGCTCCTCAGGTTCAGTCGACGACCTCGGCATCGACGATGTCGTCGTCGTCACCTTCTTCGCCGGTCGATCCTCCTTCGGCCTGAGGCGCATTGGACGCCTTGCTGGCCTCTTCGTAGAGGCGGGTCGAAAACTCCTGGCTGGCTGTCAGCAACGATTCGGTCTTGGACTTGACGGCCTCGATGTCATCGTTCTTCAGAGCCTCCTTGAGCCCCTCGAGGTTCTCCTCGACTGACTTACGCTCGTCTCCCGTGAAGCTCTCGCCCTGTTCCTCTAGGAGCTTCTCGGTCTGATAGACGAGATTGTCCGCGTTGTTCCGTACCTCGGCTTCCGCGCGCCGCTTCTTGTCTTCATCGGCGTGAGCCTCTGCGTCTTTGACCATGCGGTCGATATCTTCCTTGGGTAGTGCAGTCCCTCCGGTAATGGTCATAGCCTGTTCTTTGCCAGTCCCGAGGTCTTTCGCCGAAACGTGAACAATGCCGTTGGCGTCAATGTCGAACGCGACTTCGATTTGAGGGGTTCCGCGAGGCGCGGGTGGAATTCCGACGAGCTCAAAGGTGCCCAACAGCTTGTTTCCTGCAGTCATTTCTCGCTCGCCCTGGAAGACACGCACTTGCACCGATGGCTGATTGTCATCGGCCGTGGTGAAGATCTCCGACCGCTTGGTGGGGATCGTTGTATTGCGCTCGATCAAGCGAGACATCACGCCACCCTTGGTCTCGATACCGAGACTGAGCGGAGTTACGTCTAGGAGCAGGACATCTTTGACCTCCCCCTTGAGCACACCAGCCTGAATTGCCGCGCCGATGGCAACCACCTCATCGGGGTTGACACCCTTGTGTGCCTCCTTGCCGGTGAGCGACTTGACCAGATCGGCGACTGCGGGCATGCGCGTCGAGCCACCAACGAGGATTACCTCGTCAATATCGGAGAAGGACATGGCGGCGTCTTTGATGGCTTGCTCCATCGGGCCTTTACAGGCGTCAAGGAGATCCTCGGTCATTCTCTGGAATTCCGAACGCGACAGGCGCATGTCTAGGTGGAGCGGGCCTTCGTCGGTGGCCGTGACGAACGGCAGGTTGATGGTGGTCTCCGTTACCTGCGACAGCTCTACCTTGGCCTTCTCAGCGGCTTCCTTTAGGCGCTGCATCGCCATGCTGTCTTTGGAGAGATCGACGTTGTGCGCCTTCTTGAACTCATCGACCATCCAATCGATGATTCGCTGATCCCAGTCGTCTCCGCCAAGCTGTGTGTTGCCAGAAGTTGACTTGACCTCGAATTGTCCCTCGTCGATTTCGAGAACCGATACATCGAAGGTCCCGCCCCCGAGGTCGAAGACGAGCACTTTGTGCTCGGCGCCCTCCTTGTCGAGACCGTAGGCGAGAGCGGCCGCAGTCGGCTCATTGATGATTCGCAGCACTTCGAGCCCGGCAATTTGGCCTGCTTCCTTCGTGGACTGGCGCTGTGCGTCATCGAAGTAGGCGGGAACCGTGATCACTGCCTGGTTGACCGTGTCACCCAGGTAGGACTCGGCGTCGCGCTTCAGCTTCATAAGAATGCGCGCGGAGATCTCTTGGGCCGTGTAGTCCTTGTCGTCGATCTTGAGATTCCAGTCGGTCCCCATGTGTCGCTTCACCGAACGCACGGTGCGATCGGCATTTGTGATGGCTTGTCGCTTGGCGACCTCGCCCACCAAGACCTCGCCGCTCTTTTTCTCGAATCCGACGACCGATGGTGTCGTGCGACTCCCCTCTGCATTGGGGATAACTGTCGGCTCGCCGCCTTCAAGTACTGCGACGACCGAGTTTGTGGTCCCCAAATCGATTCCGACTGCTTTTGCCATTTCTGTCAGCTCCCTGTTGGTTGAATGTGTCTTGGCGGCATTGAGCACCTGCAACGCACAAAATCTAAGTGCAGGGCTATCAACTCTCGCAAGTCATCCCAACATACGCTTGAAGCGGTTCATTCCTGAAATCAGGTGATTTCTCGGTCCTCTTGCGCGGACCTCATCGCTTCAGTCGTGGCCGACCCGTCAACAAAACTGAATGAGCGCCAACGGAGTCCCCTTGACGTGGAGCATGTCGGCGTAGTCAGGGTTGGTTCCGTGGAGCTCGTTCAGCGCGCGCGTGACGCCCTCCCAGATCCCGTAGTCGTCCCAGAGGATCCAGCCTTTGCCATTTCGCAGCAGCTTGCGCGCATTCTCGGTGTCGCTCAGGACGTACTCATATGAGTGAGAGCCGTCTATGAAAACCAAGTCCATCTGGCCTGCGTGTGGCCCGAAGTCAAAGGTCGCCGAATCTCCAAATACCTGAGTGATCTTGGAGGCCAGTGGGCTGCCCTTGAATCGGGCCCCCGAGGCAGCCTTCTCGGAGTATGCGCTGTCTCCGACATCGGTCGGAAGAGCGGCATCCTGAATCTGACCAGCAGGCAGGTCTAGTGTGACGATTCGAGCATCGCTACCAGCGTTCGCCGCCATGTTCAGCGTGGTGCGTCCGTCGAAGGTGCCGATTTCGAAGATGCCCTGCGGATCGTGAGTGCGAATTAGTCTCATCATCACGACCAGCTGTGCCAAAGGGACGTTCCCATCAACGCCGATCGGGTGGCGCAGCTCAATCGCAGTCGTAGGGTCCGAGATCTCGTCGGCCTCGACCTCGGGGACGGTGCAGGTTGGGACTGGTGATGGGTAGCCGTGCCAGTCGGCAATTTGGTAGACGTGCATGCGCTCACGGGTGTGGCGCATGCCGAGCGTAAACATGTAGATCGCCGAGCCCAGCGCGTACAGATATTTCTTGGCCGTCCGAAGCACTCTGATTGGCAGTCCTCCAAGGTGATTGCTCTGAGGGCATGTTACGCGCATGATTCGCATATGCTCTTGCGCGCCCTCCCCTCAGGTGATCTCGCGGCTTCTTCGCTCGCAGATCTTGGGTCCGAAACGGATCAAACATGAGTACAGCGAAAGCGCTTCTTCAAGCGGCGCGTCCCCGGCAATGGCCCAAGAACCTCTTGGTCCTTGCCGCTCCGGCCGCTGCTGGCGTCCTGCTCGACCACATTGCGGTATTGGCCGGTGCGGCCTTGCTCTTTGTGGTGGCCTCCGCCGGCGTATACCTCATCAACGACGCCGTCGACGTTGAAGCCGACCGCAGGCACGAGCGGAAGAAGGAGAGGCCGGTGGCCTCGGGTGCCTTGCCCGTCAGCGTTGCGCTTGGAGCCGGCGCAGTAGCTCTTGCCGCGCCCGTGATTGCCGCTGCCGTCTTGATGCGTGACGCGAGGTTCGCCACCGCAATTGGCGCCTACGCGGGCATATCGGTGGCGTACAGCCTCTGGCTCAAGCGAATCGTCGTGATTGACATGCTTGCGGTGGCATCGGGCTTCATCATCCGCTCCGTCGCCGGCGGAATCTTGATCGACATTCCGATTTCCAAGTGGTTTGTAATTGTGGTCTCTTTCGGGTCGCTGTTCATAGTTGCTGGAAAGCGTTATTCACAACATGCCGGAAAGGACACAGGGCATCAAAGGATTTCGCTGGAGGCGTACACGAGCCGATATCTCGGCGATGTGCGCTCCATTTCTGCGGCGGTGACGCTTCTCGGGTATTGCCTCTGGGCATTCGAGCGTGCGGAGGGCGCGCGTGGCGGAATTTGGATTGAACTCTCGATAATTCCGTTTCTCGCAATCATCTTGAGGTACGCGCTGATCGTTGAAGATGGCGCGGGTGAGTTTCCCGAGGAGGCATTGATGGGTGATCGTTTTGTGATCGTTTCATCAGTGGTCCTAGCAGCCTTGCTAGCGATGGGAATACATGCAGCCTGAAGAGGCGCCTGCCACAGTCCTTCTTGCCGGCTGGGGCCGCGCCACGCGGACGGCCGCTGACTTGGTTGAGCCGCTAACTGCATCAGGTGTCGAGGCCGCGATCTCTGACTCCGGTCTTCGGGGGGTTGTAGCAAGGGGCATGGGGCGTAGCTACGGAGATGCAGCTCTCAACGCGGGGGGGACGGTCATCTCGACTCTGCGCCTTGACTCGCTATCCGACGGCGGGGTTGTGGCTGGGGCCGGGGTATCTCTGCGCCGGTTGCTCGCTCATCTCATTCCTCGTGGCACGACCTTGCCAGTCCTGCCTGGTACAGCGGAAGTCTCGGTTGGAGGTGCAATCGCGGCTGATGTGCATGGTAAGAACCATCACGTCGACGGTGCCTTCAGCGAGTACGTCGAGTCCTTCCGCCTTGCGACGCCGGGCGGAATGATCAATGTGTCACGCGAGCGCGAACCACAGCTTTTCAATGCAACCGTAGGGGGCATGGGGCTTACCGGAGCGATCGTCGATGCGACCCTCAAGACGGAGGCGATCAGTTCGCCCTTCGTTTCTATGGATACCGACCGTGTTGGCGACCTCGAGAGCCTGATGACGCTCATGAGCGAAGGGGATGAGCGTTACAAGTTCTCGGTCGCATGGATCGATTGCTTCGCACGCGCAGCGTCGCTTGGGCGGGGTGTCCTCCAGCGAGCGAACTACGCGTCTGAATTGCCAGAGGCCACTCTCGCTCGCGGAGAATCCCAGTTTGAGCGCGGACCGAGGCTTGCGCCGCCAGATCTGGTACCGACTGGTGCGCTCAGGCCAATTGCAGTTAGCGCTTTCAACGAATTCCGCTATCGCCGCAGTCCCTCGCGGGAGAGGGAGAAGCTCGAAGCTTTTCCGGCCTTCTTCCACCCTCTCGACGTCGTCGCTGACTGGAACCGGCTTTACGGCCGAGCGGGATTTGTCCAGTACCAGTTTGTTGTGCCCTATGGAGCGGAGGATGTTGTTCGCAGGGTCCTTGATGAACAGGTGCGATCGCCTTCGTATCTGGCAGTGCTGAAGCAGATGGGCCCGTCGAGTGGCGGGATGCTCTCGTTCCCAATCGAGGGGTGGACGCTGGCACTCGACTTTCCCGTTGCGTATGAGGGACTTGGAGAGATGCTTGACCGCTTTGACCAATGGGTTGCCGAGGTGGGTGGGCGCGTCTATCTGGCAAAGGATTCGCGTATGTCATCTGGGCTTGTCGAGGCGATGTATCCGCGGTTGAGCGAATGGCGCGAGGTTGCCGGAGGGGTTGACCCTGAAGGTGTGTTTCGGTCGGATCTCTCGCGGCGACTTCGGATTAAGGAGTAGGCATGGAGAACGCGTTCGGAATTCCCCAGTCGGTACTAGCGATAGGGGGTGCATCGGAGATAGCAGTAGCGGTTCTGAAGGCCATGGCCGGGAAGGGCTTGGAGCGCGTGGTACTCGCCGGTCGGAGTCGAGAATCTCTCGCTTCGGCGGAAGCCCAAATCCGTGATTCCGGAGTAGCTGATGTTGAGACGATGGAGTGGGACGTAGCAGATGGACGGCGGCAGGAGTCTCTTGTTGACGCAGCGTTTGTGGCGGGAGGCGAGTTTGATCTCGTGTTGTTGTCGGCCGGAGTCCTTGGTTCCACGTCGGCAGCAGAGGCTGAACCAAACGAAGCTATAGCAGTAATGGAGACAAATTACGTGGGCCCGGCAGTCGTGTCGCTTGCGGTGAGCCAGCGCTTGAAGGCCCAAGGGCATGGAGTAATTGTTCTTCTCTCATCAGTAGCTGCAGTCCGACCGCGGCGCGCCAACTACGTATACGGGTCATCCAAGGCGGGTATCGATTTCTTTTGCCGAGGTCTGGCTGAAAGCCTCGCGGGCACAGGAGTGCGCATTGTCGTGGTGAGGCCGGGGTTCGTGCATACCAAGATGACTGCCGGAATGCCAGAGGCGCCGTTTTCGACAACTGCCGATGATGTTGCCAGGGAGGTCATTCGCGGCCTCGCACGCAAGGACGCTGTGATATGGACACCGTCAATCCTGCGGTGGGTGTCGCTGGTCATGCGTCACTTGCCCTTATGGTTGTGGAGAAAAGTTCAAGAGCGCGAATCCTGAGTACAGGGAGTAGGGGCGCTCCTCTTCCGCATTACTACTAGGCCCAACTCCCCCTCACCAAAGCGGACTTGCTCTGTGTAGTTGGACTCGAACCATTCGCGCTGAGCGGGAGTTGCAAACATTGCCCGATCAGATGAAGCGTAGAAACGGTTCTTGGGGACTTCGTAGCTGCGAAGGGTGATCCAGCCGGGTTGGAAGGTCTGAATTTGCTCAGCTCCCCAGCCGGGGGGCTTGAGTAATGACATGAGCAGCGTCCAGAGAGGCGAGGTAAAGCCCATAACGCGCTCTCCGGTGTTATAGACGAGAGCTCCACTTCGCCAGAGATTCTGTGAGTATCTGAGTGTTATGAGGGAGTCTTCCTCCATGAAGTGGAGACCGAAGATGAACCAAAGGCGAACTGCGGCGCCTGCAATGCCTATCGTGAGCAGGGTGATCCTGACTGGCCGTGGGTGTTCGTCTCTTGGGTGGGTCACGCGTCGATGTACTCGTCTAGGAGTTATGGATGAGCGATTCTAGCTGGCGGGTGTTGATGGCAAGCGCCCACTATGCTTCGAGAAATGGCTGAAGAATTGGATGACAGAGGCACAGCATCACTCCGTCTAGGAGAGCGCTGCTACGACAGCCCGGTCTTGCAGGAACTGATCGGCATGGTAGAGGCAGATCATCGGAGAATCCTCGATGTTGGTACCGGCACGGGTTCGAATCTTCGCGCAATGAAGGCGCGCGGGCATCTTGTGACTGGTATGACCATCTCTTGGGAGGAAGCTGTCGAGTGCAGTCGGGGTGGATTTCAAGTAGTAGTCGCCGATGCCGCTCAGCCACACCTACCCTTTGCAGATCAATCCTTCGACGGGGTCTTGCTAAGCCATGTACTAGAGCATCTCCAAGAGCCAGCCAGTTTATTGGCCGCGCTTAGGCCTCTAGTCGCAGAGGGTGGCGCGATCTATGTTGCCCTCCCAAATGCGGTCCATTACAAGCAGCGGTGGGAGTTCATGAGGGGCCGTTTCCGCTACTCGGAGACCGGAATCATGGATCAAACCCACCTCCGATTTTTTGACATTGGATCCGCCCGGCTGTTGATTGAGGGAGCTGGTTATCGGATCGCTGATCAGAGAGTCTCAGGTGCTGTGCCTAGCCTCGGATTGCGAGGCAAAGCCCCGAAACTGTGGTCGAAGCTTGATGAAGTCGGTCTGGCACGATTTCCGGGACTGTTTGGGTTTCACCTCATGTACAAAGCAGTTCCTGCCCGCTGATGGACATCGCGGTTGCCTACGGATACTTGCCACACACCACGGGCGTCTATGTTGAAAGAGCCCTCGTGGAGATGGGGCATTCCGTTGCCTTTGTAGGGTTACCGTTCGTCTCCGGTGATGGGATATCCTCAGGAGAGGACAGAGCCGGATTCGGCATCGACGTAGACGTCTCCGTGATTAACGTGCCCGATCTAGTTCTGTTTGTAGATTCTGGACTCCCGTATTTTCCGCGTGGCTTAGACCGCATTGCGGCCCCAACGGCCGCTTACCTGATCGACGTGCATCAGAACCTGCGACTCGAGCAAGAGATGGCTCGTTTCTTCGACCATGTCTTTGTCGCCCAGCGCGATTATCTTGATCGCTTCGATCACCCGTCTGTCCACTGGCTGCCGCTTGCCTGCGATAGCGCGCTGCATCTCGGCCGTGAATTCGAAAAGAAGTGGGACGTTGGCTTTGTAGGCAATGCAAGACAAGATCCCGAGCGTTTGCGCAAGCTCGAGCTAGTAGCCGATCACTTTTCCACCAACGACTACACGAAGTCTTATCCGAAAGAAGAGATTGCTGAGGTGTACTCGCGGTCACGAATTGTCTTCAATTGTGCAGTTGGTGATGAGGTCAACATGCGCGTTTTCGAGGGTATGGCAAGTGGCTCATTACTTGTTACCGAGCGCGTAGCGAACGGGCAAAGCGATCTTTTTGAAGACGGAGTCCACTTCGTTGAGTACTCAAGTGACGCGGAGATGATCGAGAAGATCCGCTATTACCTTGATCATGAGAACGAGCGAGAGAAAATCGCGCGCGTCGGACAAGAGGCGGCCTTGAGCGATCACACCTACCAGCATCGGTGCGAAAGGGTTATTGATGTGGCCACAAGCCGGCCGGATCGAATGGCCCCCATTCGAAGATTGAGTACATCGCAAGCGAAGCTCGAGTATGCGCGGCTATATGCCGCGCTCAGACTGGTGGAGCCGCAGTTGGCAATTGCTGGCGAGTTCTCAGGCAGGAGGTGGAACCAGCTAACAGCAATCTACTTGGCTGCCAAGGGTCTCGCTAGGCGCGTGGGTCTAATGACCGGTGCGACTCGGCGCCTGTTAGACCTGCGTACGCGTGTGCGCTCTAGGAAGCTGTCTTGACTTCGAGAAGCCCAAAGACACTCATTCAATTCGCGATTCGAGAGCTACCGCTTCTAAGAGGGAAGCATCGCCTTGTACATCTTGCAGCCCCAAGGCTTGGAGCTCTTCCAGAACCCGCCTACGCAAAGCTGCCTGGGGGCGCCAAGATGCTCTTGTCTGATGGAGAGAGACCGGATTTCTGGTATCTCGGGAGTATTGAGCCCGACGTGACCCCGGTGTTCAGGAGGCAACTAAAGGAAATCTCGCCGAGTAGCTGCTTTGTGGATGTCGGGGCTAATCGCGGGTACTACTCCTTGATTGCAGCAAAGACTCACCGAGTTTTCGCTTTCGAACCCAACCCTGGTCCACTTGCTGATTTGCGAGAAAGCTTAGAGCTCAACGGCTTCGATAGCGTGACCCTAGTGCAGGCTGCAGTATCGGATTCGAGCGGGCATGGGCAGCTCCATCTTCATGAATCGGTTACGGAGCTTTCATCTCTCGTTCAGGTTCACGACGACCTTGATTCCCGAATCGACGTCGATCAAGTGACTCTCGATGAGCATTTTCGAGGGTATCCGGGCGTGACTGTTGGCTTGATCAAAATGGACATTCAGGGCGCTGAACTGCTTGCGCTGCGTGGCGCTGTCGAGACCATTCAGAGAGATCGGCCTGTACTGATTATCGAAGAGTGGCCATTTGGCCACGCTGGCTTTGGTTATGACACTGCTGATCTGAAGGCGTTTCTCTGTGAGCAGCAATACAAGCTGTATCGCATTGACAAGGGCCGGTTTCGCTGGGGTGTTGTTCGCCCCGCGCATCCAACTAAAGCTGATGTAGCGGTCGCTCGCGACGCGGACACCAACTTGCTTTGTTTGCCGTCAGGTCGTCTCTGATCTAGATACTTCGAGCAAGGTTTCTTCCTCGGCGAGCGCAGCCGGATCGTCGGGCGGCATCTCCCGCTTGATTGCACGCCTAAGAAGATCAATGTCACCCCTACCGACGATTCGCGCCAGCAGCGATCCGGCCACGAAGAGCATCATTCCGGATGCTACCGGAGCCAAGTAGCCGTCAAAAGCTAGGTGAGGCACTCCAAATGCCACGGCACCAACTACTGATACTCGTGCAAGCACACCCAACCCGATCTTGCTGTCGTGGCGTGCGCTCGGGAATGCGTGGTACAGCAGGATTCCAGCGGTCCAATAGCTCCCGACCGTTACCCATGCCGCGCCAACGGCCCCCCAGCGGGGCAACGCGTAGAGGTTCGCGCCCACATTGATTACTGCTCCGGCCACGGTCGTCACCGTGATAAGCCGTTGTCGGGACTTGGCGATCATTACTTGGGAGATCACAACCCCGTATGCAGACGCGACCTGTGACAAGAGCAAGATGTTCATGAGCTTTGCTGTGAACGCAAACTCGTCGCCGTAAAGAGTCGTAACAACTGGATAGCTGATCCCGTAGAGCGTGCCGCAGGCCCCAACTATCCAGAAGAGAGTGAGGCGATAGGAACTCCGGGCAATTCGATCGAACGCATGTTGTTGATCGAGCCTGCGACACAGGATTGGGTAAACCGACATCATGAACGCAAGAGGTATGACGGTGAAAAACGTCAGTATGTTGTCGCCTGCGGCGTAGTAGCCGAGTTCGGAAGGCCCAACGAAGCGCTCGAGCAGTACGCGGTCGATTCTGTGATAGACGCCGATGCTCAGATAGGTGAGAGCAAGCGGCCAGCCCTCCCCGAGGAGGTACCTAAACCGTGGCCTTGAGAACTTGAGGGGTCTGCCCAGCAGGTTCCGGGCAAGAAAGACGTTGATTCCAGTCTCGATCGCAGCAATCACCACTCGCCAGAAGACAAGCTGACCAACGCTGGCACCGGAGCGAACGAGTAGCACCACAGCCCCAAGCCACGCGACCTGGCGGCCAAAGTTTGTTGCGACTCCTTTCCATTGCTGTAGGTGAACCTGGAACGCAACCAGAACTAGGCGAGGCGTCGCCAAGGCAATGATTTCGATCCCGGCCAGGACCAGTAGCTTGCCTGATGAATATCCGGATACGAGAGCTACGCCAATTGCCAGGGCCGCGGCCGCTAGCGAGGCAAGAGCAGCAGTGACAAACGCGCTGCCCCAAATCTCGCCCGCCTGCTCGGGATCCTTCGAGGCCTCCCTGACCACGATGTTTTCCATGCCGAAAGTGGCAAGCCATGTGAACAGCCCGACAAAGGCGTAGACGAAGGCGTACTCGCCGAACCCCTCGCTTCCGAGGTGGCGAACGAGTAAGACAGAGGTGGCGAAGACCAGAGGAACCGTCGCAGCCTGCCCGATGACAAGCACGCCCATGTTCCTGAGGATCTTGCCGGTAGGGGCCGCCTCTGATTCTTTTTCGGGTGTTTCTTCTGTCAGGTCCACGACTTCCAAGGTGCGTGCCCTGAGTCCCAGAGCTCGCGGAGCAAGCGGAGGTCGCGAGCGGTGTCCATGCACTGCCAGAACCCCTCGTGGCGCATCGCGCAGACCTGGCCCGCGGCCGATAGCTTCTCGAGAACGTCGACCTCCAAACTCGAGTCGTCACCTTCGATCGCGTCGAGGGCTTCAGGCTCCATGACCATGAATCCGCCGTTGATCCACCCGGCTCCGAGCTGGGGCTTCTCCACGAGGCGCACCTCGGGGCCCTCGGTGAAATCAAGCTCGCCAAACCTTGCGGGAGGACGCACCGCGAGCATGGTCACGAGCCGGCCGTGTTCGTTGTGAAAGCTGAGAATCTCGTTGATATCGACGTCCGAGACTCCGTCGCCATAGGTGACCATGAAGGTGGCGTCGAGATCCTCTCGTACCCGCCCGAGTCGTCCGCCGGTGTTGGTGTTCAGACCGGTTGCGGCGATGTGGACGGTCCAGTCCTCCACGGGGCGCTCCTTGACGGTTACCGAGCCGTCGTTGAGGCTGACCGAGAAGTCGCTGTTGACCGTGTAGTAGTCGAGGAAGAATCGCTTGACGACGTCGCCTCGGTAGCCGACGGGAACGACAAACTCGTTGTATCCGTGGTGAGCGTAATGCTTCATGATGTGCCAGATGATCGGGCGCCCACCTACCTCGATCATTGGCTTCGGAATTGCGTGGGTTTCTTCCGAGAGCCTGGTTCCCAGCCCTCCGGCAAGGATGACCACCTTCATTGCTTCCCCGATCCTTTGGGATGGCCGGTGCGCGTCAATTCTACTTCGGACACTCTGGAAGCCCCTCGAACGGTCCGCCAGGACGAGTGATCTCGATCACCGCATCCGCCTTCTCGCGCGGCGTCTCGAGGACCTGCACAGCTTGACGATTGCGAGGATCCGAGAGCCTCAATGTCACTCCTGATGGCAGGCGTGACGGGAGCTGGGTCCTCAGTTCTCGAGCCGCCCGCGTTGCTGCCTCGGCGTCTGGGTAATACCACACGAGGCTTGTGTCGGCTACGGCGTTCTCGAATCGGGAGGCCGCCGCAATCCAGGACGCCCGAGGGCAACCGGATGCCGGCTCGAAGACGGCGGCCACGCCTGAACGCCCCGTGGCGACAGCTACATCTCTGAGTCCGGCCACATCGAGCAGCGATCCGTTGCCGCCTCGAAATGCACCGATCCTCTCAACGGTTTCGAGCGAGCCGTATACGAGACGCCCGGGAGCGACGCCGATAGCGGCAGTCGTGTCGGAGCGGTTGAAGATCTCTGTCAACTCGACCTTTGTTGACTGGTAGTCCCTGGATTCAAGGCTGGACTTGACGGACTTTGAGTCGAAGTCGCCGATTAGAACCACAAAAGGTGCGGTCCCCGAAGGGGTGACCTCGAGCCACGCCTCAATTTGCTCGGGTATCCAACCGTCGGCGACCCGTTGCTTTGCGATTTTGGGAATCGTCTCAGGTGGAGCGCTTCCCCCCGAAAGCCTCCGAGCTTCCGATGGATCCCCCGATCTGAGGTGAATGGGGCCCGGGGCGGCTGCAATCGGAATCGACCTGAGAATCGCAGTCAGTCCGTTGGGCGGAATCGCCCCGCGACTCTGGCAGCCTGGCAGAACGGTTACCGCAATCAGGACTGACGCGGCTGTCATCCACCCGATGCGGGTCTTTTGTAGCAACTGACTCCTGTGGTTCTGTGCGGCTACGGCTAGGCGGCTGAGAGGGCCACATCGGGAATGGTGACCGGCGCGCCAGCCACTACAAACTTGGTTGAGACCGCCTGCTTGAAACCGGGGACGTCAACTTGCATCTGCCATTCCCCGTCTGGGAGCGGGAACGTATAGCTGCCTGTGGCTGGAAGCGGAAGGGATGCGAACACCGTTCCGTCGCGAAACTTCACCGCCGTCACGTTTCCTTGAGAAATCGAACCCCCGCTGGCAACAACCCGCCCCGAGCATGACCAGACTTTGGGGAGGACTGCATCGTAGGTGCTGACCGTGCCGGTTCGCACCACGAAGCGCTGGGTGTCCAGATCGGTCAGCTCGCCATTTGTCCAGACCGGTGCGTATCCGTTCCAGCCGAGTGGCTTGGCCTCCGTGGCGGAGTTGGTCAGAACTCGGTACTTGCCGGCCGGCAGTTCGATCGAGAAGTTTCCGCGGGAGTCTGTAAATGCGCTCTGACCGGATACCTCTCCGTTGTCCGAGTAAAACGAGACTGACACCTGCACTAGTGGATCCCCGCTGTCGCGCGCGGTCACCGCACCTTTGACCTGTCCTGGTCCACTTGGGGCTGGAGCGGTCGTGTCTGGCGGAGAGACCTTGTTGCATGCAGCAAAGAGGAGGACGGCAAGCAGGATCAAAGTTCTTCTGAGCGGCATGGTTGTCTCCTCGAGTGCGCGAGTCCCGGCGGGGAGCCGAAGCTGTTGAAATTCGGCCCGGTTGGCAGGTGCTCAAATCGTATCGAAATGGAGGCGCGCTGTTAGACTCGTTGCCCACCGTGGTCTAGCGGAGATTCCCCAATGCTTTTGGCTGCAACCAACGCCGCAGGCTCCGCCTCCGGCGAGGTATCAAGAGAGACCTTCGGGAACATTCCCTACGGTCTCGAAATACTCTTCTACGTGCTGGCTGCCGGCTTCGTCGGGTTGACGGCATACCTCTTCACAATCCGCTTCCTCAACTGGAAGCGGGGAGGTGCTGACGATCGCTCAGGCTATGTGGCTGAGCGCGCGAGGGAGTTCTCGCGCGGCATGTTCATGAAGACGCTTCTGCTCGACAAGCGGGCGGGCGTTATGCACTCACTTCTCTACTACGGGTTCATGGTGCTCTTCATAGGCACCATCACTCTTGAGATCAACAATGTTTCGCCAGTGAAGTTCCTCGTTGGCAACACCTACTTGGCGTACTCATTCATTTTGGAGATCGCGGGTCTAGCTTTGATCGCCGGCCTCATTCTGGCGGCGGCTCGCCGGTATGTTCTCAAGCCATATCGCCTTGGCAAGACAAGTCCAGAAGATGCGCTGATTCTGATCACACTCCTCGCGATCGCCGTCTCTGGCTTCTTGGCCGAGGGAGCTCGGATCGCAGTCGCTGGTTTCCCGAACTTTGAAAGATGGAGTTTCGTCGGATGGGCGACCGGCAAGCTCCTCTTCTCATGGATGCCCCATGACGGCGTTGTCGGGGTGCACCGGGCACTCTGGCTGCTCCACTTCGCAACCTTCTTGCTCTTCTTGGCGATCCTCCCTATCACCAAGGTTCGCCACGCGATCACATCCCCGATCAACCTCGCGCTTCACAAGCGTGAACGCCCGAAGGGCGCAATGAGGCCGATGCCCAACCTCATGGAGGAGGAAGTCGAGACAATCGGTGCATCGGCAATTGAGGACTTCACCTGGAAGCAGCTCTATGACACCGACGCGTGCACCGTTTGTGGGAGGTGTACCTCGGTCTGTCCGGCCAACGGCACCGGCAAGCCGCTTGATCCGCGAGAGATCGTCCTCAAGGTTGGCGAAGTGATGGCGCGCACGGGCGGGGTCGCCACTCCCGTCATGGTCGATCAGGAGATCACACTTACTGCGGACACGGTCTTTGGCCGGGTGTCATCTGACGAAGTCTGGTCGTGCACGTCCTGCAAGGCCTGTGACGAGAATTGCCCTGTCGGAATTGAAATCCTCGACAAGATCCTCGACATGCGCCGGTACTTGAGCTTGATGGAGTCGGATTTCCCGACGGAGCTCGGGGTCGCCTACAAGAACCTGGAGAACTCCTCGAACCCATGGGGCATGGGTCAGCAGTCGCGAGCCGAGTGGGCTGAAGGTCTTGACGTCAAGGTGATTGAGCCGGGTGAGCCCCTCGAGTCCGAGTATCTGTATTGGGTGGGATGCGCGGGTTCATTCGATGACAGAAACAGACGCGTCGCTCGCTCGACAGCACTGCTGCTGAAGCATGCCGGGGTCGATTTCTCAATACTCGGCCCGTCTGAGCTCTGCACAGGAGACCCGGCGCGCCGCTCCGGCAATGAGTATCTGTTCCAAATGCTCGCCTTCCAGAACATCGAGACTCTCAACGAGGCAGGCGTCAAGAAGGTGATCACCCACTGTCCGCATTGCTTCAACGTGATGACCAATGAGTATCCGCAGTATGGAGGCGAGTACGAAGTCATCCACCACTCCGAGTTGCTGCAGCATCTAATCGATGAAGGGCGCCTGACTCCTGGGGACGCATTGGCGGGCAAGAGGATCGTCCTGCACGACTCCTGCTATCTCGGCCGGCACAACGACATCTATGAGCCACCTCGCAAGGTTGTCGCGTCAATCGGCGGAGTGCAGGTACTTGAGATGGACCGAAATCGCACGAAGTCCTTCTGCTGCGGCGCGGGCGGCGCTCGCATGTGGATGGAAGAGCGAATGGGCAAGAAGATCAATGTCGAGAGGACCGATGAGGCCCTAGGCACCGAGCCCGACATAATTGCGGTTGCCTGCCCCTTCTGCCTGGTCATGCTTGACGACGGCGCCAAGGAGCGTGGCCGGGATGACGTCAAAGTCGGAGACCTCTCGATGCTGATTGCTGCGAGCCTCGACACTGGCGTACAAGGCGTCGGGTTGCCCGGCGGAGGCTGAGCAAGCAGTCGGCTGAGTGGCTAGCTGGTACGACCTAAGAGTCTTCTGCACCGAAGGCCTGGGCGGTAACCCGCTAGCCGTATTCACCGAGCCCGTTGAAGACATGCGCGCCACTGCGGCCGCGATTGGGTATTCGGAGACTGTCTTTCTTGGCGGCGAGCCGTCTTCTCGCGCCGGCGTCCGGACAGCGCGCATCTTCACGCCGGAGGGAGAGATCCCTTTCGCCGGCCATCCGATTGTGGGGGCGGCGTGGCTCTTCGAGGAGCTTGCGGGGAATCCGGTGAACCGGCTGGTCGTGCCTTATGGCGAGATCGAGGCGTGGCGCGTTGGCGACCGGGCATATCTGCGCTCCGAGCCCCCCGAGGTAGGAGGTGCTTCAGACGATCCATTCTCTGTGGTCGAAGCGCTTCGGGCTGATCCGGCAGACCTGACTCCGCGTCTCCCGATTGCACGATGCGGTCATGGCGCCAGGTGGACATTTGTGCCCTTTGCCGAACCGCAGCGAGTTCTCGAATTGGAGCCTGATTTCGACATGGTCAAGGGGGTGGCCGAGGTCGGACTCTATTGCTTTGCCATGAGGGGCGATGAGGTCACATCCCGCTGCTTCGCGCCATCGGTGGGAATCGCTGAAGATCCGGGTACAGGCAGTGCGGCGCTGGCTCTCATGGCATATCTCGCTCGATTCAGCCGGCGATCGCCGAGCGAGCTGACCGTCAATCAGACTGAGTGCCGAATCGATGTCTCGATGAATGAGCGAGGGATTGTGATCGGTGGCGAGGTGGTACTCGACGGTGTTCGCAGTTAGCGTCAGATCGCTCGCGAAGAACTACGGTTCCAAGCCCGCCTTGGCGGGGGTTGATCTCGAGATTGCCCCCGGTGCCATCTTTGGCTTGGTGGGTCCAAACGGAGCCGGAAAGACGACCCTTCTGTCGATACTCGCGGGGCTGAAGGCTCCCACGTCAGGGACCTTCTCGCTCGGTCCGGACGGAACCGGGATCGGATTCATGCCCGATACTCCGACCTACTACCCGTGGCTGACGGGGCCCGAACTCCTCGACTACGCGGCGCGCCTGCGCTCCATCAAGATAGATGACAGCGAAATCTCGTGGCGCATGGCTCAGGTCGGGCTCAGCCAGGTCGGGCCTGGCGATCAGACCAAGATCGGCGACTACTCGAGAGGCATGCGCCAGCGGCTTGCCATGGCGGCAACGCTGTTGGGCGATCCGCCGGTCTTGCTCCTTGACGAGCCGTGTTCAGCGCTTGATCCAGCTGGCCGGGTCGAGGTTCTAGACATCATCTCCTCGCTTGCCGGGCGCGCCACCGTGATCTTCTCGACACACTTGCTCTCTGACGTCGAGAGGGTTTGCGATTCTGTCGCGATGCTGGATCGCGGGCGGGTGATCATGGCCGGCCCGATCGAGGCGATCAGACAGTATGGAGCCGCCCCCGGATTTCGGCTGGCGCTGGACTTTGATGACCAGGGCCTCATAGCTGAGATCTCCCGGTATCCGTGGTTTGCCGGCGTCGTCGCCGGCAAACCCGGCTACTACACCGTTACCGTGACGGACTTTGAGACCGCGCGGCGAGATCTTCTCCAGCTCATCGTCACCCGTTCTGTGCCTTTGATTGAGTTCGCTCGCGCTGACCCCAGCCTCGAAGAGGTCTTTCTCAAGGTACTGGCGCCCCGATGATCTCGACGCTGATCAGCCACGAGTGGAAACGGGCCTTTCGCACCAAGCGAATATGGATCGTGCTGGCCTTCTGCTTGTTCTCGGCTCTGCTCGATCCTGTGAGTTCCAAGTTCTTGCCAAAGATCATTGAAGCGGTGGGCAAGTTGGAGGTCATGGGTCTGCCTGACCAGAACGCTGCCGATGCCCTCAAGGCCTACGCCAGTGACTCCTCGCGCTTGGCGATGCTTGCCTTTGCGCTGTCCTTCATGGGAATGGCTACTGACGAGTTCAAACGCGACTCGGGCGCAGGCGCGTTTGTTTTCACCCGTCAGGTGAGGTCGTCGAGTTTGGTTTGGTCCAAGCTGATCGTGGCCTTTGGGGTGGGGTGGGGATCCTTCTTGGTCGGGTACCTCGTTGCAACGCTAATCTCGATTCCGCTCTTTGGTTCCGTGCCGCTTGGCGCTGTCTTGAAGTCGATCCCACTCACTGGGTTGTTTTGGCTCATTGCAGCCGCCTTGCTTGTCGGAGGAGGAGCCGCGTTTCGCTCGGCACTCGCTGCCGTAGCCACTGCATATGGTTCGCTCTTCTTCTTGAGCATCTTCGAGCTTTTCGGAGTCCTGGCAGCATGGTCACCGACCGCCCTCGGAACCTCCGTGGGGCCGCTGGCCGCCGGTGAGTCGGTGGTCAGCTACTGGAGATCGCTTCTGGTGGGAGGAGTCTGTGCAGGCGTGATCTTTGTGTGGGGTTTGGTTCGCAGGCCCAACTAGAATGTGCGAATCCGCGGATGTAGTTCAAAGGCAGAACACAAGCTTCCCAAGCTTGGAATGGGGGTTCGATTCCCCTCATCCGCTCTCTTGATTTCCCGGGCCTTGGGGCGCGGGCCAGACATTGCGCTGATTACTGTTCGCAGGCTCAGGCTGCCGTGATCTCGGCGAGGATCGCCTCGGTGGCACCTCGTGGATCGGGGGATTCAATAATCGGGCGGCCCACAACCAGATAGTCGGCCCCAGACGCGATTGCCGCTCTTGGTGTTGAGGTTCGGGCTTGGTCGCTGGCTGCATCAGTCTCGCGGCGGATCCCTGGTGTCACGAGAATTGGAGCCGAACCAAGCTCGCTGCGAAGACGAGCAACTTCATTGGCAGAGCAGACGATGCCCGCGCATCCCGCTTCGATAGCGGCCCTTGCCCTCGCAAGCACGAGATCTTCGAGGGGGTAGCTGTATCCGTCGGCTGTCAGATCGTGTTGTGACGTGCTCGTGAGAACTGTGACGCCGAGCACCTGTACGGGGAGTCCGATCCGAGCAACTTCTTCGGCCGCTGCGGCAGCAGATCCGTCTGCCACGTGAGCTGTCGCAAAGGTGGCCCCCATGGCAGCTGCTTGACGGACCGCGCCTTTGACCGTCGCGGGGATGTCGTGAAATTTCAGGTCTAGGAAGACCTTCTTACCAAGGCCGGTCAGATCTCTGACGATCGACGGCCCGGTCTCGTAGAAGAGCTTTGGGCCGACCTTGTAGAAATTGGCGAGGTCGCCCAATTCCTCAACGATCTCGGTGGCCTGGTGAGCGTCTTCGAAGTCGAGCGCGACTATGAGCCGGTCGGTCACAGACCTGCCTCGATGATTCCTGTGAGAGCGTGGACTAGGAAAAGGTGCATCTCTTGGACGGCCGGTTGGTAATCGGAGGGGACTTCGATGGAGATGCCGACTAACTCGTGGAGTGCCCGGCGAGTCCTTCCTAGGATTCCGATTGTGGTCAGGCCCATCTCGGTTCCGGTGCGAGCCGCCTCAATCAGATTTGCGGACGCGCCGCTCGTCGAGAGGAGAACCAGTACGTCTCCGCGTTGCCCGTGAGCTTCAACTTGGCGGGCGAACACTCGCTCATAGCCGTAGTCGTTGCTTATCGCCGTAACCGCTGAGGAGTCCCCGTGAAGGCAAAGCGCAGGTATTGCCCTGCGCTCATCGACAAAGCGCCCGACGAGTTCGCTTGTCAGGTGCTGAGCCTCTGCCGCCGAGCCGCCGTTGCCAGCCACGAGTATCTTGCCCCCGGCCTTGATCGCATCGAGCATTGCCTGTGCGGCGGCGCCAATCTGATCTTCAATTGGCTCCAGTTGGGAAAGCGCGGCCTCGAGTTCAGCTCGATTTTTTCGGAGCAATGCCCCGGTGTCGAGTTTTTCGGTCATGGGCTAGAGAGTACAGCTGCCGTGGCCTCGGCGATGCCATGCGCTGTTGCCCAGGCAGTCGCAATTTCCTTGCAGGGATCGGCGAGTGCCTTTTCTGGGGTTGAGTCGACTAGCACTGCCTTTACGCCGGCACGGTTTGCGGCGAGCACGTCGTGCCACATGTTTCCGAACATGAAGCTCTTGGCCGGATCGATGTGGTGTTCTTCGATCGCTTGGAGGAGCATTCCCGGTTTGGGCTTGCGGCAATCGCAGTATCTCTTGAGTTCCTCGATCTGTCCCTCCGGATGATGTGGGCAGTAGTACCAACCGTCTAGGTCGAAGCCCATGAGACTGACGATCTCCCTCTCGATCTGGCCGAGGACCTCTTGGCCGAAGAGGCCCTTGGCGATCCCGGCTTGGTTGGAGACGACGAGCAACAGGTAACCGGAGTCTCTGAGTTTGGTCAGGCTTTCCGTGACTCCGGGCAGTAGGTGGATTTCCTCAGCATCACCCGGGTGACCCGTGTCCTCGATGATCACTCCATCGCGATCGAGAAAGATCGCCCGGCTCAGTTCGGAACCCTCCACGTCTGGACGCCCCTTTTCTCAAATGAAAATGGGACAACTCTCTTGCCATCGCTCTCCAACGCTTCTCTCAGCCCGGCCGTCTTTTCGACCGGGCAGTAGAAGAGGAAATACCCGCCTCCGCCAGCCCCGAGCACCTTTCCGGCAGTTGCTCCGTGTGCGCATCCGAGTTCGTAGAGGCGATCCAGTGCGTCAACTGTTATGCCGTCGGCGAGACGCTTTTTCGCCTCCCACCCCTCGGCGATCCCTTCCGCGAAGCGGGTGAGGTCACCACGAAGCAGAGCTGAGCGCATTTCGATCGCAAGCGCTTTGATCTCGCCGAGCGCTTCCACGGAGGCCGCCCTCTTCTCAGTAAATCCTGCGATTTGATTCTTGAGGATGTGCCCACCAAGTCTTGTCTGCCCGGTGAAGCAGAGAATCAAGCTGGCGTGTAGTTCGTTGAGGGTTTCGGGGCGTAGCGCCAATGGATGTATAAGGGTTCCATCACCGTCGAACTCCATGAAGTTGAAGCCTCCAAACGTCGCGGCGAACTGATCTTGGAGGCCGCCCGGGATTTCCATGCGCTCGCGCTCTATGACTACGGCACGTTGCGCGATCTCGTATGGCCCGAGCACCTCGCCGTAGTTGTCGGCCAGTGCGGCGGTGAGGGCGACAATCATTGCTGACGAGGATCCCAGGCCGGAGCCTGGGGGAGCATCACAGTGGAGAACCAGGCGGTGAGAGGACTCGTCGATATGGCACTCGGCGAGGACGGCCTCGACGATGTCTGAGCGATCGGCCCCGTCCGTCTTGTTTCGCGATTCGAGATGGAAGACCGTGCCGAGATCGGGAGACTCGACGATTAGGCGCTCCGGCGAGTCAACGGGAATGAGCGATGCGTAGGAGTACATGTTGATCGTTGCAGACAAGACGAATCCCCCGGCCTCGGCCGGGTAGGGAGCAACGTCCGTGCCGCCTCCGGCGAAGGAGATTCGGAGCGGGGCGCGCGATCTAAGCAGCGAAGAGTGAATGGCTATGACCTCGAAGATGAGAGGGGCGGCTTGGAGAGCCGCGGAGTCGCCATCCGAGTTCCGCGACCCTCCTCAGCCACGAGCGAGAATAGTAGCTATTCCCCAAACGGTGGCGACGAAACCAGCGATCATGAAGAAGATCGTCCGTGCCCGCCGGAGCCTGAAGGTCTGAGTTATTTCACTGTCATTATCGGCACTTGTTACGTCAGCGTTACTAGTTTCTTGTTCGCTCGATTCGGTGCCTACTGCGGTGCGTTCGTGCTCGGTACTTTGGCTTGGTTTGCTTTCCTTAGCTGACTCAGTCGGGACCGGAAGTTGCTCGTCTGCAACTGCTCTGGGGCGGTGAGATGGGTGTTTGGTTAGTAGCCCCGTGGGCGTGCGCTGCCTGAGAAGCGCGAGAAGGCTACCGACGAAGATTGCAGCTCCCACGCCGATGAGGATCTCGGGCACCAGCGAGTTCATGTCTAGCATGGCTGATCAGAACTCTGGTGAAGGTCTCGTTGTCAGGTCTTTGAACTTTGTGAAGTGGTCTAGGTATAGAAGTTTCACTGTCGCGGTTCGGCCGTTGCGGTGCTTGGCGACTATTACCTCAGCCTGTCCTTTGTCGGGTGTGTCGGGATCGTAGTAGGAATCGCGATAGAGGAAAATCACGATGTCGGCATCTTGCTCAATCGCACCGGACTCTCGCAGGTCACCCAGGAGGGGCCGCTTGTCGGATCGAGCTTCGGGCGCGCGATTGAGCTGGCTCACAGCAATCACGGGAATGTTCAACTCACGGGCTAGCACCTTGAGGCTTCGTGAGATTTCTGAGATGTCCTGTTGCCTGTTGGATTCCCTGCGATATGACGAAGACTCCATGAGCTGCATGTAGTCCACGATTACAAGCCCGAGGTCGTGGCGGCTCGCCAACCTCCTGCACTTTGCTCTCAGCTCCATGACCGTGAGCGCACCGGAGTCATCGATAAAGAGCGGGTCGTTGGCCATTCGCCCCGCGGCGTTCATGAGATCAGTCCAATCGGAGTCTCCCATGCGCCCGGTTCGAAGCTTGTTCGAATCCACCTCGGCCTCTGAAGATAGGAGTCGCTGCACCAGCTCAGTCTTTGACATCTCAAGACTGAAGATGGCAATGGACTTGCCGGTACTGCGGGCCGCATTTTGGGCGATTCCCAGGACGAGGGCCGTCTTACCCATTGATGGCCTGGCGGCTACGACTACCAAGTTTGACGGCTGAAGCCCCGAGGTAAGGTCGTCGAGATCGCGAAAGCCCGTAGTGAGCCCGGTAATGGACCCGCTGTTGTTGTAGCGGTCTTCGAGCTTGATGAGAGTTTCGTCGAGAAGATTCTGAACTGGAGCAAACAGCTCGCCGGAGCCGTGCTGCGCGACCTCAAAGATCATCGACTCTGCGCGATCAAGGATCTCTGTGACCTCTCCGGCCGCGTCGTAGCCCATATCACTTATTTCTCCAGCGGCCGTGATCAGGCGGCGGAGGCGGGCATGGTCGCGCACATATGTCGCGTATCTGCCGGCGTTGACCGACGTCGGCGTTGAGTTGACTAGGTCGAGAAGCACTCCCTGGCCGCCTACTCGATCGAGCTCGCTCCGGCGCCTGAGTTCTTCTCCTACGGTGACTAGGTCGACCGGCTGGCCCTCCCGATCGAGCGAGCACATCGCGTCAAATATCTCTCGATGGGCTGGTACCCAGAAGTCTTCGGCGGTGAGGATTTCGAGGACTTCTGAGATCGCGTTGGAATCGAGGAGCATCGAGCCCAGCACTGAGCGCTCAGATTCGGAGTTATGGGGCGGGATTCTGCCGCGCGCTTCGTCAGGCGCAATGCTCATAGGTACGGCCAAGTCATTCCTCCTCTCGTTGTCGTGGCAACATGACGCATGTCGCCTGTGAATCGCTAGGGAGATAGCACCCCGGAAATCCTGTGGAAATCGCTGCTCCAGGCTGTGGGAAACCTTTGAAGTTCAGCGAAAGACCACGTAGGCGACTATCACTATTGTGACGTTGCCCTGTGACAATCTCGATTGGAGATTTTTTCAGGCGCTGATGACTTCTACGGAGATTTCCGCAGTCACGGTCGAATGTAGCTTGACTGGCACTTTGAGGCTGCCGAGCTCCTTGACCGGATGCTCTAGGCCAATCTGCTTTCGATCGATCTCCACTGATGCCTGCTCTTCGATTGCGCGTGCGATGTCGTGGGGACCTACCGATCCGAAGAGCTTGCCGCCGTCGCCGACCTTCATGGGAATTGAGAAGGACTTCCCACTCAGCTGAGATGCGATTTCTTCCGCGGCTGCAATCTCTCGCGCTTCAGCCGCCTCGCGAGCGCGTGCCATGTCGGCCGCCTGCTTGACGACACCCCGCGTTGCCTGAATCGCAAAACCTTTGGGGATCAGGAAGTTACGAGCGTAGCCGTCGGCCACATCACAGACCGTTCCCTTGTTTCCGAGTCCCTCGACGTCGGCCTTGAGCAGAACTTTCATTGCTGGCTACCTATTTGTGTACGGCAAGAGCGCCATTTCGCGAGCACTCTTGATTGCTATGGCGACGTCACGCTGGTGCACAGCGCAATTGCCGGTTACTCGGCGAGCCCGGATCTTGCCCCGTTCTGACATGTACTTGCGCAGCACGCCAACGTCTTTGTAGTCGACATAGTCGACTTTGTCCTTGCAGAACTGACACACGCGCTTCTTTGGCCTGCGGCCGTAGGCCGGTGCGTCTTTGTCTTTGCGTCGCTTCTTGTCTGCCATGTCCTGCTATGCCTGCCTTGCGTGCTCGTCTTGATGTGTCTGCGCGCCGAGCAATTCGTCGCGCACTTTGCGGTGCCGGCCATCTCGGCCCGCTGTTGCCAAATATCTGCCTAGAACGGCTCGTCGTCTCCGGCGTCGTCGCCTGCGCCCGGTGGTGGGCCTGCCCAATCTCCGTCTCCGCCTCCCTTTCGTTGCGCTTTTGTCACGCTGGCGGTCGCCCACCTGAGGCTCGGTCCACACTCGTCGATGCTGATCTCTATCGTTGAGCGCTTCTCGCCTTCTTTGGTCTCCCACTTGTTTTCTTGAAGCCGGCCAGTGACGATCGTACGGGCGCCCTTCTGGAGCGACTCTGCGATGCGCTCTGCCTGCTCACCCCAGCAAGTGCAACGAATGAAGCTCGTATCTTCCTGCCACTCGTTTGTTGAGCGGTTCTGCCAACGCCGGTTCACCGCGAGAGTGAACTTCGCGAGGGCCTGACCTGAAGAGGTGAATCTGAGTTCCGGGTCATCTGTGAGGTTGCCCACTAGGACCACTGTGTTCCCGTTTGCCATTTGGCTCTCCATTCCCCCGGACACGCGTCCGGGTTGTCGGTTTCTCTGCGGCGTCAGCTCGCTGACTTTGCAGGCTGGGGAAGCCGTACGATCTTGTGCCTGAGCACCTTGTCAGACAGATTTGCAACCCTGGAATATTCATCCATTGCGGCTGAGTCGCCTTCGACCTCGATGACTGCGTAGTAGCCCTCGATTTCGTGATTCAGCTCATATGCGAATCGGCGCTTGCCCCAGTCGTCAGTCTTGGCGACTTTGGCACCGCGCTCTTCTAAGACTGCGTTGAGCCTCTTGAGCTCGGCCTTGACCTCGCCCTCATCTATTGAAGGGACGATGATCACCATGATCTCGTACAACCGCAAAGGGGTCACCTCCTGTGGACACCCGTATCGTGAGCGGCCCCGCAAAGCGGAGCAGGTTGGCGGGAAAGTGCGGAAAAGCGTTCGCATCGTAACAGACGGGTGCGACAACGCAATAGCCGACGTATCACGGAGGGTCGGCTCGCGGTCATCGACCGGCTCCGGGTGGCCGCACCGCCCGACGCGATCCGCGGCGACCGCCCCGATGTCTAGGCATTTCGCGCCAATTGGTAATTAGTCGAAAACACTATTGACGGCCGGGCGAGGCGCGGATAGTGTCGAACAAATGTTCGTACCGGGCTGGGCAAGCCAGCCGGAAGTAGTCGGCCGGAAGTAGTCGGCTAGGCAAGACGGCTGGGCTTGTCACCTGGAATTGACTGGCCAGGCTAGATGGTCGGGTTGGTCGGCCGAACTTAATCGGTTCGACAAGACGGCTGGGGGGGAGAGCGAAATGCATGACTATTCAACCTGGGGGCTGAGAGACCTCTACAAGCGAATTCGGGAGCTGGATCACGCCAGTGAGGAGATTCGTATTGAGAAGGTCGCCGTCGTGAGGGCGATCGAGGCTCGCCGTGCAGAATCAGGGAGTAAGCCCGATCGATTTGGGCACAACCTCTCGAGCGAGGCTGGTATTGCTCCAAGAGAGGCCAGGCAGATTTCCGGTCTGGCGCTGGGTCTCGAGCACCTGCCCGAAGTGGCAAAGGGAGTGGAATCGGGAGAGATCAAGGTCGATGTGGCGACAGAGCTGCTGAAGTTCGCCACCCCTGAAGAAGATAGGAAGATTGCCGACCAGGCCAAGTCCTGGTCAGTTCCTCAGGCAGAAGAGGCTGCTAGGCGGAGGCGGGCCATAGCGGAAAAGGAAGCGCGCAAGTTGCACGAGACGCGTTCATTTCGCTGGTTCTATGACGCTGATCGCAGGCATGTGAATTTCAAGGGGCTGTTTCCTGCTGCTGAAGGCGAGTTGTTGATTTCGGTCATAGAGACAGAGGTGAAACGTGCCGACGCGAAGCGAGCGGGCGGTGATGAGAACTGCTGCGCCGACTCGGGTACACATACGGACCCGGGTAGACATATCGACTCGGGTACACATGTCCACGGGTTTGCCTCTGCCGCCAACTCCGGCCCGCGAGGTGACACGGAGCAGGGGATTCATGAAAAGTCCCGCGAGGAGTACAGCAGGCGCTGTGCAGACGCGCTGATCTCCACGCTCTCATCCGGAAGTGTCAGCGAGGTCTTTGCCGGCAGTCGGGCACAGGTCACAGTTGTTGCAACGGCACAAGAGATGTCATCCAACGAGGCCGCCGTCAGAGTTGGCTCGGGATTCGTTTCTGCGGAGGTCGCGAGGCGTCTCATGTGCGATTCTGATATCGAGGTAGTCCTGGTTGACCAGCAGAATCGCCCAATCGGACTCGGAGCCAATACGCGATCGGTGCCAAAGCGCCTTTCGAGGTTGATTAGGGCAAGAGACAAGACGTGCGTCTTTCCGAACTGCAACGAAGACAGGCATATTCAGATCCATCATGTAGTCCACGCCGCGAAGGGCGGACGGACAATTGAGGAAAACCTGGCGGCACTGTGCTTCTTCCACCACCACCTTGTTCATGAAGGCGGCTGGTTGATGATGGGTACCGCGAGTTCAGGGCTGGTGATCAAGTCACCGTACGGGCAGGTCTACGAAACCGGACCACTCGTAATGGAGCTTGCGCAGGTCGGCTGAGGCTTGCGCGGGTGTCCGCTCAAAGGCCTGCTCCGCGGTCGGCTTGGCGGTCGGCGCGAAGGCCTGCGCGGGTGTCGGCGCGAAGGCCTGCGCGGGTGTCCGCTCAAAGGCCTGCTCAGACAAGCTGCACTTTCGCAGCCGGATGAAAAGCGCCGGGGGGGACCCTACGCGCACGCCCAGGCGAGGAAGTCGCGAAGAGTCTGGTCGAGTTCGAACTTACGACTCCATCCGTGCGACTCCAGGAGTGACGGGTCCCCACATACGAAGTCACCTTGGTAGTCGGGAATCTCGACGTCAATGTTGAGGTCACTGATTCCTGCCACTTCGCACGCAAGGTCGACGAGGTCGCCGATGCTGCGGGGTTTCCCCGAGCAGACGTTGTACCTCCCGGCGGGAAGGCGCTCAGCAGCTAAGAGAAAGGCGTCTGCAGCGTCGCGCACATCTAGGAAATCTCTCACTGAGCTTGTTTCTCGGATTTTGAGCTCTGTTGCACCCTTGGCGAGCTGGTGAATCACCCGTCCCGCGACCACATTTGTACCCTGGCCGGGGCCGGTTGAATTGAAGAGGCGAATCGAGGTGCCTCCTGATTCGAGTACGGCCTCTGACTGCGCGAGCTTCCCTTTGGCGTAATCGGAGATTGGATTGCAGGTCACGTCCTCGTCGACGCAAGGTCGCGGTTCAGAAAACGTTCCGATCTCCGAGGCTGAGCCAGCTGCTACCAGTCGTGTGCCAGGAAAGCCCTCTAGCGCTTCAAGGAGACCGCGAGTTCCGTCAACGCACAGGAGCCGGCATCGCTCGGCGTCAGAGGTTGGAAGCGGACCGGTAAGGTGAATCAGCGCGTCTGGCTCGGCCTCTTCGATAAGCCGAGACATCCTTGATCTGACCTCGGCTACGCCAGACTCAAAATCGCAGTCATCTCGAGTACATGCGATGACTTCATGGCCGGCCGCGGTGCTCGCATTGCTCAGGTGTGTGCCAACAAAGCCTCTTGCCCCTGTGATCAGTATCCGCACGCTTGTTCAAGCCTTACCTGGTTGAAGGTACCGCCCTGGGTTCGCCTCCAATTCCGCCAACGCAGCTTCGTAGTCAGATGGGCGCCCAATGTCGAGCCAGGTGCCATCCATTTCAAATACGGCCACGGGCTTATCGGCTCGCTTCAGAGCGTGAATCAGATCGGGCAGATCGAACTGGCCCTCTTGTGGGATCATCGAAATTGCCTCAGCCGAAAGAACATTGATCCCTGTCGAAATGAGATGGCTCAGAGACGGCTTTTCCACGAGTTCTGCCAGCATTCCGGCTTCGTCGGTCTCGACCACTCCGAATTCGATACTCAGTGCCCTTCGAATAACTGCGACAGTAGCCATTGCGCCTGAGCTCTCGTGATGCCTGAGGATTGCCGAGTAGTCCAAATCCGTCAGGACGTCGCCGTTCATTACCAGGACTGGGTCCGGGAGATCGCCAATACGAGCGATAGGCGCGGCCGTGCCCAGCTTTCCTGATTCGCGCACGTACCTGACTTTGATTCCAAAGCGTGAACCGTCCCCGGCAAATGCCTCTATCAGTTCAGCGAGATATCCGACTGCCAGGACCACCTCGGTGAAGCCACTGGAAGCCAATTGACGCAAGATAATCTCAAGAATCGACTGGTCGCCGACCGGCAGTAGCGGCTTGGGCAACACGGTCGTGTATGGCCTGAGCCGACGCCCCTCTCCCCCCGCTAGTACAACAGCGGTGTTGGCCAAGGTCTCTCCTCTAGATCGCGTAGTCCGTGCCCAATTCGGATTGCTTGGTCATGAACTCGGCGGTTCGCTCCAGCCCTTCATCAAGTCCCACCCGTGGTTCCCACTTGAGCACAGTACGTGCCTTCTCGTTTGATGCAAGAAGGAGTCCGACTTCGCTTTTCGCGGGTCGCACGCGGGCCGGATCGGTCTCGATTCTCGCACCGGGTCTGATCATTTCAATCAGGCGATTCGCAAGCTCGCCGATGGAAATCGAAGCACCATTTCCCAAGTTGAATGTCTGCCCTACTGCGTCGGACGCAAGAGCATCTGCAGCGGCGATAAATCCGTCCGCCGTATCGCTCGCAAAGGTCAGGTCGCGTTCGGGTTCGAGACTCCCAAGCCTCAGAGTCGAACTCGTCAGCAGTTGCGAGATGATCGCCGGGATGATCGCTCGTCGAGATTGGCGCGGTCCGTAGGTGTTGAAGGGGCGCACAGTCACCGCCGGGAGATCAAAGCTCAATTGCAGCGACTCCACGGCCTTGTCGGCTCCGATCTTTGAGGCTGAGTACGGGGATTGGCCCTGGAGCGGGTGATCCTCTGTGATAGGAGTGAAACGCGCGGTCCCGTAAACCTCACTGGTTGATGTGTGGACAAATCGTTCAACCCCGGCTCGCTGGGCTGCTCTCGCGACGTTGTAGGTGCCGATCACGTTGGTTTCGAAATGCTCACGTGGATTCACATAGGAGTACGGAATCGCGATTAGTGCCGCAAGGTGGAAAACGACATCGACTCCCTCGGCCGCGGCATCCATGCCCTCTGGATTGCGAATGTCGCCACGGACAACCTCGATCTCTTTACGGATATCACTCGAGAGAAGCTCCAGGTTTCCTTGCCGGTCATCCGCGTTGTAGTGGACAAGGGCTCTGACCTTGGCACCAGCCCGAACAAGTGATTCGGTTAGGTGACTGCCGATGAATCCTGTGGCACCGGTTACCAGGGCCTTGCGGCCACTCCAGCTCAATCTTGGGTTGCCGAGTGCGTCGGCGGTTCGATGTGCGGCAGCCGTTGCGTTTCAGCTGTTGAGGGAGTCTGGGCGGGGATGCCATCAGGAGGATGCGCGCCGGGGGCTTCGATCGCATCGGGCGCGGAAATGCCTGGCGGCAGCGGGTACGCCTGGGCGGCATATGCCTGGGGCGGACCGGGCTGTGGGTACGGCTGGGCAGCATACGGCGGGGGCGGGCCAGGCTGTGGGTACGGCTGGGCGGCATATGGCGGGGGCGGGCCAGGCTGTGGGTACGGCTGCCCCGCGCCGGGCTGGGCGGCATATGGCTGCCCCCCGTACGCCATTCCGGGCTGGGGATACCCCGGTGGAGGTTGAAACCACCACGGTGGCGCCGGCAGCGACGAGTTTGCCTTGCCCGCCTTCTTCAAGATCATGAAGTAGTAGATGAGTGCGCCAATCCATCCGCCGAGCGCGACTATCAGAATCCAGAGAACCTTGTTTTGGCTGTCGGGGCGGGCATCGGGGAATTGCCAAGCGGGGCGGGTTGCTACATCGATCAGCATCCAGATCCAAACGATGAGGCCACCGATGGAGATCGCAAATATGACCAGGTAAAACAGCCCGAAAATCAGAAACATTGCGCCAGCTACATCCCCGGCGGCAGAGCCGCCCTATTCCCGACAGAGCGAGACCCCCCGGTTCAGTCAATCAGGATATCGCCCTATCGCCCTCTCCCGGCGATCTCGAGGATCGCTTCCACGGTCTCGTCGATCGACCCGGCAACGTTGCCAATTTCGCATTCGAGATTTGGCGCGGGGTCGGCAAAGCTCCACTTGCCTTCGTGCCAGCGCCTGAGGAGATCAGTCAGGACTGTCACAGATGGCACGACGGGGATTTCAGTAGATCCATCGAACGGTGGCGCCATTGGAATTCCACCGAGGTTGGCGCATACAGGCGCTCGCCCCGCCTGCCACGCCTCGAGCAGCCCGGTCGATTCCGGGCCCGCGACCAGTTGCACTCCGTCGAGCACGTCGGGAATTCGTCCGTCGGTAATCAGCGGCACATGCAGACCGACCGCCTCAGCCACTTGTCGATAGTGCTCGTGCGATTCGCTCGGGTGAATTTTGAGGCCCGAAACGCGCATCCCCTCAGGCAGATTCCTCACTACTTCAGCAATGGCGGCAAGGTAGTTCTCCGAGGCCATCCATGAGTCGCAGGCGGTGTTGTGAAGAGTCGGATGCGAAAGGAATAGCACCCCATCGCGCTCACCTTCTCGGCCGGCAGTGGGCCGCAAGCCGGTTAGCGGCTCAAGCATCGCGGCCCCCGTTGCCCGGAACTTGGAGGGATCGCCGTATTCGGGCATTGACCGATAGTGGTCGGCGATTTGTCCAGACCAGACCAGAACGTCGCTCGCAAGGCGCTTGTCTCCGGGGATGAGCGAGCCTTCGGCCCCGTGTTGTACGAGGATTGTCGGTATTCCAAGTTCGTTGGCGGCCGCTACCAATGGCGCAGCGCTGAGCCCTACATCGAATGGGACAAGGACTGCATCGGGTCGCGTCGAACCGAGAGATGAGTGGGCCGCAGCGGTTCGATAGAGCGAGTAGCGGAGCAGTTCACCGGCGACGGCGGATGTGTGCCGCCGAAAAATCTCGCTCACCTCGATTCCCGAGGCGTCGAAATCCGCGCCGCCGAGGATCTCGACGAACGTGGATCGCGCTTCCTCGAGATCTACGGCGTCGGCTGGCGTTGAAGGGTCAAGGCAACTTCCACCGTCCGAGAGCATCATGCCCGCCTGAGCCGGTGGCGGGAGCGCCCACGGCCAAAGTGCGAACCATGCTCGCTCTGCGAGCCGGTGGAGGATCGGTACCAGGCTTGTGTAGTAAGAGATCGCAATTCGAGGCCGGCCATCTAGCCCTCTTCCGGCGATTCGAGAACGAAGCGAGATAAGCGGTGAAATGAGCCTGAGCGCGCGGTAGCGCTGGAGGCTTGCTCCAATCTCGGGGGTGACTGGAGCGTGCGAGGCCGGAAGCGGAAGCGACTTGCCGCTCGCGAGCTGACTGACCTTGCCGCCGGCATCGCGTGCCCCGGCTAGTACCGCATCACCGATCAGAGTTCCACTGGGTAGATCGATCGTGATCGGCGACCCTGACTCTGCCAGCGTGCATGCAGCTATCGCGTGGCGGGCCAGTGGAAAGAAGACTCTCCAAGTCAGATCGACGCGAATCGCCGGAGTTAGAGGGGCTCCGCGCCATGTCGGTTCGGCCAGAGACGTAACCCAATCGGCCCATTCCATGACAGCGGCGTCGACGCGTTCGGGTTCGTCAGCAAAGACTTCCCGGAGATCACGGCACTCGATCCCAGCGGATCTCGCGGCCTGAATCACATCCCAATAATCCGTATAGACAACGTCGCCCTTCTCCACTGAGCCCAGGGAGTCCACTGAAGTCGCGATGAAGGCCGAACTCACTCGGATTCCATTTCTTTGGTGTGTGGTGTGACTCTCGAATCGGGTACGACCGCAATCTCTTCTTCAGTAAGGGATTCCGACGGGAGTGCCTGCCGCTTTCCGGTCAGCGCATCTGTGAAGTCCTTGCGCTCATCTTTGGTGACGGCAAAGGCCCAGAAGACCGCGAGGTAGATTCCCACCGCCATAGCTCCGCTTCCGGCAGTGAGTACGAAATTGCCCGAGCGAGCGAGCGGGCCCGCCGCAAGGAGCAAGACTCCGCCGAGAACTGCCGCCATTGGATATGCGGGCCACCAAGCCCGCTTCGCGAATTCGAAGAAGCGCACACCGATCACTCGCATTGAGATGGCAAGAAAGACTGGGAACGCCAAGGCATAGGAGATCGTAGTCCCGGCAACCACTCCAGACACTCCGTAGCGCCGTGCGAGAAGGATCGAGAGTATGAGGTTTAGCGCGGCAACTGCGTAGGCATAGACGAGCAGTACCTTGAGGCGCCCCATGCCGGCGAGGATCACCGACGGAATCCCCGTATTCGCGTTGAGCACCCAGTATGAGGTGAAGATGACCAGGGGAGCCCAGGCCTCGGGCGGCGCATATGACGAGGTCAGCGCACGTCCGAGCGCGAGGATTGCAATGGTGACCGGTAGCACTAGCGCAACGGTGAACCGAGTGCCATCGGACATGAGCTTCGCAAGCCGCTCCCGGTCGCCCGCAGCGTCGAGCTCAGAGGCGGCAGGCATGCCCGCGGAAACGGCGATTGCATGAAGATCGCGGGGGACTTTGTGGAACCGCGCTGCGAATTCATAGATCGTGACTGCGGCCACCCCGGCGGTCACCGAGACCACTGTTCGATCCACTTGATAGATCACGAGATCGGTCAGGCCAATCAAGAAGAGCGTGCCTGCGAATCCGGCAAGCCGCTTTGAGATGGATCTCGGCGTTCCGGGACCGCTTCGGATCTGCGGCAGCTCACGTCGCGCGAGGTACCGGCTTACGCTCATTCCAGCGGCAACTGATGCAAGGGTGATGCCGATCAGTACTGGCGGACCAAGGCCCGAGGCGATGGCAATCAGCTGCCCGGTGAAGGCCACGGCAGTTACGACGATCGATACCTTGCTTACCAGGTCGAATCTCTGGATCCCGCGGAGAATGTTGTCGTAGGTCGTCATCGGCCAAGTAGCAAGCGAAGCGATGGCTGCCACGGCGAAGGTGGCTCGTGCGAGTGAGGTTTGATCTTGAGGGACTTCAAGAATTCCAAGTGCCCAGATGCCGGCAGCGCCGAGCAGCATGGCTGCGACCACCCCGACCCCGGTGAAGACTCTGAAGACAGCCCGGACCGACGCTCTTAGCTTGTCATCTTCACCCGTTGCGCGGTACTCCGCGATGAACTTGATGAGCGGCTGGGAGAAGGACGAATCGAGGATCCCAAAATATGCAGTGAACGAGAGGGCCAGGAAATAGATCCCGGCTTCGGTTGCGCCGATCCGGTTGACGATGAAGGGCAGGAGTATGAACTGAGAGAGCATCCGGACGAGCTGGGCTGCCTGGTTCCAGGCTGTGTTGCGCACCAGCAGCAATCGCCTGCTTGCGGGGGCGGGAGTGTCCTCGCTCACCCCCCATACCCTTCGACTACAAGCAGGTCATTTAGGGTGAAGCCCGGGTTGCGAGCCGCCGCTTCGCGCACAACCCAGCGCAGTTTCGCCAGGTCGTCGTCGGTGTCGATCGTCATACGGATGTCAGCGAGGTATCGGGAATATTCGATGTTGATGCACCGGAACGGTTCCGGGTCGCGGATGAGGCTGCTTGTGACGTGTTCGCGATCAATCCCGACTGATTGCTTGTCGAGGCGCCCCAGTGTCTCAAGGGTCATCACCTCTGCATCCATGCCGTCAGGGAATGTGCGTTCTAGTGTGTTTCCGCCATAGTCGTAGGGATCGCCATTGTTCCACCACGCGCCGACGACTGCGCTTATGACAGCGGGATCTATCAGGGGGCAGTCCCCGGTTATACGCAGCACCGCGGGTGACGAGTCAGCTGATGCCGCCTCGACATATCTCAGGAGGACGTCCGAAGAGTCACCTCTGAAGAGCCCAACGCCCCGGGCAGTCGCAAATGCGGCAATGGCGTTGTCCGGTTCAAGGTCAGTTGTCGCAATCAGAATCCGGCCAACCCCTTCAGCGCGAGAGACCCGATCAACAAGGTGCTCAAGTACCTGCTTCTCCCCGAGTTGCATGAGTACCTTGCCCGGAAGGCGCTCAGAGCCCATGCGGGCCTGGATGATTGCAGTCGGCCGCATCTCCTCGGGCGGCAGTGGCAGCTGGCGGGCAATTTCGTAAGAGATCCTGCTAACTGCCACTTGAACCCCCGAGAGGCCGCAGTTCTGGCATGGCCGACGATGTGCTTCTTGGGAGCCTCCGTAGGGAGCCTCGCCTATTCATCGGGAGTCTCTCCGAGGAAGACACGCGCGCTCTCGGAGTCTGATTCACGTATTGCCATGGCCAATTCAAGCGATGAGATCCCTGCAGCAATGTCGGCGGCCGGTGGCTTCACCTGCCCTTCAGCGATGCAGGCTAGGAAGTGGCGGGCCTCCTCGACGTAGGTCGCGTCCGCGTCTGTGTTCCAGTGGAATTGGGCCCGCGCATCCCCCCTGATGAAATTCATGGTGCCGGTGTTCCAGTCCCACTCAATCAGGCCCTCGTCGCCAACGATGCGAAATCCCCTGTAGTAGGTGGGCGAGAGGTAGTCGAGGGCGACTTGAAGAATTCCGCCCCCTTCGATGGTGACGGCGGCGACAACCCTGTCCTCACCGTCGATCTCGAGTAGGCCGGAGCTTCCGAGCGTCGCGATCACGGAGTCTGCTGCTCCGCAGAGGTGCAGCAGCAGATCAAGCTCGTGGATCGCATCGAGGAGAACCCCGCCGCCGTCTTCAACTCTGGCCGAGTAGGTCTTGCGATAGTCGCGGTGTGGATTCCACTTGCGGAGGTCATAGCCGAATTCAAAGGAGCCGTTGAGGATCCGCCCAATCGCGCCGTCGTCAATGAGGGTCTTTGCCTTTCCAACAGCTGGCAGGAATCTAAGGTTGAAGCCTGTCATCACGATCGAGTCAGCGGGGTCTTCGAGCTGGTCGGAGCCGCTTAGATCAGTCGAGAGAGGCTTCTCGATGAGGAGGTGGCGCCCTGCTGAGAGTGCTTGCGCGGCGATTGGAATGTGCGACGAAGCCGGGGTCGCGATGACTACGGCGTCTGACCGCTCGATGGCATCGTCGATGTTCGCCGCGGCGGCCGCCTCGGGGAATCGGTCGAGCATCTGAAGTCGCCCTGGATCGGAGTCCGCGCCGATCACTTGGCAGCCGAGAGACTGGAAATTGCCGGCATGCCGCACTCCAATCGAGCCCAGCCCGATCACCGCAATTGAAGGTAAGCCGTCTTCAGTCAAGGTGGGGGCTCCCTCCTGCCGGCTCAGAGAAGATCCGACCTATTGCCTCTGCTGCCCGTTCGGCACCAAGTCCGTCTACAAGTTTGCGCCCTCGGCTCCCAAGTCCCAGGAATTTCTCCCGGTCGGATAAGAGCTCGCTTACCACTTGCCCAAGTGTCGAATCCGTCGCCGCGACGAGGGTGCCCTCGCCGGCAAGGCCGGCGACGTTGGCCAGCTGATTCTCCGCGAGAGCGAGTGCCACGGTAGGTCTGCCAATGCATGCAGCTTCGAGTGCGGTGACACCTCCTGCGCACACGACCATGTCGGCCATCGCAATGTAGCGGGCGCCGCCATTGAAGCTGACTTGAGTTTCCGCGGGCCCGGCCTGAGGCTGTATCGGGTTGGCGTGAGCGGGCGGAAATATCACTTCCGCCGCGGGGAGCAACCCGGCGAGGGTGCTCTTCACGATTCCAGCTAGTTCGGTAGTACCAGCGGCTCCGAGCCACACATACACCCGTCGAGGTGGGAACTCTGGTTCCTCACACGATTCGCGGGCGAGGAGAACGTCCCCGCCGAGGAGCGCGTATCTGGGTCCCAACAGCTTTTCATCAATCTGGTATTGGGCCGCGTCCGCGCCGGGTGCTGGGTTCAGCACCGCAATCGCACCGGGAAGCGGGAGGTAATAGTCGTCGATCGCGAGATACGGAGCTAGGGCCCTGCGAAGCTCGGGAGTCGCCTTGTATGAATCGATGACGCATGCATCGAAGTTCGGGCGAAGCGAAGCGGGGTCGAGCCCGTCGGACCCGCGCCCGCCGGTCCCGCGCTCACCAGACCCGAGCCCTGAGAGGGTGCCGATGTCACCGGCTCCATCGCCAAGGGCGATCTCGGCAGATGCTGTGTTAGCCAACGTGACATTCCAGCCAAGCCCGGAGAGAGCGGCGCCAATCGCTAGTCCCCGCCTCACGTGACCCAGGCCACTATCCGGGGTGAAATCCACGGCGATTAGCGCGTTCATTTCACAGCCGACCGGGCGAGAAACATCTCCTCGCCGTTGTGATGAAGCCCTCCCGAATATCCGGCAGCCTCGAAGGCCTTCATTGATGCGTCGTTTCCTGGTCTTATCCGTGCGATCAGGCGAATCGCGCCCTCAGCTTCGGCAGCTTCGGAGGCCTGCTTGATGAGCGAAGTCCCGATTCCATGCCCTCTCACCTCGGGAATGACAGCCACTGATACTTCGTACTCGTCGTCGCCCAGCGAATCGAGGCGGACATAGCCGACGTTCTCGCCTCCTGACTGGGCTACGAAGATTGGGTCGCCCGAAGCGAGTCGGCGCTCGAACCAGTCAAGGTGATGCTCCCAGGAAAACGGCTCGGAACTGAAGGATGCCTCTCGAACCCCGACTTCATTGCGCAGTTCGAAGAAGAACCGGGCATCGTCTTCGGTGGCCGGCCGGAGCGTTAATGAGCCGCTCAGACCATCTCCCACGTGAGGACCTCGTCATCTTCAATGTCGGCCTTGGCTTCGCGGCCGACGACCAGTTCGATGTGCTTCGGCCGGATTCCCCAGCCCGGGCGCTTCACGGTAAGCATTTCCCTCGTGATGATGGTGCCCTTCGGTATCGGCATGGCAGCCACCACCGACCTGCGAGCAAGGTCGAACATCTCCTCGCTCTCCTCCGGGATTGGACCGATTTTGCGCCCATCCCCCATGGCCCGTTCTGCTGCCCTGATTCCCGCTATGAGTTCAGCGAGCTCCTGTGGCTCAGCCGCAAACGGGTGATCCGGCCCCTTGAGAGTCCGGTCGAGGGTGAAATGCTTCTCCACCAAGTTGGCCCCGATTGCCGCTGCCGCAATTGCCACCGGCGTGCCGATCGTGTGGTCCGAGAGACCGACTGGAACACCGAAAGCTGATCGGAGAGTCTCCATCGCCCTCAAGTTCATGCTTTCGGCGGGCGCAGGGTAGAGCGAGACACATTGCAGGAGGGCGACTGATTCGTTCCCCTCACTTCGGCAGGCCTCGATGGCATCTTCGATCTCCCCCAGAGTCGCCATGCCTGTCGAGATCACGACTGGCTTTCCAGTCGATGCGCACCTCCGGATCAGCTCCAAATCCACGATCTCGAACGACGCAATCTTGAATGCCGGCACACCAATGCTCTCAAGCGATGCCACTGCGTCAAGGTCGAAGGGAGATGAGAACCACAAGATCCCCTTGTCCGCCGCATAGCTCGCGAGTTCGCCTTGCCATTCGCGGGGCAGTGCAATCGAGTCGAGAAGTTCGGCCGGAGGCAGCTCACTCACGCCCTTGAGGTACTGAAACTTGGGCGTCTTGCGCGAGTAGAGGCGGGCGCCCGTATAAGTCTGGAACTTGACGGCATCGGCTCCGGTCTCTGCTGCGACATCGATTAACCGCTTGGCCTGCTCGAAGTCGCGGTCGTGGTTGGCACCTGCTTCAGCAATCACAAAGCATGGAGCGCCCGCACCGACAGGCTTACCACCGATTTCGAAGTTTTCGTTCACGGCTTCCTCACTCTGGCCGCAACCATTTTCTACCGTTTCAGGCTTGGCGGAAGGCGGGAGCGATTAGCTCCCCCTCGACTAGCGACGCCGGGTCTCCCGAAGCGATTCCGCGTGCTACTGCTCGGAAGGCCTTGTCGAAAGCGTCCAGGGTCTGATCCACGTCGGTCTTCGAGTGTGCAGGAGTCGGAAACAGTGAGCCATTGAAGAGGATGCGCGCCTTGGCTAACTCCTGCTGCAGAAGGCTTCTGACGGCGAGGTCCCCTCCGATTACCGTTACAACTACCCGCGGTGGTTCGCCGGCGCATTCGAAATGAGAATCCAAATCATGACCTGCAATTAGCTTGCCGATGCCATCGCCCACCCGGCGTCCAGTTGCCCAGATCTTCTCGATAACATCCGTCTCGTTGACTGCCCTGAGCACAGCTCCTGCCGCGGCCAGAGACAGGCACTCTCCACCATGGGTCCCCGAGACGAAGATTTCCGAGAAGTGCTCCATGATCGTGGCTGATCCGCAGATGGCCGATATCGGCATGCCATTGCCGAGGGCCTTTCCGACGACAGTGATGTCCGGCGCGACTCCGTAGTACTCCTGCGCTCCGCCGGGCGCCCACCTGAAGCCCGTGATAATCTCGTCGAAGATCAGGAGCGCCCCCGCTTCACGTGTCAGGCGAGCAACTTCTTCGAGATATCCGGGCGCAGGTGCTCGCCCCGTGGCCGGCTCGATTATCACGGCGGCGGCACCGCGATCATCGAGGAGTGTCTTGAGCACCTCCGTCTCGGTGAATTCGATCGAGAGTGCTGCTGTGACCGAGGGGACTCCGGCACTGCGTCCGGTATGCGATGCAAAGGCGTCGTGCCATCCGTGATATCCGGATGTGAGTATCAGGTCGCGCCCGGTGACAGCGCGAGCGAGGCGGATCGCTCCTGCAACGGCCTCAGATCCCGACTTCGCGAACCTGACCATCTCAGCGCTTGGGACAGTCGCCACAAGCTGTTCCGCAACGGAGGTCTCGAGCGGGCTCGGGAGGGTGAATGTGATCCCCAACTCAAGCTGATCTCGTATCGCTTGATTGACTCGGGGGTCGCAATGTCCGAGCAGAACCGGACCAAGTGCCATCGGCCAGTCGATGTACTCCGTACCCTCAGAGTCGTAGACCCTCGAGCCGCGGCCGCGTTCTATGAATACCGGTGACGGGCCCTGGACAAATTGGCTCGGCCCTTTGCTCAGAGTCTGGGTTGCTTCGGGTATGACCGTAAGTGCACGCCGGAGAAGCTCTCTCGTCTGATCGTTCATAGCGTTTCCTGAGAAGCAATCTCGAGTGAACGCTTCAAGACCGAGATCACCCGAACCTGGTCGTCATAGGTGAGCCCCGGATAGATCGGGAGCGAGAGCGAGGCCTCATACCAAGCTTCGGTGTTGGAGAGCGAGCCTCGCGGTGGTGCCCCGAAGGGCTTGAAGACCGGGTGCCAATGGGCGGGAACGTAGTGAACCTGTACACCGATCCCCGCCGCCTGCATCTCTCTGTACACGACCTCTCGCACGCTGGGATCCTTGAATCGGATCACATATAGGTGCCACGCGTGGCGGGTGCCATCGGGCGGCTTGGGTGGCTTGATTACATGATCGGCAAATGGGTCGAGGAGCCTGTCGTAGGCGGCGGCAATTCCCTGTCGCTCGGAGATTCGCACATCTAGTGTCTTGAGCTGCGCGCGCCCGAGAGCACACGCGAAATCTGTCAGCCTGGCGTTGCTCCCCAGCGATTCGATCTCGTAGTACCAGCTACCTTGGGCCGGGTAGCGCTTGATCCCGTGGTTGCGCCATGTGCGGACTCTCTCGGCGAGGTGGTCGTCATTGGTCAGCACCGCCCCTCCCTCGCCAGTGGTGATCGCCTTGACCGGATGAAACGAGAAGATCGCCATTTGCGATTTCGCGCATCCCCCCACCTTCTCGTCGCCTACCGAGGCGCCCAGTGCGTGGGCGGCGTCCTCGAGGACTGCTACCTGCCGTCGTTTGGCAATCTCGGCAAGTGCATCAAGGTTGGCGGGCAGGCCGGCGAAATGAACGGGAATGACCACCCGGGTCCCGGGGGTGATTGCAGCTTCGGCCGCAGCCGGATCGATGTTGCCGGTCTCCGGGTCGATATCGACAAAGGCCGGTTTCGCGCCGACGCTCAAGAGACAGGTAGCGGACGCCGCGAAGGTGAGAGCGGGAACGACTCCTTCAGTTCCAGGTGCGAGGCCAAGTGCATTGCAGGCTCCGTAGAGGGCGGTGGTCCCACTGCTGGTTACGACTGCGTGGCGCGCCCCACAGTAGGCAGCCAGTTCCTCCTCAAAGGCCTCGACCTGCGGGCCGGTTGTCAGCCAGTCACTCCCCAGAACTGCCGAGACCGCGTCGATATCACGCTGATCGATTCGCTGGTGCCCATAGGGAATCCTCTTCAGTACTCACCGGCTCCAGACTCTGCGATGACTCGTTTGAGTTCGTCACCCGTGAGCCACCAGTCGTTTGTATTGCTCGTGTATCGGAATCCCGGCGCGACGGCCTTGCCCTCTGGCCAAGGCGACGCCGGCTGCCATGACGGATCGTCAGGGAGGATCACGTACTGACCGTCGAGTTCAATGGCATTTCTCGATTCGTCAGGAGTAATCAGGTCTTCGTGCAGCTTCTCACCCGGGCGGATACCTGTGACTTCATAGGGCACCCCAGGCGCAATAGCCTCCGCGAGGTCCGTGATCTTTGTCGATGGGATCTTGGGGATGACCACCTCCCCGCCTGAAACCCGTGTCGCGCATTCGATAACCAAATCGACCGCCTGCGTCAGTGTGATCCAGAAGCGGGTCATCTCCGGGTCGGTGATTGTCAGCCGCCCTTCGGCTGCCTGTTCTTGAAAGAGGGGAACAACGCTGCCGCGACTGCCAACCACATTGCCGTAACGGACCGAAGCGAAGCGGGTTCTGCCGGCACCGACATATGCATTTGAGCGGGAGAAGAGCTTCTCGGCGCAGAGTTTGGTCGCTCCGTAAAGGTTCACCGGGCTCACGGCCTTGTCCGAAGAGATCGCAACGACCGTCTCGACGTCGCACTCGATCGCGGCGGCAATCACGTTTTCGGTGCCCAAGATGTTGGTCTTCACCGCCTCGAACGGGTTGTATTCACAGGCGGGCACTTGCTTCATGGCGGCCGCGTGCACCACCAGATCAACGCCGTTGAATGCCTGACGCAGACGGGGGAGATCTCTGATGTCACCGAGAAGGTACCTGAGGCGGTCATCCCCGTGATATTGGCGGGCAAGTTCGCTCTGCTTCAGTTCATCTCTGGACAGAACTCGGATCGCATGCGGCTGGTGCCGGGTGAGGACAGCGCTGATGAATGCGCGTCCAAATGACCCCGTTCCACCGGTGATCAGGATTGTCTTGCCGTCGAGACTCACTTGGGCTCCATGCTCTTGCGTGCTGCAAGGATACGTCGGAGGCGCCTGGCGAGTCCGGCGATCGGGACCGGAACCCAGAGGGTGAACTCGAGTCGCCGCGACTCCGGAGTGGGTCGTGCCAAGGTCTTCAGTCGCCGCCTTGCGGCCGCCCTGTCGCCCGCCTTCAACTCAAGTCGGGCGATTTCGACCTCCATGGCGTCTCCGATTGAGTCCTTGTGCTCGGCTACTTTCGGACCGGCTACGGGGTCGTCGAGTACATAGCTGAGCGCCCGTTTCATCGCCTCCCCCACGGCGGCGGCGTCCTGACTCGTGTTTCCCTCATGCATGCGTAGAAACGCCGTGACTTCACCGGTTGCCACAACCGGGTGGCGGGCTGATATCCGTATCCAGAGTTCCCAATCCTCAGAGCGAGAGAGGAGCCTGTCTTCGTTGAACGGATTCTCGGTGAGAACCTCGCGCCTCGCGACAACGGTGGAGAGCGGGAAGCCGATGCCCTTGGCGGTCAGCGACGGGACCGCGTCGTCACACTGGCCGGCCTCTATCGGGGGCGATGGCGCCTCCCAAAGGACTCGCCCGTCTGGAGCGGTGTAGGCGGCCCTGCCAAAGGCAAGTGCCGCATTTGGATGAGCGGCAAGCGCGGCCTGCGAGAGTTCGAGATGGTGCGGATCCCATCGGTCATCTGAATCGAGGAATGCAATCAGGTCTCCTCCAGCCTCTCTGATTCCTCTGTTGCGGGCTGCCGCTCGTTCGGCGTTCTCCTGTCTGAGATATCTGACGGGGGGCTTAGCGTCTTTGAACAGGTCTGGGGTCGAGTCGGTTGAACCGTCGTCGACCACGATGACCTCTGAAGGGGGGCATGTTTGATCCAGCGCGGTGTTGACGGCTTCTAGGCATAGTTCCGCTCGGTTGTAGGTGGGTATGACGACCGTGATGCTCAAAGGCCTGGTCCCTCGAGGTGAGCGAGTCGTGCGAGACGGCGATAGAAGTTCTCCCAGCGATGCGTCATCGCGTCGACCGAGAAGCTCTCTATAGCCCTCAACCGAGCCGCCTCCCCAAGGGTCGCGCGATCCGCTGTGGCAATCCGGTTCAGGCCGTCTGCAAGGCTTGTCGGATCGCCGGGCTCAGTCAAGAAGCCGGTCTTGCTGTCAACGAGGGCTTCTGATACTCCTCCAACCGCGCTTGCTACCGATGGCAACCCCATTGCCATTGCTTCGATCAAGACGCCGGGCAGACCCTCCCATCGTGATGGCAACACGTGGAAGTCCCCTTCGGCCATGAGAGCGTTGATGTCGTCTCGCACGCCCAGGAATTCAATCCGGTCTGCCACCCCCGCTCGTTCAGCTGCATCTTCAAGTTCTTGGATGGCAGAAAGTCCACCGTGAACTATGGGGCCGGAGCCGGCGACCTTGATTCTTATTCGCGAATCGGCCTGAGCTAATGCCTCAATAAGGACGTCGTACCCCTTGGCTCTGTGGACCCGACCGGCGGCGATTCCCACCACCGTCCCGTCAGGGCGGGCGGCATGCCTTGCCGGAGTGTCGGGTATCGGCCGTCCCGTGTGGACCACCTCAATTGACGCCCGCGGCACCTTGCATCTGCGCACCACCGAATCGGCAACTGCCTCAGCATTGGCTAGGTGCGCGGTTGCGAACTTGGCGCTGGTCATGTCCGCGGCAATGTGGTGAGGGCGCATCCACGGATCGGTACTCGCATAGCCCGATACCACAACCGGAACCCCGGCGAGTCTTGCCGCCGGGCGCCCCGCCGTATTTCCTCCGAACAGGTAGGTCTGGACAATGTCCGGCTTGTACTGCCTGATCGCCTTGAGAAGTGCCGGAGCTCCCACCGCCGCGCGGGCTCTGCTCAGGTTGAGCGATTCGACCTCAAAGCCAGCTCTGGCGAGGCCCTCACCGACGACGCCAACAGGTTTCAGGGTCAGAACAGCGTGGCGGAAGTGCTCGGGATTCGATGCAGCTATGAAGTCGGCGAATCGGCGTTCGGTTCCACCGAGTGCGGTATCGGTGGGTATGTGGAGGATCTTCAGCGGGTGCGTCATCGCCGTTCAGCATTCGTGCGTCGTGCGTCTCGCGCAGCTGAAACCCGGGCGCCAACGCTCGTTCGCTTGATTTGGCTGTAAATGCCCAAAACCTTGAGTGTGAATTCAGTTGGCCCCGTGTGTCCGTAGACTCCGACCCTCTCGATCGTGAAGCGATCGGCCTGATGCCCCGAGCCGCGCGGAGTCACCACCGCCCTTGAGTAACCGGCTTGGCGTACGGCAGCTTTGGCCCGGTGATCGTAAAGCCCCCTGGGGTAGGCGAAGCTCTCAACTTTCACGCCGAGCTTTTCTTGGAGTTCTTCTCGTGATCCGGCGATTTCGTCGTGGAGGGCTTCGGAGTCAAGTCCCGGTAGCTCACGGTGCGTCTTGGTATGCGAACC
>QEUQ01000009.1 GCA_003577105.1 Acidobacteriota bacterium | reverse complement strand
TACTACACCCGCACCACCTTTGAATTCAGGTGCGGAGCTCTCGAGGCTGCGCAAGACGCCCTAGGTGGTGGAGGGCGCTACGACGGTTTGGCCCTGACGCTCGGAGGTGATCCGACTCCTGCACTCGGCTTTGCGATTGGGACTGAGAGAACGATCGCGGCCATCAAGGAGACGGGGGCTGCAAGCACCTCTGCCGGTGATGACGAGCGGGTGGCGGTGGTCGTTATGCCCTTAGTCGAGGAGGCCAGAGACCTGTCTCTCAAGGCGGTCTCGGTGTTGCGCTCGGCCGGCGTGCCAAGCGATCTCGGGATTCCGGGCCGATCGGCAAAGGCGCAGCTCAGATCTGCGTCGAGGTTGGGTGCTCATGCAGCGGTGTTAATCGGCGGAGATGAAATCGAGGAGAACTTCGTGACGGTTCGGTTCCTAAGGGCCAAAGGTGAAGGGTCGGCTCCAGACCAGGAGCGTTGTGCAGTCGACGAGCTGGCGGGTCTGCTCGGAAGAGCGAGAACAACCAAGTGAGCGAGGACCGCTTGCCCAGGCGGAGCTGTGGAACCCTTTCCGCAAGCGACGCGGGAGATACTCATCGGGTCTGCGGCTGGGTCGCTCACAGGCGCGATCACGGTGGCTTGGTCTTCATTGATTTGCGCGATGAAACCGGAGTTATTCAGGTTGTCGCGGACCCCGTGGCGGCACAGGTTTTTGAAGTTGCGGAGCGCGTGCGTCACGAATGGGTTCTCGAGATAACCGGAACGCTTGATATTCGGCCCGAGGGAACTGAGAATCAAGATTTGCCCACCGGAGAGGTCGAGCTCAAGGCCTCATCGCTGAAGGTGCTCGCCGAATCGGAAACCCCGCCGTTTGTTATCGACGATCGGGTCGAGGTCGATGAGGCACTGCGCCTCCGATATCGATACCTCGATCTGCGCCGTCCAAAGATGCTGGCGGCGCTGAGAAAAAGAGCTTCAGCAATCTCTGCGATCCGACTGGCCGCTGAGGAATGCGGACTCCTTGAGGTCGAGACGCCGACATTGACGCGTGCGACACCAGAGGGCGCGAGGGACTACATGGTGCCAAGCCGTCAACATCCGGGCAGCGCTTTCGCTCTGGCCCAGTCGCCTCAGCTATACAAGCAGCTCTTGATGGTGGCGGGTATCGGAGGCTACTACCAGATCACGAAGTGCTGGCGAGACGAGGATCTCCGAGCCGATCGCCAGCCTGAGTTCACCCAGCTTGACATCGAGTTGCCTTTCGCGGGCGTCGACGACGTTCTGGGTGTGGTGGAGGCAACCGTCTGCTCCGCATCACAGGCGATTCGCGGGAACGCGCCCGACCGCCCCTTCCCGAAGATGACATGGGCTGAGGCAATGTCCCGGTTTGGGACGGACAAGCCAGACCTACGAATTGAGGGAGAGCTCAAAGATCTGACGTCAGTTTTTGGCGGAACTGAGTTCCGTGCCTTTTCGGCTGCCATATCGCAGGGTTCGAGGATTGTCGGTCTGAAGAGCAAGGGATGCCCCGAGGGCGCATCGCGGTCGTGGTTCGATGCATTGATTGCGAGGGCAACCGAGCTGGGAGCCAAGGGATTGGTCTGGATCCTTGTCGAGCCGGGTGGTGAGCTTCGCTCTCCCGTCGCCAAGTTCCTCAGCGCAGCCGAACTCGAAGCCATCAGGGACGTCCTCGCCCTACAGGAAGGCGACATTGCAATGATTGTTGCCGACGCAATATCTGTAGCGCGGGAAGTTCTCGGCAGACTGCGGGTTGAATTGGCAAGCGATTCCACCGAAGCCGAGCGCGAGGGTGCCGGCGAATTTGCCCCGTTCTGGGTCGTCGACTTCCCGTTCGCTGAGTGGAATGAGAACGAGGGTCGCCTCGATCCGCTCCATCATCCGTTCTGCGCCCCACATCCAGATGATTTTGAGATCATCAGCAGGGGATCAGATGCGATTGTTGAAGCTGGTCCCGAAAGTGTGCGGGCCCTGGCCTACGACCTTGTCGCTGACGGATGGGAGCTTGGCTCCGGGTCGGTGAGAATTCACACGCGCGAGCTCCAGGAAACCGTATTTGAGGCCATCGGCATCGATCCGACGGAGGCCGAGGAGAAGTTCGGTTTCCTCCTAGAGGCATTTCGTTATGGAGCACCGCCGCACGCGGGATTCGCGATTGGGATTGATCGATTGATAGCGGTGTTGCAGGAAGAGGCCTCAATTCGCGAGGTCGTGGCATTTCCGAAGACTCAGACAGGATCGGAGCCAATGACCGGAGCACCGGCAGCGATCGACGGATCCCAGCTCGCATCTCTAGGACTTTCTCTCAAGCAGTCCCCCCGGCCCTGAGCGGCCTCAGCTGATAACCACGCGCCTGAGCTGGTCAGCTATTTTGCGGCACGGCGACTAGTTTGCCGCGGAACTTGTGGATCTCGCAATGGAAGAGGAGCTCTAGTGGCTGCCCTGGGACGAAGTCGATTTCTCCACCTGGCGATAGAACTTGATTGGGTGTTGCGAAGTTATCGGCCGTGACCGTGTGGTCGATATTGTCCTCATTCTTGAAAGTCACCTTGTCTCCGTACCGGATCTTGACGATTGGCGGGTTGTATCGCGAATCCCTAATGACAATCCGATTTGTTTCGACCGGCTTGTTGCTCTCGCACCCGGCAATCCCGACGGCCGACGCCATGCCAAGTGCGGCCGCGGCGATCGTAGTGGCAGCCTTGACGAATCGCGAGTTCTGGCCCATCACTTCCTCCACGCTTGCCGGCATGTGGGTAATGTGCCGGCGTCCTTGGTGACTATTCTCTCCTATCGAGAAGATATCGCCTTGCGGGGTCAGCATTAGTGGACCTGTTTGAATCCTCAATCGAAGAAACTCTGAAGCAATCGGCTCCGCTCGCGGCGCGCCTGCGCCCTGCCGACATAGACGACGTCGCGGGGCAATCCCATCTTCTCGCTGAGGGTATGCCTCTCCGAGCTCTTTTCGACAGCGGACTTCCTGCCTCACTCATCCTTTGGGGACCTCCGGGCACGGGAAAGACGACGATCGCCCGCCTCTTGGCTGAAGCCGCGAGCGCTCGGTGGGTTCAGCTCTCGGCAGTCTCTGCAACAGTTGCCGACGTTCGCTCAGAGATTGCATCGGCGCGTCAGAGGATCGGAGAAGGAGGGATCCGAACGCTGCTCTTCTTGGATGAGATCCACAGGTTCAATCGGGCACAGCAAGATTCACTCCTCCAAGCAGTAGAGGACGGAGTGCTGGTCTTGGTAGGGGCCACAACCGAAAATCCGTACTTCGAGGTAAACGCGCCCCTCCTTTCTCGCTCGCTCCTGTTCCGTCTTGAGGCGCTCGATGATTCGGATCTCCGGCAACTAATCGACAGGGCGCTCGCCGATTCGAATGGGATTCCAGGGTTCGAGATCGACAACGAGGCCGCTAGCCATATCGTGGGAATGTCAGGTGGTGACGCGCGCCATCTGCTCAACGCGCTCGAGTGGGCGGCACTCATTGCCGGTCGCGGCGGAAAGAAGTTGATAAAGCTCGAGCACGCTGAGGCGGCAAGTCAGTCACGCTTGGTCCGTTACGACCGAAGCGGAGATCAGCACTATGACGTTGTTTCCGCATTCATCAAGTCCATGCGTGGATCCGACGCAGATGCCGCGCTTCACTGGCTTGCGCGAATGCTTGATGCCGGGGAGGACCCCAAGTTCATTGCAAGGCGCATGGTGATCTTTGCCTCGGAAGATGTGGGGAATGCCGACCCGGGAGCACTCCCGCTTGCCGTTGCAGCGGCGCACGCGCTCGATTACGTAGGACTGCCTGAAGCTCGAATCAATCTTGGACAGGCAGTGACATATCTCGCGCAGGCTCCCAAGAGCAACGCCTCATACGTGGCAATCGATGAGGCGCTCGCCGATGTCAGGCGCGGTGAGGGTGGGCCCGTGCCGCCACACCTGAGGGACTCGAGCTATGCGGGCGCGGCCAAACTCGGACACGGTCAGGGGTACAGGTATCCTCACGACTACGATGGCGGATTCGTCGATCAGGACTACTTGCCTGTCGAAATGGACCCCAAGACCTACTACCGCCCGAAGGCAATAGGGTACGAGGCGGAGATTGCTGAGCGGATCAAATCCCGTCGTTCCGGTCGCAGCGAATAGCCACCGGTGCGGCGGAAACGATCCGGGCGGATCCGGAAGGCGGCGAAAGGAGATTGAACTGTGAACACCAGTGAGGTTCTTATGCTCCTTGCGGTAATCGCACTGGGCATCATCGCTCTCTCTTGCCTCTATTTCTTGAGGAGTGCCACGAGAGCAATGCGCGAACTAGAGCAGACTTCACGAGAACTGCGAGAGCGGGGAATTCCACTCATCGAAGACATGCACACGGTCGCGGTAGACACGCACGAAGAGCTACGCCGGGTCGACGACGTGCTCGACACCGCTCAGTCCCTGACCGGAACCGTTGACGCCGCAGGGAAGCTGGCCTATCTGGCCGTGACGAATCCAGTAGTCAAAGGAGCGGCCATCGCTACCGGCGTGAAGGGCGCTACAAAGACAATTGTCCGGGGTAAGTGAGGCCGAGCCAGGGTATGGGATTTGTGAAAAAGGTCTTTTGGGTCGGTGTCGGGGCTGCAATCGGATGGGTGTGGGGCTTTCTCTCCCTGAAGGCGCTGGTACGACGCACACGCAGCAAGTTCGCGCCCGCCACACTCGCGGAGACCGCCGCCGATGCCGGGGGGAGGTTGTCGCGTCGTGTCGGCGACGCGGTCAAGTCGGGTGTTGAGGATGCGCGGCGAAAGGAAATCGAACTGCGTGAGTCCCTCGACTATCAGCGGCGCCGGGCAGGCTGACCGGCTTGCCCATCGGGCATACCCATCCGGCCAGCCGGCCGCCGCGGCTGCCGCAGCTGATTGGGCCGACGCCGACTGAGACCTCCCGCCGTTTGGTACCGGAGGGGCCCCGAATCCCGTCCAGCTTGACCTCTGCCTACGCAACATGGCCCAGTGCCACTAGTACATTTGAACCACTTATCGGTGGGTATGACGCTCCCACTTGAGCGGGTAGTCTTTCGCCGTGCCACATCAACCACAGACATCAGACGAAATTCGACGCCGCTGGCTTGACTATTTCCAGGCAAGGGGGCATCGAGTCGTGCCCTCGTCGTCACTCATTCCGCATGACCCGTCGCTTCTCTTAACTGCGGCCGGGATGGTTCAGTTCAAGCCGTACATGCTCGGGGATGAGGTCGCGCCGTATTCCAGGGCTGCGAGCATTCAGAAGTGCTTTCGCACAACTGACATCGACCGAATTGGAGTGACTGACAGGCACTTCACATTCTTCGAAATGCTTGGGAACTTCAGCTTTGGCGACTACTTCAAAGCTGAGGCGATTCCGTGGGCGTGGGAGTTGGTCACGGAGGTCTGGGGTCTGGACCCCGCGCTCCTCTGGGTGACAGTTTTCGAGACCGACGCTGAAGCAGCCGAGATCTGGAGCGACTCGACCGAAGTCGATCAGAGTCGGATAGTCCGAATGGGCAAAGAAGACAACTTCTGGGATATGGGCGCCGCAGGTCCGTGCGGGCCGTGCTCGGAGATCTACTTTGATCGAGGTCCGGAATACGGCGAGGACGGAGGGCCGGCGGTCAGCGAAGACCGGTACGTCGAGCTGTGGAATCTGGTCTTCATGCAAAATGTCATGGACACTGACGGCCAAGTTGTAGGTGATTTGCCGCGAAGAAACATCGATACCGGCGCCGGGCTCGATCGGGTAGCGATGGTCTTGCAGGGCGCCCCGAGTGTCTTCGAGACCGATCTCGCCCTACCTCTTCTCGAGCGGGCACAGGCGATTACCGGCGTCACGTACCATCAGGATCCGGCATCTGATATCTCGCTGAGGGTCCTTGCCGATCACGCCCGAGCTGTGACGTTTCTGATAGCCGACGGTGTCTTCCCCACCAATGAAGATCGCGGGTACGTCTTGCGACGAATCCTGCGCCGGGCTGTCAGGCACGCTCGCCTGCTTGGCACCGAAGGCGATGTGATGGGCCCGCTAGTCGAGACCACGATCGAGATCTTCGAGAGCGCTTACCCGGAGCTGAATTCATCCAGCGACTTCATTCTCGAGGTCGCGACCCGAGAGGAGATGGCGTTTTCGCGCACACTCGCCTCGGGTTTGGAGATGCTCGACGCCGAGCTAGCTGGGTTGTCGGCCGGTAATGCCCTGGCTGGTGATGTCGCCTTCAAACTTCATGACACATTCGGTTTCCCGATTGACCTCACGCGTGAAGTCGCTAGCGAGCACGGGCAACAAGTTGATCAAGCAGCTTTTGACGCAGCGATGGAGGAGCAACGGGAACGCGGTCGTGAGGCTGCCCGTAAGGGACGCCAGTCTGATGAGACAACTGAGGTTCCCGCACTAAGGGAGATCCTTGACGAGCATGGACCGACGCGATTTACGGGCTATGGATCGACCGTCGGCTCGGGAACGGTACTGGCCATCTTGAAAGGGGCGGTCCCACTCGCCGGCCTGGAGGCGGGGGAGAGCGCTGAGCTGATCGCGGACACCACGCCTTTTTATGGGGAGGCGGGGGGGCAGGTCGGCGATACGGGCGAAATCACGATGCAGTCTGGGAGAGCCCGAGTTGTGGACACTACGCATCCGCTGCCGGATCTGGTTTCTCATCGGGTAGAGGTAGTAGAGGGGCACCTGGTCCCAGGGCAGGAGGCGAACTTCGCGGTCGACGCAGAGAGGCGAAACCAGATACGCCGAAACCACACAGCAACTCACGTGCTGCATTGGGCACTTCGCGAGGTGCTGGGTGATCACGTCAAGCAAGCTGGTTCGCTCGTGGCCCCGGAGAGACTTCGCTTCGACTTCAATCATTTCTCTGCCCCAACCCCCGACGAGCTGCGCGCCGTAGAAGAGTTGGCGAATTCGAAGCTACTCACCAATCAGCCGGTGCGCGCATTTGAGACTGGGCGAGATTACGCGGAGGAAATCGGGGCAATCGCCTTCTTCGGTGACAAGTATGGCGACGTGGTCAGGGTCTTGGAAGCCGGTGATTTCAGCCGCGAGCTGTGTGGTGGAACTCACGTCGACGCACTCGGAGAAATCGGGCTCATTCGCATCGTGTCCGAGGGTTCGATTGGATCGAACACCAGAAGAATTGAGGCGATGACCGGAGGGGCCGCGATAGCTGACCTCGTCAAGCAGGAGATGCTCCTCAAAGATGCGGCTGCGCTTGTGAAGGCAAATCCCGCTGATTTGCCTTCGAAGATTGAGAAGCTGATAGGCGAGCAGAAGAAATCCGAGGAGGCGATCCGAGAGATGCGTCGTCGCTTTGCGGTTTCTCTTGCTGAGGTTGTAGCGAAGACTTCACTGACCGGCGAAGCTGACGGTGCGCGAGCAGTGGTGGCCAGACTCGACGAGCCAGTGGAACTGCTTCGGGAAGTTGCCATGGTGCTAAGGGATCGTGACAACGTCGACATTGTGGTGCTTGGGTCATCGGCACGGGAGAAGGCCTCCCTCGTCTCAGCAGTGTCAACGAGAGCTCAAGACGCGGGCATCTCCGCTTCGGGAATCATCGCCGGCGCCGCCAAAGCCCTTGGCGGCGGGGGAGGGAAAGGCGCAGAACTAGCTATCGCAGGCGGCCCGAAGGTTCTTGAGATCGAGACGGCCTTGGATCTTGCTCTAACTGAGGTTCGGGGTGCGCTCGCCAAGACGCCGCTTTGACCAGGATCATGGCTCTGGATCTAGGCGAACGCCGCGTCGGCGTAGCGATTTCCGACCCGCTTGAGATAACTGCTCAGCCATTTGCGGTGATCGATAGAGGGGGGAATATGCTCGCAGAGATCAGGGCAATCGCCGACGAGTACGAAATCGGTGAGGTGGTCGTGGGCCTGCCACTGCAGATGCGCGGTTCGGAGGGGGACGCCGCTTCAGCTGCAAGGCAGGAAGCTGATCGGATTCGGGATTCCTTGGATGTGCCTGTGGTCTTGTGGGATGAGCGGCTGACCACGGCGACGGCTGAGCGAGCTCTGATCGATCAGGGTGTGAAGCGCAGGAAGCGTCGCGAGGTAATCGACAAGATTGCAGCTGCGGTCATTTTGCAAAGCTACCTGGATTCCCGGAAGGGTCGACAATGACGGAAGAACCGGATATTTCCATCTCGGGTGAGGACGAATTCGAAGCGATGCCAAGACGTCGCCGCGGATGCACGCTCATCGCCGGGATACTCGTGATCTTGGTTCTGATTCTTGGAACGATCCCCGCCGTTCTGTATTTCTCATACCGTTCAGCGGGCGGCGACGACCCCGGCATCGAGCCGGTTGCCTTCCGGGTGGATGAGGGGCAGGGCGTCTCAGAGATTGCGGAGAACTTGGAAGCGGCCGGAGTGGTCCGATCGGCCTCCAGATTCCGCCTGTATCTGAAGGTGAAGCGGCTGAATCCGACGATTCAAGCAGGTGACTACGAGTTGCGGACCGAGATGGGCGGAGATGCGGTCTTGGCGGCCTTTGCGAAGGGTCCGATCAAGCGGTACAAGCCCTTGACGTTGCCTCCTGGTCTGACCGTGCAGGAGCAGGCAGACAGGGTCAGGGATCAGCTTGCGATGGATCCCGAGACTTTCGTAGAGCAGCTCGAATCCCAGGCGCGATCCGGTCTGTTTCCCGATGCCGGCAATGCCGAGGGTCTCTGTTTCCCCGAGACCTATCACATTCAGGAAAACGCGGGCGAAGGCGGGGTGGCAGCTGAGTGCCTGGGCCAGTTCAAGAAGGTATTCGACAGTCTGGATGATTCACGGCTCGCATCTCTCGGGATCAGCCCATATGAGGCCGTAATAGTTGCCTCGCTAGTCGAACGTGAAGCAAAGGTGGCCGAGGAGCGACCGATCATTGCAAGCGTCATCTACAACCGCCTTCGCAAGAAGATGCCGCTTCAGATTGATGCCACAGTGTTGTACGCGCTCGGGCGACATAAGGAAAAGATCCTCTACGACGACCTCAAGGTTGACTCGCCGTATAACACCTATAAGGTGACCGGCCTGCCACCGACGCCAATTGCGGCTCCGAGCAAGTCGGCACTTGAAGCCGCTTTGAACCCGGCTTCTACGAACTACATCTATTACGTCCTGACCGATCCGAGTGGCAAACACGCTTTCACCGACAACGCCAAGGAGTTCGAGCGCCTCAAAGCTGACGCGATTCGCAGAGGTGTGTATTGATGCGATGCGAGTCCAGTGCAGGAGGTGGGGGAACTCCGTGGCCCAGCGGCACAACGCGTCTCGCTGGAGTCATGGGCGCCGACGCAAGTAGTTCACTCTCGCCTGCGATTCACAACGCGGCCTATCAGAGCATCGACGCTGATTGGGTATATGTGGCTTTTCCGGTACCACCCGGTGGCGCGGGTGCTGCAATTGCAGGGATGCGGGCTCTGGGAATTGCCGGACTCTCAGTGACGATTCCGCACAAAGTTGAAGTCATTGCTCACCTTGACCGCTTGACGGAGACGGCGACGGTTGTCGGGGCGGTCAATACCATTTCCTGGGATTCCGGAGAGCTAGTCGGTGACAACACCGATGTCGCCGGACTGATCGAGGGACTCGAAGCGGCCGCCGGAATTCCCATCGCCGGGCGAAAAGTCTTGATTCTCGGTGCCGGTGGAGCGGCTAGGGCTGCCGCGTGGGGAGCTGCCACATCCGGAGCTCGTTCAGTCGAAATCGTGGCGCGCCGAACGGAAGCCGCGGCATCGATTGCACGGGACCTGACGGAAGCCGCAAGTGAGCGCTCCATTGCTATAGGTGAGATTGCGCCAGTCGGCGCTGAAGACATTCGAAGTGCGGCTGGCGAAGCCGAACTGATCATTAGTGCTACCCCGCAGCTGGGCCCTGACGACGAACTTGTTGACTGTAGATGGTTCGGCGGGCAGTCATTCATTTATGACCTCGTATATCAGCCAACGGAGACGGCGCTTGTGAAATCGGCCCGAAGGGCTGGTATTAGTGCGGAGTCGGGATTGGGAATGCTCATAGCCCAAGCTGCGATCCAGGTTGAGATTTGGACAGGCCATAGCCCGCCACGGGCTACTATGGAGGCTGCTGCTACAGCTGCGCTGGCGGAGCGACGCGCGGAATAGTTGGATGCGTTCTGCGGAGATGCCCGTTAGCTCCTTCAGGCGCGGAGAGGCGCTGCCGAAGTAGTCTTACCGGAGCACGCCGCGGGTGAGGCAGCTGGTAATGCTTTTCCGCGCTAGGCGGAAGGTGTGCGAGTCGGAATTCGGAGCATCACGGGAGGTTTGATGTCGAGCAGGGCCGAGCAATTGGCGATGGCTCTTGACGAGTTCGTACAGGCAAGTACTGAAGTCGAGGCCGCTGCTGTTGTCTCAATGGATGGGCTTCCGATGGCTTCGGCTTTGCCGCCTCAGATCGAGGAGGACCGGCTCGGAGCAATGTCGGCGGCTTTGCTTTCCCTTGGGGAAAAGGCCGCCGAGGGGCTCGGTCGCGGGGACCTGGCGCAGATATTCGTTGAGGGTGAATACGGTTTTGTCTTCTTGATGGCGGCAGGGGAGACCGCGGTCCTTGCAGCGATTACAAGGCCCTCCGGGAAGATCGGTTTGATCCTCTACGAGATGCGCCACACATCCTCAAAGATTGCATCGATTCTCGATCAGCCGACGGTTGTGCAAATGCCAGAGCTGCGCACAGCGGCAGATCCGCTCGGTTAGGAAGGTAGGCAGTAATGGCACTACAGGGAAGCCTTGACGATTTCACTCTTCCCGACGTGTTCCAGCTCCTCTCGCGGGACAAGACGGGTGCGCTTCACCTAAGAGGCAGCACCGGATCAGGGACGGTCTTTTTTCAGAAGGGCGACATCTACTACGCGACCGCCAAGAAGGGAGACGACTTAGGTAAGAGTCTGGTTCGTTCGGGGATCGTCGAAGCTGATGCTTGGAAGGCCGCCGTGGCCAAGGCGGGTCGAAAGGAGTCAGTGGGAGAGGCGCTCCTTAAGAACTCAGATATCGACAGAACTGCGTTTGAGGACTTCATCAGAGAGAGGATCGAAGAGGCGATCTTTGACTTGTTCCGGTGGGAGCAAGGTCGCTTCGACTTCAGGGCTGAGGAGACTCACACGATCGGCTCGATCTTCCCGCTGCAAGTTGACCCGTTGATTGCAGAGGCCCGCCGCCGCCTTGATGAGTGGGAAATCATCAAGGAGTCGATCCCGTCGGTGGATTGCAGTCTCAGCCTTGTTCGCAGCCTCCCAGAGGATCACTTGGAAGTGACATTGAGCCGAGAGGATTGGCGAATCATCTCGGCCGTGGACGGTACCCGAAGGGTCACAGACGTTGCGGAGGCTCTTGGGGAAGGCGAGTTCAAGACTTGCCAGGTACTCCACGGACTCGTGAGCGCAGGGCTTGTTGAGGTTGGCGAGGCTTCCGGCACACGAGCTCCGGCGTATGAAGAAGAAGTCGAAGAAATACCGGAACTTGAGTCCGAGGAACCAGACGAGGAAGCCGTCGAGGAATTTGAGGAAGAGGCCGAGGTCGAGGAATTCGAGGAAGAGGCCGAGGTCGAGGAGTTCGAGGAAGAGGTCGAGGAGTTCGAGGAAGAGGCTGAAGAAGAGGCAGCAGAAGACGATCTCGGACTCGGCGGACTGTCTCTTGCTGAGGCTGCCGAGGCACTTTCATTCGACGAAGACGACTCGGGGGAGGGCTCCGCGTTTGAGAGTCTCTCGGCCGACTCCGTCTCCAAGGTCAGCGACGACGCTGACCTTCTCGACGACCTGCTCGGGTTCTCCAATACGCCTGATGGCGGTGAGGCAGCCGAGTCCTCCGGTGGTGGTTCAAAAAAAGGTCGAGGCGGTAGCCCCACAGGGGGCCGCCGCGTGAACACTGCCGCACTGGCAAAGGAGTTCAGCCAGTTGTGGGTTTCAGGAGAAGGCGGATCCGGCGATAGCGGTCCGCGCAACCAGGACGGTCCACCGCTAAGGGCGCGAGCGTCAACAGCGGGCAACGCTGTGGCGGCAGTCGACTCTGAGCCGCACGGGCCGCCAAGCATCAAGAGCGGAGACGTGAACAAGGCCTTGATTCAGCGCCTGATTTCCGGAGTCAAGGAGCTCTGAGCGTGGCTGCGCCGGGGAATAGCACCTCGGTCAAGGTTGTCGTCACGGGTCCATTCGCCGCTGGCAAGACAACCTTCATCAGTGCTCTTTCGGAGCTACAGCTCTTCTCGTCAGAGCAGCCGGTCTCAGACGGTAGCCGGGCTGTTAAGGGCATGACGACGGTCTCAATGGACTGGGGAAAGATCACATTTCAGCTTGAGGGCGATGAGATAGTCCTATATCTGTTTGGTACCCCGGGGCAGGAGAGGTTCGACTTCATGTGGGATGTCCTCGCGCGGGGCATGCTTGGTTTCATCGTCATGGTGGACGTGACTCGCGAGGAGTCTTTGGATGAGGCCAGAAAGATCCTCGAATACTTCAAGGGTCTAGCGGAGGTCCCTTTTGTGGTTGCAGCAAACCGGGCGACCGGTGACGAGGGCGCCATAGAGGCTGTCCGTAAGAGCCTCGGCCTGAAGGGCGATGAGGTTGTGGTTCCGTGTGAAGCTGTCAGCCGCCAGAGCGCCAAGGACGTACTTCTGGCTCTCCTCTACGCGGTATTGGCAATGCTCGATGAGAGTGCCCCCGCGGCTGCGGCGACATAGGGGGTGTGACTGGGATGGATTTCAGCCTCCCGCCCCAAGGTGAGGAAGACCCCTCCACGGCCGCCGAAGGCGTGCCGACTGCCCCCGGGTATTTCCCGCCTCCCGATGGGCCAGCGCTCTCCGCAGAGCCCTCGTCTCAGCTTGAGGATTTATTTAGCCGAACATCTGATGAGCCACACGGGAGCGGATACTCTCTCGCGTCTCCAAGTTCGGTTGTCCCACCCACCCCCGAGTGGAATTTGCCTGCATCCACACAAGCGTCTGTTGACCGAGCCATGGCCGGTGGATATGAGGTCGGCACTCACGCCGAATCGCCTTATGCTCCGCCCCCGGCCCACTTTGCGCCGCCGCCGCCTCCTCCACTGCCAGCGGTTTACGGGCAGGTCCAGCAGGACTTCCCTGGGTCGCAGGTCGATCCGTACGAATTCAGCAGCCAAGAGCAAAGGCAGACCTGGACCGTTCCATCTCCCGGGGCTCCTGTGGCTCCCCAGCCGGCCGCGTCTTCGATCCTGGAGCACAGAACTCAGCCACTAGCAGGAATCCTGGATGACCTTGATTTCGGCGAGGCGGACGATGACGATTCGGCACCGGGCCCCGAGGTGCACATGGCAGGTGATGGGCCCCGCGGATCCCTCATGGATTCGCCGCTCGCAAACGCCGCCGCACATCTCGATGCACCCGAGCGCGACACCGGTCCGGTCACTCCACCGCCACCAGTAGTCGCTGCCCGCGACACCGGCCCGATCCCGCCACTGCCATCAGTCGCACCCGAGCGCGACACCGGTCCGGTCACTCCGCTACCCGAGGTCACGCTCGAAACCGAGCAACCTCCACCGGCTGCAATAGCTCGCACATCGGTCGAACAGGAAGTAGATCAGAGCGCGGAAAGAGTCGCGTCTCCTCCTGCGGTACCGACACCCGGGCAGGTGTCGGATCGCAACGAACTGCCACCACCCAGAGTCGGGCCCCCTGCCTTTGCCGCTGAACCGGATGTGCGCCACGTCGTCTTGGGGTTCCGCGACGGATCGGCAGTTTTCCTGGAAGCAGACCATCCGTTGTTTGGATTGTTCTTTCAGTGGAGCGAGCTTGTTGCCGGGCCGTCGATGCCGGAGAAGCTGTATGCGCGGCCAAGGCGTGCGCCCGATATGTTCGTCGGCCGCCCATCGCGAGGCAAGGTCACAAGAGAGTCGTGACCGCGTCAAGGCGTGAAGCGGGCGGGCCGATACAATGAGATACGCGAGTCACGGCGTACGGAGATGCGCGTAGAGTGACTGGCGGTTCAGTAGTAGCGGCAGTGCGAACCATCGCGGGAGGGTGAAGCGTTGTCCGAAGATGTCACCAGTTTCGGAATGCTTCTTGTCGAGGAAGGCATCATCGATGCAACGCAACTCGACGAGGTATTGGCCGAGGTCGAAGAGACCGGGAAGGCGCTCAGCCGCGTCCTGATCGAAATGGAAATCCTCACCGAGGATGACCTTCTGGCGATCCTTGCCGACCAGGCAGGCTATGAGTTCGTCGATCTTCTTGAGTACGGGATCGATCCGGTTGCGGCCTCACTCGTACCTGACAACATCGCTCGCCGGTATTCGCTGATACCGATCGGCTTCGATGAGGAACGGCTCATCGTCGCAATGAGCGATCCCCAGAACGTGATTGCACGTGACGACGTCGCGCGCGTCACTAAGCGAGAACTCGAAGTCGTCGTCGCCACGCAGGCCGCAGTCATGGATGCGCTCGACAAGATGGCTCGCATGGAGACCGACGTCGAGGCGCTGACTGGCGAGATTGCCGCAGGCGACGACGATAGCGATGCCCTTGAGGGACTGACAGAGGTCGTTGAAGACGCTCCCATAGTCAAGCTTGCAAACACCCTGATCGCCCAAGCTGTACAGGATCGGGCATCGGACATCCACATTGAGCCCCAGGCCAAGGACCTTCGAATCCGCTATCGCATTGACGGAGTTTTGCACGAACATATGCGGAGCCCTAAGAGCGTGCAGAACTCGCTTGTAAGCCGCCTGAAGATCATGTCGGACATGGACATCGCCGAGCGGCGAATTCCTCAAGATGGCCGGATCTCAATGAGTATCTCGGGGCGTGAGATCGACCTGCGCGCCGCGTGCGTTCCGACGGTTTGGGGCGAGAAGTTCGTCATGAGAATCCTCGACAAGCAGGCAGGCATTGTGCCGCTTGAACAACTGGGGCTACTTGAGGACAACGCGAAGAAGCTGGCAAACGCATACAACAAGCCATACGGAGCGATACTGGCAACAGGTCCGACAGGATCAGGCAAGACCACGACCCTCTACTCGATTCTCAACGTTATTAACGACGACGCGAAGAACGTCATGACAGTCGAAGATCCAGTTGAGTTCAGGCTGTCGGGCCTTTCTCAAATCCAGGTGAACACGCGAGCTGGACTGACATTCGCTTCGGCCCTTCGATCGCTGGTGCGCTGCGACCCCGACATCATGATGGTGGGTGAAATCAGAGACAAAGAGACCGCGACAATCGCGATTGAGTCGGCCTTGACCGGTCACCTGGTCCTTTCGACGCTTCACACAAATGACGCGCCGTCTGCCGCTACACGCCTTTTCGAGATGGGCGTCGAGGCGTTCCTAGTTGGTTCGGCGCTGGATTGCGTGCTTGCGCAGCGCCTTGCACGGCGGCTATGTGAGAAGTGTAAGGAGCCCTATCAGCCGACAGAGGAGGCACTCGTCGAGTGCGGGTGGCCGCTTGACGAAGAAGAGGAATTACCGGTGATATACAAGCCCGCAGGGTGCAAGTCCTGTTCGAATACGGGATATCGAGGGCGAGTCGCGCTCCACGAGATCATGATCTTGAGCGAAGAGATCGAGCGAATGGTCGTAGAGCACAGGACGTCTGAAGAGATGAAGAAGATAGCCGTCATGGAAGGGATGAAGACGCTTCGTCTCGATGGCCTGGCCAAGGTACGACTGGGAATAACTGCAATCGACGAGATCATGAGAGTGGTGGTCTAGCTCACTGACCAACGCTTGTTTGCGCACATGGGGGTGAGATGTGCTGATACCCTTAACTGTCCTCAGGTCAAGATTCGAATTCGCTCTGTCGATGATCTGATGCAAACAATCGTGTCCGGGAGGGCCATTTTTCTATGTCCGCGGCGTCTCAACGTCTAGGCGACTTGCTCGTAAAGAAGCAGCTTCTCTCCAGCGAAGAGCTGGTGGATGCCCTCGGGCGGGAGCAGGCGACAGGCACCCCGTTATTCAAGTTGCTCACCGATGAAGGCCGGCTGAGCGAGAAGCAGATTCTCGGCGCGTTGGCTGAACAAAGCGGCCTCAGGTTTGTCGATCTTGCTTCTCAACCGCTCCACCCCGACGCGGTTACGGCGATTCCACCGGAACTGTGTGTCCGGTTCAACTTGATTGCAGTTGCCTTTGAAGAAGACAAGCTTCTTGTGGCGATGGGCGATCCACACAATTCAGACGCTATTCAGGCAATTGAGCAGGGTGTCGGTTGGCAGGTGATTCCAGCCCTCGCCGACAAGGGAGAGATTGCCGCCGTCATCAAGCAGGTGCACGGCGCTGCGGCAGAAGCGGCTGCGGCAGCACCTCAGACACACGGAAGTCTGAAGACCGGCGACGTATCAGTTGCAGATGAACGCCTACTTGAAGCTGCACAGGGAGTAAAGGAACAGGCGCCGGCCGCACAGCCGGAGCGTGACGCCGCAGACATTCATGTCAACGAATTGCTCGAGATAGTCCTCGAGAAGGGCGCGTCGGACCTCCACCTGACGGTGGGAACGCATCCGGTGGTGCGTGTCCACGGCGACTTGTATCCGCTAACGGACTTCCCGATCCTCAAGCCCGGGCCCCTTCGCAAGATGATCTACGCGATTCTCACGCAGAAACAGCGCGAAAAGCTTGAGGCTGAGATGGAACTCGATATGTCCCATCCGTTGCCAGGCAAAGCCCGCTTCAGGGTCAATGTTTTCTTCCAGCGGGACTCGATCGGCTCGGTCATGCGAGTGATCCCGATGAATATCCTTCCCCTCGAAAAGCTGGGGGTGCCGCCAGTCCTGACTTCCTTTGCCGCATTACCTCGCGGCCTGGTGCTCGTCACGGGACCTACAGGTTCAGGCAAGTCAACAACTCTTGCATCGATCGTCGACATCATCAACCGGGAACGCCCCGTTCACATCATGACTGTTGAGGACCCGATCGAGTTCCTTCACGCGCACAAGCGCGCCGTGGTGAACCAGCGCGAGGTTGGAGAAGACACCCTCAGTTTCGCGAATGCGCTCAAACGCGTTCTTCGCCAAGATCCAGATGTGATCCTGGTCGGCGAAATGCGCGACCTTGAGACGATCCAGACGGCAATCACGGCTGCCGAGACCGGCCACTTGGTCTTTGGCACGCTCCACACGCAGGACTGCCCGCAGTCAATTGACAGAATTATCGACGTTTTTCCGCCGCATCAGCAGCAGCAAGTGCGCGTCCAGCTTGCCGCCTCACTGCAGGCCGTCTGCACCCAGCAGCTTTGCCAGACCGCAGATGGCCGAGGGCGCGTGGTAGCAGTGGAGGTTCTGATTGCTACGCCAGCAGTCCGAAATCTGATACGTGAGGGCAAGACCCATCAGATTTATTCAGTCATGCAGGCTGGCGGTCGATTCGGCATGCAGACTATGGACCAGTCCCTTGCGGACCTGGTCAAAGCAGGGCGGATCTCTTTGGACCTGGCGCGAGAGCGCTGCGCCAACGAGGATGACCTGATGCGCCTTCTCGGGCGCGGTTGAGAGGAGCAGCGGTGGCTGGAACTTTCGTATACAAAGTAAGGGACAAACAGGGACAAATCGTCGAGGGTGAGCTCGACGCCGACAACACCACTGTTGTCGCTGCCAAATTACGCGAGATGGGTTACATACCTATCTCCATCGATGAGAAAGATGCCGGAGGTCTCAAGAAGGAGATCTCTATTGGTGGCAATCGCGTAAAGCTGAAGGATCTGTCGATCTTCAGCCGCCAGTTTGCGACCCTTGCTGATGTCGTCAGGCTGGTCCGTGACGATGTGGAAACCGGGTCATCGCTTTCCGGGGCACTGGAGAAGCACCCCAAAGTATTCAATGATCTATATGTCTCAATGGTAAGGGCCGGGGAGATCGGGGGTAACCTCGATCACGTACTCGTGAGGATCGCCGAGACTATCGAATCGCAAGTCGAGTTGCGAGGCAAAGTCAAGTCCGCAATGACGTACCCAGTAGTTGTGTTTGTGATGGTTCTGCTTATCGTGAGCGCAATGCTGATCTTTGTTGTACCGATGTTCAAGAAGCTCTATGACGAGCTCGGAGGCAAGTTGCCGGCGCCTACGCAGATGCTCATTGGCGTATCGGAAATCGTCAAGAACTACTGGTGGCTACTGGCAATCTTGAGCATTGGTGCGGTCTTCGGGCTGCGGGCCTGGAAGAAGACCGACAAAGGGGAGATGATTTGGGACACATTCCTGATCAAGGTTCCGATCTTCGGCCCCCTTTTTCACAAAGTCGCCCTGTCGCGCTTCACTCGAACCCTGGCTGAGCTGATCAAGTCAGGTGTTCCGATTCTGGAAGCACTTGATATCGTCAGCCAAACGGTAGGCAATCGAGTGATTTCAGCAGCGATTATCGATGTTCAAACCAGCGTGAGGGAGGGTGAGTCAATTGCACGGCCCCTCTTGGAGCATTCGGTGTTCCCACCGATGGTGGTTCAGATGATGGCGGTGGGTGAGGAGACGGGTGCCATTGACACCATGCTTCTGAAGATCTCTGAGTTCTACGACCAAGAGGTTTCGGCGGCGGTCGACGCGCTGACATCGCTGATCGAACCGCTTCTGATCGCAGTCATGGGTATTGCTGTCGGTGGCATGGTCATCGCGCTCTATATGCCAATGTTCAATATTGTGAACTTGATCCAATAGGCAGATTCCCGAGGTGGAAACGGTTTGGTCGAGAAAATTGAGAACCGTTCTCAAGATTCCGCCCGTAGGCGCCGATGATAGGTGTGCGGGCAGGCTTTGGCCTGCATGCAAATCCTCTTTGGGGAAGGAGGTGAACTATATGAAGAAAATGCGTGGATCAATTACCGGTCGCGACGAGGGCTTCACCCTCATCGAGCTCATGATCGTGGTGCTCATCATTGCCATCCTGATTGCTATCGCGATCCCGACCTTCCTCGGCGCACGGGAACGTGCCCAGGACAGGGCAGCTCAGACAAGCGTCCGGAATGCATTGACCGCTGAGAACGTGTACTACACCGACTCTCAGGCCTATACGCAGGACCAGCCGACCCTCGCGGGGATCGAGCAGGCTCTGACGTGGGTGCCTGGTGGCCCGTCAACGGGTCAGAACGAAGTTGGCGTTGTCTCGGGGCCGACAGGTACCCAAGCAGTCGACGGCACGGTTGTACTCACTGTGCTCAGCGCCCATCAGCATGAGTTCTCCATTTGCGACTCAAAGGTCGATGGCGGTAACGGAACCGGAACCAGCTATGACCATGAGGGCGGTGGCGGAGCCACTGGTGATGGTAGTCACGCACTCGAGTTCCCTTGCACGGGAGCCGGTGCTAGCACGGATTCTTCAGCAGGTTGGAGGCACTGATCTAACTCAGTGCTGCCAGCAGGCAGAATCGGCAAATTAGCCCGCTTTGGCGGGCTAATTTGCGCGAGGGGGTAGTATCGTCGTCCGCCCGATCGGAAGGGCGAACGCGACGAGAGCAAGGTGAAGATGTCTTCGAGTGAAGGTGCGCGGGCGGTTTTGGCTGTGGGTGCCGGGGCTTTGGGTCTGGCATTCGGCTCGTTCGCCAATGTTGTGGCGTCGAGAGTACCGGAAGGCCGGTCAGTGATTCGGCCGGCGTCGCGTTGCCCAAACTGCTGTAGGCCTCTTGAGTGGTGGGAAAACATTCCCTTAGCGTCTTTCTTGCTCCTCCGGGGGCGGTGTCGCAGCTGCGGATGGCGCATTCCAGCTCGCTATCTGTTCACCGAGATCGCAATGGCGGGAATCTTCGGGGCAATTGCCGCTGAGACCGGCCTAGCTTGGGAATTGCCGCTGTATCTAGTCTTTTCTTTTGCTCTGGTGACGATTACTGTCACGGATCTGGAACACAAGCGCATTCCGTCGCGGATCGTGTGGTGGTCGCTGGTGCTGTGTTTGCCGTTGTTGGCTATCGCGGCGGTAATGGAGGGGCGCCCTGGTTCAGTAGGGGTCTCTTTGCTGGGCGCAGTTGGTTTCAGCGGCGGGCTTCGGCTGATCCACGAAGTAAATCCCAAGTGGATGGGCTTTGGCGATGTTCGTTTGGCGCTGCTGATAGGGATGGTGCTTGGTTTCAGCGGGGCGGCCGTCCTGTTGACGGGCGTGCTCTTGTCGTTCGCGTATGGAACCGTTCTTGGCCTGTTTCTGATCGTCATTGGGCGAGGTGAGTTCGGTAAAGCGATACCCTTCGGTCCGTATCTCGCGCTCGGATCGCTCACAGCGCTATTTGTTGGCAGCGGCATCTGGAGCGCATATACCAAGCTCCTGGGTGGCTTGTGATCGAAGTAGCTATCTCTTGCAAAGAGATGCGCAAAGCAAGCAAACATGCTAAGCTTTCGCATCTCGGGGTCAAGGGCGGATTCCGACGAGACGCGGGAAGTTCGCGAATTGAGTTGGATCCAGTCAATCGGAGCACAACGCCCGTTGTGGGGATCAGCAGGCTCACCTGCTAAATCCGCGCGCGGTCACGGCGCGATCGATGGAACTTCCTCAGCTCACCAATGCGTCTCACTTGTTGGCATCCAGCGGCAAATGGCCTCCGGAGAGCTGTTGCTGGTGTTGCCTGAGTCAATCAGTGATGCTGGATGGGTAAAGTTTTCCTGCTGTGGAACCGAATCAACTGCGGGGTTGGAGATGCGTAGCGGCAATTGCCGGGGCGAATCTGGGAGTGCTGAAATATGGCCGTCCCAAGAGTTGAACTTCTTACGGTCAGCGAGGTGGCATCGATGATGCGAGTCTCGAACATGACCGTTTACAGACTCATAAAGCGCGGGCAGCTCGACGCAGTGAGGGTCGGAAGAAGTTACAGGATCCGCCGGCAAGACCTGGTTTCTTACTTGATGCGTTCGTCAGTTCAGGTTGAGAGGGGCTGACCGTGCCTAAGACTGTGATCGGACTCGACTTGGGAACCAGCGCGGTGCGTGGCGCCGAGCTCATGCTTGGCAAGGCGCGTCCGGTACTAACGAAGTTCGGTCAAATCGAAGTTCCACCAGGTGCGATGCGCGACGGAGAGGTAGCTGATCCTGCAGCAGTGGGTGAGGCGCTGCAACGACTGTGGTCGCAGGCAGGCTTCAAGGGCAAGAGAAACATCGTCCTCGGAGTCTCAAACCAGAAGGTAGTTGTACGGCAGGTGGACCTTCCATGGATGGCCGAGGAGGACCTGCGGGCCGCCCTGGAGTTCCAGGTACAAGAATTCATTCCAATCCCAGTTGAGGAGGCAATCCTCGACTTCATGATTCTCGACGAAATTCAAGGGCCTGAAGGCGAGCGAATGATGAGGGTCCTCATCGTTGCGGCGCAGCGCGACATGATCGAGCAGATGCTCGGGGCTCTCGAATACGCAAAGTTGACGCCACAGGCGATCGATCTCTCCCCCCTGGCCCTGCTGAGGTCGCTGGTCAGTGACTACGGACTCGACCAGCCGATCGCCGCCGAGGCCATCGTTGATATCGGGCATTCAGTCACCAACATCGTCGTCCACGAAGACGGGAAACCACGCTTCGTTCGCATTCTGATACTTGGCGGCAACAACTTCACCGAGGCCCTGTCGGTGGGCCTCACCATGGATCCCATGACCGCCGAGCAGGTGAAGAGGCAGCTCTCAGTACCAGGGTCTGCGCCTCCGCCCGGCAGTGAACAAGCTGTCCAAATTATTGATGACCGTGCCGCCGCGGTTGTCGATGAAATCAGAGGCTCACTCGACTTCTACATGGCTCAGCCAAGCGCCGCAACGGTTGGACGGATCATCTTGTCCGGTGGCGGATCGCGTGTCCCGGGTCTTGGTGAAAAGCTCTCGGCGGCACTAGGAATTCCGGTTGAACCCGGTCATCCGCTCCAGTTTGTAGAGCTCGCGAACTTGGGAATGCCCACAGAGGCGCTCGCCGAAGCACAGCCGCTAATGAGTGTGGCTGTTGGGCTAGTACTAGGGGAGGCCTGACAGATGGAGCCACGTCGCAGAATCAACTTGCTGCCAGCCGAGATTGGCGAGAAGAACCGGCAGCGACAGGTTTGGGTGTACGCAATTATCGGACTGGCGGCGCTCATAGGAATACTTGCTGTCATAACGCTGTTGAGAGCGGCTCAAGCGAAGAGCGTGCGAGACCAGGCGAACAAGCAGGAACAAAAGGTCAAGGAGCTAGAGCTGAAAGCTCGCGAACTGGAATACCTTGACGAGCTGCAGCGCAATTTCGATAACCAGAAGAAGGTCGTCCAGAGCGTCTGGCTGAACGAAGTCAGCTGGCCGAAGGTGCTTCAGGAGATCGCCGCGACGATGCCTGACGGTGTCTACCTGACTTCCTTCAAAGGCCTCGTTGATCCAGAGGCTGGCAAGAAGGCGCCCGCTTCTAAGCCTATTAGCGGGGGGGCGGCTAAGCCATCGACGAGCTCGTCGACTGCTCCGAAGTCTTCCGGCGGAGGCAAGGAAATCAAGGTAAGTGACAAGACTCCGATCGGAACTGTGCAGGTGTCGGCTACGGCCAAGTCGCATCGAGACGTTGCCAATTGGCTATATCGAGTCAATAGGAACATGCCGTCGATGACCTACGCTTGGATTACGAGCCAGACGCTGAAGGAGACTTCAGGAGAAGGATCGACGTCCTTCCCGGTTGTGACTTTCCAGGGAACCAGCTACCTCACGCCGTACTCATGGGGATGGATGGGGCGCTGTGCCGCTAGAGGCTTTGACAACCTGGCGGGCGCCGGAACTGGTTCATGCGGGCACTCCTACTACGGTGCGGGCGCTACGGGTGGCGCAAGTCGCCCAACCACTGGAGGTGCGAAGTGAAGCGCTATCTTCCAATTGTAGTCAGTGCCGTAGTCGCGGTAACGATTATCGCGGTGTGGTTCCTCTTCGTCTTTCAAGGTCAGGGGTCTACTCTCACGAAGGAACAGCAGAGGCTCCAGGACGCGAAGGATCGAACCCAGCAGCTGGAAGGCACCATTGCGAGGCGCCAAGAGCTAAAGCGCAACGAAACGTCGATCCGAGCAGCTACCGTTGAATTCAGGCAGAACGTGCCCGACACACCCGACCTGGCAGAGTTCATATGGGCGAACTACGACATAGCCCGGCAAGCTGGCGTGAAGTGGATGTCGCTGAAACCAACGATTCCTACTGCGCCGAAGGCAAGCGGGCTGATGGCGGCCGAGATCAAGCTGGCGGTGAGCATTGAGGGCGGTTACTTCCAGACCATTGACTACCTAATCCGTCTTGAGAAGCTCCGGCGATCTGTGGTGGTCGATCAGCTGCAGATAAGCGTTGATTCAAAGACTGGTGGGCTGAACAGCCAAATAGCCGGGCGGATGTTCGCGACAAATTCTGGGCTTCCGTGGACGCCGAGTGACACAGACCTGGCTCTGATCTACCCCGCAGACGGATCACCAACTCAGCGCGGCCAGATTCCAGGTCCGCCAGAAGCCGGATGTACTCCGCCGCAGCCTGGATTCTCCGAGGGACAGGAGCCTAACAACCTCGGAAACTGCTCGGGGCAGATGAATGTACCTCGTTCGGACTCGCCCGTTCCCCAACCTCCTTCGGGCGCCGGCACTGAGCCTGGCCAGATCCCGGCATCGCCTGGGCCGCAGCAGGGTGGGACTACAGGTCAGACCGGCAATACCGCAGGCCGGGCAGGCCCGTGAGCGAATGGATTGAGGTGAGACACTGACATGGCTACGAACTATCCACCGCCACCACCTGGGCAGGCTCCGGTACCCCCCGATGGCGTTCCTCCTGCGGTTCCCGGGCCAGATGGGATTCCGCCCGAGGGCATGCCTCCAGAGGGCGTAGTTTCGGATGAAACGAAGTCAGGCGGGAGTAAGACTCCTCTGATAATTGGGGGTATGGTGCTCGCCCTCGTTCTGATCGGAGCAGCGGTGTTCTTGCTTTTCGGCGGGGGAGATGATGCTCCGTCGACTACAACAGGTGGGACCGCCGCGCCGCGGCCCACAGGTACCGCGACTGGTACCCAGGGCAAGCCGGGGGGGACCGCGTCGCCGGGCCAGGGAGGATCAACGGCTAGCCCTGCACCATCGCTGGACCCGGGTCTGAGCGCCGATGTATCAGAGTCATATCAGCAGTACAGCGCGAGGAATCCATTCAAGTGCACATTCGCCTGCCCGACGACAGGTGGTAGCTCAACAACGACAGGCGGAGGAACCACGACCGGAGGCGCGACGGCATCTCCATCGCCGCAGGGTGGATCCACTTCTGGTACTCAACAGGCCTCGACTAGCTCGTTGACTCTGTCGGAGATTGTGAGAGATGGATCAACTCAGAAGGCCATCGTGAAGGTCAACGGAACCACATATACGGTCGGTGCCGGTGAGACTTTCGCGACGAACTACAAGGTCACAAAGATCTCGGGCTCTTGTGCCTCGTTCCTGCAAGGTGATTCACCGTTTACTCTCTGCACCGGTCAATCGGTCTTGAAATAGAGGCGAGGTAGGACTGGCTCGACCGAGCAATACGAGAGAGCCGCAGTTCAAAGAGTAAAGCTTCCGCGGAAGCGGGCGGAGGTCAAGAAAGAGACGGTGCCACGGCGGCACCGTCTCTTTCGTTTACACAGGCTGACAGATCTACGGGTCAGTTGACATCGGCGGCTGAGGAAATGAGCAGGACTGCGATGGCAAAGCAAGCTAGCATCTAGTCCATCATGCTCCGCTACCTAACCTCTGGAGAATCGCACGGCCGCGGCTTAGTGGTGATTATTGAAGGAATGCCCGCCGGGGTTCCGTTTTCATCGCGGATGGTTGTTGAGGAGCTTGCGCGCCGACGCCTTGGACACGGCAGAGGCCCTCGCATGGCACTAGAGAGCGACAAGGTTACGTTGATTGGGGGAGTTCGACACGGGCGCACTCTCGGATCGCCTGTCTCAGCGGTTATCGAGAACGTCGAATTCGATGAAAAGTGGGCAGAGCAGATGAACCCTGATAGCGGTTCGTCTAGTTCGCCACTAACGATGCCTCGGCCCGGCCATGCCGACTTGGCGGGAATGCTGAAATATGACTTTGACGATGCCCGCAATGTTCTCGAGAGAGCTTCGGCGCGCGAGACAGCTGCTCGCTCGACTGCTGGAGCGCTCGCGAAGTCGCTGCTGAGCGAGGTAGGAGTCAGCGTCATCAGCCATGTGCTCGCGGTTGGTGGCGTCTTCGCATCCAAGACTGGGATTGGCCCTGACTCCGGCAGCGCGATCGACGCCGACCCGATGCGCTGCGCGGACGAGGCAGCATCAAAGGAAATGACTCAGGTCGTTGATGAGGCTCGGGAGGCGGGCGATACGCTCGGAGGAGTATTCGAGGTTGTCGCCTTTGGGGTGCCGGTGGGGGTGGGTTCCTATGTCCACTGGGATCGCAAGCTTGACGCGCTGCTAGCCGCGGCAGTCGTCAGCGTCAATGCGGTTAAGGCCGTGGAAATCGGGGATGCCTGGGAGCAGGCGGCTTCAAGGGGGAGTCAGGCTCACGATGAGATCGGACTCGGTGGCAGCGACGCGGACACTCGTCTGATGCGGTCATCAAATAGGGCGGGAGGCATTGAGGGAGGGATGGCTACTGGCGAACCGATAGTCGTGCGGGGTGCGATGAAGCCGCTGGCAAGCCTCTCGCCGCCGCTGCGAACTGTCGACATGGCAACGGGCCAGGAGGCATCAGCACTGACGCAGCGTACTGATTCTTGTGCTGTACCGGCTGCTGCCGTGGTAGCAGAATCGATGGTCGCTCTGGTGATTGCATCGGAAATGCTTCGCAAGTTTGGCGGTGATTCTCTAGACCAATTTAGGGAGGCGGTCGAAGCGTGGTCGCAGCGAATGGCGCGTCGCCAGCCCCAAGCCTAGTCCTGGTCGGGATGATGTACTCCGGCAAGTCTTCCTGCGGTCGCGAGCTCGCTAAGCGAATTGGCGGCGTCTTCTTTGATACCGACGAAGAAGTCGAGCGCTTAGCAGGCAGCGGAATCCCAGAGATCTGGGAGCGAGAGGGAGAATCGGGATTCAGATCGCATGAGGCCAAGGCGATTTCGGCACTTCGAAATCGCGGGCGGGAGCCAGTGGTTGTGGCGACTGGCGGTGGGGTCCTGACGACTGAAGGTGCTGGGTGCTCGCTGCGAGAAATCGGAAGTGTTGTGTATCTGCGAGCAACGCCCGAAACTCTCGCGAGGCGGGCCCGCAGCGATGTGGGTATGAGCGATTCGGGCCCGATGGAAGACTTCTCCAGCGTTGGAACGCGACCATTAATCCAAGACGCGATCAATCTAGGTCCAGGCGCGCTAGAACGTAGATTTGAGGAACTTCTGCTGCAAAGAAGTGAGGTCTATGAAAGCGCCGCAGACGTCGTTGTCGACGTCGATGAGTTGACTACTCGGGAGCTCGCCGAGGCAATTCTCGATGCGGTAGGTGTCGCTCGTGATAGGTGAGGCGCGCCCTCTTCGTCGGGTTGATGTCGCGGTGAGTTCTGGCACATACCCGGTCTTGGTTGGCGAGGACGCAGCCGGAAGTCTCCACGACGTTCTCAGTGGGCTAAATGGACTCGAGCGTGTGGCGATCGTCACCGACGCACATGTTCCTCAAAGCTGGCCGGAGCTGGCGGCTGGCGAATCGAGAGAAGCCGGAGCTGAGCCGCTGCTTCTCAGCATTGGCGGCGGTGAGGCGTCGAAGTCCACAGAGGCGGTCTCTGAGTTGTTAGAAGCCATGGCAGCCGGTGGCTTGCATCGTCGCGACGCAGTGATCGCCGTGGGCGGGGGAGTCGTTGGAGACGTTGCTGGCTTTGCGGCGGCGACTTTCATGCGAGGCATTCCGCTCATCCAGATGCCAACCACTCTTCTCGCAATGGTCGATTCGTCGATCGGAGGCAAGACCGGACTCAACCTCAGAGCGGGGAAGAACCTCGTAGGCGCCTTTCATCAGCCGGTAGCGGTCTTGGCCGATACGAGGGCCCTCACAACCCTTCCTCAGCGGGAAATCAATTGTGGCCTCGCCGAAATAGTCAAGTACGGCTTCATCGCAGCTCCGAGGATTCTCGAATTGCTGGAGATCAGCGAGCCTGAGGGAGATGTTCTCGATGAGCTCATTGTCACGTCGATTCGATGCAAGGCGAAGACAGTGGAGGCCGATGAACGTGAGCAAGCTTCACGCGCTCATTTGAACTTCGGCCATACACTCGGCCACGCGCTCGAGACAGTCACCGGTCACTCGATGAGTCATGGGGAGGCGATTGCGGTCGGCATGGTCTTCGCGCTCTTGCTTGGTCGGGAGCTAGGTTTGGTGGATCTCGTGGATCGGGCTAGGCGGTTGTTGCGCAGGTTGGACCTGCCAGTCGAGATCCAGGGCGTCGACCGCGATGCTGTCTTGAACGTAATGCAGAAAGACAAGAAGTTCAGCCGAGGACTGCGCTTCGTGGTGCTTAGGGAACTCGGGGCACCCGAAGTTGTGTCTGAGGTCCCCGACGCAGCGATCACCGAGTCTCTCGAAGGAGTGGGTATCAATTGAAACGGGTCCATGTCCTAAACGGACCGAACCTTGGCCGCCTGGAGTGGCGTGATTCTGCCCAGTACGGGGATCTGACTCTTGCCGAGATTGAGTCGCTGGTTCGGGCACGCGCTGAGACCGTTGGCATCGAGCTAACGTGGTTCCAGAGCGACCATGAAGGCGCGCTTATAGAGGCCATCCACGCCGCCATCGACGCCGGCGCTTCAATTGTCATCAATCCCGGCGCACTCACTCACTACTCGTACGCGCTTGCTGACGCCTTGGCTATGGCTGAATCGACCGTTGTCGAAGTACATCTCTCGAACATCCATGCGAGAGAGGACTGGCGCCGAACATCAGTGGTTGCTCCAGCGGTGACGGGGTCGGTCGCGGGCTTTGGACCAATTGGATATGTGTTGGCAATCGAGGCAATTGCGCAGATTGCCGCGGGCTCGGCTCCCGGTGATCAAGGCCCAGACCACTCGGCATGACGGGCGGAATGCCATCCGGCGACGACGTAACAGGGTTCCTTCCCCACGACTGCCAAGCTCGAATCGCCAGCCTGAGGGAGCGGATGCTCGCAGAGGATTACGCCGCCCTGCTGGTGACAGATCTCGTGAACTTGCGCTACATAACTGGTTTCACGGGATCCGCCGGAGTAGCTCTCGTTACCCCGGAGGCATTGCATTTCATTACGGATGGGCGTTACGACGAGCAGTGTCGAGTGCAACTTGCTGCGTCGGGGGTAGATGCCGAGATTCACATATCGGGGCCCGAAGGACTGGAACCCGAGCTGCGTGGCCTTGTGGATCAAGCGGAGTTGACATCTCTGGCGCTTGAAGCCAGTCGCATCACTTGGCAGCTCAAGATTGACATCAGTGGTTGGATCCCGAAGTGCGAGGTCGCGGCAGCCCCAGACATCATCGGGCAATTGCGCATGCTCAAGTCGCCGGCCGAGGTTTCTCGCATGGCCGCAGCTGCGGAATTGGGCGATGCAGCCTTCTCGTACATTCTCGAGCGAATCGAGGTCGGCCGGAGCGAGAGCGAAATCGCCCGTGAGATCGAGCGCTACATGATTGACAATGGCGCGGACGCGCTCTCATTTGACGCGATTGTGGCGGGTGGGGCGCATTCGGCAATGCCACATGCGAGGCCTGGACAGGTTCGGCTAGTAGGCAATGAAGTTGTCCTCATGGACTTCGGCTGCATAGTAGATGGGTACTGCTCGGACATGAGCCGAACGGTATTCCTCGGTACCCCTCCAGAGGAGCTCGACCACGTTTACGAGGTCGTATTTCAGGCGCAGGCCGCAGGGCTCGAAGGTGTGGCGCCGGGCCGGCCATGCTCCGAGGTTGACGCGCTGTGCAGGGACTTGATTACGAGTTCGGGGTATGGCGAGCAGTTCACGCACTCGACGGGGCATGGCGTGGGTCTCGAGATCCACGAGGAGCCGCGTCTGTCGCGGGCAGGCGCTGATATACTCGCCGCCGGTCACGTGGTTACTGTGGAGCCGGGCATTTACCTCACCGGCATTGGCGGCGTGCGCATCGAGGACATGGTCCTGGTGACAGACGACGAGCCACTGGTCCTCACATCGTCCCCCAAGGAGCTGATCGTCCTGTGATTTCGACCAATGACATCCGACCAGGCATGGCCCTTGACTTGCCCGAAGGCCTGTTCACCATCGTTGAGTTTCAGCATGTAAAGCCAGGCAAGGGCCATGCTTTTGTTCGAACAAAGCTGAAGAGCCTGGATTCGGGAAATGTCCTAGACAAGACTTTTCGGGCCGACGAGAAGGTACCGCTGGCGATCATCGAGAAGCGTTCGATGCAATTTCTCTACTCAGACGGCGCGAATCTCGCATTCATGGATACGAGTAGTTTCGAACAGGAGGAGATCGCCGTCGCGGATGCTGGCGATGCAGTCAACTATCTCTCTGAGGGCGATGTCGCAGAGGTGCACACCCACAACGGGCGGCTGATTTCAATCGAGTTGCCGGCGAGCACGGTTCTCGAGGTGACTGAGACTGAGCCGGGTATCAAAGGTGACCGGGTCTCGGGAGCTACAAAGCCTGCTGTTACCGAGACTGGCCTGCTGGTTCAGGTTCCTCTGTTCGTCGATGTTGGAGACAAGATCAAGGTCGATACGCGCAGCGGCGAATACATCACCCGAGTCTGACCTCTGAAGGATTTCTGCTTCGAGGTGAGGTTTTTGTGAAGCGAAGGGATGCGCGTAGGCAGGCGTTGAACTTCGTCTATGAGTCCGATCTCCGCGGGCGGTCAATCCTTGAGACCCTCGTGGAAGCTGAGGAGGCGGACCCCTACGCTCGTGACATCGCCGAGGGAATCGACGCGCACGACTCGGAGCTGGACTCCCTCATCGCAGAGCAATCTGCTCACTGGGATATGGATCGGATGTCATTGGTGGATAGAAGCATCATTCGGATCGGAGCATGGGAAATCGTCTTCACCGGCCTGTCGGCAGCGATAGCAATTGACGAGGCCGTCGAATTGGCTAAGGAGTTTGGTGGGCCCTCCTCGGGCAAATTTGTGAACGGGATACTTGCGGCCGTAGCTGAAAAGGTTTCAAGAAGGGGGCTCGAGGAGCCCGCTGAGAGGGACCCCAGCGGCTGATGGATCTGGCGGAAGTCCCGTTTCATCGATACTCAACTAGGTCAATTGCAGATGTAGCGCCTTGGGCAATGGCATCGCTGGGTCTTGACTCGTTTGACGGCGTTCACCCCGATCTCCCGCGCCCGGGCGAAATCGAACGCCTGGTCATACTTGTCTTCGATGGTCTGGGTAATAGGCAAATCGAGGAGTTCTCGGGCACCTGTCCCTACCTGTCGGCGATTCCAGATCACGGACTTCAATCCACATTTCCGTCTACGACTTCAAGCGCGTTGACGAGCTTGTGCACGGGAGCGGTACCTGCTCGCCACGGAATAGTCGGGTATGTATTCCGAACACCGGCCGGGATGCTCAACGTCGTCGAGTACATGGTCCGAGGCCAAGACGCTCGGCTTGATCTCGACCCGGCCGGATTGCAGCCGATGCCCACTGTCTTTGAGGAGGCCGTAGAAGCCGGAGCAACTGCCTGGGTGGTCACAGCGGATGCTTTTCAAGGCTCCGGGTTTACCAATGTCTTCTTGCGTGGCGGGCGGTGGCGTGGATGGCGCCGCGCGGAGGAGATGCCGGCAATAGTCCATGAAGTCCTGCCAGTGGGAATGAGATCGCTGGTTTACGCGTACTACGACGGACTTGACACGGCGGGTCACGTCAGCGGGGTTGGGAGCGCCGCATACCTCAAGGAGCTGGCCCGCTGCGATGCGATCGCCGAGGGGATCGGCTCATCGCTTGGCCGAGGTGAGGCACTCGTCATCATTTCCGATCACGGAATGGTCAATGTCCGGCCCGAAGACCGAGTGTTTGTTGACAGCGAACTCGATCAAATCTGTAGTGGCGTCGGGGGAGAGGCCAGATGCCGCTATCTCTATGCGATACCAGGGCGAGAAGCGGAGCTCCTGGCAGCCGCTGAGTCAAGATACGGAGATTGGGCCTGGGTTGCTGCGCGCGCCGAGGTCGTGGAGGCCAATTTACTTGGCGGGACAATGCCGAGCGAGATCGCAGAGCGGGTCGGCGATGTCATCGTGATTGCGAGGGAGCCCGACACAGGACTGTTTCGCCCAGACAGAACCCGGCCCTATCCCAAAGGAAATCATGGGGGGCTAACCGCAGCAGAAGTGGAGATACCGTTTCGGATGAAAGTGGGTTAGTGGCCGACTAGCACCATGGAATTGGCGGGGTTTCGTCTGCTTCCTTGGTTTTCAGGCAACCTTGACTAGCCAGACGAGGGGCTGTCCTGACGAGACTGGGTGGCCGTCTTCAACGAGCAGTCGCCTTGTCTCGCCGGCAAAGGGGCTTACGACGTCCCGAGATTGACGAATCTGAGATACCCGACCGATGACTGTTCCTGCCTCTATGCGCTCGGGAAGGTCCGCCGGGTGAAAACGCCCCGAGATAGGAGCAACAACGAGCGCATCGTCACCCCAAGAGGGAACTTCGCCGAGGTCGGCCTGCACGGCAGCTGAATCTAGATGGGTCTTCGGCACCTGTCGCCTCCTGAAGCAGCCTGGTGGCGTATTGGGATTGACGTGTTCGCCGTGAAGTGAGCTCTGGCACGTGCAATTGGTGTGTTCTGACTCGCCGCGAGCAGGATTGGTTTCACCGCTATTGGATCGGCGCACCGGCCGTGCTAGTGTGATGAGCCAGCCACCAAAGCACTTCGGCTTATCGGAGCGGTGTCTGATCAAGAGAAGTTGACTCCTTTAATGGCTCGTCCTGTGAGGCGAGAAAGGAGATAGAAATTGAACGCGCTCGTCGCCACCAACAGAACATCAACCGCTATGGCTCCCTTGATGGGGGCTTTTTTTACGCCGGCGCCTTCCCTGATCGGTCTGGCGTGACCTCGCGGCAAGTTCTTGACTCCGATGGATTGGAGCGGGCGCTTACCCGTATCGCTCACGAGATTCTGGAGTCGAATGCCGGTCCGAGTGACCTCGTGCTCGTCGGCGTGGTTGCACGTGGTCCAGTCCTAGCTCGCCGTATCGCCGCTGTAATTGAGAGGGTAGAAGGCGTCAGCGTTCCGGTGGGTGAGATAGACGTGACATTCCATCGTGATGACGTGAGGCTTCGGCGTCTTCAGGCCACGGCGACTAGCTCACTTCCCGTGGCGGTGGACTCAAAGTCAGTCGTCATTGTCGACGATGTCCTCTACACCGGGCGCACAGTTCGTGCGGCCATGGACGAACTGCTTGACTTCGGCAGGCCCGCGAGGATTCAGCTAGCTGCACTTGTGGATCGGGGGCATCGCGAGCTGCCGATCAGAGCTGACTTCATTGGCAAGAACATACCAACGGCGCCAGGCGAGCGTGTCGTCGTGCGGTTGCGAGAGGTTGATGAACGAGATGAGGTGCTCCTCACCTTCAGTGACCCGGTCAACGGTGAAGCTACGTGACGGTCCCGACCCTGTTGTCAACATCGGGACTGAAGCAGGACTTCGTGGACCGGCTCCTCGCGGAGGCAGCCAACTTCACTGAGGTCTTGAGCAGGCCAATTCCGGTCGTGCCTGCGCTGCGCGGCACCACCGTTGCGATGATGTTTTTCGAGAACTCGACGCGAACTCGGATCAGCTTTGAACTGGCCGCTAGGCGCTTGTCCGCCGAGGTGGTGAGTTTCACGGCACCGACGTCCAGTGTTACGAAGGGGGAGAGTCTCAGGGACACGGCCGAAACCCTGGCGCACATGGGAGCGAATGCTCTTGTCGTCAGGCACGCGGCAGCCGGGGTTCCAGAAGCAATGTCTCGTTGGGTGAATCTGCCGGTGATAAATGCGGGAGACGGCCGTCATGAACACCCGACCCAGGCGCTCATTGATCTGTTCACTGTTAGTCGCCATATTCCGAAGGTCTCCGGCCTCAGGCTCACGATTGTCGGCGACATAGAGAATTCGCGGGTGGCCCGCTCGAACATCTGGCTCTTCTCCGGTCTTGGAGCACAAGTGACACTTGTCGCCCCGGGCACCTTGCTGCCCGCAGCTGTGGATTCATGGCCGGTCAGAACTACCGGGGACCTCGATTCGATTCTTCCCGAGACCGACGTCTTGATGCTTCTGCGAATTCAGCGCGAACGCGGCGCTGGAGCGCGCCTTCCCAGCATGCGGGAATTTCAAATGCGATTTGGCATCGACGAACGGCGTGCAGCGCTACTTCCTGACGGGGCGCTGATTCTTCATCCCGGACCAATGAACCGCGATATTGAAATCTCCCCCGCCGTGGCGCGCAGGGACAATGTCCTTGTCGGCGAGCAGGTAGCCAACGGCGTCGCTGTACGCATGGCTGTCTTGTACATGCTCCTCGCCGGGGGTGACGATGACTGACAGGCTGTGGATCAGAGGCGGGCAAGTACTCGATCGAAGCGGCCTTCGAGTCGCAGATGTCTTCGTTGCGGCCGGAGTCATTGAACGGGTTTCTTCGGGCGATCAATCATTTGAGGATGTGGCCACCGGCTACAAGGAACTCGATGCAAGCGGATGCTTGGTCTCGCCGGGCCTGGTTGATATGCATGTCCACCTGAGGGAACCAGGCGGTGAGCGCGCCGAGACGATCCGGAGTGGTTGCAGAGCGGCTGCAGCGGGCGGATTTACGACCGTCTGCGCCATGGCCAATACAAGCCCTGTGGCCGACACGCCCGCGGTGATTCGCCTTGTCCAGCGTGAGGCAGAACTTGCAGGGTACTGCCGGGTAGTCCCAGCCGGTGCAGTTTCGATTGGGCTGGCTGGCGAGCGACTCTCACCGATGGCTGAGTTGTCAGCAGCAGGAGTGCGACTCTTCTCCGACGATGGGCGATGCCTGCAAAACGCGGAGCTCATGCGCCGCGCGCTCGAGTACGCCGGGCAACTTGACTGCTTGGTATCGAATCATGCGGAAGACGCAAACCTTGTCTGCGCACATGGCGGTTCAGCCGGGGAGCGCGAGGGGGTAATGAATGAAGGCGCAGAATCCGCACGGCTCGGTCTTCCCGGGAGACCGTGGGCGGCAGAGGCTGTCATCGTCGAGCGAGACCTCGCCCTTGCCGAAATGACTGGCGCGCGGATACACGTCCCCCATGTTTCTACGGCAGCTGCCGTAGAAGCGATAGCGGCCGCCAAGGAGAAAGGAGTGAGGGTGACTGCCGAGGTGACGCCGCATCACCTCACTCTTACGGATGCAGCTTGCGGAACATATGACCCGGCATTCCGAGTGAATCCGCCGCTTCGGACGGCCAATGACGTCGAGGCGCTGCGGTCGGGGCTGAGGGATGGCGTTATTGACGCGATCGCTACGGATCATGCGCCCCACGCCGAGGAAGAGAAGGAGCGGGCATTCGAAGACGCTCCGCCCGGGATGATCGGGCTTGAGACCGCCTTGTCGGTTGTACTCACTGAGCTGGTAGGACCGGGGCATTTGAGTCTTGAAAATGCGATTGCGGCCCTCTCGTGGAATCCGGCGGGCATTCTCCGCCTCGACATGCTGACCGGCTCGATCGAAGTGGGTGTGCCGGCAGATCTCGTTGTGGTGGACTTAGAGGCGGAGTGGGTTGCAGATCCATCCGCGATGCAGTCGTTGTCGCAGAATTCGCCGTTCGCGGGCAAGCGGCTCAAAGGGCAAGTTCGTCACACGGTCAGCCAGGGGGCGCTGGTCTACTCGGACGGGGCATTTCCTCGGGAGATTGCGTGATTTCGGGAGGAACGCCGGCCGTCTTGGCACTCGCCGACGGTGCCGTATTTCGAGGACTATCGGCAGGCGCGCAACTCGATGATCCGGCCACGGGAGAGGTGGTTTTCAACACCGCCCTCACTGGATATCAGGAGATCATCACTGACCCAAGCTATGCAGGGCAGATTGTTGCGATGACATATCCCCACATTGGGAACTACGGTGTCAACGACGCCGACGCCGAAAGCCGAAGAATCTTTGCCTCCGGACTCGTAGTGCGGGATTTGTCTGAAGACGCAAGTAGCTGGCGATCAGAGGGCCGACTTGATGAATACCTGAAAGAGCGCGGTATCTCCGCAATCAAGGGAGTCGATACGCGTCGCCTCACCAGGCACATCAGGGACCACGGCTCCATGACCGGCGCGATCTGCCACGGGGACGTAGCTGATGGCGAGGCAGTTGAAGTTGCTCGCCAGGCTCCTTCGATCTTGGGGGTGGATCTGGTCTCTTCGGTGACCACCGATAAGCCCTACACCGTTGCTCCTAAGGGAGAGGCGCGGTTTCACATGGCGGCCTATGACTTTGGAATCAAGGCGAGGATTCTTGACAGCTTGGCCCTTCGAGGGGTTCGGGTCACGGTCCTCCCGGCGATGACGCCGCACTCCGAGATCACTAGCGGTTCATTCGACGGGGTCTTTCTCTCGAATGGGCCTGGGGATCCGTCTGCGGTCGGATACGCGATCGAAAACACACGCGCCCTCCTAGGCGCCAAGCCCGTCTTCGGTATTTGCCTAGGTCACCAAATCATTGGGCTTGCTCTCGGTGGCTCGACTTACAAGCTGCATTTCGGGCACCACGGCGGCAATCATCCGGTCAGGCATGCATCGTCGGGGCGGGTTGAGATCACATCTCAGAATCACGGCTTTGCAGTAGATCCGGCATCGCTCGGAGGCCATCGGATCGAAGGCGCTCCGTGGGAGGCGCGGGACGGATTCGGAATGCTCGCGAGTCGCCAGTTCGGTGCAGTACGTCCGACGCATTCAAGTCTCAATGATGGGACTCTTGAGGGGCTGGAGTGCATGGAAATTGCCGCGATGAGCGTGCAGTACCACCCCGAAGCCGCTCCCGGCCCGAACGACGCCTCGTACTTGTTCGATGTTTTCGTGGAAATGATCGAGCGATGCCGCTGAGGAATGACATCTCCAAGATCCTCATCATCGGTTCGGGCCCGATCGTCATTGGCCAGGCATGCGAGTTCGACTACTCGGGCAGTCAGGCCTGCAAGATCCTGAGGGAATTGGGTTACCAAGTCGTACTGGTCAACTCGAATCCAGCGACGATCATGACGGATCCGGAGTTCGCGGACCGCACGTACATTGAGCCGATCAACGCAGAAACTGTGGCGAAGGTGATTGCGCGGGAGTCGCCAGACGCAGTACTCCCGACCCTGGGCGGTCAGACTGCCCTCAATGTCTCAATGGACCTTCATGCGATGGGGGCATTCGAAGAGTTCGGAGTCGAGCTGATCGGCGCCAGCCCACAAGCGATCGAGACAGCGGAAAGCCGGGAGAAGTTCAAGGAAGCGATGGAAGACATCGGCCTCGAGCTTCCTCGTTCTGGATTCGCCTCCAATCTCGACGAGGCGGTTCGGGTCGCCGAAGAGATCGGTTTTCCGCTGATGTTGAGACCGAGCTTCATCTTGGGCGGCGGGGGCACCGCCCTGGTCTTCGAGATGGATGAGTTCCGCGACAAGGCGGCGTACGGGCTTTCGGCGAGCCCGATTTCACAGCTGCTAATTGAGGAGTCGGTTCTCGGATGGAAGGAATATGAACTCGAGGTCATGCGGGATCTCGCGGACAACGTCGTAATCATTTGCTCGATTGAGAACTTCGACCCAATGGGGATTCATACCGGAGACTCGGTCACAGTCGCGCCGGCGCAGACGCTTACGGACCGCGAATACCAAGTCATGAGAGATGCCGCAATCAGGGTGATCCGGCGGATTGGTGTTGACACCGGCGGATCCAACATTCAATTCGCTGTGAATCCAGAAGACGGTCGCATGGTCGTAATTGAGATGAATCCGAGAGTGTCTCGGTCTTCGGCACTCGCCTCAAAGGCAACGGGCTTTCCGATAGCCAAGATAGCGGCACAGCTTGCCGTTGGACTGACCCTCGATGAAATCCCAAACGACATCACCAAGAAGACCCCTGCGAGCTTTGAGCCGACCATTGACTATGTCGTGGTGAAGATTCCTCGATGGGTGTTTGAGAAGTTTCCAGGGTCTAGCGACACGCTTGGAACTCAGATGATGTCCGTGGGAGAGGCAATGTCCATAGGGCGGACATTCCCGGAGGCCCTTCAGAAGGCGATGCGCTCGCTTGAGAATGGGGTTGGCGGACTCGGATTCGATAGCGAGGAGAGCCGCTTCGAGGGCGTGGACAGCGAGTCGTTGCTCTCACGAATTCGTCGACCCACGCCGGTCAGACTTCTCGAGCTTGGCGAACTGATCAGGAGGGGCGTTGATCTGGAGCGAATCGAATCCGCAACGGGAATCGACCCTTGGTTCCTAGGTCAGATGCGAGTGATTACGACAGTTGGAAGTCAGGCAGCGGCCGTATCGAGCCTCGCTGATTTGCCCGCTGAGGGATTTCACGAAATGAAGAGGCTCGGGTTTTCCGATTCGCAAATCGGTCGCATTTTGCGGGCAAACCCGGAGGCGGTGAGGGCGCGCCGACTTGACCTCGGGGTCAGACCAACTTTCAAGACCGTGGACACTTGCGGCGCGGAGTTTGAGGCGAGCACGCCGTACTACTACTCAACTTATGAAGATGAAGACGAAGTAGCGCCGTCGACTAGAAGGAAGGTGATGATTCTCGGCGCGGGCCCGAACCGAATTGGCCAGGGCATCGAATTTGACTATTGCTGCGTTCACGCTGCTTACGCCCTTCGAGACGCAGGATTTGAGACCATCATGGTCAACTGTAATCCCGAAACTGTCTCTACGGATTACGACACTTCCGATCGCCTCTATTTCGAACCCCTCACCGTCGAGGACGTTCTCAATATCGTGGAGGCCGAGAAGCCTGCTGGGGTGATTGTGCAACTGGGCGGGCAGACGCCCCTGAAGCTTGCCGACGCACTGGCATCTGCCGGTGCGCCTGTGGTTGGCACAAGTCCGGAATCAATCGATATGGCTGAAGACCGAGAAAGATTCGGCGCCATATGTAGGGAGCTGGGGATTCCACAACCGCCAAACGCAACGGCAAGCTCAGTTGAAGGCGCGCTGGAAGCCGCAAGCATGGTCGGATATCCGGCCTTGGTGCGCCCGAGCTATGTGCTCGGTGGACGGGCCATGGAAATTGTCTATAGCGATGCTGACCTGAAGAGATACATGGCCGATGCAATTTCGGCGAGCCGGAGACACGATGAGGCAGGCGCATCGGAAGACCGGCCGGTGTTGATTGATCGATTCCTCGAAGACGCAATCGAGGTCGACGTGGACGCGTTGTTCGACGGTAATGAGGTCCTAATTGGCGGGATCATGGAGCACATCGAAGAAGCAGGGATTCACTCGGGCGACTCGGCCTGCGTGTTGCCGCCGATGACGTTGTCACCGCTAGTGCTCGATTCAATTGAGGCTCACACAGTCGCCCTAGCGCGCGCTCTCAGCGTGAGAGGCTTGCTCAATGTCCAATACGCGGTGAAGGACGGCGAGGTATTTGTTATTGAGGCAAATCCGCGCGCGAGCCGCACCGTTCCATTCGTTGCCAAGGCGACTGGTGTCCCACTCGCGAAGGCCGCCGCACGGATCATGATGGGAGCGAGCATCCGCGACCTCAGGGAGGAGGGTCTCATCGTAGAACCGCGCAAGGGCCACGTTTCGGTGAAAGAGGCGGTGCTGCCATTCGGGCGCTTCCTCGACTCCGATGCCATCCTAGGTCCGGAAATGCGCTCGACCGGAGAGGCCATGGGGATAGCGTCGAATTTTGGAATCGCATTTGCCAAGGCTCAGAGCGCAGCAGGCTCGGAGTTGCCGCGCGGGGGTGCGGTCTTCATCTCGGTACGTGATCGGGACAAGCGTGCCGCCGTCCCGATCGCGCGTCGATTGCTTCAGCTTGGATTCGAGATCTTTGCAACCGAGGGGACTTCTCGGTCATTGAATGAAGCCGGCATCTCTTCCAGCCTTGTTGCGAAGGTGGGAGAGGGCGACGTCTCTCCGGTAGATCTCGTCAACGACGGAAAGATCGGTCTGGTGATAAACACACCAGCTGGGCGCGGACCCCGCGCCGACGGCTATCTGCTGCGGCGAGCGGCACAGATCAACAAGATTCCATGCATTACGACCATTTCAGGAGCGGAGGCTGCAGTTGCGGGAATCGCGGCGATGGCGAGGACTGAGGCGGGGGCGAGGTCACTTCAGGAGTACCACGGTCTGCCTGACCAGCTGAACCTTTTTGACGAACCGGCAGGCTCAGCCTCGAAGGCAAGCCAGGGAATGTGACATGCCGACGAGCAGTGTCGATCTCTCAGTCGAGCTCGGTGGACTGAATCTGAAGAATCCCGTGGTCGCAGCCTCAGGGACATTTGGTACGGGGATGGATCTTGCCGCCTATGTCAACCCCGCCGATCTTGGCGCCGTCACGGTGAAGTCTCTCTCCGCGTTTCCCTGGGAGGGGAACGCACCGCCGCGACTTAAGACAACGCCCGGCGGCATGCTCAACACGGTCGGTTTGCAGAACCCGGGAATTGACGCGTGGAGCCGAAGCGAATATCCGGAGCTGGCCGAGACCGGAGCCACGATCATCGCGAGCGTCTGGGGCCGGAGCCCGGGAGAGTTCGCAGAAGCTGCAAGTCTCGTGTCGCGAATGACTGACATTCGAGCCATTGAACTCAACTTGTCCTGCCCAAACCTCGAGTCGTCGTCCTCCATGTTTGCTCATTCGTCTTTGCTAACGGGCGAGGTGATTCGCGTAGTTCGCGCGGCCATCCCTGATCGAGACATCACACTTCTCGCGAAGCTAAGCCCCAACACCACTGAGCTCGTCTCCGTTGCCACGGCAGCTGTTGAAGCCGGAGCCGACGCGCTGACGCTGATCAACACAGTCCTCGGAATGAGCATCGATCCCTCATCGGGGAGGCTCTCCACGTCGCGCGCTCCAGCTGGCTTGTCCGGTCCGGCAATTCGGCCGATAGCAGTGCGGTGCGTTCACGAGGTTGCGACCGCATTGCCCGACGTACCAGTCATCGGCACCGGTGGCGTAACCGATGGCGAGAGCGCAGTCGAGATGATGAGGGCGGGCGCGACTGCGGTGGGTGTAGGTACCGCATCCTTCTTTGACCCGCGAGCGACCACCAAGATAGTGACGCAGCTTCAGGCGTTTTGCCGAAGGCATAGGGTCACCCGAGTCTCGGAGCTGACAGGCGCGTTGGACACCACTTGAGAACACTCCTCGCCCAGCGACCTGCTCCTCGTTATAATGCCGCCGACCTCATCGAGGGGCTTAGATCCCCTTTGAAGTTCGGGATTCGAAGGCCGATGGACGCTTACCCAAGGAGGGTTCCCAATGCCCCTTCCCCCACAGCTAACAGATGCTCAGCGCAAAGCCGCCCTTGAAAAGGCGGCGAAGGCGCGCAAAGAGCGTGCGGAGATCAAGTCGAAGCTGAAGATGGGAAGCCTCTCGCTCCAGGAGCTTCTCGACAACGCCCCAGGCAATGACATCATCGGCAAGATGAAGGTTCTGGCCGTTCTCGAGGCACTGCCTGGCGTCGGGAAGGTGCGTGCGCGCCGACTGCTTGAGGAGCTTGATATAAGCGAGAGCAGGCGCATCCGGGGACTCGGTGCCAAGCAAGCCAAAGGGCTGCTTGAGAAGTTCAACGCCTGAATACTGAAGCTGAAGACCTGCCCTCATCTCGAGGTCAGGTCTTCGTCTTTTCGGGTCCCTCAGGGGTCGGCAAGGGAAGCGTAATCAGCGGCGTCCTCGAACGCCTTGATGGCGTGAAGCTCTCGGTCAGCGCAACGACCCGTTCTCCGCGTTTCGGGGAGCTGGACGGGCGCGAATATCACTTCATTGAGCGTCCGGAATTCGAGGCGATGATCGCAAATCGCGAATTTCTCGAATGGGCCGAGGTTTACGGGAATCTCTATGGAACGCCCGTGAGCGCGGTGCAAGACGAGCTCGATCAGGGTAACGACGTAATCCTTGAAATCGACGTGCAGGGCGCACGGTCAGTACGAGAGGCCATGCCGGAGGCAGTGACGATCTTTGTTGCTCCACCGTCCATAGCCGAGCTTGCAGAGCGCCTTCGGGTGCGTGGCACCGATAGCGATGAGGTGATCGATGCAAGGCTGGCTGAGGCAGCAGCCGAGATGAACGAGTCCGGGAGCTTCACATTTCAGATAGTCAACGATGATCTCGGAGAGGCCGTGCGTAACGCCGCAGATATAATCGAGCGTTGCAGAAAGGAACGTGACACATGATCGAGCCACCCATCGAAGAACTGATGGCTCACGTAGATTCCAAGTTCACCCTGGTTACCCTCGCCGCTCGGCGCGCGCGCCAAATCAATAGCTATTACAGGCAGCTCGGTGAGGGGCTTGGGGCATACCTTCCTCCGCAGGTCCACTCAACCTCACGCAAGCCGCTTACGATCGCCCTCGAGGAAATTGCTGAAGGAAAGATCGAGTACGACAAAGAGGCATACGAAGCGGCAGTGCGTGAAATCGAGGAATGCGAGAAGGCGAGCGAAGGCTGAGGCGTCCATAGCCGGCCACATGTGTAGTGGAGTTCGCGCACCGGGGGAGTGCAAACAACACGAAAGATCCGATCGTTGGCGAAATCTGAAGCTCCCTTAGCCGGCAGGACGGTGATCCTGGGAATCTCAGGAGGAATCGCTGCCTACAAGTCCGTCGAGATCTTGCGAAGGCTACAGCGGACGGGTGCTGATGTGGTGCCAGTAGTCACTGAGGCGGGTCGCAAGTTTGTCGCTCCAATGGCGCTCGAGTCGCTGACCGGGCGGCGTGTTTCATCCTCACTTTGGAACGACACCGACCCGATCCCACATACGAGCTTGGGGCAGCGGGCAGATTTGATCTTGGTTGCGCCGGCGACAGCGGACCTGATCGCTCGATATCGAGCCGGTTTGGCAAGTGATCTGCTCGCAGCAACATTGTTGGCTTCCAGGGCGCCGGTTTTGCTTTGTCCCGCGATGCACACAGAGATGTGGGAGCACCCTGCAACCCAGGAGAACATCGACGTCCTGCAAGGCCGCGGTGTCCACGTACTCGAGCCGGCTGAAGGCTCCCTTGCTGGAGGGGACATGGGCATCGGGAGGATGCGCGAACCCGCGGAGATCGTCGAGAAGGCTCAGCAGATTCTTCTTTCAGATTCACCGCTGACCGATCTGGCAGACGCAGCTCGGCGGATGGAGGGAGTGCGGGTACTTGTCACAGCAGGGGGGACTCGGGAGTCGATCGATCCAGTTCGCTTTATCGGCAATCGCTCCAGCGGAAAGATGGGGCATGCGATTGCAGCCGAGGCCGCGCGGCGAGGCGCAGCGGTGGTGCTCGTTACGGCGAGTGACGCCCGTACGCCTGCCGGCATTGAGGTCATTCGGGTGCAGACGGCCGCGGAAATGGAGAAGGAAGTACTTTCGAGGTTCGCGGATAGCGATGTCGTTTTCATGGCTGCGGCTGTAGCGGATTTTCGTCCTCGGGTTGAGGCCGGATCGAAAATCAAGAAGTCCGACGGCCCACCGCTGCTGGAGCTGGAACCGACGCCTGACATATTGGCTCGGCTAGGAGAAGAGAAGGCAAGTCAGTTCGTAGTAGGTTTTGCCGCCGAGACTGACGACCTAGTGGAAAACGCGAAAGCAAAGCTTGAGCGAAAAAAGATTGATCTCATCGTGGCAAACGACGTCTCCGCAGCAGATTCAGGGTTTGAAGTTGACACCAATCGAGCCGTGTTGCTCTGGCGCGCCGGGGAGGTAGAGGATTTGCCTCTCGCCCTGAAGAGTGAAATCGCGGCGGCGATCGTAGAGCGTGTGGCGGGCGCGCTGGAGGATTGAGCAAGATCGGGTCGCGTGCCGGCTAAGCGGTTGACTCGGTACGATTCGCTCTACCGTTCTTAAACCAATTGAAATCGAGACGGAATGCAGCGCGTATAGATTGCGCGGCGATCCCGGAAAGGAAGCAAGTGACCAGCAGCTATCTATTCACATCGGAGTCGGTGACTGAGGGGCACCCCGACAAGATGGCCGATCAGATTTCGGATGCGGTACTCGATGCGGTACTCGAACAAGACGCAAGTGGACGGGTTGCGTGCGAGACCCTCGTGACCACCGGTCTTGCAGTTGTTGCAGGTGAGATCTCGACATCGGCCAGCTTCAACGTGCCAAAGCTGGTTCGAAAGACGATCTGCGACATTGGATACACGAGGGCTGAATACGGGATCGACGGCAATACCTGCGGCATCATGGTTACGCTCGACGAGCAGAGTCCCGATATCGCGATTGGCGTTGACAAGTCCCATGAGCAGCAGAGCGGCGTAGCAGAAGACGGGGAACTTGATACACAGGGAGCCGGAGATCAGGGGATGATGTTCGGCTACGCCTGCGATGAAACAGATGTGCTCATGCCAATGCCGATTTGGCTGGCGCATCGCATGGCCGAGCAGATGGCCACGGTGCGGAAGAACGGAACGATTGGTTTTCTGCGCCCCGACGGCAAGACGCAGGTCACCATTGAGTACGTCGACAGCCGCCCATCTCGCTTGGACACGGTGTTGATCTCAACTCAGCACGACGGCAACGTAACGATTGATGATCACATTCGACCGGCACTTGTAGAGCACGTGATCAAGCCTGTGCTCCCGGCTGGGCTTGATACATCTGACTACAGGGTGCTCATAAACCCGACAGGGATGTTCGAATTGGGCGGACCCCATGCTGATACCGGACTCACGGGGAGAAAGATCATCGTCGACACCTATGGCGGAATGGCCCGGCACGGTGGCGGGGCCTTTTCCGGCAAGGACCCCTCGAAGGTGGATCGTTCAGCCGCCTACGCAGCGCGCTGGGTTGCCAAGAACGTTGTCGCCGCCGGTCTCGCCCAGCGATGCGAGGTTCAGGTTGCGTACGCAATCGGTGTCGCTCGGCCGGTCTCAGTCATGGTGGAGACGTTTGGTACCGCGAAAGTCGATCCGGAAAAGCTCAATCAAGAGGTTCCGGAGATATTCGACCTTCGGCCGGCCGCGATCATTCGACACTTGCAATTGACTCGCCCCGTCTACCGAAAGACCGCGGCATATGGACATTTTGGGCGTGCTGACTCGGAATTCACCTGGGAAGTTGCCGACAAGGTCGACGATCTTCGCAGTGCGCTCGGGACTTAGGCGAAAAGGCGTTGCCGCCGATGCTCGGTGCCTCTGATCGTGCCGGGTTCCGAACTTGATTATTCGCCCGCGTAAGCAGTGACCTGGGCGCTGGAGGAAGGGCGCCTTCTCGGAGCACCGGCGCGAGTTCTGCGGGAGCTTGTCGCGACGGAACTGAATCAGTGCCAACCAGACATGCCTGACGCCCCGGTCTTGTTTGCCGACGACGGATCAGCTATTGCCGCAGTCACAATTGACCGATTGCCTGCCGCCGAGGCATTTCACTACCTAGTTGATCAAGGCTTGCTCGCCCGGCTCAGCATCGGCTCGATCGTGCGTGTTCCATTTCGCGGAAGGAGCGTCAGGGGGTGGATCACCGGTTTCCCCGGCCACAGTGACATTGCCGCAGGCAAGCTCCGTCCGGTGAAGGCAGTCCTTGGCGATATGCCTGTCTTCAACGGGCATGACTTGGTAGCGGCTCGCGTGATTTCTCGCTACTACCTAGGTGGGCTCTGGCAGGTACTCAGGCACTTTCAGCCGCCGGGACTGCCCGTTCGGACAGGATCAGTTGAGCCTCAGACTTCGCGACCGGCTCTTCGCGCGGAGAATTGTTTGCCACGGGTGGATCTCTACGAGGTCGCCCCGGCCGAAGAAGCTCTCTCTAGCGTTTTCGATTTGATTCAATCGTGCATTGCCGATCAGCGCAGCGCGATCGTGGTTGACCCGGTCGCACCAACTTTGACGGCCAGCAGGTTGAGGAGGCACGGGGTCCCGGTAATCGACCTGACGGCTTGTCGTTCTCAGACCGAGGAGCGTTTGGCGTGGATCGATGCTGCGACGCGCGACGGGGTAGCCGTTGTGGGCGGTCGATCCGCGGTGTTTCAGCACGTCGGCAATCCAGGGCTGTTTGTTGTCGTGGACGAGACCAATCCTTCGCTCAAAGAGCAATCCTCTCCCTGCTATCACGCACGTGAAGTTGCTGTCGTGCGGGCCGCGTGCCTGGGCGCTGACGTAGCGCTCACCAGCGCGTCACCGAGTTTTGAGGCGCGTATTTGGGCGGCTGATGTGCGGAGACCCGAACCGAGCGCGCGTCGGCGTGGCTGGCCGGCGGTAGAGATAATCCACCGCCAAGATGAGCCGCCTACAGGCGGGATACTCAGCGAGGGGGCGGTTGCGCGTGCTCGGCGGGTGCTTGAGCAAGGTGGCCGAATTCTCCTCTTCCTGAATCGGGCCGGAGAAGCAAGAGCGACCAGATGCGGCGCGTGCTTGAGGTTGCGGACTTGCGACGCGTGTGGAGGCGCCTTGCTTCCCGAGAGGGGGACGCGACCCGGGCAGGACAGGCGGCTCGCATGCACCTCATGTCAGGCGATCTTGCCCATTACGTGCGCTCATTGCGGCTCAGCCAAAGTCAAGAGGCTGGGAGCGGGTACCCGAGCCCTGGCGAGAGAGGCCGAGCACCTGTTTCCGCGAAATTCGATCGTAACAGTCGATCGTGAGTCCAGGTCATCGGTGGACCTGGCCGATGTCATTGTCGGCACTGAGGCGGCGTTCTGGCGAACCGGGGCACTGGATCTAGTCGTGGTGGTCGACCTCGACTCTCTTCTTCTCGCGCCCGATGCCACGGCAGTTGAAAACGCGTGGCGGCTATTAGTGAGGGCGGCGGCGCACGCACCGCCGCGCGCTGACAACCGACCATATGCCGGGATGCTCATTCAAACGTACATGCCCGAGATCCCTTTTTCTGCGGCGCTGGTCGATGGCGATCCTGAAAAGGCCGCGAGTGAAATTCTCGATGATCGTGAAAGTAATCGTCTCCCTCCGTTTGTTCGGTGCGCTCGAGTGACAGTGACCGGCGAGAACTCTTCTACGTGGGCGAGGAATATTGCTCAGCTGGCGCGAAGCTGTGGTGCCCAGGTGCTGGGACCAGATGAAAGTGGTAGCTCATCGAGGGTCCTCGTGTTGTCGTCGGAACCCGCCGAGGCGTGGAAATCGGTCGCACTTGGAGCATCGGAAGCTCGCTCTGCGGGGCGCAAGGTGAGAATTGAAGTGGACCCGTCGAGGCTGGAGTAGCCTTCGAGTGTCATGTTGAGGATTAGAACCTTTGGCGATCCGGTACTGCGCCAGGCAGCACGCCCGGTTACCGACTTCGACGACGCGCTCGAGCGTCTTGTCGACGAGATGCTTGAGACCATGTATGACGCTCCGGGAGTTGGCTTGGCCGCTCCCCAAGTTGGCATCGAAAAGGCGTTCTTTGTTTATGACATTGGTGATGGCCCAGGCGTCTTGTGCAACCCGCAGATAGTCGAAACCAGCGGTGCACATCGTCGCGAGGAAGGCTGCCTGTCGGTGCCGGGATTCTGGTTCGAGGTGGAGCGACCGGAATGGGTCGTCGCCAGGGGTGTCGACATTAAAGGTGATCCCTCGGAGCTCAGTGGTGAGGGGCTCATGGCTCGCATGCTCGCGCATGAAATCGATCACTTAAACGGAGAGCTCCTGATTGACCGGCTCGAAAAGGCTGAGCGAAAAGCGGCGCTCAAGGAGATTCGCCAGGTCTTTGAGTTTGGCGGGGGCGGGAGCCTGATACCTCCTAGGCATGGCGAGAGGAAGGCCTGAGGCGCAGTGCGCGCGGTCTTCTTCGGGTCGCCAGCAGCAGCAATCCCCTCGCTAGCGGCGCTATTGGATTCCGAAATAGACGTACCTCTCGTTGTGACCCAGCCTGGAGGCGGGCATAGACGCGGAAGGCAAGGTCGGCCTTGTGCGGTGGCTTCTTTTGCTACTGAGCACGGGGTTGAGGTGAGGTCGCCTGAGCGAATCAACGAGCTGAGCGAGGAGCTGGCTCGCCTTGGATGCGATGTTGGTGTCGTTGTTGCTTATGGTCAGATAATCCCGCGACGCATTATTGACCTTTTCCCTCTTGGCATTTTCAATTTGCACTTCTCGCTCCTACCGAGATGGCGCGGAGCAGCTCCGGTGCAGAGGGCAATACTCGCCGGCGACGAGGTCACGGGCGTATCGGTGATGAAGATCGATGAGGGGCTCGATTCCGGACCGGTCTATGCCTCGATTGAGACATCGATTGACCCGGACCAAAGCGCGGCCGAACTCACTTCCTTACTGGCAACGCTGGGAGCCCCGCTGCTGCTCGCCACGTTGCGAGGGGCAACCGACGGGAGTGTGCAGCCGGTGGAGCAGCCGGCAGATGGTGTCACAGTGGCGCCAAAACTAGAAAAGGAAGAGTGTGAGATCGATTGGTCGAAGCCGGCGGAGGAGATAGTGCGGCTCGTTAGAGCGGCAGGACCAAAACCCGGTGCGTGGAGCATGTTGCGAGGCCGGCCAATCAAGATTCTCCGTGCTCGGATTGGAAACAGATCGTCTGAGGAAGTGTCAGATTGCGACGGGACGCCGGGATTCCTGCATGCGTCGCGCTCAGGGCTTTCAGTGCAGGCGGGCGATGGGTTCATCGATCTCCTCGAAGTGCAGCCTTCTGGAGGCCGAGCAATGACAGGCGCGGAGTTCGCAGCTGGTGCGAGGCTAGGCCCGCTTGACCGCCTGGGAGGCGCTCCGGCTACTTGACCTCTAGCAGGTCAACCACAAATACCAGCGTCTCATTTGGGCCGATAGCGCCGCCCGCTCCCCGCGATCCGTATGCGAGTTCAGGGGGGATGACCAATTCACGGCGTCCGCCCACTTTCATGCCGGCGACGCCGCGGTCCCATCCGGGAATCACCTTGCCCGCGCCAAGCTGGAAGGTGAAGGGTTGGTTCCTGCTCCACGAGGAGTCGAACTCCCGGCCTGTTGCTTGAGAGACGCCGACGTAGTTGACGGTAACCGCCTTTCCAGGCACTGCCTCAGCTCCCGTGCCGACAATGATGTCCTTGACGACAAGGTCCGCGGGAGCAGCCTGTCCCGGGGTGACTTGCACAGTGGGCTTCTGGCCAAGTTCGGGTGGCAGGTCCTGTCCGGTCTGCACGGCGGTGCTCCTCGTAGATTCTGGCTTTGGGTTTGAGCCTTCAGATTGCGTCTTGGAGTCGCCCGAGCATGCAGCCAAAAAGAGAAACAACGTAGTCACAATCGAAGCAAGCAGCATACGTTTCGAGCAGTACAACTGGTAACTCCCGGGCGATCGACGTGAGGCACGATACTCTGAGTCGGTCGATATTGGCGACCTCCTCAGATGTCTGCGAGAAGCAGTGCTGGTAGAGAGGCGGAGAGGAACGCGATGAGTAATCAGCCCCCTGGCTATCCCCCTCCCGGACAACCTCCCGGACAGCCCCCTGGCTTTCCGCCTCCAGGACAGCCCCCGGCTCCGCCGGACCAAGGGCAGTACGGCGTGGGCCAGCCGCCCCCAGTCACATATCAGCCTCCTACCCAACCTGCGAAGAGTAGTACTGGCAAGACATGCGGAATCATCGCCGCAATTGTCGGGGGCCTTGTCATCCTCGGCATTGTCGCAGTGGTCCTAGTTGGCAAGGTGATCGTTGACACTGTCACGGCACCCGCAGATCAGGTCAATGCCTATTTGGCAGATATGAAGTCCGGGAATGCCACAGCCGCGTACGAGCGAACCTGCCGGAGCTTCAAGTCAAAGTACTCGTACAGCGAATTTGCCCGGACTCTGGATGCTGCAGAGGAGGCTCAGGGCAAGGTCACCTCCTATAACGTCTTCTCTTCGAACGTCACGGGAAATACCGCCACCGTCTCGTACACCCTCGTACGAGAGAAGGCATCGGATACGTTTACGGTATTGCTTGAGAAGGAGGGTGAAGACTGGAAACTGTGCAGTTTCAGTGGCTAGCGGGGTTGAGCGTGAGAAATCGATGGAGATAAAGCTAGCGCCCTCCATCCTTTCTGCTGATTTCGCCGCGCTCGGAGAGGACGTGCGTCACGTCACTCCCGAAGCGGACCTCCTTCACGTAGACGTCATGGACGGGCACTTCGTTCCAAATCTCACAGTTGGTCCCGCAGTCGTGGCTTCGCTCTCCAAGTGCACAGATTTGCCCCTTGACTGCCACCTGATGATCGAATCCCCTTCCGACTACTACGAGCAGTTCGCAGAGGCAGGTGCTTCGTGGATTACATTCCACCGCGAAGCGACCGATGATCCGGGTGCGGAGATCGAAGCGATCCGGAGTCTCGGAGTGCGTGTCGGCATGTCTATTAGCCCCGATACACCCTTTGAGGAAGCCAAGCCGTGGATTCGGTCACTCGACCTATTTCTAGTCATGTCCGTGTATCCCGGGTTTGCGGGTCAGCGCTTCATCGAAGCAGTTCTGCCGAAGATTGAGTCGGCGCGGCAATTGGTTAATGAGAGCGGGGTCGATGTCGATATTGAAGTGGACGGAGGGATTGGCGAGGAGACGGCGGCGAGTGCGGTCGCCGCAGGCGCGAATGTTCTAGTGGCGGGCAGCGCGATTTTTGGAGCATCCTCTCCTCTTGAAGCAGCACGGCGCATACGAAATGCTGTCAGCGAATTGCTAGGAACAGACAATGACTAATAGTGAAGAAGGCCGGACTATCCTCGTTGTGGACGATGACGCCGATATTCGGATGGTTCTCAGAACCAATCTCGAGGAAGAGGGTTTCGCAGTCCGAGAGGCCGATGGCGGTGCCGCTGCGATTGAATCAATCAAGGGCGATCCGCCCGATCTAGTGATACTAGATGTGATGATGCCTGAGGTTGACGGATACGACGTACTCGGGGACATCCGTTCCAAGCCCGAATTCGAAGAGCTTCCAGTTGTGCTGCTGACCGCCCGCAGGCAGGAGTCGGATGTGTGGGAAGGGTGGTCCTCAGGGGCGGACTACTACATGACCAAGCCTTTCAAAATGAACGAGCTTGTACGCTTCGTGCACTACGTATTTGGCGAGTAGGTCAATCTCGTCTCCTTCCCCGAGAGTCTCCGCCCGCAAAGCTGTCGTGCGGCACGATCGTGATCTCGCTATCTGGCAGATATTCTGATCAGAGCCGAGCGGCGTTTGGCGCTCGTCGGGAGCTGCCCCGAAAGGACATTGCGGGAATTGGGTGAATCGGATACCCAATACATGGAGCGCGCCCTGGAGCTGGCTCGACTGGGCGCCCACAGCGCGCATCCCAATCCAATGGTGGGCGCGGTCGTGGTGGCTGATGGAGCGATTGTCGGTGAGGGCTGGCATGTAGCTCCCGGGACTCCTCACGCCGAAGTTGTTGCGCTCAGGAATGCGGCTGAACGAGCTCGGGGCGCGACGCTCTACGTCACCCTGGAGCCATGCGCGCACACGGGGCGAACCCCTCCGTGCATCGACGCGATTGCTGAAGCCGGAGTTTCCGCCGTTAGGTACGCAATTGCCGACCCTGATCCTTCGGTCGCGGGCGGGGGAGCAAAGCTGCTCGCCGAATCGGGAGTTGACGTGTCCGGCGGAATGCTGGCCTCTGAGGCCACAGAGTTGAACGCCGCCTATCTGATCCATCGTGTTCAAGGTCGACCAAGGATCACATACAAAGCTGCGATGACAATTGACGGCAGGACGGCGGCGGTTGACGGCAGTTCGAAGTGGATTTCCGGGCCTGAGTCGCGTGAGATGGTTCAGCAACTCAGGGCAGAGGCTGACGCCATCATGGTCGGTTCAGGGACCATTCTGGCCGATGATCCGAGCCTGAACTGCAGACTCAAGGGATTCGCGGGTACTCCGCCGGTGCGAGTCATCGTCGATTCCGCCGGGAGACTCCCGGCTGGCGCTCGCGCCGCAGATGAGTCAGCACCGACGTGGGTGCTCACGTCGAGTCAGGGTGAATCCGCCCTCAGATCGCGCTTTGGGGACTCACTTGAATTGATCGCTCTGTCCGATGGTTCCGGCCAGCTCGACCTCGGAGAGGCAATGGCGAGGCTAGCTCAACGGGGCATAGTCGAATTGCTCTGCGAAGGTGGTGCATCGCTGGCAGGAGCGCTGTTGGACCGCGACTTGCTAGATCGCTGCATCTTCTTTGTAGCGCCGGCGGTGGCCGGCGGGAGTGCGGGCTCGCCGCTGTTCGGCGGAAATTCGGCATCGACGATCGCTGACGTTACCAAAATGGATTTTCAATCCGTGGCACGCGTGGGTGACGATTTGATGATCGTAGTCGACCCCCGCCCCGGCGCAGGACGAGGTACGGACGGCGAGACGCATCGCAGTTAGGCGAGTCGTGGCATGTTCACCGGACTTATAGAAGAAAAAGGACAGATTGCGGTCTCCCGTCCTCGTGATGGCGGAATAGACCTAGTTGTTGCATGCGACGTCGTCAGTGACGGACTAGCTGTAGGGGACTCGGTGGCCGTGAACGGCTGCTGCCTTACGGTTGTCAGGCTTGATGAGGCGGGTTTCGAGGCGCAACTGGTTGAGGAGACCGTGATGCGCACAAACTTGGGGGCGCTTGCGGTCGGTGACCCGGTCAACCTGGAACGCTCATTGAGGGCTGATGGGAGATTCGGGGGGCACATCGTGCAAGGCCATGTCGACGGCCCGGCGCTGCTCGAGTCTGTCTCATTGACACCGAGCGGTGGCAGGGTGCACAGGTACGGCGCTTCGCAGGCCGAAATTCGCTACATCGTTGAGAAGGGTTCAGTGGCAGTCGATGGGGTCAGTCTGACAGTAGCGGCGGTTGGCGATGCATGGTTTGAGGTGGCGCTAATACCTCACACACTTGATGCCACAAACCTCGCCTGGACCGAGCCTGGTCATGCGGCAAATCTCGAGCTGGACCTCGTTGCCAAGTATGTTGAGAGTCTGCTTCCAAGCTTGGCCGGCAATGACGGCGAGGGCGGGAGCGGAGAAGGGCAGCGGAGTGAGCGAGTTTCATTCAATTGACGAAGCTGTAGAAGCTATTCACGAGGGCCGGATAATCATTGTTGTTGATGACGCCGACCGAGAAAACGAGGGCGACCTTGTCTGCGCCGCGGAGAAGGCTACTGCAGACGTAATCAACTTCATGGCTACTCATGGTCGAGGTCTGATATGTGTTCCGATCTTGGGTTCGCGCCTCGATGAGCTGCGCATCCCTCCGATGGTTTCAGAGAACACAGACGCCCGAGAGACGGCCTTTGCTGTCTCCGTTGACTACCGACACACCACAACCACGGGTATTTCGGCGCACGACCGAGCTGACACGGTGGGTGCGCTAATCGATCCCGAAGCACGTCCGGAGGACTTCACAAGACCTGGGCACATCTTTCCTCTGCGATACGCGGAGGGGGGGGTTCTCAAGCGCGCAGGACATACGGAGGCTGCGGTTGATCTCGCTGAGCTAGCAGGACTAACCCCGGCTGGAGTTATCTGCGAAGTGATGCAGGAAGACGGGTCGATGGCGAGACTCCCCGAGCTATTTGAACTTTCCGAGCGACACGGGCTTCCGATCATCACGATCGCCGACCTAATTCAGCACCGAAGGCGCTCCGAGAAGTTGGTCCGGCGGGTAGCAGAGGCGCGCATGCCAACCAGTTTTGGCGAGTTCACGGCAGTTGGCTATGAGTCCCTCCTAGACGGCACGCAGCACATAGCGCTAGTCAAGGGTGATGTCGCCGGCCAGGATGCCGTACTTGTAAGGGTTCACTCGGAGTGCTTGACGGGCGACGTATTCGCGTCTCAGAGATGTGATTGCGGCGATCAGTTGTCGAAGGCTCTGGAGAACATAGAAGCCGAGGGCAGAGGAGTTGTCCTTTACTTCAGGGGGCACGAGGGGCGTGGCATCGGGCTGCTTCACAAACTTCAGGCCTACAGGCTTCAAGAGGCGGGGATTGACACGGTCGAAGCTAATTTGAACCTAGGACTTCCAGTTGACGCACGTGACTACGGAATAGGCGCACAGATACTCGCTGATCTTGGAATAACGACGATGAGACTCATGACAAACAATCCCACCAAGCGTGCGGGTCTGGAGGGGTACGGACTCGAGATAGTTGAACGTGTCCCGCTAGAGGTCGATCCGACGGATGAGAACATTGCGTACCTGAGGGCCAAGAGGGAGAAGATGGGGCACATTCTCAACGGATTGTCGCCGGAAGTTGACACATCCGCCGATTCCGACGAGGCCGGAGATGGATGAAATCGAAGGGCAGCTGAGTGCGGCCGGGTTGAGGTTGGGAGTGGCCGTCAGCCGTTGGAACGACTTAGTGACAAGGAAGCTGCTTGCAGGTGCTCTAGAGGCCCTGAGTGAGATGGGCGCCGAGGAGCAGAACATCACGGTGGCATGGGTCCCGGGTGCATTTGAGCTTCCCCTCATGGCTCTTGAGATGGCCTATTCCGGTCACGACGGCGTGATCGCCCTTGGTTGCGTGATCCGTGGTGGTACTGATCACTACACGCACGTCGCCACCGAATGCGCCCGCGGACTGATGGCGGTCTCGCTACAAGAGCGCGTTCCGGTGGGGTTCGGGGTGCTGACGACTGACAATCTCGATCAGGCTCTTGAGCGGGCCGCAGAGCGCCAGGAAAACAAGGGCTTTGAAGCGGCCCAGACCGTGGTTGAGCAAGTATCGGTTCTCAAGACGCTCAAGTCTGCGTAATTCATGCTGGCCATTGGCGGCTCAGCCAGCTCGATGCAATGGCCGACTGGAAACGAACTTCAGCGCGCGTGCGGCGGAGGAGAGAGAGGGGCGACAACCTCCGGAGGAGATGCCTGTGCCTCCGTGCTCAACTCAACTGAAGGCTGGGGCGCCATGACCTCAGCTGAGAGCTGCGCTTCGATGTCGTGAGGCGACCTGACCGAACCAACTCGCCCTCTCCCTGCCTCTTTGGCTTCATAGAGACTCTCATCGGCCGCCGCCATGAGCGAATTACTCGAGAGGCCCCCCCACCCGGGATACCACGCGATTCCGATGGTGCAGGAGAGGGCAATCTCACCCCAGCTGGTTTTCAGATTTGTGGCCTTGAACGACTGAAGAATCCTGTCGGCAACGCTGGTGGCTACTTCCATCGTGGCCCCGCGAATTAGCACGGCAAACTCGTCTCCACCCATCCGTCCGACTTGATCGCCCGTTCTAAGGCATCCGGCTATGCGCTCTGAGGCTGCCCGGAGTACCGCATCGCCGGCTTGGTGTCCCAATTCGTCATTGATTCTCTTGAAGTAGTCGAGATCGACCTCGAGATATGCGAGCGGTTCCTTGGTGGCACGAGCATCCATAACGGCGGCCTCGGTAACGCTCTCGAAGTTTGAGCGGTTGGCGACTCTGGTGAGGTGGTCGAAGCTCGAGAGGAAGTTGAGCTTTCGCATGGCCTCCTCGATGGTCTCCCTTGTCTTGGCCTCGGAAAGGCGCAGTGCGAAAGTCATTCCGGCCGCGCTCCTCAGAATAATGACGAGCGCGACGAACATCAGAAGAGCCGCGAGATAGCTACGTGTCCCCATGGTGTTGTCTCGAATTGCTGGAATTGCGATCGCAAGAACAACGCCGAGGACAAGCCCCTGGATGACCGATGCCTGAGTGTTGGAGACGGGCAGGAGCAGCATGCTTGCAGCTATCGCATGGAAGACCATGAACATCGGGCTTTGTCGGCCAACAAGTAGTACTGCGGCAAAGCCTATGGATAGGACCAGGTAGTCGGCGTAGACGAGGCTGACAAGGCGCGGCATTCGCAAGTTTTCGAGCCGGAACGCGAGAAAGAATCCGAATTGGATGAGCAAAATGGCTGCTCTCGCAGTCCACATGGTCTTGACGTGCTGAGGTGGCAGCACGATGTCCATGGAGGACGTTGCGCAAATCAGGATCAGCGCAGCGCCACTTGCCAGCTGCATGCGGTAGCGGAAGAGCTTGAGCTGATCGGGAAAAGCTTCGTCGATTGGGAACAGGCGTTCGCCGAGAGTTGTAGTTTCAGTCTCGCGCCAAGTCGAGTCCATGCGTTGAGATGCTCCTCTCCGGGCACACTACATATTCGGCACGGCAGGTACCCGACTGAAAAAGTAAAAACCTGTCGCTATGTGGGTGCTAGGCTGCGCTTCGTTTCAGGTCTGACACTTGTGCTGAGCTAGTGGCGTGCGTCTCTTCGCCGTCCGCCGTTGTTCGGGAATGTCCCGAGGATGCCACGCAAGCAAGGCAACCTGCACGAATAATGTTCCTAGCTCGCGCGGATCGTTGGGTGCGCATTCCGCTGCACCCTCAGAGGAGTTCGCCGCGATCAGCTAGAGCTCGAACTCGTCCATCCGCTACCGGAGAAATATCTTGCTTGACCTAGTACTTCCGAAGGGGAGCCTCGAGGCGCCGACGTTGCGCCTATTCGAAGAAGCGGATCTTGCAGTGGCCAGGGGGGGCGATCGGGATCTCCGGGGTGAGATTGATGATCCGCGTATCGCTGCAGTGCGTTTTCTCAGGCCTCAAGAAATACCAACCTATGTGGCTGAAGGCCTCTTCGACCTCGGAATCACGGGTCGTGATTGGATCGAAGAAACGGGTGCCGAGGTCACGAAGATCACAGAACTAAGGTATTCGAAGAATACGCAGCGGCCCGTCCGCATCGTTCTTGCCGTTGATGGCGCTTCTGCCATTGAAGCTCCGGAGCAGATCCCGGCAAATGCACGGCTCTCGACCGAGTATCCCGAGATCACTCGGAGATACTTTGAGGGCCTAGGGATTCCGGTACGCATCTCGCTTTCCTATGGAGCAACGGAGGCCAAGGTGCCCGAAATCGTTGATGCGATAGTTGATAACACTGAGACGGGATCTTCGCTGCGGGCAGCCGGCCTTCGGATCGTCGACACATTGCTCGAGAGCTACACGGAGCTGATTGCGAATCCAGCAGCGGCCGCTGATCCTGACAAGCGAAGCGCAATTGATGCGCTCGCGCTCCTGCTAAGGGGCGCATTGGACGCCAGGGGCAAGGTTTTGGTGAAGCTCAATGTTCGAGAGGACCAGCTGGCGGGAATAATGAACGTCCTTCCCTCAATGAGAGCCCCGACGGTCTCGCACTTGGCCAATGGAGACTATTGCGCAGTCGAGACGGTAGTACCGAAGTCAGAGATCAACAGGCTGATTCCAGTGCTCAAGGCTGGCGGAGCCGAGGACATCATCGAGATTCCGATTTCGAAGGTAGTTGACTGAAGTGCTCTCGGGAGTGGTGAAGTGGTTCAGCTCCGAGCGAGGCTTTGGCTTCATTTCATCGACCAAAGTTGATGAGGACGTCTTCGTTCGCTATACCGGAATCGAGGGGGAGGGGTTCAGGTCATTGGAAAAGGGGGAGAAGGTCGAATTTGAGATTGCTCCGGATCGCGACGGTAAGCCTGAGGCGGTGAGTGTCCGTCGTCTGTCGGCACCCTGATCACCTGCTGCTCGGCTTGGGCAGTGGCCTTGACTTGGGGGATATACTCATTGCGCCTAAGTAGGGAGAGGATCTCTCGGTGACGAGAGAAGGCTCTTTCTCACCTTGTCGCTCGGGCCTGCTTTTCCGATCAACTCAGACTTGCTTCGGGAATATGGATGAACGATGCGGCCGGGTCGATGCAGTGGTGAATCCACGGCGCGGTGCTTTGGCATCGCGCTTTTTTTTCGGTCGGTTGGCCGGATCGCACAGTGCGACCAACTCCAGAGGAGGCGAGCTATAGCCGCAATTCCAGCAGATCAGCGAGAGACCAGAGACGCCAGTCGAGGGCATCGGGTGAACGAGAACATCCGCGCCAGCGAGGTACGGGTGGTAGCGCCAAACGGTGATCAGGTCGGGGTGAAACCCCTTCATGAAGCTCTGACTATCGCGAGGGAGCTGGATCTGGACCTCGTCGAGGTCGCTCCCACCGCCAAGCCGCCGGTCTGCAAGATCCTCGACTACGGGAAGTGGCGTTACGAGGAGGCTCAGCGCCAGAAGGAATCGCGGAAACACCAGACTCAGATCATCATCAAGGAGATGAAGTTCAGGCCAAAGATCGACCCTCACGACTACGAGACCAAGAAGCGCCATGTCGAGCGGTTCTTGGAGGAGGGGGCAAAGGTCAAGATCACAATCATGTTCAGGGGTCGCGAGATGGCTCATACGGATCTAGGAGCGAGGATTCTCGAAAGGCTCGCAGAAGACGTTGGCGAGATTGGCACGGTGGAGGCCATGCCGAAGCTCGACGGACGCAACATGGTGATGGTGATTGCGCCCAACAAGAAGGACAAGTAGCAACAATGCCGAAGATGAAGACACACAGGGGAGCAGCCAAGCGATTTCGCGTAACGGGTACTGGAAAGATCCGTAGGCGCCGAGCCAACCGCGGCCACATCCTCGAAAAGAAGTCCGCAAAGCGTAAGCGCCGCCTCGCCGGCGATCCGGTGGTTTCTCCGGCGAATGAGAGGGCCGTTCGCCGCATGCTCGGCAAGTAGCGAGCAGACATTTTTCATCCAGCGGCAGGGTTACGTCCGCCCGGCCGCAAGTAGCCGGTCCGCGAGGTCCGGACCCGATCTGCAAGGAGGTTTCCGATGGCGAGAGTGAAGCGATCAGTCCACGCGAAGAAGAAGCATCGCGAGGTCATGGCCAAGGCCAAGGGCTACAGGGGGGCATCTGGCCGGCGGTTCAAGGTAGCCAATGAGGCGGTCATGCACGCCGGTCAGTACGCCTATCGGGATAGGCGAGCCCGCAAGGGCGAGATCCGTCGGCTTTGGATTTCGAGGATCAACGCGGCATCTCGAGCCAACGGGTTGTCGTATTCGAGGTTCATGGCGGGCCTCAAGGCATCAGAGGTAGATGTTGACCGCAAGATTCTCGCGGAAATTGCAGTCTCTGACCCGGCGGCGTTTACCCGCCTTGTTGACCTCGCCAAGGACGGTCTAGAAAAGCAGTCGTGAGAGCGCGGATCGCGTCGGACGGCGTACTGCCAACGGCCGAGTGTGATTCTTTCCGTAGGCCATCATGAGTCAAGAGGTGCCGCAGCTGCGTTTGCCAGATGCGACCAAGGCACAGCTGACCCGGATTCGCAAGCTACGTCGATCAAGTACCAGGCATGCAAACGGAGAGTTCCTCGCCGACTCACCAAATGCAGTCCTCGAGGCCATCGACGGAGGCGCAAGCGTCGCTCTGCTCTTGGTGACCGACGCCTATCAAGGCCGCTATCCAGACCTAGTAGAACGTGCTCGCCTGAAGGGAATTGAGACAGTTCGGGTCGATGAGACCGCGATTAGTTCGGCCGTGTCCACCAAGTCATTCCAGGGAGTGGCAGCAGTGGTTGCCATTCCCAGCGAGGACATCAACGATCTACTGGGGCGTGGGACAGTGGCGGTGCTCGATGCCGTTCAGGATCCCGGAAATGTCGGCGCGTTGCTCAGGAGTGCCGATTGCTTCGGTGCCGGACTCTTGCTTGGTAAAGGATGCGCGGATCCATATGCTCCGAAGGTAGTGCGGTCATCTGCTGGGGCGCTTTTCCGAACGACTCTTGTGAGCGATCATGACTTGCCGTTGGCGCTCGAGCTCTTGAAGGCGAACGGTTTTCAGCTTGTGGGGGCAGATCCAGACGGTTGCGTTGACTTCAACACATTCAAATTTCAAGAGAAGTGCGCGATTGTGCTCGGCAACGAGGGTGCCGGATTGAACCCCGAGGTAGAGAGGCTTCTCGATGCACGAGTAGCAGTGCCGATGCAGAGGAAAGGCCAGTCGCTCAACGTAGCAATCGCGGGCTCGCTATTGCTCCATGCGGCATGTCATCGGATAGCTCCCGAAGTGGACATGGCAGCGGTTGTCTCAGCGATCAATCACGATTTGCGATCACCACTGACGTCGGTCAAGGGATTCGCAAGAACGATAGAACAGCGTTGGGACGGACTGGACGACGAACTCAAGAAGGAGATGGTCGGGCAGATTTCGGTTGCTGCCGACAAGCTTCTTAGGGCGATCGGTGAGCTGGTAGATACGGCTCGTATCGAGACCGGCGAGATCCGCTGTGTTCCGATCGAGTTCGATCCGGCGCCGGCCGTAGCGGGAGTCGTCGAGGAGGTTTCAGGCGAATATGCAAATGTGGAGTTTGAAAACTCAATGGAGGATTCCCAAGCTGCAATTTATGCTGACAGAGATAGGTTCACCCAGGCGATGCGGGTGCTTGTAGAGAATGCGGCAAAGCACGGAGAAGGCTTGGTCCGTATTGGTGCCAAATCGGCCGACGGCTGGGTAGACGTGGAGGTTGCCGACAACGGGGATCTGCTCGAGCCCGATGAGATTGCTCAGGTCCTGAGGGGGAGAATCGTCTCGCGGAAGCGGGCGGCAGCACCGGCGGGAACGGGGCTTGCGCTCCACGTGGTTGCCCGGGTTGCCGAGCTGCAGGGTGGAGAGCTGATCGTTTCTGAGGCTGGCGACGGATTTGAAACATTTACCCTTCGCCTCCCCGCCTCGCAGAGCTATTCGGGAGGTCGGGATCACAGGCGAGGTGAGCAGTGAGCGCTGGATCGGAAATGGAAGCTCTAGTAGCCCAGGCGAAGCAAGCAATCGGCGCTGTCGCCGACCTCGATGCTCTTGAGGCGCTCGCATCCGAACTGACCGGACGAAAGTCGCTGATCGCCAAGGCAAACCAGGAACTGAAGGATCTTCCACCGGGAGAGCGCCCTGAAGCCGGCCGCCGAATCGGCCAGGCAAGAGCGGCGATCAACGCTTTGTTCGAGGCGAGACGAGGCGAACTTATGGCCGCCGGTGAGGCGGAGCGCATCAGAGCTGAGCGAATCGATGTCTCGCTGCCCGGCCCCTCGGTAAGGATTGGCCACGAGCACGTGATCTCGAAAACCATTGGCGACCTGACGGAGATCCTCGTTGGCATGGGCTATCGGGTCGCTGAGGGCAATGAAGTGGACACCGACTACTACAACTTTGAGGCGTTGAATACGCCTCCTGGGCATCCCGCGAGGTCAATGCAGGACACTCTCTATGTTGAGTCAGGTCGTGGGGAAGAGGTGCTCCTGAGAACTCAGACATCTGGCGTTCAAGTACACGAAATGGAGTCTTGCTCGCCGCCGCTTTACATGATTGCGCCGGGCCGTGTCTTCAGGAGAGACACGCTCGACCCCAGTCATTCGCCGGTCTTTCATCAGATCGAAGGACTCGCGGTCGACAGCGATCTCACTCTTGGGGATCTTGCCGGAACCTTGAAATTCTTCATTCGCGAGTATTTCGGTGGGGAGCGAGAAATCAAGCTGAGGCCTTCATACTTCCCGTTCACAGAACCGTCGGTCGAGGTCTCGATGAGCTGCTTCCTGTGTGACGGCAGCGGATGCCGCACATGCGGGCACGCGGGGTGGATTGAGGTGCTTGGGGCGGGCATGGTCGATCCGAACGTATTCGGCTCCGTCGGCTATGACTCCGAGCGCTGGACCGGGTTTGCTTTCGGGCTTGGGGTCGAGCGTTTTGCCATGTTGCGGTACGGGATCCCAGACATACGACTTCTCTACGAAAACGATCAGAGATTCCTCTCTCAGTTCTGATCCGCTTTAAGGAGCGACATTGAGACTCTCACTCAACTGGCTAACTGACTACGTTGCGCTTGAGGCCTCGGCAAGCGAAATCGCCGAGGGGCTCGATGCTGCTGGCTTTGAGGTCGAGTCCGTCCGCCGGCTAGACGATGGGATAGAAGGCGTCGTCGTCGGTCGAGTAGAGGCAGTCTCTGATCATCCCGATGCGGACAAACTTCGAGTCTGTACGGTCTCCTACGGCTCAGCGTCCGAAGCCAATGTCGTCTGCGGGGCCTGGAACTTCGACGAGGGCGCGAAAGTTGCGTTCGCGCCCATTGGTGCCGAGCTTCCTGGGGGATTTCGGATTGGGCGGCGAAGGATTCGAGGCATCGCGTCCGAGGGCATGATCTGCTCCGAGGAGGAGCTAGGGCTCGCTGATTCCTCGGACGGCATACTTGTCTTGCCTGATGAAGCAGGCTATCCACTCGGTATGCCGATCACTTTGGCGCTTGGCCTTGACGACACCGTGATTGATTTCGACATCACCCCGAACAGGCCCGATGCAATGAGTGTGATTGGGCTGGCGCGCGAGGCCTCGGCCGTCTTCGGATCCGAATTGGCAATCCCAAGCATTGAGTTGAATGAGAGCGGCGCGAACATCACGGACTTCGTCAAGGTCGAGAACGAATCGCCTGAGCGATGTCCGCGCTACACAGCGCGCACAATTGACGGCATCGAAATCGGGCCAAGTCCAGAGTGGCTTGCAGCGCGACTGACGGCGTCGGGGCTGCGGCCAATCAACAACGTCGTCGACGTCACCAATTACGTACTAATCGAATGCGGTCATCCGCTTCATGCGTTCGACCGGCAGTCACTGGCCGAAGGGCTCATTCGAGTTCGAATGGCCGGCCATGACGAGTCCGTCGAGACCCTCGACAAAGTAGAGCGGAAGCTGACTCCCGAGGACCTCGTGATTGCTGACGCTGAGAGACCCGTGGCCATCGCCGGGATCATGGGGGGAGCGGGGAGTGAGATCACGGCACAGACAAAGTCGATTGTCTTGGAGTCAGCATATTTCGAGCCCACGGGGATCTTGGCGACCTCAAAGCGACTCGCGCTGCGAAGCGAGTCGAGTGCGCGCTTTGAGAGGGGTACAGACCCGGAAGGAGTGCTATGGGCATCAGCCAGAGCCGCAAGCCTCATTCAAGAACTGGCCGGCGGCGTAGTTGCGCGGGGGGTTATCGACGAGTATCCGGTGCCCTTTGAGCGGCAGCGCATCTGTCTCCGGCCAAGCCGGACTAACAAGATCCTGGGAACGCGAATAGCTCCGGATGAGCAGGTACGCCTCCTGAAGGCGATCGAGATTGAGGTGACAAGTCATTCAGACGATGAGATTCGTACTGTTGCGCCATCCTTTCGCCCAGATCTGACCAGGGAGATAGATCTCATTGAGGAAGTTGGCAGGCTGCACGGGTACTCAAATATCGAGACACGCCTTCCCAGCAGCTCGAGCCATACCGGCGGGCTTACGCCAAGGCAGCGGTCCAGGCGCATTCAGTCACAGGTGCTGCGCGGAGCTGGTCTAGACGAGATCAAGACATTCAGTTTCGTCGGCCCTGAGGATCTTCTTAACGGCGCTGGGAAGGTCACTAGGGTTGCGAACCCGTTGCGTGCAGAGGAAAGCATTCTCAGGCCCTCGCTGCTTCCGGGGTTGATAAGTGCCGCCAGGTTCAATCTTGCCCACCGTCGAGGTGAGGTCCGATTCTTTGAAATCGGCAGAGTCTTCGGTGCACTAAGTGAGAGCGGAATGCCAAACGAAGTCGAGCACCTGGCCGCACTAATTGCGGGCGACCCGGTCGACGCGTCGGACTCAGATACGCTCGGATACTTTGCAATCAAGGGTGTTCTCGAAGCGCTTCTGAACGCGATCGGGATTTCCGACGCTCGCTACGAGCCGACGGAGCGCGCCGGGCTACATTCTGGCCGGACCGCGGCAGTGATGGTTGACGAGTCGCCAATTGGCGTCGTTGGTGAACTGCATCCGTCAGTTGTACGGGACAAAGGGCTTGGCGCGCGCGCCTCAGTTTTCGAACTGAATCAAAATGAAGTTCTTGGCCGAATCCCTGCCGAGTCCAGTTTCCAGCCATTCTCACGATACCCATTGGCCCTTGTGGACCTTGCGTTTGTTGTTCATGAAGATGTCGCGGCCGGCGACCTGGAGGCCGCGATTCGACATGCGTGCGGTGATGCGCTCGAATCGATTCGCCTGTTTGATGTCTATCGCGGCGAGCAGGTGGCGGCGGAGTGCAAGAGCTTGGCGTACGCGCTTGGTTTTGCTGCAGAAGATCACACCCTGAGTGACGACGAGCTAGCGGCTTTACGGGAGCGCGCAATCGATGGTGCCCGGCAAGAGTGTGGCGCGGAGTTGCGCGGCCTCCAATAATGCGCTTGCATAAGTATGCAGCAATATGTATATCATGCATCGTGACGCATTGGAGGGGTGCTGCCGTCTAGCCAGAGCGCAGCACCAGTAGTGCAGGGTGATGGCTCATGGGAATTCGGACTGGCATTGCCGGGGCTTCGGGCTATACCGGCGCGGAGTTGTTGCGACTTCTTGAAGCTCATCCCGAGTTCGAAATCGCCTGGCTTGGAGCGTCATCGAGCGCGGGGGATTCAGTGGGCCGGCAAGCGCCTGGCCTATTCGCTCTAGAGGAGCACGTACTGAGCGATGTAGCTGCTGGAATTCCTGACGACTTGGAGCTGCTATTTTTCGCTCTTCCGTCGGGCGAAGCGGCCAGGATTCTTAGCGAATCGGACTCCCCGCCGAAATGGATAGTCGACCTCGGGGCGGACTTTCGCCACAAAGTTCCAGCGACTTACATGGATTGGTATGGAGAGGAACATCCGACTCCCGATCAGTTGCCCTCGTGGGTCTATGGTCTGACGGAGTGGAATCGGGATGCGATCAGCACTGCAACAAGGGTCGCGAATCCGGGGTGCTATCCGACAGCTGCACTCCTCGGGCTGTTGCCGCTAGCTCAAGATGGACTACTCGGGGAAGGCCCAGTCTTCATCGATGGAAAGTCCGGATTGTCCGGAGCCGGCCGGTCGGGTGACAGGAGCCATGCCTTTGCTGAGGCCTACTCCAATGTAAGTGCTTATGCCATTGAAGGCCACAGACACCTGCCTGAAATGGAAGATCAGCTAGCAGCGTTCGGCGGCGATGGGGCGCGTCCTGTGTCGGGCAAGATCACGTTTGTTCCGCATTTGGTGCCAATGGCGCGCGGGCTCATGGACACGATCATGGTCAGGCTGGCTCCAGGCGTGACCCAAATGGATATGGATCGTTCATTTCGGTCTGCCTATTCGCAATCAGATTTTGTTCACTACGTTGATTTTGCTCCGAGTTCGAAGGCATTGACGGGGAGCAATTCCGCGCTTGTGGCTTCAAGTATCGACGAGCGGACCGGATCAGGGATTGTAATTTGCGCGATTGACAATCTCGTGAAGGGGGCGGCCGGTCAAGCGATTCAGAACGCGAACTTGATGGCAGGTATCGATGAGACTGCCGGACTTCCGAGATTGGGGCTGTGGCCATGAAGAACTGGATAGGACACGTGGCCGCTACCGGGGCTGCCAAGGAATTCGGGATTGCCACAGGGGAGCTGGAGATTCTCGATGATGCGTCGATCTGTTCGACTCCTGGAATCGCCGCAGCGGGCACTCATGCCGGGGTAAAGGCGGAAGGTGCATTGGATCTCGCGTTGGTAGATGCAGGAGTCGTCTGCAATTCAGCTGGCGTCTTTACGTCGAACAGGGCGAAGGCAGCGCCGGTGCTTGTCAGCATCGATCATCTGGCCGACGGCAAGGCAAGGGGTATTGCTGCCAACTCTGGATGCGCCAATGCGTGCACAGGCGAGCGGGGCGTCGAGGATTCGATTGCGATGACGGCTGCGGCGGCAGATCTGTTTGCCTGTGCACCCAGCCAGGTTCTTGTTGCATCTACCGGGCTAATCGGGTTCTACCTTCCAATTGCCGCGGTGACTTCGGGCATATCCGGGGCGACACTCGGTACAGACAGCCAGTGCGGGCACGCAGCGGCGCGAGCGATCATGACAACGGATACCGTTCCCAAGGAGGCCGCCGTCAAGACCTCAGTTGGAGGCAAAGAGGTCACCGTCTCCGGCATGGCCAAGGGCGCGGCAATGCTGGCCCCATCAATGGCAACGATGTTGGGGTTCATCACAACGGACGCGTCCATCGAGGCTGATGTACTGCAAGTTGCCCTCCGTTCCGCAGTTGCCTCCACCTTCAATCGGATCTCGGTAGATGCATGCCAGTCGACGAACGACACGGTGGTCGCCCTCGCGACGGGTACCGCAGGAAATCAGACAATCGATACTCCTGGCGCTCCGGGCTTTTTAGAAGTCGGTGACGCCATCTCCGAAGTGTGCGCGCAGCTAGCGCTGAAGATGGTTTGTGACGGGGAGGGGGCCACGAAAGTTGCCCGGATCGCGGTGAACGGTGCCGCGTCGGCCAGCGACGCACTTGCGGTCGCCCGCGCAATCGCGTCCTCCGTGCTCGTTCGGTGTTCGCTGCACGGTGCCGACCCGTATTGGGGACGGATCGCGTCTGAGATCGGCGCATCTGGGGCAGACGAAGTTCGCCCAGAGTTGGTTTCGATCAGCTACGGAGGCACCGCAGTCGCGGCAAAGGGCGTAGCGATCCCGCATGACGAAGATCTGGTGCGTGAGCACATGGCCAAGCCGATAGTGGAAATTGTCTGCGACCTCGGACTCGGAGACGGATCCTCCGTGATGTTCTCCTGCGACCTCGGCCCTGGATACATCGAGGAAAACCGGGGAACGTCCTGATGAGCCTTGTCGAAACACGGCGCAAGGCTTCGACTCTTGCTGAGGCCCTGCCTTATATCAAGGCGTATTCGGGCAAGATCGTAGTGATCAAGTACGGCGGGCATGCAATGACCGAGCCCGGCCTGAGGGAAAGCTTCGCGCAAGATGTCGCGCTGATGCGCCTCGTGGGGATCTTTCCAGTTGTAGTCCATGGCGGGGGACCGCAGATCAGCGCGGCCATGTCCGAGGCCGGCAAGGCGCCTGAGTTCATCGACGGCTACAGGGTCACGGACTTGGAGACTGCCGAGATTGTCCGGACTGTGCTCGTGGGCCAGGTAAATCCAAGCATTGTCGGGCTAATCAACACGCACGGAGATCTGGCCTGCGGAGTCTCAGGCGAAGACGCAAACTTGATCAGGGCGACGCGAAAGACGGGCCCTGACGGCCAAGATATCGGCTATGTCGGCGAGGTCGCCGAGGTCAGAGTAGGGATTCTGCACAACCTGATCGAGGATGGCTTCGTTCCAGTGGTTGCACCCGTCGCGCGCTGCGATGACGGACAGCTTCACAATGTCAATGCCGACGCTGCAGCAGGCGCCATCGCCGAGTCCCTTGGGGCCGAAAAGCTCATCTACCTCACCGACGTAGAGGGCCTATATGAGGACCTAGGTGACGAAGACTCCCTGATCTCAGCACTTGGCGCATCGGAGCTTCGGGAAATGCTGGACTCGGGGAAGCTTTCGGCCGGGATGCTTCCGAAAATAGCTTCGTGTGACCGCGCTCTGAGCAATGGTGTCGATAGGGCTCACATTCTCGACGGGAGAATTGAACACGCGCTCCTCCTTGAGGTCTTTACCCCGGAAGGAATCGGGACCATGGTCACGGCTACTGGGGGGCTGAGTGAGATCGAAGCTAGAGAGGCTGCCGCCGGCCACGGTAGGCGAGGCCCAAGTAACGGCAATCTAGGAGATGCCTCATGAGCGACCTGGCCTTCGATCCTTCTCGGATCAGTGACGCTGTCAGCAAGGCAAGTTCCGAGTTCCTCATTCCCACGTACAGGCGGTACCCCGTTGAATTCGTTCGGGGCGAGAACTGCACCCTTTGGGATGTCGCGGGCAACGAATACCTCGATTGTCTTGCGGGCCTGTCAGTCGTGAGCGTCGGCCATTGCAGAGGTGAAGTGACGGCAGCGGTCTGTGAGCAAATGGCGAAGCTGGTACACGTTTCGAACATTTTCTATACAGCTCCGCAGTTCGAACTCGCGAAGCGAATTCATGATCTTGCCGGGTGGGGCAGAGTGTTCTTTTCGAATTCGGGTGCCGAGGCAAATGAATGCGCGCTCAAGCTCGCGAGACGGTACGGCAACCTGAGCATGAACGGCGCCACTGCAGTGGTAAGTCTCAAGAAGTCATTCCATGGCAGAACCATGGGAACGCTGGCCATGACCGCGCAGCCTGAAAAGCACGAGGGCTTCGAGCCGATGCTGGGCGAAATGCGCTACGTCGAATCAGGTGACGAGGAGGCACTTGAGTCGGCGCTCGATGGCGCGTGCGCGGTTTTCGTAGAGGTCATTCAGGGTGAGGGAGGCGTGCTTCCAGTTGGCACCGAATACCTGAAGAGCGTGCGTGAGATGTGTGATTCCAGAGGCGCCCTGATGGTCGTAGATGAGGTCCAAACCGGCCTTTGCCGAACTGGCAATTGGCTCGCATTCGAGGCGCACGGGTTCACTCCTGACATCTATACGCTCGGCAAGGCGCTTGGGAACGGCCTGCCGATTGCTGCCACGGTTGCGCGTGATGACCTAGCTGAACTGATGGGTCCGGGTACACACGGCACGACAATGGGTGGAGGTCCGGTAACGAGCTCCGCTGCGTTGGCGGTACTCGGCGTGATGGAGTCGGAGAACCTTCACCTGGCTGCCGCTCAAGCAGGCGCCGCACTCCGGGAACGGCTCGAGGCGATTGACGGTGTTGAGTCTGTCAGAGGAGAAGGGCTGCTCCTCGCCGCGGAGTTGGAGAAGAGCTCTGCTGAGGTGGTTGAAGCGGCACTTGGCCACGGTTTGGTCGTTAACGCCGTTACGTCAACGGCCGTTAGATTTGCGCCGCCGCTAACTATCGGCACCGCAGAAATAGACGCCGCTGCCGAGAGGTTCGAGAAGTCAATTAGGGGGGCTGCCGCATGAGCGCACCGAATAGCACGGCAGCAACGGCATCGCCTAAGAGCTTTCTCGAAGTCGATGATCTCTCAATCGCCGAACTCGGTTCGGTTCTTGAATTGGCTCACCGGGTGAAGGCAGAACCGGCCCTCCTCGCCGATGCACTAGCCGGAAAGCAAGTTGCAGTGATATTCGAGAAGCACTCCACGAGAACCAGAGTGAGTCTCGAGGTGGGAATCAACTCGATGGGCGGAGCGCCGATCATCCTTCCCGCCAGCCAGACGCAGCTCGGGCGGGGCGAGCCAGTCGCCGACACGGCGAGAGTACTCGAGCGCTATGTTGACGCAATCATTGCCAGGGTCAATTCCCATGAACAGCTGGCCGAGATGGCATCAGTTGCTCGCATCCCCGTAATGAACGCGCTCAGCGATCTCGCCCACCCGATGCAGGCGCTCGCTGACATCCAAACTCTGCAGGAGCGCGAGGCGAAATCGGTGGCGTACGTCGGTGACGGGAACAACGTAGCGACCTCACTGATGATCGCGTCCGCGATGACCGGTCTCGACTTCAGGATTGCCTCGCCCCCTGGCTTCGAGGTGCCAGAAGATGCATTAGAGCGCGCCAAGTCATATGCATCGGAATCAGGCGGCTCGGTGGCGCAAATGTCTGATCCGTTTGAAGCGGCCGCCGGAGTGGACGCCATCTACACAGACGTTTGGGTCTCGATGGGTGACGAGGCATCTCTGCAACTCAAACGGGGTGCTCTTGAAGCGTATCGGGTCTCAGGCGAGTTGATGTCAGCGGCTTCACCGTCGGCTATTGCATTGCATTGCTTGCCTGCGCATCGCGGCGAGGAGATTGATGCTGAGGTCATAGACGGCCCAAGCTCTGCCGTATTCGATCAGGCAGAGAATCGCCTCCACGCGCAGAAGGCACTAATTGCAGCTCTCTTGGGCGGAGCGAAGTGAAAGTCGCGCGCCAGCGGATCTTGCGCCAGCTCCTTGAGGAGGATGAGCCGCGTACGCAGCGGGAACTCATGGCGGCTCTCGCCTCCGAGGGATTTGAGGTGACTCAGGCTACGGTGAGCAGGGATCTAGCGGATCTTGGAGCAATCAAGACGAGGAATTTGAGTGGTCGTTCCGCCTACTCGCTTGGGGCCGATATTCAGAAGGGCGGGCGTTCGATTGACGCGCTCAAGCGCCGCCTTGCCGGTTCGTTGCAGAGCGTTGATGCATCAGGGGACCTTGTCGTGGTGAAGACACTTCCGGGTCACGCTCAATTCGTGGCTTCCGCGATTGACGACATTGCGGTGCGCGAGGTTGTGGGTACCGTCGGCGGAGATGACACCATTCTCGTCGTTTCAAGGCCCGGAAAGGGCAGGAAGGTAAAGGACGTGCTTCGAAGTTTGGGCGAAATGGGGGTTAGCGGTGACTAGGAAGAAACTCGTACTTGCCTACTCGGGCGGGCTCGACACCTCCGTCGTGCTCCACCAGCTAGCTAATGAAGGTGATTGGGAGGTCATCGCAGTACTTGCTGACGTCGGGCAAGACGAGGATCTCGATGCCGCGAGGGAGAGGGCCGTCGCTGCTGGTGCAAGTGAGGCCTACATAGCGGATCTCCAGAGCGAGTTCGCGTCGGAATTCGTGGCACCCGCCTTGGCGGCTAATGCCCTTTATGAGCGGCGTTACCCACTGATTTCAGCGCTCTCGAGGCCCTGTATCGCGAGGGCCCTAGTGAGAATCGCAAGTGAGCGCGGGGCGGCAGCAGTCGCCCATGGCTGCACGGGAAAGGGAAATGATCAAGTCCGGTTCGAAGTGTCAATTCGAGCACTTGATCCGGAGCTTGAGGTGCTCGCGCCAATCCGCACGTCCAGAATGAACAGGGACGAGGCGATGGAATATGCGGCCGAGCATGGAATACCCGTCAAGGCGACGAAGAAGAGTCCGTATTCGATCGACATGAATCTGCTTGGGCGTACCGCAGAGTGCGGCGTCCTCGAGGATCCGTGGAACGAACCACCCGAAGACGCCTTCGAGATCACATCGAACCCGCTCGAAGCCGCGCAGGAGCCTGAACAGGTGGTGGTCGAATTCGATCAAGGATTGCCTTCGGCCATTGATGGCGAAATCTGCGATATCCAGTCCGCAATCGAGCATCTCGACAAGGTCGGCGGCCGATTTGGCTTTGGCCGTATCGACATGGTCGAGAACCGGAGAGTCGGCATAAAAAGCCGGGAAATCTATGAGGCGCCGGGCGCGCTCGCACTAATACTCGCGCACGCTGATCTTGAGGATCTGACATTGGAAAGGGATCTGCTGCACGAAAAGCGGGTGATCGAGTCCCGCTGGGCCGACCTGGTCTACGACGGTCTCTGGTTTTCGCCGCTGAAGTCAGCCTATGACGCGTTTATTGCAGGTTCGCAGGAGCGGGTCTGCGGTGAAGTGCGTCTGAGATTCGCACCTGGCACCTGTCAGGTGATCGGACGGCGTTCGCCGCTAGCCTTGTACGACCTTGACCTCGCGACTTACGAGGCTTCGGACACCTTCCGCCATGAGGACGCTGAAGGCTTCGTTCGGCTATTCGGCCTGGGAATCGAGACATGGGCGAGGAAGTCCCCAATTGAATGATGAATTCGCGAAGAAGGCGGAGGCCCCAAGTGACCACGAGTCACCGATGGCTTGGTCGGGCCGCTTTGCCAGCGGTCCCGTCGACGGATTGATGAGCTTCAGCCGCTCCGTAGCTGTCGATGGCCGGCTTTGGAGCGTAGACATCGAAGGAAGCAGGGCCCATGTAGGGGCCTTAGAGAAGGCGGGAGTTGTCTCACCAGACGAGGCAAGCAGTCTTCGGGATGCGCTCACGCAGGTGGCCGAGGAGTTCACCACGTCGCAATTTGATTTCCTAGATGCCGACGAAGATATCCATATGGCGATCGAGCGCCGCTTGACGGAGATCGTTGGCGACCTTGGTCGAAAGATCCACGCTGGCCGCAGCAGGAATGACCAAGTTGCATTGGACTTGCGGCTTTATCTGCTCAGGGAGGCAAGGGAGCTGGCCGTTGCTGTGCTTGGGCTCGGAGAGACCCTCGTTGATCGAGCGGCCGAGACCGGGTCGAGCCTCCTTCCCGGCTATACCCACCTTCAGAGGGCTCAACCCGTGCTTGTCGCGCACCATTTGCTTGCTCACGTGTGGCCCTTGATCCGGGACGTCGGGCGCCTTCGGGATGCCACATCCCGCGCCGAGATCTCGCCGCTCGGAGCCGGAGCGCTGGCTGGAACTTCGATTCCAATTGACCCGGAGTTCGCCGCGGCCGAACTCGGGATGTCGGGCCAATTCGATAACAGCATGGACGCTGTGGCGGACCGCGACTTCGTGGCTGAATACCTCTTTGCAATGGCGCTGATTCAGGTTCATCTCTCGCGCCTTGCAGAGGAAATCGTCATTTGGGCAACTGACGAATTCAACTTCGTCTCGCTGTCTGACGAGTGGTCGACCGGCTCATCGATGATGCCGCAGAAGAAGAACCCCGATGTGGCCGAACTCGTTCGCGGGAGAACCGGGCGGGTCGTCGGGAACTTGGTGAACCTCTTGGTGGTGCTCAAGGGGCTTCCGCTCGCATACAACCGAGACCTCCAGGAAGACAAGGAGCCCGTCTTTGACTCGATCTCGGTCGTCAAGGAGAGTGCGATTGCCCTTACCGGACTGATGGCGACCCTCGAGTTCAACTTCGCCCCAATGGAGCAGGCTGCGGCGGCTGGCTACTCGGCCGCAACAGATCTTGCTGAGGAGCTTGTGATGGCTGGAGTGCCATTTCGAGAAGCACATCGCCTCGTAGGAGAGCTCGTATTCAAGCTTGAACAGGAGCAGCGCGGTCTCGAGGCGGTGACCCGGGACGAGTTGTCCGAACTGCACCCGGCGCTTTCGTCGATTGATGAGAATCGGCTTAGGCCGTCGTCTGTTGCGGCCGCACGAGTAACGCCAGGCGGAACGGCCCCTGCTGCTGTTGAGAACCAAATGAGCAAGGCGCAAGGGGCGATTGCCGACATGTATCGCTGGGCTCAAGGTCCCCCGGCTTCAGATGCGCAATGATCGCTGGCGGCCTCCCACCCCCTTAGCGGAGAGTTTCTTTCGTCGACCGGCCGAGGTTGTTGCCCCAGATCTACTTGGAAAGGTCCTCTGGCGGCACTCGGGTGATGCTGTTGCTGCCGTGAAAATCGTCGAAACCGAGGCGTACGGTGGCGCGGATGATCCCGGGAGCCATGGTTTTCGGGGCATGACAAAGCGCAATGCCGTCATGTTTGGTGAGCCCGGCCGCACATACATCTATTTCACCTATGGAATGCACTACTGCCTGAACGTGGTCACCGATGAGCCGGGCGTGTGCTCCGCTGTTCTCATCAGGGCGGGGGAGCCAATTTGCGGCAAGACCACAATGGCAGAGCGGCGAAATCGCGATCGAGAGCTTGATTTGACATCCGGTCCCGCCAAGCTCGCCCAAGCGCTCGATCTCACGACCGACGAAAACGCAATGCTCCTAAGCGGAGAGGTGATCGGAATTGGGGACGATGGCTCCAGCTCGGTGCCAATGATTTCGTGCGGGCCAAGAGTCGGTATTCGTGAGGGCTTGGAACTGAATTGGCGTTTCGCGGTTAGTGGCAATCCTTTTGTATCTCGCCCGGCTCCGCGATGCAGTTTCGGGTAAGCGTTGACTGTTCAGTAGGTGAACGGCCTAATTTCTGTCGATTTCCGAACCACCGGGTTGATGGGTCGGTTCGGCATTTGGCGGTGCTTCGGGATTGACCCAGTACTCGATTGTGCTTCCCGGTGTGGCCAAGGAGTCGGCCGCCGGCTGCTGCTTCCAAACCATCCCGCCGTGGCGGCGAGCGTCAGCGGCGGATGGCTCCGCCTGCGTGCGCTTCTTGCCTTTGAATCCGGCGAGGTCAAGAGCTGTGGCTGCATCGTTCGCGGTCAGGCCCAATAGGTTGGGAACTTGAACCGGCTTTCCTTCGAGAGACGTGACCCAGAGTGTGACGGTTCCTCCGAGGCGTACCTGTGTTCCCGGCTGGGGGTCCTGTCTCATGATTCTGTCCGGTGGCCAGTCGCTGTTGTACTCGTACTTCTTGACTACTTTGTAGCCAAGTCCTGTCAGGTATCCGTCAGCTTCGCTGACTGGCCTGCCTGTGAAATCTGGCAGAGGTTCGATTCCCGAGAGAGGGAGCGGACCGCTCGCGTCCTCGAAGTCAGAGACAGGCACATCTGCGAGGCTTTCGGCCATAAATTGTTGCCAAATCGCGGCAGGCCATGTGCCGCCAAGGACTGTTTCTCGCGTGCGCGGTGGCACCATTGGAACGTTGCCCTCCGGAAACCCAATCCACACGGACGCGACCAAGTCCGGCGTGTATCCAACAAACCACGCATCTGCATTGTGCTCTGAGGTCCCGGTCTTACCTGCAGCGGGCCGGCCAATCCTCGCGTCAACGCCGGTTCCTTGCTTCATCACATCTTGAAGGATGTCCGTGGCCTCTGCCGCAACCGCTGGGTCGAGCGCTTGTTCGGGTTTTGAGTCCACCTCGTAGATGACTTCACCCTTCGCGTTGGTAATGCGAGTAACCGCGTACGGCTCAATGTGTTTGCCGGCGTTTGCAAGGGTCTGAAATGCCGACGCCATCTCGAGAGGGGTTACCTCTTCACTACCAAGGCCGACCGCGTAGACAGCCCGGATATCTGAGCGAATTCCCATCTTGTGGGCTGTTGTAACGACTCTAGTCGGTCCAAGCTCCCGCATCATTTGCGCATAGACAACGTTGACGCTGAAGGTTGTCGCAGTCCTGACGTCCATCGAGCCGTACCCATGCTCGTCAAAGTTCTTCACGTCCCAGATTTCGCCTCCGGGTATGGGTATCGCGATTCGAGCGCCACCGCGGTAAACCTTGTCGCCTGTGATGCCATTGCTCAGGGCCGTCGCAAGCACTACTGGCTTGAAGGAGCTTCCCGGCTGCCGCTTGGCCTGAGTAGCCATGTTGAACTTAGCTTTTGGATCGTCGGACGAGAAGTAATCGCGCCCCCCGACAATCGCACGCAGAGCGCCACTGCGTGAGTCAATCGCAACTAAAGCAGCGTACGGATCGTTTGGTTTGTTGAGAACCCTATTGATTGCATTCTCGGCATAGGTCTGAACTGCCGGGTCAAGCGTTGTCTCAATTCGAAGACCGCCTTTGTACAAGAGGTCAGCACGCTGAGACGGAGTGTCACCGAAATAGGAATCGTTGAGAATCCATTGTCGAATGAAGTCGACGAAATACGGTGCTCTGAAGCGATCGAGATCGCTGAATGGGGCCATGATCACACCGAGCGCTCTAGCGGTTTCAATATCTGCCTTGCTGTACTTGCTCGTCCGTATCAGCTGGTCAAAGACTCTCTCGCGTCGACGGAGGCAGCCCTCGAGATCGGCGTACGGATCCCAGTTCGCAGGTGACTGGATCATGCCGGCGAGCAACGCCGCTTCCCCTAGATTCAGCTCTGATGCGTTCTTGTTGAAGTAAAGGGATGCGGCAGCTTGGATGCCATAAGCGCCTCGCCCGAAGTAAACCGTGTTCATGTACAGCTCGAGGATCTTCTCCTTCGAATATGAACGCTCGATCTGCATCGCATAGCCGGCTTCCCGGAGTTTGCGTTCGTAGGTTCGTTCACTCCCGACGAGGGTGTTCTTCACATACTGCTGGGTGATTGTTGACCCGCCCTGGGTCGGCTCGCCAGCTTCCACATTTCTGACAAGAGCCCTTCCTATGGCTTTGTAGTCGACGCCGTCGTGGTCGAAGAAGCTCGGATCCTCGATAGCAATGACCGACTCACGCGCCGCCTGTGCCATCTCGGTGATGGCGACGACCTCGCGGTTCTCAACGGCGTGCAGTGATGCGATCGTTGAGCCGTCGGCGCCGTAGATTCGCGAAGTCTGGTCAGGTATCGGTGGCTCCGCTGAAAGCTCGGGCATGTCCCAATCCGCGCATCCCGGCATTAGGACGAGCAAGAGGAGTGGAGCAACAAATGCTGCGATACGACGCCTCGCAGTGGCTAGGGTTGGTGAATGGCTACGCATCTTGATGCCGAATTCGAAAGACAACGCGAACTTCTTACGGCCGATGTGTCGGCCTTGGTTCCCCGTGACGAGTTCGAAGTGAGACTCCGAGATTCGATTGATAGCGGCACTCCACTGAGGGTGAAACTCGGTGTTGACCCGACTGCTAGCCGGGTCACGCTCGGTTGGGCTGTGGTGTTGCGCCGGCTAAGGCGTTTTCAGGACCTCGGCCATACGGCAGTACTAATAATCGGCGATTTCACCGCTCGGGTGGGTGACCCGAGCGGGAAATC
>QEUQ01000066.1 GCA_003577105.1 Acidobacteriota bacterium | reverse complement strand
AGAGGAGACAATCGTCGCCTATGTCACCGGTCTGGGTCTCAAGACTCTTGAGGCCTTTGAGCGAGACAACCAGCCGACCATCACGGTCGAGCCTACGCTCGAAGCATTTCGCGCGGCGTATGCCGACGCGAGGAAGATCGCGTAGCCAATAAGGCTTTGCGGGCGAGAATTCAACGAAGAGTTAGCTAGGAATCCAGGAGTTTCCAGATGGCAAAGGTGCGCATACCGACACCGCTAAGGAATCTGACCGGCGGGTCTGCCGAAGTTGAGGTGACGGGCACGACCGTGCGAGAGGTGCTGAAAGATCTTGACTCCAAGCACAGCGGCCTTGCTGAGAGGGTCTATGACGAGGGTGGCGAGCTGAGGCGTTTCGTCAACATCTACGTAGATGATGAAGACATTCGCTTCGCGGATGGTTTGGAAACCGCGGTCACTAATTCATCTGTGGTCTCAATCGTTCCCGCGGTTGCCGGGGGCTGATTAGCAGCTCCGGTGGGGAGCAGTGCGGAGCTAGCTGCTGTGCGGGGGTCAAATCGAAGGCGCAATCACGCTTGCGCCCAGCTGCCGCAAAGCCTCGACTAGCTGGCTGAACATCTCCGGCCCATCATAGGTTCCGACGATCGCACCGCCTGAGCCAGCCGAATTGGCGCTCGCGCCAAGTGCTCGAGCGGCCTCAGCCATTGCAATCGTGCCGGCTCCAGCAAGTCCAAGCTCGCGCCTTATTGCGAAGTTGCGATCCAAGCAAGGGCCGATCGCGGCACCCTTGCCGGAATCGAGAAGTTCTCGCACCTGATCCGTCAGGTCTTTCCACTCCGCTATTGCCGACATCACCTTCGGATCGCCGGCCTCAAAACGACCTCGCAATTCGGAGTGAGTGACTTCTGAACCTTCGGCGGCATCGGGCATGTAGGCCACATAGATGAGCGGGAGCTCAGATGGGTCCAGCACCACGTATTCACCGAATCCACGACCCTCAATGAGAGTCCGGTCGAAATCCATGTAGACGAGTCCCTCTATGGACTGAACTACCCGGTCCTGAAGTCCGGCTGGAATTCCAAGCACGTCTCGCTCAGCGGCCAATGCGAGATCTGCCATCACCTCCGGAGAAAGGTCGTATCCAGAATGACCGGCCAGCGCCCGGAGGCACGCGATCACGATTGCTGAAGATCCCCCTAGGCCAAGCTTGTAAGGGATATCGGACTCGAAAAGCATCGCCAAGTCTGATGCGACCTCGCTCCCCATCCTTGCGCAGTAGGAATTGAACACCTCGAGAGCAGCACCTAGGAGCGGGGTTTCGGGAAGCGGCAATCCGGTGACTTCATCCACCGTCACCCGGGCTGAAAAGTCCCTGAAAGTGAATGCAATCGTCTTTCCGTAGTAGCCATCCGAAGGATTCCCGACGAGTGCAGCTCGGGGAAGAGCCACGGCTTCAGATGTCATAAGCCCCTTCAGCGGTGAAAACGGTCGTCGATTGTAGAGGTCGGCGAGCACGTTTGCGTTGGCGCGCATCCGGTGGTAAAAAATGGAGCGTTAGCACTCACATAGTTAGACTGCTAACGGCTAAGACTGACTTACACCTCTCGAAGCGATACCTCTCAACTCCCGTCGCTCGAGCGAAATCAAGGAGGCAGCGACAGATGCCAAAGATCATGGCATTCGACGAAGAAGCCCGCCGGGCACTCGAAGACGGCATGGACAAGCTGGCCGACGTCGTCAAGGTGACTCTTGGCCCAAAGGGCCGCAACGTCGTAATAGAGAAGAAGTGGGGCGCCCCGACAATCACAAACGACGGCGTTTCGATAGCCAAAGAAATCGACCTCGAAGATCCCTACGAGAAGATCGGTGCTGAACTCGTCAAGGAAGTCGCCAAGAAGACCAACGACGTGGCCGGAGACGGGACCACCACGGCGACGATCCTTGCTCAGTCGCTCGTTCGCGAAGGGCTCCGCAACGTGGCCGCCGGAGCCAATCCAATGGGAATCAAGCGCGGGCTCGAATCGGCCGTTGAACTTGCGGTCGAATCAGTCTTGAGTCAAGCCAAAATCGTCGAGACCAAGGAAGAAATCGCACAAGTGGCGACGATCTCGGCAAACAACGATCATGAGATCGGCGAGTCCATTGCCGAAGCCATGGAAAAAGTCGGCAAGGACGGCGTCATCACGGTCGAGGAGTCAAACACCTTTGGGCTCGACCTCGAACTGGTTGAAGGAATGCGTTTCGACAAGGGCTACATTTCGCCCTACTTCGTTACAGATCCCGAGCGCATGGAAGCAAGCCTCGACGATCCATACATCTTGCTGGTCCAGTCGAAGATCACGACAGTCAAAGATCTGCTTCCGCTGCTGGAGAAGATCATGCAGACGGGCAAGCCGCTTGTGATCATCGCTGAAGACATCGAGGGTGAGGCACTCGCAACGCTGGTGGTCAACAAGATTCGCGGCACCTTCAAGAGCGTGGCCGTCAAGGCGCCGGGCTTTGGCGACAGGCGCAAGGCCATGCTCCAAGACATGGCAATCCTGACCGGCGGTCAGGTAATCACAGAAGATGTCGGCCTCACCCTTGAGAACACCACAATCGATCTCCTCGGTCAGGCGCGCAAAGTCGTCATCACCAAGGACGAAACCACCATCGTCGAAGGCGGAGGCAGCGCGGAGCAGATCGCGGGAAGAATCGCTCAGATCAAGGGTGAAATCGAAAACACCGACTCCGATTACGACAGAGAGAAACTCCAAGAGCGCCTCGCCAAGCTCTCGGGAGGCGTCGCCGTCATCAAGGTCGGCGCGGCAACCGAAGTCGAGCTGAAGGAGAAGAAGCATCGAATCGAAGATGCTGTCTCGGCAACCAAGGCAGCCGTCGAAGAGGGTGTTGTGCCCGGAGGCGGCGTTGCACTTCTCAGAGCACAGGCAGCACTTGAGAAGCTTGACCTAGACGGAGACGCGGCAACAGGCGCTCAGATTTTGACCCGCGCCCTAGACGCTCCTCTCAAGCAGATCGCACACAACGCGGGGCTCGAAGGTGGTGTCGTAGCTGAGCATGTTCGTTCCCTCGAAGGTTCGAGTGGCCTCAACGCGGCCACCGGAGAGTACGAGGACTTGATCGCAGCTGGGGTGTTGGATCCGGCCAAGGTCACGCGCTCAGCTCTGCAGAACGCGGCGTCGATTGCGGCTCTGTTCCTTACGACAGAGGCGGTCATCGCGGACAAGCCCGAGGAGGCCCAAGCGGCTATGGCCGGCGCCGGCATGGAGGACTTCTAGGCCGCAAACGCAATCGCATATGCACGCCGGGCCGCTTTCGTATAAGTATTGGGGGACGGAGGGGGTCCCATAGCGGACGGCAGCGGAGATTTTGAAGTGTCGAGCGAGAAGTCGAAGGACTCAAAGAAAGACGACAAGCCCGAAAAGGCATCGACGGGGCGCATGTCACGCGCCGAGGCTGGTCGCCTCGGCGGCATGAAAACCAAGGAGCGCCACGGCGAAGACCACTTCAGGCGAATTGGGCGCTCAGGGGGATCAAAAGGCGGCGCAACGACACGCGACCGCTACGGAGTTGACCATTACAAGAAGATTGGTTCACTCGGCGGGAAGAAGTAGCTAGGGCTGCTCGAACTCCAGCATGTAGACAAGAGCGTTTGTGCACGGAGCCACACTTGCGCGGTCCAGGCCCTCACATCGCATCGCGCCGGCAACTAGTTCGCCTGATTCGAGAGCTTCGGAAACAATTTCAATCAGCCTGGCCCGGGCAAAACCATCGGAATTACATGACGGATTCAGGCAGTCAATGACCCCGTCGGCCTCAAGCGGCCATGACTCCTGCAGCCAGTCGTGGTCAAAATCCTGTTGAGACCACGCGAGCGCGGCGGAGTCGATTTTCTCATCACCCATCGGCTTCCCCATGGCGCTGAACTATATTCCTAGTCGGCAAGAAAACGCAGATCTTCAGGGGTTATTGCGCATGGACATTGCCAGAGTGGCGCGAAGCAAGGCCGAGGCCAAAGCCAGCTACGACAAGATGGCCCGCTACTACAACTACTTCGGCGGCCAGTTTGAGCGACGCTTCAGGCAAGCCGGTCTGAAACTTCTCGACCCCAGGCCCGGCGAAGACGTTCTCGAAGTCGGCTATGGCACCGGGGAGGCACTCGCGGAGATCGCGTCGGCCGCGAGTCCCGGGCACGTCTGCGGGATCGACATTTCCGACGGCATGCGTGAAGAGGCCGAAAAGTGCTTGGAGGCCAAGGGGGTGACCCGGGCCGTCAGTCTGGCCACGGGAGACGCAGCGAGCCTTCCATACCGGGCGGACTCGTTTGATGCAATCTTTATGAGCTTCACACTCGAACTCTTCGACACTCCGGAAATCCCACAGGTCCTAGCCGAGTGTGCAAGGGTCCTGAAGCCCTCGGGCCGGATCGTCGTTGTTGCGATGGCACTCCCCGACCACCCCAAGACCATGTCCCGTCTTTATGTTTGGTCGCACAAGCACTTCCCGAACTACGTCGATTGCCGTCCAATTCCGGCCGCCGAAATGATCGCCGAGGCCGGATTCAACCTTGAGGGCGAAGAGCGGCTCAGCATGTGGGGTCTCCCCGTTGATGTGGTCCTAGCCAAGAGGACATAGCCTCGGGCCGCTGATACTCTTGGAGCGTCTCGATACGAGGGCCGGTTGGAAGATTGTCACCGGTTATGACCTCACAGTTCGTCAAATTCTCCTTCTTCAAGTTCACCACTCAGTGGCACGCAATTGACGAGGGCGAGCGTCAGGTAGCCCGCAAGGACTTCGAAACCACCGTGAACAGCTGGACGGCTGGCGAGGGGCGCATACTCAGGCCATATACGCTGACAGGGATCAGACCTGATGCAGACCTGATGCTCTGGCAAGTCGCGCCTTGCCTCGAAGACCACCACGAACTTGGACGATCACTTAGGAAATCCCTTGCGGGGCAGTTCTACGAAGAGCCACACGGATATCTGGCGATAACCAAGCGATCCGTTTATGTCGATCGTCACAGGCACGAGGGTCAGGAAGGAAGTCGCCTCGAAGTGGTACCGGGGAAGGGTAAGTACCTCTTCGTATATCCCTTCGTGAAGACCCGCTCCTGGTACCGGCTGCCAGCCGAGGAGAGGCAGCGGGCGATGGATGAGCACATCCGCATTGGGCACAAGTACCCGGGCGTCAGGATCAACACAACCTACTCCTTCGGGCTCGACGACCAAGAATTCGTCGTGGCGTTTGAAGGAGATGATCCGGTCGAGTTCGTCGACTTGGTAATGGAGCTACGGGGATCCGAAGCCAGCGCTTACACCGAGCGCGACACACCCATCTTCACGGGCATTTCCGTCTCGCTGTCTGAGGCACTCGACGCTATCTGACGGCCATTCCTCCGGTCGCTGCAACAAACGCGCCCGTATACATAGCCCTCTCGGCAATAACGGGAACGCTTGAGTCCACTGCGATCGAAAGATCCGTCGGTGTCAAAGTCAGATCGTTGACGCGCACTGTGCGGCGCGTGCCGGCCGGAACGACAAGGCTGAAGGGGGCCAAGGGCGCTCCGCCAGGAGGCTGCATCGAGAGCGTGACCGAGGCATCGGTGCCCGACGGGTTCTGAAGGAGTACGTATTCAGTAAAGCCGTGGTCTGTTGTGCCTTCGGCGAGATTCCACCGGTGAGACGGCCCTGGAGTGCCATCTGCCACGTGGCCGGCGGTCCAACCGCTAGTACCAGTGGCGCCCGCCGACCAGTACATGGATCTCTCGGCAAGAACCGGAGCGGAGGCCTGAATGAATATCGACGAGTCGGTCCCCGGCAAGTCATCGGCCAGCGTGACGGTGCGACGCGAGTACGGCGGCATTGTTATCCCTCTTCGCGCTACTGACCCGGAAGCCGTGTTGTACGTGATGTTGACCGCCACCTGCCCGCCGCTCGGATTCTGCAGCAGTGTGTAAGTCGAAAATCCGTGGCCGCTCGACCCTTCTGCCAAGAACCAGGTGCGGCTTGCTTGCGCCAGCCCGGCGCCTCCGGTTCCGCCACCCGATGCAATACCTCCCCAGTACATCGCACGCTCAACGACGACTGGCTCGGTCGAGGCCACACGGGTAGCAACGTCAGCAAGCGGTATCACATCGCCGGCGTTGACGGTTCGCCTGCTTTGAGGCGGCACGGTGACCGTGATTGATTCCTGCCGGCCATCCTCCGCGTCGAAGACAACAGCGACGTCAGCGGAGACTGTGGGTGATGGATTCTGGAGCAAGATGAACTCGGCGAACCCGTGGTTTGTCGATCCTTCGGGGAGATACCAATCCCGCCGCGGCTGCAGCGCCCCACGGGCCACATGCCCTTCACGAAATGCGCCCGAAGAATCCCTCCAGTACATGGAGCGCTCAGCAACCACGGGCACATCGGAATCAACAAACGTCGAGTGATCCTGGCCCGGGAGAGAGTCGGCCACCGTGATCGTCTTACGACTTCTCGGCGCAACGTCAACGGAAGGCTGGACCTGAGGCCCGGCAGGGGTCATGTAAGTGAGCACGACGTTCGCGGGAGTGTCACCAGGATTTTGAATCAGGACATAGGTGGAGAAGCCGTGCGCGGTGGATCCCTCAGCCAAGTACCACTGCTTCGAGGGTTCCGGAGTGTTGTCATTTACCGATAGTGGCGCGCATCCCGCCAGGCGAAGTGACGTTGGAGCGGGAGTGCGGTCCATGACGCATGCGCTACCGGCGGCGTTGTAGGCAGGCTGTCCTCCGGTCATGCCGTCCCACGTGCTCGAAGCCTCACCACCGGAGCTTGCGACCTGCTCGAAGTGCCACGTTCCCGAGTGCCCGGCAGAAATCGAGACATCGCCGGCTACGCCCGAAGCGGTGATCTCAGCTGAGACGACCCAACTAGAAGGAGCGATTGTCTCCGGTGCCGAGACTGAAGGTGCACCGGCAGCCCTAGACATGACTGCAAGTGCAGCCGAAGCAGGCGTGGGGGAGCTAACTGTGGCGCCGTCAGGCGTCACGTCCGCCACCGGAATTTTTCCGGTTGACCAGTCGGCGAGCGCAAAGAGCGGCACACGCTGTGAAGCTCGGGCGGGACCGAGCAGGCCAAGTACACCGTGATGCCGGTCAATCGAGACTCCCCCGGCCGCCTGTAACAGTCCAAACATGTCCGCGCCTCGCGGGTAGAAACCCAAGACTCCCCTCCCGAGCCCGTTCGCCTTGATATTCCAGTTGCCCGGCGCACCGTCGTATTCATACGCATCCCACCAGCCACCATCACCTTGGCGCGCATAGCTCACCTGTTGGTCCCGATATCGCCTCGCAAATTCAACGAAATCGCCCTGCCCTGACGATGGGCGGGCTCCCAAGTAAGTCGAGACCGAATCACGCCAAATCGACTGACTCATCCAGCCGCTCATTACGTTCATGTCCATTTGCACCGACCCGGACGGTCCAAGAGTTGCTATCAGCGCGGATGTTGCATCGGTTCGGAGCTTGTCCATGAGCGAGGGTGAGATCGGCAGGTTTCCACCAAATTGCAGGAGATACATGAGGCCATTTGCCGCGTTGATCGAGCGAGCATTTCGGTCGGATTCGAGTCCGACGGCCGGATCCAGGCTTACGGCGAAATGATCCCCTCGCCACGCCGCGTTCTCCAGGGTGTGTGCGACCCCGTGACGAATTCTTTCGGCCGTCTCCGTAGCCCCAGGGTCGGTGTCGCCAAGGGCGGCCATCTCTTCCAGTACTGCTTGCGCCGCGGAGGCGGCCTTGATTCCGAGGTAGATCTGATTTCGTGAGGTGTGCATGGTCTCGTTTGACGCGTCGAAGGTGTTGGTAGTCCCGACGTCGGGGAGAGAATCCCCGTCAAGATCGGTTGCAGCAATGTAGGCAAGCAGATTCTTCGAAATGGCCAAACGGGCCGCCGCGGACCCGGCGTCACCAGTGGACTTCCAGTGCGCGTACGAAAGCAATATGTAATTCGCGTTCTCCTCGACCGGCATCGCGTAGTAGAACTGGCCGTCTGCGACCTGGCGAAGACCGATGTCGTGTGGCATGACGGTTGACGACCCCGTACCGGTAGCAAACGACTTCCACTGCTCGAGCAGCTGATCGAGCAAGCCTGGCCACAGTGCGAGAAGAAGCTGCGCGTCGTTGTAGACAACATCAACTGTCGAATTGAATGCACAGCACGGACTCGTGCCTTCCCAGATGTTGAAGAAGTGATCGGGACCGCTCCCGGTGGCCGGGATCTTCTCCAGCATCCATGCATTGAGGGCATAGGAACGCAAGCCAATCGCTGTCAGCTCCCTCAGCGCCGATGCATCCGCTGTATCGGTGAGGTCAATGTGGGATGCGCCCGCGAAGATCCCATCGAAGATCGCCGACTTCGCGAGCTGATCCTCGCGAAGCGCAAGGGCCGATTCGGCCACAGAAGTCAGATCTGGATATCGAGAGGCATAGGAAAACCCGTAGTCACCGCCGTCTCCCGGCGCTCCGGGCGGGGTGACCCGAAAGACCTTGCCCGGTGCATGCATAGCGAGAATGAATGATTTCGAGGCGCTCCCACCCGGTGGGATCCATGCCGGTCGCCACGTAAACCCCGAGTGACCTCGAACCCGCCGCTCGAACAGGAATGGCTCACGGAATCCAATCCCCGCACCCTCCAGAGGTGCTGCGCCAAGCCAGGAGGAGTCGGCAGTTCCATCTCCCCCGACTGCGCCCTCTACCGAGACGTCAGCCGCTTCAGAGGAGGCGAGCACGATCGCCTCCTCACCGCGGACCGTTATAGAGCTGTGGTTTTCACCCGGAGAGGGCCGGGCCGAGTCCCCCGTTGCCACCTGTGATGACCAGACAACGCCCGTGATGTCACCGTCGCCGAGCAGACGCGGAGCACACTGCGCGCAGGCACCTGAGTCACGGCTGTCGAAGCTCGCCGGAAGCGCTACTGCAATCTCTGTATCGGTAATCGGGTATCCAGCTGGATTCGTCGCGGTCAGCTCGGCGTAGAACGCCGGAATAGCGGTAGCCGACTCGTCTTGTGGCCAAAACGGCGCGGCGATATTCAGGTCGACGTTGATTCCGAGGGCTGGATCCGACGCCTTGAAGAGAACTCCGGTCGCTCGATCGGACTGCGACACCGAATCGAAAAGCTCGAATCGGTCAGTGAACGGAAGTGCCTTCGCCACACCTGCGCGCCGCACGAGAACTACAAACTCGCCTAGGTCAGCCGCGCCTATCCCAAGAGGTGATTGGCGCCACCCGAGACGTTGCGGGGCCGGCGATACGAGCGCTCTGGTTCCGAAGCGAGAAAGCGGCACTTCGTGGACGTCTAGCTCCGAGAAATCAGTTAGTCTCCCGACGCTAACCCCGTTTCCGTTATAGGCACCCTGCTCGTTGCGGCGCGCCGAGACCGGCAGTTGCGATGCCGTACCGTCATCGAGCGATCCTTGCGGCCCAATTCGTACGAAACTCAGGGTCGCGTGCCCGGAGACGGCCGCGAGATCAACGACGACCTCTCGCGCCAGTGAGGTGATGGCCACAATCCTGATACTGAGGGCTCTGACACTCCCCAGACTCGCTCCTGAAGTGCAGATGTTGAGCGAGCTTGCCAAGGTGACCAGTGGATTGAACTCCCCGCCGCTATAGCGGGCATCGAAGACATTCGAACCAGGGCAGCTCGTAATTGGCTCGGCAAAACTCAACTCCATGTCGTATCTGCCGTTTGGACTCGACGGGAGATGTGAAATGAGATAGCTAAAGGATTCGCCCTGGCGAAAGAACCGGAAGCGCTCAGGATTGGGACCGCTGATGCCGAATTCGGGGACTCCGCCTACGCTCGAGGATCCCCTGATTTCAACCCGTTCTGGATCATCCCAGGTGGAGCCAGCTGATCCGCTCGAAGCGGCGCGGGCATCTCGGCCGCCTCGCATCAGGGCGCAGGAGGTCGCAAGCAGCAGGATTCCAAGGAGTATCGAAAGCGAGCGTCGCATTGGCAGACTTTGGGTAGATGATCCTCATGAACCCTATCCGAGCAGGAAAGGGGCGCTCACAGCCGAGCGTTCAGCTACCGGGTCCGCACCTCGGGCCTAGCCGTCGATCGGTATGCAGACATCGATGACTTGAACGTCATCTAGCAGGCCACTTCTGTGGAGCGAGAGCATCGGGCCTTTCCCCAGCTCGTGGCCGGATCCGGGCAACCACTCCTCGACTAGTTCCCTCAGAGCTTCGTTGACACCCGCCGGGTTCCCTTCGTAGCGCCCGATCGCGTACGTCCCCGGCGGTGTTTCCTTGATTCGAACGGTCCGATCACCTTTGGTGCCCGACTCGACGGGCCAGGCCGCTTCGTACTTCTGACCCCTCGCCCCCGGCTTGCCTTCGGTGATCCCTATACCTGCCCCTACCTCAGTTTCCGCGGTCGCGCGTGCACTTCCCAGCCATCCGATCAGCTTCCCCCAGGCCGCCCCGATGTCCTCAGCCTTGACAGAGCGGGCTTTGGTCGCTGCGACCGTATATGCGGGGATTTCCTCGACTCGCACATCCATGCGGGGCCCCTTCGAACGTTCAAGCGGTATCGCCAAATGCTACGGGATGCGCACTCGAAATTGAATGATCTTCAGGCCCTAGGCGCTCCAGAATCAGTTGTCGAAGCGCCCATTGACGGCGTCAGCGAATCAGCATCTGGAGAGCGCGGCGGGCCGTCATGACCACAACCGCCGCGGCTGCTCCGACAGCAAGCAGGAACTTCCTAATGGCTAACCGCATCTGCACATCCTCATGTTCTTAGCCGTCACCGCCACTTGATGGTGCAACCCACCGGGGCGGTCTCCTGAATCTCGGGAACCCTTCCGTCGAGTACAGCCTCAACTGCGTCTCGTAGGTAGTGAGACTCCACGCTATCGGGCTCCTCATAGTTGTCGTCGATTGCACCGTGGTAGACAAGCCTGAGATCGGAGTCAAACAAGAAGACTTCAGGTGTGCGCTCCGCGCCGTATGCCCTCGGGACCTCCTGGGAATCGTCGCGGAGGTACGGGAAATTGAAACCGCTCTCTGCTGAGCGCTCAACCATTGCCTCAAATGAGTCCTCGGGGTACATGACCTTGTCATTCGCATTGATCGCAACCATGCGCAGCCCGCGATCTGTGTAGTCTCGCTGGATTGCGACCATCCGCTCCTCCCAGGCCATCACATATGGACAGTGGTTGCAGCTGAAGATCACCGCGACTGCCGAAGCACCTGCCAGTGAGGCCAGGTCGACGTGGCTGCCGTCAACTGACGAGAGCGAAAATGGTGGAGCCTTGTCGCCGATTGACAAAGACATCGTGCCTCCTTGGCTTACCGGCATCAGCTACCGGCATCTCTGGATCGCTGAATTGCCTGCTCTATCAGCTCCTCTGGGGGTAGCGGAGATACCCGGCCGTCAGGCCTGCGATAGATCCTGCACGCTTGAAATGCTGCCGGGTTCGCGTCGCTCCCTGCCGCCGAATCAACTTCGATGTCCGCTCCGTTGACCAGGATTGTCGGCGAGCCCAAGAATCCTCGCTCGCGTGCCTCCGCTTCCGTGCTCACAAGTATGACCTCGACTTCGGCATCCTCGCCGAGCCTCTCGAGGACTCGGTTCAGACGTTCGAGTGCGTCGCTAGTCGAAGGGCAACTTTCATTGTGAAGAAGAGTGATCTTCATCAGGCTTCTCCAGCACAATCCTGTAGTTCTGAATTGACTTCCACACCGCGGCTTCGCGAAAGCCGGCTTTCCTCAGCGTGGCCAGAAGGCTGTTCCGCTTCGCCCTCCGGCACAGGGGCCTCCAGAGGAAGAGAATCATGAGTCCGCCCGGGCGCAGAGCTTCACCCAGCTGCAATGCAACGTTTTCGCATCCGGGAATCTCCTCGATCGAGTAAAAACAGCAGACCGCATCGAGCGATCCCGAACGAGCAGGCAGAGCGTTGCCATCCCCCACGTGCACCACGACGTTATCGAGCCCGGCCTTTTTCACGCGGGCTCCGAGCAATGCCGCACCTGATGGCCAGTACTCACCTGCTGCAAGGCGCCCCTTCTCGCCAAGGCTGCGCGCAAGCGGCAACGTGTAGAGACCGGCTCCTGCCCCCAGCTCATAGACGTCCATTCCGGCCCTCACTCCACCCCAGCGAATGTCGCGCTCGGGCAGATCTCCTCCGAAGTAGCGTCTGAACCATCGGCTGCTTATCACCCGCGCAGCAAGACCAAATCTTGGAGTCCACGGGCCGTCAGCCCTGCTCATTCCTGATCCTCAACTTCTTCCGCGTCGTGCGCATAGGGGCCGATCTCACCGTGCTCAAGCTGCTCCAAGAAGTGCTCAGTCGAAGGTGAGAAGGTAATGACGAGCGCACCCGAAATAGCTGCCACGATCCCCGCTATGCGCACCCAGAACCTAATAGGTGATTGCGGCATGCGCTCGCCGAAGACTACCAAGCCCGACACGATCGGAAGAATGTCGGCCGATAGCCCCATCACTCCCCCGATGACCAGTGCTCTGCCGTGCTGAAAGCCGATCTGCAGAAGATATGTCCCAAGCAATCCAAATGCGACGAGCAAAAAGATGAGCGTGAGCAGCGGCCAGACTCGAGGGTTAGCTCCAATCAGCTCCGGACCTTCAAGCCCAAGGAGCTTCGTGAGCATCTCAGTTCCGGTAAATGCCAACCCGGCAGAAAGGCCAAAGAGAACTTCGTTGTGGGTCGCGAATCTTTGCGCAAAGAAGTTGACGCTGACGGATCCGATCCCGACGAGGACGAGGGCAATTACCAGACGATCAGGCAAGATCGCATCTCTCGATACCTCGTCAATAGCTGGATTGACGGAGAACGCAACCATCAGGGCGCCGCTGATCGCCACAGCAACTCCCAGCCACTCCCTCAGACACAGTCTCTCTTTGGCAATAACAACGGCGAAGAAGGCCAGAGTGACAATGCCCGCGGAAAAGACCGGTTGCACCAGCACAAAAGGTGCGAGAGCAAACGAGATGAACTCGAAGACATAGCCACCAAGCGTGATTGCAGTGCCTGCCATCCACAGGCGCGCAGTTAGAAAACCCTTGACCGTCGTCCAGTTGAGATGGCGGATCTTCGGAAGGCGCAGCGCCCCTTCCTTCTGAAGGACAAGGCCCAAATTGAACATGAGCGATGCAAGAGCCGCCAGCCCAATACCAAAGAGGATCTTCTTCAACTGACCTCGCCCACTCCTTGGTGATCAGGCCGGTACCACCGGATCGACATGGGCGATTCCGCATCTCGGCCGGGAGCCACGATGGTACCCATGTCGGGCCCACAACTCACCACTCGCAAATCAGCTCCCGGGAAGGGCACGGCACCTCTCGCGGGCCAAGCAAACCAGGCAACGACTCATCATCGGCGCCTTACAGGCGATAATTCACACCTCGACCCGGAGACTGCATGCAGCTGTCGTCTCCGAGTTCGGCTTCCGCCGGGAACAACCGAGCGGGGGGTGCCGTCAAATCTGCACCGACACATGACGACCTGAAACGTAAATGCGCTGTTCCAACTGTGGTTTTGAGAACGAGGCCGGGGCCGGCTCCTGCTTGAATTGCGGGGCCGCGCTTGGCGCGCCGGCAATCGACGCGCGCCCTCCAAGGCCGGTGGTCGCGCGACCGCGCGAGACACAGCCGATCCAGCCAATCCAAGCCGCATCGCCGGACCCGGCCGCTGCAGCACCGCCCACTGCCACGCAGTCATCTTCCGATGAAGCGCTTGCTGCCGATGCTCCTCCGCAGCCGGTCTATCCGCATGCCTCGCAGCAACCCTTTGAAATTCAGGGCACTACCTATCAGACTCCAGCGCCCGAACCCCAGACAGTCGGAGATTCGTTTATCGCAGGAGGAGGAGGGGGGGGTGGTCAGGCATCGTCGTGGCTATTGCCGCTGATTGCCCTGCTGCTTGGAGTCGTCATAGGAGCGCTCCTTACCTACCTCGTGATACCTGCTACGGAATACGTGGTTCTGGATCCCTCGGCCGAACCATCGCCGACCCCAACCGAGGCGTCAGTTGCAGGCGTCGTGCTAATTCCCGTACCCCGCGGCAAAGCCGGACCGATCATTCCGCCAGGGCCGGACTACCAAACTCAGGTGGATCTTCGAAACGGACTCATCGCCGTGAAGCGCTTCTACATCGCCAACGGCAAGTACACCCAAGAAACCGAGGAAATGGCCAAGATCGCTCCAGAGGTCTCGTGGGAGCCAGGCATTACCCCATCGCGGCCCGGAGTAGTCGCAATCAAGATGTGCGGACCCGACGAGGCATCGACAGCAGTGATGCTCCAGGCGGTCTCACCTACGGGCAGGTACTTCGGGGTATTCGACCAACCAAGCGGTCCGGCTGCCGGCGTCTACTACGCCATGGGTCAGGCCTCCTTCCAATGCCCCAACGCGATGCCGCCTGCGGCACCCTGGCAGAGAGGGCTCGCGGGCTGGGGAATATCAGAGCCGACCGTCCAAGCAAGCCCAACTCCGACCATGAGGGATGATCGTAACGACCCGGTTCCGGATTACGCACCGCCTTCTACCAATCAGCCGGTGACTTCGCCAACACCTACGGCAACCAGATACCCGACGAATCCGGGTAGTTCGCCCCTCTCCAACGGACAGCCCTAAATGGCAGATGTCGTAGGACTGGTCGCCGACGTCCTAGATCGATCGCGAATCCAAGGTGTCGCTCGTGCAGTCGGCACAGATGTTGAGTTCGCGGCAGACCCAGACGAGCTACTGGAGCTGATCGACGCCTCGACGAGGACGGTCTTTGTTGACCTCGGCGACACCAGGGTTCGACCGTTTGAGGCGATCGTTCGCGTTGGCGCCTCGCGCGGTGCTGACAGCACGCTTCCCACCTTGATCGGCTTCATTTCACACACCGACAAAGAGGGAACGGCAGCAGCCAAGGAAGCTGGGTGTGATGAAGTGCTTGCGAGATCCGCCTTCTTCCGGCGCCTCTCGCAAGTGCTTGCCGAAACGACAAACCAGGATTGAGCTCCGAACTCGTCACCGCCATCGCATCGGCACTCGAGTCCCCGCGCCTGATCCGGCGTTTGGAAATCCTTTGCAGAACCGTGGCTTCAGAGTCCGATGCCGTCTTTGCTGCCCTCTTTGTCCTCGACGAAAGTGGACGACGAACCCGCATTCGCGGCGTCTGCGCCTCACCTCCGTTTGAGAGAACCGCTGCGCGCATCGAAGTTGCGCGGGGGGAATCGCCAGTTCTTTGGGAGGCGATTGCTGCAGGCCACGGCGTCGTCGCTCCGGCCGGCGCCGGCAGAGGGCCGAGCGCACTCGAGGGCCGGCTCCGGTACGACACGATCATGGCCCTGCCGGTCTTGGTGGGCCCGGCACCCGTCGGCACCGTGCTCCTCGGAAAGGCCAAGGAAGACGGCTTCAGCGAAGACGAAATGGTCTTGGCGACCGAGATCGCCGCAATCATCGGGGCTTGTCTGGCCGAAGCCTCGGGTCCGGCCACCGCCACCGCTTCTGGCGAGATTGCCGTGGAACTCAAGGCGCTGCAGGCTGACTTCGTGGCCTCGGTCACCCACGAGCTCCGCACCCCCTTGACGAGCCTCCTCGGTCAGGCCAAGGCGATGGCCGAGGACCACCCATGCGACGAATCCGAGAGCCTGCTCAAACAGGCAAAGCGACTTGGCCAGTTGATCGAAGACATGCTCGCTTCGCAGCGGCTCGAGCAGAAGCGAAGTCACCTTCCCCTTGAAGACATCGATCTCCTGGCGATTGCCCGCGAAGTCGCCGAACAGTGGGGCGAATCCGTTCCGGCCTCAATTGCATCGCCTGAATCACCGATCATCGCCAAGGGTCACAGGGGCGCGATGAGAACAGTTCTCCGCCACCTCTTCTCCAACGCCGCACGGCACGCGCCCGGCGCGCGAGTCTCGATTCGTGCAGAGGCGCGTGGCCAAACATGTGTACTGATCTTTGAGGATGACGGCCCGGGCATCCCGGAAGATCAGCGAGAGAAGGTGTTCGAGCGCTTCTACCGAATAGGCAGCCACTCGAGTCGCTTTACTGCCGGCACCGGACTTGGCCTGTTTCTCGTCAGGCGCTTGGCAGAGGAGATGGGCGGTAGCGCGGCGGCGGCCGATGGGCGTAACGGCGGAGCCGCCGTGGAGATCCGACTTGATCGCGCACTGACCGGAGGCTGAAACGTCGGCTTCGAGCTCCGAGCTACCAACCGGCACAGAGTTCGCTTGCCCCTCTACGATCCTCGTTCACCGCTCTCGGTGTTGGAAATAAAAGCCAGACTCACGGAGGCCTAGGTTGCTCCTCGACGGGAAGAACATCTTGATCACCGGCGTCCTCACAGATGACTCAATTGCATTTCATGTTGCCCGCGTGGCCATCGAAGCGGGCGCGACTACCTACCTGACCGGCTTTGGGCGGACACGATCACTCACGGAACGCTCGGCCAAGCGGCTGCCAATTGCCGAGCCGCCAGAGATCTTTGAGATGGATGTCAATGACCAGGCACAGATCGATGCGATTGCGGCCGAATTCCGCAACCGCGGCGAGTCCATCGACGGAGTCCTGCATGCAATCGGATACGCGCCTGCCGATTGCCTCGGCGGCAACTTCTTGAAGGCTGAGTGGGACGACGTTGCTGTGGCGCTCCAGACGAGCGCATATTCACTCAAGGCCTTGGCCGCCGGGCTGCTTCCTGCGATGGCTGAGGGCTCGAGCATCGTCGCCCTGGACTTCGACGCGACCGTCGCGTGGGAGGCCTACGACTGGATGGGCGTATCGAAAGCAGCCCTTGAGGCCACCGCTCGCTACCTCGCTCGTGACCTGGGTCCCAAGGGGATCCGCGTCAACTTGGTGGCGGCCGGCCCACTCAAGACGATGGCAGCCAAGTCGATACCGGGATTCACGGCCTTCGGCGATGCGTGGCGGCGAAGGGCACCCCTCGGTTGGAATGAGTCTGACCCGGTCCCAGTTGCTGAGGCGGTTGCCTTTCTCCTCTCGGACTGGTCACGCGCCATCACCGGTGAAATGCTCCATGTCGACGGTGGATATCACGCAATGGGAAGCGACCGCGGAAGTCACGACGAATAGAGATGCAATGGAACTCGCACAAGTCAGCACCAATGCATATGCATGCCTCCAACTCGAGGGAGGACTGGGCGCTAGCAACTCCGGTTTCATCAACTTGGGCGGCGGTCTGGTAGTCGATTCCTTTTGGGATCTGCCTCGCACCCGCGAGCTGATCAAGCACTATTCCGGGATCAGTTCGGATACGCCGCGCCGCCTGATCAACACGCACCACAACGGTGATCACACATGGGGGAACCAGCTCTTCGCAGAAGCGGGTACAGAGGTGATCGGACACAGGCTCTGCGCCGAGTACTTTGCAACCGAGAACCCTTCAGGCATGCAAATGCTCACAAAGGCCGAGGGGCTACCTCCGGCCATGGAAGGCCTTGCAAAGGCGCTTCGCCGCTTTGACTTTGAAGGCATCGAACTCACGCCACCCACCACCCTCATCGATGAGGACACCGAGATTGACCTGGGATCCACCACTGCGAAGCTCCTCTACGTCGGCCCGGCCCACACTGCCGGAGACATCGTGGTCCACCTTGAAGACGAGGGTGTCATCTTCACTGGTGACGTCCTCTTCAACCAGTGCACACCCGTTGGCTGGGAAGGTACCTTTGACAATTGGATCCTTGCGCTGGAGCGCCTAGCCGAACTCGAACCCGAAATCGTTGTTCCGGGACACGGGCCCGTTGGCACGACCGAAGATCTCCTTGAACTGAAGGAATATCTCGAATACGTACTAGCAGAGGCGCGCTCTCACTACGACAGGGGGCACACCACACTCGAAGCAGCTCAGGCAATTGAACTGGGGCGCTGGAGCGAGTGGGAAGAGCCGGAGCGCCTCGCATTTCAGGTGAACCGGGCGTACCGCGAGTTCGACGGCATACAGTGGGATGAGCGGCCCGACACTTCCAAGATCTTCAGCGAGGTCGCTCAGCTGCGCGACGAATTCACCAAGTCCGCATAGCGGCCGCGGCTAAACGCCGATGGTTTTCTGCGCCAGCGGCAGATGACTCGCTCGACGCCTGACCGTTTTGGGTCTCTCGTCTTGCGCAACCTAGAATGAGCAACTCGCTGCAGCTGTGAATCCGAGATTGCAATGAACACTACGGAACGCGCGCTGACTGCCTGCCCTAGCAAGGCAATGTCGGAGCCGTTTGTCGTTCGAAACCGCGAAGTTCTCGTGGCCGAGGCGCCAGGGCGCACAGTCAGGCTCACGGTGTTTGCCCCTGCAATTGCCTCGAAGTGGAAGCCCGGGCAATTCGTAGTAGTTCGTAGAGCCGGGACTTCTGAGCGAATTCCAGTCACGATCGCCGGCGGTGATTGCGCATCCGGCACTATCGAAATTGTCATTCAGGAGGTCGGCAAGTCGACCGCCGATCTCGTCAGCCTCAGCACCGGTGACGAGATCACCGATGTTTGCGGGCCTCTTGGCGGCCGAGCAAGATCGGGCGCTTCGGCGTTTGCGCGTTGCTGGCAGGCGGGTACGGCGTCGCGGCGATCCGGCCCATTGCCGACGCGCTCAGGTCACGTGGCAACTGGGTGGTCTCGATTCTGGGGGCGCGTGAGTCGAGGCTGCTGATTCTCGAGGACGAGCTGAGGCGTGCGTCGGACGTGCTCTACGTCGCGACAGACGACGGTTCGGCCGGCATCAAAGGAAACGTGCTTGTTCCACTCGCGACGGCCTTTGACGAGTGGAGCCCCGACCGCCTCCTCGCCGTGGGTTCACTGCCGATGATGCGAGCGGTTTCGGACTACGCCTCCGAACGCCGGGTACCGGCCGTTGTAAGCCTGAACCCGATCATGCTCGACGGCACGGGAATGTGTGGGGCCTGCCGCGTTCGGGTCAACGACGAGACTCACTTCGCTTGCGTCGATGGCCCCGAATTCGATGCAGCCGGAATCGATTTCGACGACCTCGCCGCGCGCCAACTGGCCTTCCGCGAATTCGAGCAGGTCGCATGGGGAGGTTCAATTGCCTGACGGCCCCCCAAACGGCGACGGCGCGAGACCCGCTTCGACTCGCGATCGACTGAAGATCCAGCGTCATCCAACTCCCGAGCGAGACCCGCAAGATCGGCGCGATGACTGGAATGAAGCTGTACTCGCCTACTCCGACAGGATTGCGATCGAAGAGGCCGATCGCTGCATTCTCTGCAAGAGAGCACCGTGTTCGGAGAATTGCCCGGTCGGGATCGACATCGCAGGCTTCATCGGGGCGCTGCAGGAGGGCGATCTCGCCCGCTCCTATGCCGTACTGTCGGAGACGAATGCTCTCCCCGCAATATGCGGACGCGTCTGTGCGCAAGAGATGGCTTGCGAGAAGTACTGCGTGCTCGAGCGGAAGGGAACTTCGGTGGCGATCGGCAATCTCGAGCGCTACGTCGCGGACTGGGCACGCGAAGAGAAAGTAAACGGCAAGACCAGGCCGACCCTCTCCAGCGGATTCAAGGTCGCGGTGGTGGGCAGCGGTCCTGCCGGTATAGCTGCCGCAGGTGACCTCGCGGCCGCAGGTCACGGCGTAACCGTCTTCGAAGCACTGCACCGCGCCGGTGGTGTGCTGGTCTACGGGATTCCCGAATTCAGGCTTCCGAATGAGATCGTCGCCTACGAGCTATCCGCGCTCGAAGATCTCGGCGTCCAGATCGTCACCAATGCTGTGATTGGCCGGGTCGCCAGCATCGAGGAGCTACTCGATGAGTTCGACGCCGTCTTCCTGGCTACGGGAGCCGGACTTCCAATTTTTCTTGGCATCGAGGGCGAATCCCTCGTCGGTGTGTACTCGGGTAACGAGTTCCTAATGCGAGTCAACCTAATGCGGGCTGACCTGTTCCCGAATTACGACACCCCTGTGGACTTGGGCGGGCGAGTCGTCGTCGTCGGCGGTGGCGACACCTCTATGGACTGCTGCCGGGTCGCTCTCCGCATGAACGCCGATCAAGTGATCCTGCTCTACCGGCGGAGCCGCGAGCTGATGCCCGCCCGATCCGAAGAAGTTGATCACGCGCTCTCCGAAGGCGTTGAGCTACTGACCTACTCGGCACCCACTAGGTTCCTCGGCAAAGACGGAATTGTCACCGGCGTCGAAGTCATTGAACTCGAGCTGGGCGAGCCCGATGAATCGGGCCGCGCCCGCCCGATCCCCAAGCCGGGAACGGAGCGCGTAATCGAATGCGACACCGCGATCATCGCGGTCGGCTACGGGGTCAATCCGACCGTTACCGGGACGGAGCCGGGCCTGGTCACAAACAAGTGGGGAGTCGTTCAGGTCGACGAGCACGGCGCCACTTCATTGCCTGGCGTGTACGCGGGAGGCGATCTCGTAACCGGCGGCGCAACCGTCGTCGCGGCAATGGCCCAAGGGCGAGACGCAGCCCGGAGCATAGACAAGTACCTGGCAAGCCGAGCGAGCATAGGCTAGCTACATCGAAGCCAGTTGCGGCACTTCGCCAATTCATGTAAACTGACATTTGTTGTTAGTTAGTATGGCATGTAATTTCAGCGTGCCAGTGGCGAAAGAGCGGCGATGCGAACTGCTGCCGAGATGACCGAGCTATACCGGCAAAAGGGTCTGAAGATCACACCCCAGCGCCAGTGCATCTTCGGAATCCTGGAGGCCAACACCACACATCCCACTGCAGATGCGATCTACGAGTCGGCTCTGGAGACCATGCCCTCGATCTCGCGCAAGACGGTCTATACGGTCTTGCATGAACTGAATGAGCTCGGAGAACTCCTCACGCTCGACGTTGGAACTGGTTCGCTCCGTTTCGATCCCAACGTCGAACGCCATCATCACACGGTCTGCCGCAAGTGCGGTTCGGTGGGCGACGTGCGCGGGATAGACACCGCTAGGGTTCGAATGCCGGCGTCAGAGCAAGTGGGCTTTGAGGTCGAAGAGACTGAAGTCATCTTTAGGGGGATCTGCAAGCTCTGCCGGCCCAAGGGCCGAAAGAGCTGACGGTAATCCGGGCGCCGGGAGTGCGCTGCGGGGCAATAGGGCAACAACCGAAAGGGAGACAGATGCCTGATCTGAACGGAACCAAGACACACGAGAACCTCAAAGAGGCATTTGCCGGTGAGAGCCAGGCGAACCGGAGGTACCTCTACTTCGCCCGGCGGGCCGATGTCGAGGGCTACCCGGATGTCGCGGCGCTCTTTCGCTCGGTCGCAGAGGGTGAGACAGGACACGCGTTTGGACACTTCGATTATCTGGCCGAAGTTGGCGACCCAGTAACCGGCGTGGCCGTGGGCGACACTGACGACAACCTGAAGTCGGCGATTGAAGGCGAGACCTATGAGTACACCGAGATGTACCCAGGGTTCGCCAAGACCGCACGCGAAGAGGACTTCGACACGATTGCTGACTGGTTCGAGACTCTCGCCCGGGCAGAGAAGAGCCACGCGGGACGATTCCAGGCAGGACTTGAGTCGATTAGCTAGAACTCCACAAGAATTGGCCGGAACATGACAACGAGCGCGGAACCGGCCCCCGCGCTCGTTGTCACCGGCCAAGGCTCGGGCCGGTGGGCTGGAACAGAGAGCCAGGTGACACGTGACCACCACATACGACCCCGATAGTCCCTCCTATTTCGATGCCGAAGATGTCCACGAGGAACTCGACCGGGTCTTTGACCTGTGCCACGGTTGCCGCCTTTGCTGGGATCTCTGCCCCAGCTTTGATTCGCTATTCAAGCTGATTGATGAGAAGACCAACGGCGTCGATGTGAAGCTGGATCGCTCAGACAATGACCGGATCGTCGATGAGTGCTACCAGTGCAAGCTGTGCTACATCAAGTGCCCCTACGTTCCTCCGCACGAATGGGATCTGGACTTTCCCCGCCTAATGCTTAGAGCCCGGGCGGCTCGGTCTGGAGGCAAGCCGGCGAGTCTGACCGACCGATTCCTCGGAGCCACAGACCTGACCGGAAAGCTCGGTACCGCCGCCTCGGGTCTTGCCAATGCTGCAAATCGCGCCAAGCCGGTTCGCATCGTCATGGAGAAGACTTTGGGGGTGGCCAGGGACCGCAAACTTCCTGACTACGCGAACAAGCGCTTCTCGAAGTGGTTTGAGAGGGAGGGCGCTGCCCGGGCACCCGACAAGGAAGCCGATGCACCCAGGGCCACGCTCTTTCCCACCTGCCTCGTCGAGTACAACGATCCGTCAATTGGCAAGGCGGCGGTCGAGATCCTCGGCTCGTGTGGGGTAGGGGTCAACTGCCCAGAGACCGTCTGCTGTGGCATGCCATCTCTCGATGGGGGTGACGTCAAAGGATTCATAGAAAAGGCACGGCGAAATGTTGAAGTTCTCGCGCCTCACGCCCGAGCGGGGCGGGCAATCGTCGTGCCGCAGCCAACGTGCGGATATGTGCTCAGGCACGACTATCCCGACTACCTCAAGTCAGATGACGCAAAGGCAGTCGCCGAGGCGACCAGGGATGCCGGCGAATACATCTTCGAGCTCAAGAAGCAAGGAGTCTTCAAGGCAGAGTTCACCGAAGAACTGGGCAACGTCGCGTACCACGCTCCATGCCACCTTCGTGCACAGGGAAAGGGTCTCAAGGGTCGAGATGTCCTCAAGGCCGTGCCGGGAACCAAGGTGACCTTGATCGAAGGCTGCACGGGTATAGACGGAACCTGGGGATACAAAGCGAAGTGGTATGAGATGGCGCGCAAAGTCGCCAAGCCAATGGTCGAACGCATCGAGAAGTCTGAACCTGACGTGATCGTAGGCGACTGCCTCCTCGCAGATACCGCGATTGAAGAGGAAATCGGTAAGCGCCCGATTCATCCACTCCACGCGATAGCGCGCGCGCTGGGCATGAAGGGAGAGGTGGCCGGAGAATGAAACCGCTAACGAGTGACCAA
>QEUQ01000104.1 GCA_003577105.1 Acidobacteriota bacterium | reverse complement strand
GGCAAATCCTTCTCCTGGAAGAACGTCGGGATCGAAGCGGCCATTGGCGCGGTCACCGGCGGCGCCGGCAAGGCCTTCAAGGCAGTCCGCGCGGGTGCGAAGGCCGCGACAGCAACCACCCGCGCGGGTCGCCTAGCACGTCTTGGCACTTCCCTCTCTTCGGGGATGCGAGCCGGTCTAAGCAAAGTCGCCAGTGGCATCGAAAAATTCGTGGCCCCGATGGCCAAGTTGCTGAAGCCTCTCGGAGCCTTGGCGAGCCGATTCCGCGAAGACGTCGTCCGAATGGCAGGCCGCGCTCGAGCGGTAATCCCCGGGCTAGCGAAGCGAGGCTCGGGAGATGTACTGCCCAGGCCGCATGTGACCAGCGCGAAGTTGCAGAACATCGTTGACGATCTCTACAAGGGCACTACGAATCCGAAACGAGTCGGGTCCGGCACAACGGCAGACGCGGTGCGTTACGAACGTCAGTTCGGAAAGCCGGTCCACGGCCGCTACCACGGTCAGAAGGCAGAAGACTCGCTGCGGGGGCTTGAAAATTGGCTCAAGGCAAACCCAGCTGCCCCACACCACGATCGACTCGTTGCGCGGAGTCTGGCCGATGAATTGCTCGATGCTCTGGGTCGTGCGCCATGAGCGAGGCTACGATTGATCTGATTGACAGGCTGGTCGCTCGGTTCCCGCCACTGGAGCCGATACTGCGCGAGCACATTGCTGACAATTTTGGCGAAGTTCTTCCACATCTCTTCTTTGGCGACCTTACCCGATTCGTCGTACAACAGTATTGCGAGCAAATGTCTTCGGACTCTGGGCCACGCGCCGCGACCGATAGCAAGCCAATAGTTGGCGAGTTGCTCGACGCGCTGGAGGATGAATTCACCCACGGGACTAGTGAGGTCCAGGAGCTGATAGCGGTATCGTTCCTTGAGAACCTGCCCGCGCGCGGCGAACGCGGCGAAGGGATTCGCGAGTTGCTGGGGCGAGAGATGGCATCCGAACTCAGTCGGATTGCCTAGCTGCTATGCGGTGGCAAGCGCATGGTCAGCCACTTGATGTGCGTGGAAACAAGCTGCCGACAAAGTTCTCGCAGGACGCCCACATCCCGTTGGAAGACTTCAGATTCGATCCGGGCGTCTTCTAGTGCTTTGGATCGGAGAAGAACACATCGAGGACGCTCTTCGAGTGCTTGCTGATGAACGGCGACAGCGCGAGTTGTGGCTGGAAGCATCTGGGCCAGAGGTGTCGTCTTTTTCTGAGATCTGCGAAATGCTGTGGAGCGACAGTGGCCTGGCGGACGCTTTAGAGAAGCCCGGCCCTGTTTACACGGCCGAGATCGACAATCGCCTTCGCGACCTACACAATCTTCTGCGGAGGATTGACAGGTCGCGTGCGCCCGAGGAGATTCTCAAAGATCCTCAGCTAGAGCGGGCGCGATCAATGGCACAAACGCTTCTCCAAGACCTGTCGCGTTTCGGCTATGACCGGGATTCGTGAGATGGAGCTTGGCAGGCGTCCGTGGTGCGCCACGGAGCGGTCGGGCAGGATCTCGAGAACTCTCGCATACGATGCCGCAGGGCGACTCACGCTAGATGAAACGACCCGATCGGGTCAGCGCGTGGGGGCGTTTGCTCAGACCTATGACCTCGCTGGTCGGCCTGT
>QEUQ01000065.1 GCA_003577105.1 Acidobacteriota bacterium | reverse complement strand
TTCGCACTTGGTAGGGGCGGGTGCCGATCGACCCCGTTGAACCGATGATTGCTACGCGGCGCACGCGATCGGGGGGTGACGAGGCCGCACCGCTCCGGATGTCCGGCCTGGTTTCTTCGGAGGGCCGGACTTCGCTGGAAGTCACGACTGAATCAGGGCCGCTATATAGAGGTAGCCGAAAAATGCCGGTGTCGAGATAACTAGGGAGTCCATCCGGTCAAGGATCCCGCCGTGGCCTGGAAGGATCGATCCCATGTCCTTCACCTCCAGGCTGCGCTTCAGCATCGACTCGAAGAGGTCGCCGAGTGGTGCGGCAATTCCCACCACCAAGCCGGCAACGAGCGCGTTTGTCAGGTGCCAGTACGAGAATGAGTTCTTAAGGAATCGGCCGGCAATCCCGAATCCAGCGGCAATCACGAGAGCAAGCAGAAATCCACCCACATAACCCTCGACCGACTTCTTGGGACTTATCGACGACGCCATCTTGTGCTTTCCAAACCAAGATCCGAATGCATATCCGCCGACGTCAGATGCAATGGTGACGGCTACAAAGAAGATGATGAGCGCTCGCCACGCGGGGTTCGGAGTTGGAGCCCCCACGACTAGTGTTGCGATTGCGGGAAGGAAGCCGAGATACATCGCGCCGAGAATCGTTACTGAAGCGTTGGCGACCGGACTGGTCCTTATCACTCCGAAGTGGTACCAGAGATAGGTCGCGAGCACGGTCGCGAAGAACCCAAATAACACCGCCACCGCACCCTGAGTGGCCCCTCCCCAAACCATGGCAACTCCACCGATCAGCGACAGAATTGGCGCCGGCTGGAATCCCGCGTGGCGCACCGCAGTGAAGAACTCGACTTGCGCAGCAATCGCCAGGACGGCCACCAAGACAGCAAAGTATCCCGGTCCCGCAATGATGACCCCGACTGCCACGGCCGCAAAGACCAACCCCGTTGCAATGGCAACAAAGGCATTTCGCTTCTTCCCGGCTTCGGCGGGAACCGGTTCGGCGACCGTCTCTTCTCCGGCAGGAGCGCCTGGCAACGGCTCCATTTCGTCCCCTGCGGATTCCACGAGAGTCACGTCCGCCGATGTTGGCGTGCCGGGCAGCGGCTCGTACTCGGTAGGTGGCCCTGCTCCCGGGAACTCCGGTTGCTCACGAATAGGCGCCGCTTCGACCTGGGTTGCTTCTATCAGCTCCACCGCCTCGACACCCCGGGCCGCTTCTATCAGCTCCGCAGCTTCGCCCCCTGCCTCAGCGGCCACAACATCTCCGAACGCCGCAACAGGAGCTTCCGCTTCGGCAGCTTCAGCTCCTTGTTCTGCTGTTGGCAGGGGCTCCGGCTCGCTCTTCGCCTTACGCTTGAACAGTCGCCCGACGCCTCGCTTCTTGGGCATTTCGTGAACGACGGGTGGGGGCGGAACCGGCGATGGCACCGCCTCGATCGATTCGGAATCTTCAGAGACTGTTCCTGATTCGAGAAAGTCGGAGGGCAATACCATCGCCTCTGTCGGAGGCCCCGGGAGATCCTCAACATCTGAGGAGGAGGAATCGCCCGTCGCAGTCTCCGTCAGCTCACCGGACTCGGCCTCGCCTTGCGCTATTTCTCCTGGTTTTCCCTCCTCGCCAGAGATTGCCTCAACGGAATCTGGCTCTCCCGAAACAGTCGGCAGGGGCTGGGTTTCCCGCTGGGACAACGGGACAGGCTGATCAAGCGCCTCGTCAGGCCCGTCAAGAGCCTCTCCTTCGAGTTGAGCCTCCTCGAGCTGAGCCTCCTCGAGCTGAGCCTCCTCGAGGCTGGCTTCTTCCTCGTCAATACGCTTCCACTCGGCCGTGATTTCTTCCCACGCCTGTGATTCGGCCTCCCAGTCCTCTGGGCGATCTCTCCAGTGCGCGCCTGCGGACTCGGCAAGCTCTTCAAGACTCTGGCTCTCATGGCCACTTTCAGGCACCGGCAGCTGCTCAAGAATGGGCGCCGCGGATTCCACCGAGAGGTATTCCTCGGGCTCGCCAGGCTCCGGCGGAATCATTGTCGATTCAGCTGATGACTCATGTGGATCAGGTACGGCTCGCAACTTCGCCGTCGCGGCCGCGTCCGGTGCGCCAGTGCTATCAGATAACGAGGCTCCGAGCGACCCAAAGACAGATGGAACCTCCAGGGTCTCCTCGGGCTCGGCCACCTTTGCCGCTGGAGATTCACCTTCCGCAATCGAGACTACCTCTGACTCTCGATCGGGCTCGTACTCCTCGAGTGAGTCGCCCCTCAGCTCAGCGAAAGCCGGAATCGCCGGAAGATCAAGCCCTGATGGCGCAGGTGCAACGCTACGTTCCAAACTCTCCGAGGGCTCATCGGGCCACTCCTCGGCCTCGTCTCGGTATACCGTGATCCCCTCGTCGACAGGTGTCGGCCAATCCGACTGGGCCCGCGCCTCGCGCCGCCTCTCCCGCCTTGTGGGTTTCTTCCGATCTCGCCTGGCCACCCTCAGACCTCGAGAAGCTCGGCTTCCTTGCGCTGCAGCATCTCGTCGATCTCCTTGACGTAGCGATCTGTCAGGTCTTGCAGCTCCTTCTCAGCGCGCTTCAAGTCGTCTTCTGAGAGTTCGCCTTCTTTCTTCCAATCTTCGAGTTCATCACGCGCATGCCGGCGCACATTCCGAATCGAGACACGGCCCTCCTCGGCTCTCGAGTGTGCGTTTTTGACCATCTCCTTGCGCCGCTCCTCCGTGAGAGCTGGAACTCCGAGATGAATCACCGAGCCGTCATTTGACGGAGTGATCCCGATATTGGATGCGAGGATCGCCTTCTCGATAGCTGCGATCGTGTTCTTGTCATATGGCGCGACCGCCAGAACTCTGGGCTCGGGCACTGTGATTTGAGCAAGCTGCTGAAGCGGAGTGTCGGCTCCGTAATACTCGACCATGAGCTTCTCGACGAGAGCCGGAGTCGCTCGACCGGTTCTGATCCCCGCGAAATCCTCCTGCGTCACCTCGACAGCGCGCTGCATCTTCTTCTCGGCAGCGGAAAGAGTCTCTTGAACTACCTCAAGCAATTGTCGCCTCGCCTACTTGACAGTTGTTCCGATGTGCTCACCGAGTACCGCCCTCTTGATGTTGCCCTCAACCATCAGGTCAAAGACAACGATTGGAAGTTTGTTCTCCATGCAGAGCGAGATCGCGGTCGAATCCATGACCCTCAGTCCGCGGTTGAGCACCTCTATGTAGCTAAGTTCATCGATTCTTGTCGCGTCCGAGTTCTTCTCGGGATCGTCGGTGTAGATCCCATCTACTCGCGTAGCTTTGAAGATCACCCCAGCCCCGATCTCAGCTGCCCGCAAGGCCGCCGTCGTATCGGTCGTGAAATAGGGGTCGCCGGTTCCTGCCGCGAATACCACTACTCGGCCCTTTTCGAGGTGGCGAATCGCCTTCTTCCAAATGTACGGCTCGGCGACTTGCTGCATGGCTATTGCGGTTTGGACCCGCGTCGGAATTCCGATTTGCTCTAGCGCGTCCTGGAGCGCCAAGGCATTGATGACCGTGGCAAGCATGCCCATGTAATCGCCGGTGGCCCTGTCAATACCCCTGAGGCTCGCGGAGCCGCCTCGGAAGATGTTCCCCCCACCGACCACAACGGCCAACTCAATGCCTAGGTGCTTTGCGAGGGCCACCTCGTTGGCAATCGATGCGACAATCGAGGGGTCGATGTTGTAACCCGTAGCGGGATCGGCAAAGGCCTCCCCCGAGAGCTTGAGTACGACCCTGTCATAGATAGGCTTGGCGCTGCCTCCAGCTGCAGATTCTTCGACTGGTGAACCGGTCAAGCCAAGCGTTCCTGTTTAGGGCCGGTTCGCATCCCGCTACTTACCGGCGATGATTGCCCGATCGGGCGCACCCCTCTCGGCTCGCCTGCGATCAGATCTCTTCACCAACAGCGTACCGGACGAACCGTCTGACTTCGACCTTCTCTCCAACCTTCGCTGAGAGCGCATCAACCAATTCGCTGATGGTCTGCTTGTCGTCGCGCACGTACGGCTGGTCGAGAAGGCAACGCTCCTTGAAAAAGGCATTGAGCCGTCCCTCGGCGATCTTGGGGATGATGTTCTCGGGCTTTCCCTCGGCAGCAGCCTTGCCCTCAGCGACCTCCCGCTCGGCCTGAACTACCTCTTCGGGCACCTCGTCGCGTGAAACCCAATCCGGATTGGCCGCTGCGATGTGCATCGCGATGTCATGAGCAAGGGTCCCGAAATCATCGCCCTTAGCTACGAAATCGGTTTCGCAATTCAACTCGACGAGGACTCCTACCACGTCTCGTCCGAGCTGCTGATGCATATACGAACCGATCACGCCCTCACCTGCGGTTCTCCCTGCCCGCTTCTTGGCATCGGCAAGACCCTTCTCTCGAAGCAGTTTTCGTGCCGCGTCGAGGTCACCTCCGGCCTCGATCAGGGCCTTCTTGCAATCCATCATGCCGGCGCCTGTTTCGTCCCTGAGCGCCTTTACCGTCTTTGCGTCAATCTCCATCTTTCGCACCTTCGGAGTCTGTTTCGGAGTCAGCGTCACTCCCCGTATCGGAGGCCGGCTCCTCCGACGCTGCTTGTGCTGCGGCTTCAGCATCGACCAATCCGCCGGATGCCGAAAGCTCATCTGACCTGGCGTCGTCGCCAGTGTCGGGCCGGATCCCAGCCGCTCGCATCATCTTTCCTTCGATGACCGCATCTGCAATAACCCTCGACATCAATGCCGAAGAGCGAATCGCGTCGTCATTTCCCGGGATCATGTAAGTAATGGGGGTCGGATCGCAGTTGGTGTCGACCACTGCCACTACCGGGATCTTGGCCTTGTTGGCCTCTGTCACCGCGATCTGTTCCTTCTTCGTGTCAATAACGAAAACTGCAGATGGCGGCTTGGACAAATTGCGAATTCCGCCGAGATTGCGCTCGAGCTTCTCCCTCTCACGCCTCAACCTTAGGGCTTCCTTCTTGGGCAGGTTCTCCATCTCACCCGAGGACTCCATGACCTCGAGCTCCTTCATATAGAGGATCCGCTGGTGAATTGTCTGGAAGTTCGTGATCATGCCGCCGAGCCAGCGAAAGTTCACAAATGGCTGCCCAGCACGTTCCGCCTCCGAGCGGACAGCATCTTGAGCCTGCTTCTTTGTGCCAACAAACAAGATATTTCCGCCACTTGCCACCGTGTCTCTGACAAAGGCAAATGCCGACTCAATTCCGGCCAGCGACTTGTGCAAGTCGATGATGTAGATCCCGTTTCGCTGGCCAAATATGTATGGCTTCATCTTGGGATCCCAGCGCTTGGTTTGGTGACCGAAATGCACGCCCGCCTCTAGGAGCTGGCGCATCGTCACCACAGGCGCATCTGACATTTCGCGCTCCTAGGTTTGATTGCGGTTCTTCAACCGTCAGCTGGTGCTCGCGAAGCTTCTCAAGCGGTGAAGGCTTCGCGGCCGGTCACTCACCACCGCTCGGGACGAGCGCATGGACCGCGAGTGGCCGTCGCAGCAGACGTGGGGATGCGCGAAGTCTAGCATCCGCGTCAGTTCAACTCCTCATGGCGGATCAGCCGATCGAACGATGTCGGTGGCAAAATCACCGAACCCCTCGATTGCTTCCTCGATCAGCTCGGATTTCCTGTCTGATGTTGCCCACCGCTCAAAGGGCTCGCATGGCACGCCTCCTCGCAAGGCCAGCTCCAACGCCCGCATGGTCCGGACATCTCGCAGCTGCCCAGAGTGAGCCGATGTGCCCGGCTGGTCAGTCGCGACGAGAACGTTGTCGGCGCCGCGAATCCAAGATTGAGTTGCGGGCACAACGAGGTCTTCAGCCGCGGCGATTGAAGTAACGGGAATTCCCGGAGGCAGACGCGCGCCGAGGTCGCGCATCACCTCGGATCCGTCGGCAAGATCAGCCAGCGACTGAGACCTACCGCCCGTCTTTGTCGCCCTGCTCGCCACATCGATCACTTCACCGCCAAGACGAGTGTCCCGTACGGCTGCAATGCGATTGGCAACTCGCGAGCCCTGATGAGGGCTTCCAATTGTGACGAGCCGGTCGGCCAATGGCGGCGGAGTAAGGTTTCCGCCGGAATCAACCAAGGCCTTTCGCGCCACAATGCCGCCCTGCGAGTGCGCCACTATGGCAACCCTGCGACGGGGAAACCGCCGACGGATCTCTGAGAGGTATCGAATCAGCAGCTCGGAGGCGACGTTGATTCCGTTCCAGGTATCTGACGCCCGATATTCGAATGGCGCTGGTCGTCCGCTTCCGGGGTCAGGCGCAAAACCCGAGTACGAGAAGGCCATTACGTCGCGATGGGCTATTCCGGCTGCCGCTAGGTCGATGTCAAATGGCAAGCCACCTAGTTGGAGGCTGGAACCGAAACCACCCACCAAGACAACGATCGGGCTCTCCTCTTGCTCCTGGGGCAGCGGGACTTCATTTGGCACACAATCGCGTTGAGACTCCCGGAAAGCATTGAGCCTCTCGAATACGCGAGCCTTGCGCGCAATCTTGCCCCGCTGCCTACCGGCGATCTCCATAGCGGCCGCGCTCTTTGAGTCGAGCCACCGGCTCATTCGCCGCTCGGCTTCCCTGCCGGCAGCGCGCGCTCTATCTCTTGCCAGCCTCGCAAGACCGGGATCGAAGACAGTCACCATGCCCGCTACCAGTACTCCGGCCTCCGTGGCAATTCGTGTGGCCCCATTCGCGAGATCTGCCCCGGCCCGTCGCAATTTTTCAGCGGCGTCCGAGACGAAGCGCGACGCAGCATTGACGGCACGCGAAGTCCAGTCCGCCCCGGCGAATGCCAAATCAAGGAATCCGCGCCCGAGACCCGCTGCGGCGTCAGCGAGAGCTGCGTATCCGGACCCCAACCGAGCACCGTGAATTACGCCACGGCGGCTCTCGGGCACGCCAGGTTTCGTTGGTGCATCGGACAGGTGTGCAGGCAAGCGAGAGAAGAACGGCGCGGGATCGCGATACTCGCCATCAAGGCGCAAAGAGAAATGGATTCCCTCAGATCCGGGCACATGGCCTTGCCCAGAAAGCCCGATTTCCCGGCCGGATCCAACCTCTTCTCCTCTGCTGACTTTCACCTCAAGGAGAAAGGAATACGTCGTCAGCCACCCCCCGGCGTGAGAGATTGTGATTGAGGTGTTACCTGCGACCGATCCAGCGAAGACTACTCGCCCGGGAGCTGCGGATCGCACAGCTGAAGCCCTTGGGGCGTAGAAATCGATGCCCGCGTGACCACTGGCGTACTTGCCATGGTTGTCGTAGGTTCTCAGGACGTGGCCGTCGACCGGCTCGGCCAGTTCAATGTAGGGCGATCCACTAGCAGGCTGAGCCGTTGCGAACAGCAACAAACCGCCGAACGCGATAGAGGCCGACAGAACTCGGAATCGTCTCGAGTGAATCGAAGCGGTCATGGTCTCCCCTGGTGGCGTCAGGGAAGCTCAGTCCGGGAAGTGAATGAAGGAAGTCTCGGTGCGCAGAAACCGAACGGTCCAATGCCCTACGGTCGAGCCCGGCTCGGTTCGGCAACTCTAGCCCTCGCCGAGCTACCTAACAAGACCCGCTTGGCGCGGAGATGTCTATTTCGAAACGCCTGCCTTGCGCCCCGGACGAATCTGATCGGGACGCTCACCTGGTGAGTCCAGCAGCTTCGCCCTGAGTTGAATGACCGCCTTGGTGTGCATCTGGCAAACGCGGGATTCGGTGACACCCAGCACCTGCCCTATCTCGGCAAGCGTCAAGCCCTCGTAGTAGTAGAGGGTGACAACAATCTTCTCTCGCTCGGAAAGACGATTGATGGCGCCCGCGAGGACAGCTTTCATCTCTTCGACCTCATAGGCGGCAACCGGATCCTCGGCCTTCTGGTCCGGAAGTGTGTCGCCAATGGTGAGACTGTCACCCTGCTCGCCACCGATGCTGAGTAACTCATCAAGGGCCACCAGCCCAACGAAACTGATCTGCCCGTACAAGGTCTGCAGGTCCTCTTCGGAAATCCCCATTTCCGCAGCCACCTCGGCATCAGTTGGCAGACGTTTCAGTCGGTTTTCGAGCTCAGCAGTGACTTTCTCAAGCTCGCGCGCTTTTGACCGAACCGACCGCGGAACCCAATCGATTGCCCTCAGCTCGTCAATGATGGCGCCCTTGATGCGGGCAATCGCGTAGGTTTCGAACTTGATGTTGCGCTCAAGGTCGAACTTGTCAATTGCGTCCATGAGCCCGAAGACGCCATAGCTCGCTAGATCGGATTGGTCGATATTGGCCGGCAATCCAACCGACACCCGCCCGGCCACATATTTCACGAGTGGCGCGTAATGGAGGATGAGCTGCTCACGCAGGGTCAGCTCTCCCGTGCGCTTGTACTCCTCCCAGAGTGCCCGTATCTCGGCGGATTGATCCAAACAACGCTCGCTTTCATATCCCAGGTCCTACGCGCGTGGGTGCGATGCGTCAAAGACCCGCCGCATTCGACCGCGACTCGAATGCGTATAGACCTGTGTTGTCGCAATACTAGTGTGTCCTAGCATTTCTTGAATCACTCTCAGGTCCGCCCCGCCCTCTAGCAGGTGCGTCGCGAAACAGTGGCGAAGCGTGTGCGGACCGACGCCTTCGCCACCGACGCCTGCTCTTTCGAAGATTCGCCGGGCGTCGCGCGGGGTCATTGCTTTGCCTCGACCATTGATGAAGAGCGAATCCAGCGGGGAATTCGATCGAGAGGCCAGCTCGGGGCGTGCCTCATTCAGGTACCGTTGCATTGCCGCCTTGCTCGGCGAGCTGAGGGGGACCTTCCGCTCCTTAGAGCCCTTCCCGGTAACCGTGATGAAGTCTGAGTTTTCCCAGTCGGCCACACGGAGCCCCAGTGCCTCAGATATCCGCAGGCCCGACCCGTAGAGCAGCTCGACCAATGCAATATCCCGAATCGTCTCGGGACCTATCTGGCCCATTCCCGAGCCTGCTCCGACGATCGCTGACTCGATAAGCGAATCGATCTCTCCTGGTGCGAGAACATCTGGCAGTTTTCGCCCGGTTCGCCGCAGCTCGAGGCCTCCCGTTGGATCTTCGATCTCCTCGTAGTTTGCTTCTAGAAAGCCGAAAAGACTTCGAACGGCTGAAACCCGGCGGGCGATCGTGGATCGCGCAAATTCCCGGGTATCGAGGAAGGCAAGGTAGCGCCTAAGAAGGCGCCGGTCGATCGCAGCCAAGTCAGCACCGAGGCGGTTCGCGAAGCCAAGGAAGTCGCCAACGTCTCGCCGGTAGGCGACGACAGTGTTGGGCGACATGTGTCGCGATTTCTCCAGCCAGCGGACCCAATCATCAACAAGATCTTCATCGCTTAGGCCGTGCTTGCTTTGCATGTGATGAAGCTAAGGCCAAGCGCGACAGATGTCAACGCTTCTCTTCGGTCACTCGCCTCTCCGGAACTGTCACCGACGGCTGGAAACCATGGCGAACGAACCGTCACCGCTACGCTCAATCGACCCCGCGGCGAGCAACGGCTGAAGGGAATCCAGGAGGACCGCGACGCTCACACCAGCCTCGTCTGCGATCTCAAAAGCACTTCTCTCAGCACCATCTCCGAGTAAGTCCATTATCACGTCGCTAAGCGGAATCTCAGCAAAGAGACTCGGACTACTAGCGTGACCTGGGGGTACCGAAGATTCGGTGGAAGTTGAGCCGGCGTCGAGCCCGGCAATAGCCATGAGCGCATCACGGCCGCTCGCCACGGGAGTCGCTCCGTCACGCAGCAACGCAGTAATGCCCTCGGCGGCGGGATTGTCCACTGACCCAGGAACCACCATGACCTCCCGATTTGCCTCGCGCCCGGCGGCTGCGGTGCTTAGTGCCCCACCGGTGGCGTGGGCTTCGACGACGACGACGCCAAGTGCGATCCCGGCGATGGTTCGGTTTCGCACCGGAAAGCGCCATTTCTCGGGCGCCGTGCCGATTCCGAACTCCGAGATCAACAAACCGCGATCGAGAACTCGGCCAAATAGGCCGGCATTGGCCTTGGGATAGACCACGTCAAGTCCGCAGGCAAGTACGCCGACCGGACGGCCACTAGTTCCGCCATGGGAATCCAGTACTCCGCCGTGAGCAGCGGCATCGATCCCCAGTGCCATGCCCGAGACGACCGATACGCCAGACTCAGCTATCTCGCGCCCGATTCTCGCCGCCACCCGTCTGCCGGTGATCGTCGCCCGCCTCGTGCCGACCATCGCGATCATCGGCGCCTCGAGAAGCGAATGGTCACCCGCAACAACGAGAAAGGGGGCGGGGTGTGCGACCTGCCGCAACAGCTGCGGATAGGCAGAGTCGCAGGCCGCAACGAGCTTCCCCCCAAGATGCTCAAGTGCCCTCTCGAGTCTGGTCGGGTTGCAGCCGCGGAGAAAGTCTCCGCAATCTCGGTCCTCCAACAGTGATTCGAATACCGAAGAAATCGTCGGGTGCTCGGCTAAGGCGCGATCGAGCCGTCTTCTTCCAAGCGGAGCTGCCATGACGGCCAGCGCCGCGCCCAGATCATCGACCTCTGGGATTGTGCTCATGACTCACCATATGGATGAATCCACAACCTTCCCGCTTCCTCGATATCAGCAACTTGCACGTCGTCGCGTCCGTCTAGCGAGGCAATTACCCACGCAGCTCGCTGAATCCGGTGGATTCGACGCCCTGAATAGCCGCAGGCGCTCGCAAGGCGGGCGAGAAATTCCGCCGGCTGCGGACTAAGCGGAAGACGCCTCGCTAGCTCGGCACTTGGCACGCCGCTGACTGTCGCCTTCGCCCCAATGCGTTCGGCCTGAACTGCGCGCGCCTGCTCGACTCGAGTGCGCGTCTCTGCTGAAGACAGCGCGGGAGGCGAGGAAATCATCAACTCCGGGGGCACCCGCTTCAGCGGAATGGCGAGGTCGAAGCGGTCGAGCAGAGGTCCCGAAATGCGCCGTTTGTACCTCTCCACGGCCGCGTCCGCGCACTTGCAGCTACTCACCGCCGCGCTCCGTGAATGAGCAGACGCGGCGAAGTGGCCGCATGGACACGGATTGGCCGCAGCGATCAGCATCGTCGCCGAGGGGTATTTCACGGTTGCCCTGCTTCGCGAGATGATGACCTGGCCGTCTTCGATTGGCTGGCGAAGCGCGTCGAGCGAGTGCTGCGAGAAAAGCGAAAGCTCGTCGAGAAAGAGGACGCCCTTGTGAGCGAGGGAGACCTCGCCCGGCAGCGCCATGCCGCTGCCGCCCCCGACCAGAGCCGACGCTGAGCAGGTGTGATGCGGAGCCCTGAAGGGAGGAGTGCGCCAGCTTCGTTTGGCGCGAGCCGCTCCCACAAGCGAATGAACGAGTTGAACCTCCATGGCCGAGTCGTCGTCGAGTGGAGGAAGGATTCCTGGGATCCGCCGAGCGATCATTGTCTTTCCCGAGCCTGGTGGTCCGTACATCAACAGGTTGAGTGCGCCGGCGGCGGCAATTTCTATGGCGCGCAGTGCGTGAGGCTGACCTCGCACATCCGCGAGATCGAGATCACATGCGCTCCAGCCCTCATTGCCATGAATGCCAGAACCATTGAGAACTACCGTCTTTAGCGCTTTGCGGTAGCTGCGCCTCTCTGCGCCGGACTCCCCAGACGTCACGGGCTGCCCCAGTCCATCGATCAGCTGGCGCACTGATCGAATAGGGGCCAGCTCAAGCCCACGCATTCCACGGACCTGAGCAAGGTCTTTCTCAGCGCAGACGAGCAGTGCCCGGGAGCGCATGGCCGCGTTCGCAACCGCGAGAAAACCCGGTGCGGATCTCACCGAGCCATCGAGGCCCAGCTCTCCGAACACCCAGAGGTTCTCAACTGCGCTAGCCGGAAGCTTCCCACCTGCAACGAGAATGCCGAGAGCGATTGCGAGGTCGTATGAGCTACCAAGCTTGGGGATGTCCGCCGGCGCAAGATTGATCGTGACGCGGCGATTGGGCCATTCGAGATCGGATGACAGCAAGGCGGCTCGGACTCGATCCTTGGCCTCCCGCACTGCCGTATCAGGCAGCCCAACGAAATTGATCGATGGAAGTCCTGCGCCGATATGGACTTCGACCAGAACCGGCCGACCTTCCATGCCGACCACTGCTGCAGTCTTGATCTGGGCAAGCAATCCGAGCACCTCCTCGTATAACGGGGAAGTGCCATGAAGGATTCAACCCTACCGCCCGCCTATGACACTCATGATGTAAGGGTCACGGTCTCGGGGGTAGGTCTGACTCGCTATCTATGACTGGCTCCGTGCCTTGCTGTTGATCTGTCGGTCTGGC
>QEUQ01000008.1 GCA_003577105.1 Acidobacteriota bacterium | reverse complement strand
GCTTCGTTGCCTTCTCGCGGGCTTTGCTTGTCTCTGCCAGCGGCCTTTTTTGATGTTTGGTCACCACTTGTTCCCGCCGTCTTAGCGATGGAAGATCCATCTGACTTGGCCCGCAACGACTCGAGCTGGGCCTGCTGCTTCTCCCGCAGGGCCGCCATGAAGCCCCCGGTCTTCTGTTTCCTGTCATCGGGCTCGCCCTTTGCGCCTCCGTCGGGGGTCTTCTCCATGCGCCGAAGCAGGACCTCTTGCTGCCCGATTTGAAACAAGTTGCCAACCACGAAGTAGATGCCCAGGCCACCCGCAAGTTGATACGTGAGTAGCCCGAAGAAGAGCGGCATGATCTGCCCGACAGCCTTCATTTGCGGGTTTGCCGCTCCTGTCTTCTTCTGCATCTGCCTTTGCTGGTACCACATTGTCGCCATCACTGCGATGATTAGCACGACGAACATGACCCAGCCGAGTCCAGTCTGTCCGCTTCCCGGCTTGGTGAGGTCGATACCAAAAAACGACACGTTGTGACCTTGAAGTGCCCTAAACAGGGAGCTGTCAACCGGTAGAAATGCTGTTCCGGTAACACATTGGGATGGCTGGCCGAGTTCATTTGTGCAGAAGTTCGTCACGGCGCCGCTAAATGGTTTGGTGCTCGGCGCGCCCCACGCGACGCCGAGAACTCGCCACAAGATGAACAGCACCGGGCCCTGAATCAAAATCGGCAGACAGCTCCCGAGGGGGTTGATCTTTCGCTCCTGATAGAGCGACATCAGCTCCTCGTTGAGCTTGACGCGATCGTCCTTGTACTTCTTCTTGAGTTCTTGGATTTCCGGCTGGATCTTCTGAAGGTCCGCCATGGACTTAGTCTGCTTCGCGGTCAGCGGCCAAAGTGGCGCCCTGACAAGCAGCGTGAGCAGGGCAATTGCGATCGCGTAGCTCGGAATTACCGTGTAGATTCCCGAAAGCACTCCGCCAAGCGTTCGGAGCAGGACTCCCAAGATTGCAGCAAATGGATTTCCGGCAGCCATGTCTGCCTTAAACCCTTGAACGATTAGTTCAATAATCTGGTTCATCGGCGCTCCGGTACCGGATCATGGCCGCCGTCGGCCCACGGGTGGCATCTGCCGATCCGCCTCGCGCCCATCCAGCCGCCCCTGAAGAAACCAAACCTGCGTATCGCCTCTAACGTGTACTGCGAGCACGACGGCATGTATCGGCACTGGGCGCCAATCAGCTTGCTTAGCGTCATTTGGTACAGACGAATTAGCCCGATCGCCAACCACGCTAGTGGTGACCAGGGCTTTTCGTCTTTTCCGCCTTCTTTGCTGCGCGCCGAGTCAGCGACTGTAGCGCTTCCAGCAATTCCCAATAGTCCATCCGTTCTACTTCGGAGTCCCCCCAAACAACATAAGCGAACCCCTCGGCTAGTTCACACTCGGCAGCCGCCGCGCGCAACCTCCGCTTGATCCGATTCCGGACCACCGCTCCTCCGGCCATCCGCCCCACAGCGAGGGCCATCAGCGGTGGGGTGTCGCCGGTCTCGAGCGCGGCCACCTGCAAGTGATTCCCCTTCAGGCGAGCGCCCGAGCGCACAACTCTATCGATGTCTGCCTTCAGGCGCAGTCGCCCCGGCCGGCTCGTCTGCACTAGGCAGAAATTCGGCTGCGCCCCTTCTTCCGGCGTCTGGCGATTATGGCCTGCCCCGAACGAGTACGCATCCGCCTTCGGAATCCGTGCTTCTTCTTCCGGCGCCGGGTGTTTGGCTGATAGGTCCTTTTCACTCAAGCGCTTCTTTCGTTAGTCGTCTGGCGCCGTCGCTTACCGGCCTGGCCCACCAGGCCGCCAAGTCTTCTTATGCGGCGGCAAGCCTTGGCGCCGTCATTTTTGGCGCGAGGTGGGGTAACCCTAGGTGCCCGGGAACCCTCCGGTCAAGGGAGCATTCACGTCGCAGGGGGGTGAGCTGGCGGCATTTCTTCCCAACAATTGCCTGCTAGATGCGACCCATTTGACGCCCTCGGAGGCATTGCTATACTCGGCGACACCCACGGTGCCATGGGCGCCTGGGGACTTCCCCCCTTCTCGGGCAGGGCTGCTCGCTTTGCTTCGGCGGCGCTTCGGCGGCGCTTCGGCGGCGGTAGTTACGGCGGCGCCCGAGGCGGTACTTCTCGCCGGACCTGCGTCCTTACTGTCGCGCCATCGCGCCTATCCACAGGCTTGTGGGTATGGCTGTGGACAACGTTGGGGAGTGCCCATTGTCTGATTCTCCGCCCCTCTCTGCCCAGGCCCTTTGGGCCGGATCTGCCGAACGGCTGATTTCGGCGACCTCCGATGCCACCTACAAGGCATGGCTTTCGCCTACAAGGCCCGTGTCCCTTGAGGGCGGCACGCTTACCCTCGCGGTTCCGAACTCGTTCGTTCGAAATCGGATTGAAGGTGATTTGTACGACCCCGTCGTGGAGGTCCTGAACGACATGCTCGGCGAGCCCGTCGCTCTGCGGTTGGTCGTTGACCCCGACATGCCGCCGGCATCGGAGGCCCCTGTTGCTGTTGTCGAGCCTCCAGTCCGGGTGACCTCTGAGCCGGCGCGAGATGAAGAGCCTGATTTCTTCCCGACGGACGACGGCCTTGCGCCGAAGTACACATTCGAGAATTTCGTTATCGGCGAGAGCAATCGCCTAGCGCATCACGCCGCCCGTGCCGTTGCCGAACAACCAGCTCAGGTTTACAATCCCCTGTTTCTTCACGGCGATGCCGGCCTCGGCAAGACGCACCTCCTGAACGCCATAGGTAACGCTGTCAAGAAGCTCTACCCGCGCAAGCGCGTTGAATATGTCACCAGCGAAACTTTTATCAACGACTTCATTACGGCCATTCGTTATGACCGGACCCCGCAGTTCAAAGCCCGCTACCGCTCCGTCGACGTGCTGCTCGTCGATGACATTCAGTTCCTCGGTAATAGTGAGCGCACCCAAGAAGAGTTCTTTCACACTTTCAACGAGCTCCACAACAACCATAAGCAGATGGCCTTCTCGAGCGATCAGCCGCCTGGGCAGCTTGGGTCGCTTGAGGACCGGCTCCGCTCGCGCCTCTCTTGGGGTCTCATTACCGACATCCAAGCACCCGATCTCGAAACAAGAATTGCAATTCTTCGCAGGCGTGCCGACGCTGAGCGGGTCGCGGTGCCTGACGATGTGCTCGCGCTCATCGCTTCGAAGTGCCGCGACAACATTCGAGAGCTAGAAGGCGCGTTGAATCGCGTCGTTGCCTATGCGTCTCTTGACGGCATTCCGATCACTACTGACCTCGCCGAAGCTGAGCTCCAGGGGCACCTATTTGAAGAAGCTCGCCCTATTACGGCGCAGACAATCATCGACGCCACCGCCGAGTACTTCAATCTCACTTCTGAGCAGTTGTTGAGCAGTAAACGCCTTAGGCCCCTGGTGGATGCGCGCCAAGTTGCCATGTACATCTGCAGGGAGCTCACGGACTTATCACTACCCGCTATTGGTGAAGCCTTTGGTGGTAAAGACCACACGACTGTGCTCCATGCCGTGCGTAAGATCAACGACCAGATGAAGCAGAAGCGCAAGACCCTGAACCAAGTCAACGACATTACCGCCATGGTGAGGAGCTGTGGATAGCTCGTGGTTTTGTCACATCGCGGTGCTACGTTGTTCACCGATCCCACAGATCTTGTCACCGGGTTTCCGCGACTCGCGCGCACAGCTAATTTTTGTGGTTTTGCCGAAAAGCGCCTGGTGATTGGCGGTGTATTGGAGATTTCCCCTGTTTCCACAGGGCCTACAACTACAACAACTAACTAAGAGAGCCTTTATGTATTGCTGCTGTAGGGGTGTGAATTGAAGATTCAATGTGACCAAGAGCAACTGGTCGCAGCAGTCCAGTCAGCGGCGCGCGCTGTGAGCCAGCGGGCCACCCAGCCCGCGTTGTCCGGAATTCTCATCAGGGCCGCCGGAGGCCAAGCAAGCGGCGCTCTGCCAGTCAGCCTGTCGGGCACGGACCAGAGCGTCTCAGTAACCGCATGCGTCGCCGGCTCAGTCGAGGAATCCGGCTCAGTCCTGATCCCGAGCCGCTACTTGCAAGACATTGTCAAGACGCTCGGAGCAGGAACAGTACTGATTGAATCGAGCGGATCCGAAGCTGTCATCACTTCCGGGAAGAGCCACTTCAAGCTGAGAACCCTCCCGGCAGAGGACTACCCGAATCTCGCCACCCTAGGAGAGATAGAGGGGCAGAGAGGGGCAGAAATCTCAGCAGATCAACTCGAGGAGGCCATCAACCAGGTTGCCTCCTCCGCGTCAACGGACGAGGCCAGGCCGATTCTGACCGGAGTCCTGCTGACCGAGGTAGGCGGGCGGCTGCGCCTGGTTGCAACTGACAGCTATCGCCTGTCGATAAGAGACCTTGACGCCGGCGAGGGCCTCGTCGCTGAGGGTGGCTGTCTCATTCCAGCAAGGGCGCTCTCAGAAGTTGGGAGAACAATCAAGTCCGAGTCGGCGAAGTCGGTGAGCGTTGCTCTCGGAGAGCGCGAGGCGGGGTTCGTGGCAGGGTCGGTGAGCATCCTTGCGAGACTGATCGAAGGGGAATTCCCGGACTACGAGAAGCTCATCCCAGCAAGCTTCGAGCGGAAACTGACAATTAGCAAGACCGAATTCTCTGACACGCTGAGGCGGGTAGGTACCTTGGCTCAACAAAACACACCAGTGCGCATCGCCTGTAGCGCATCGGGCGTGAGCGTTTCGGTCCGAGAGCAAGACATCGGAGAGGCAGACGAAGATATAAGCGATGTGAAATTCGAGGGAGAAGACCTCACCATTGCGTTCAACCCCGGGTATCTAAGGGAGGCGATCAGCGCTTGTCCAGGAGAGACCGTGGCGATAGAGATCGTCGACGAACTCAAGGCAGCACTGCTCCAGGGGGTCGAGAGCGCTGACTACCGACATCTGCTAATGCCAATTCGAATCTGACCAGTTTGCTGATACGCGAGCTCGAACTACACAACTTCCGAAACTATCAAGAAGCCGAGATCCACTTCCCAGCAGGCGTTTCGCTAATCGAAGGCGAGAACGGACAGGGAAAGACGAACATCTTGGAGGCGATCTACTACCTAGCGGTGCAGCATTCGTGGAGGACATCTCGCGAAGAAAGCGTTGTCCGCGATGGCTGTGAGTCGGCACGCATTTCCGCTCTTGTCGAAAACAGACGCGGGAATCAGGTGCGCGTGGCCCTCGGGCTTGGAAAGGAACGCGACGCCGTCGTAAACAACACACGTGACCCGCGGCGGCGGCAATTGGCAGGTGTCGTCACAGCCACACTCTTCGCACCGGAGGACCTCGAGATTGTCAAGGGTCCCCCCGGCGGGCGCCGCGACTTCATCGATGATCTGGTGGTGAAGCTGAGACCGGCAAAGGCGGGGGTGGTCTCCGACTATGCGCGAGTTCTCAAGCAGCGAAACGGGCTGCTGAAATCGGCAGCACTCACGCGAAAGCACGACGCAGAAACGCTGGACGTCTGGGACAGCCAATTGGCGACAAAAGGGGAGGCGCTAGTAGCCGCCCGTCGCAACGCCCTTCAGACGGCCATGGGAGTGGCTGAGAGCGTATACAGGCAAGCTTGCGGACCCGGCATAGGGGCTGAACTCAGAGCCGAATACGCGTGCTCATTCGACAAATCCGGTGCCGGAAGCGCTACGGCCCTACAAGAGGCGCTTAAGGCGGCCCGCCCCGAGGAACTTCGTCGCGGACTGACCCTTGCCGGCCCCCACCTCGATGACATCGCGATTTCGGTAAATGGACTCGATGCGAGGACCAGGGCATCTCAGGGGGAGCAGCGCACGGTTGCTCTGTCGCTGAGGCTCGCAGAGCACGAGAGCGTCGCCGCGGCGTCGGGGGAGGAGGGGATCTTACTTCTCGACGACGTCTTTTCAGAGCTGGATCCGAGCCGCTCTCGCCTGCTCGTCGAACGGCTGGCGAGCGCTCAGTCGATACTGACAGCGGCGGGCATGTTGCCAACGGAAATCCGTGAGCAAGTCAGTGCGACCTATTCAGTCAAGATGGGAAGGGTCGAGCAGATCACATGAGCCCAGTTCCGCAGTCGCCCCGATCACCCAACAGGGGCAGGTCCACGCGGTCCCGCCGAAGCGAAAGGCGAGCAGATCCAGAACAAATAGGCGATGCGCTAGGCGCGGTGATCGATCGGCTGGGCGGAGCGCTGTGTGCTGACGAATCCGCCGCCCCGACCCTAGATGGCGTCATAGACCCCGAGCTGGCCGAGCGTACGACGATCACATACCGAGACGGGGAGCTGCTTGTCGTTGCCGCAACAAACGCGGACGCGACCCTTCTCGGATACGAAAAATCGACATTGGCTCACTGGGCGGTGGAGGTGTACTCACTGGGCGGTGAGCCTCGCGTTCGCGTCGTCGTTGACCGGGGGCGGCGGTGACCCTTGAAGCTGGATCCGAACCCGCCTGAATCGTCGGAATTGACGTACCGAGGCGGTATACTAACGTTGTTGTAATTTACGCTGCTTAACCTACGTTGAACAGGGATTATGTCGTGACCACACGACTCCGTGTGGGCCGCAAGGGTGAGTTCGCGAAATGCGGATCGCCGGGCCGGGCCGCGACCACTGGTCGAGCAGGGCGCAACTGAAATATCAGACCCGAAATAGGGGCATCGGATAACGATCCCCGCCGACGCGTGTTGTGCGCGCAGGGTCGAGAACGGGAGCCCGATGGCAACAAAGACAGCATCAGACACGGCGGCTTCTGGCCCGCAGGCATACGGCGCCGACAGCATCACCGTCCTCGAGGGTCTGGACCCGGTTCGCAAGCGCCCGGGCATGTATATCGGATCAACGGGATCGCGAGGCCTGCACCACCTTGTCTGGGAAGTGGTCGACAACTCAGTTGACGAGGCCCTCGCGGGGCATTGCACCAAGATCGTCGTGACAATTCAGCCAGATGGCTCCTGCCGCGTTGAGGACAACGGGCGGGGAATTCCAGTCGGCACAGACAAGCGGTTCAAGGGCAAGTCGGCAGCGGAGATCGTCATGACAACGCTGCATGCCGGCGGCAAGTTCGGGGAGGCTGGCGGCGGCTACACGGTTTCGGGCGGACTGCACGGGGTGGGGGTCTCGGTAGTCAACGCACTCTCAAGCCACTTGGATCTAGAGATTCGGCGCGAGGGCCAAGTCTGGACGCAGAGCTACGAGCGCGGTAAGCCGCTCGGCAAGCTCCAGAAAGGGGCGGCGAGCAAGAAGACCGGCACCTGCATCACGTTCCATCCCGATCCTGAAATTTTCGAAGAGACGGACTTTCGGACCCAAACCCTGCTCGAGCGCCTTCGGGAAATGGCATTTCTCAACAGGGGCCTTGAAATCACCCTCATTGACCAGCGAGGCGAGGAGCAGAGGTGGGATTTCAAGTACAAGGGCGGAATCGAGGACTTCGTCCGCCACCTTAACGAGACCAAAGAGCCGCTCCACCGCCACGTGTGCTACTTCGAGTCAACCAGAGATGGCGCTGAGGTCGAGATCGCCCTTCAGTGGAACACCGGCTACAACGAAGCGCTCTTCTCGTTTGCCAACAACATCCACACGACCGAGGGCGGTATGCACGAGGAGGGCTTCAAGAAGGCCCTCACAAATGCCATCAACAAGTACGGCAGGGCGCGGGGAATCCTAAAAGAGAAAGACGACAACCTCCAGGGCGAAGACATTCGCGAGGGAGTAACGGCGATCGTCTCGGTCAAGCTTCAGAACCCGCAGTTCGAAGGGCAGACCAAGACCAAACTGGGCAACACCGACATGCGCAGCTTCGTCGAGGTGACGACCAACCAAGAGCTCGCCGACTGGCTCGAGCGGTATCCCTCAGAGGGAAGCAACATCGTCAAGAAGTGCGTTCAGGCCGCCCGCGCTCGCGCGGCTGCGCGCCAAGCGCGCGACCTGACCCGCCGAAAAGGGATTCTCGACTCCGCAGGCAACCTCCCAGGGAAACTCGCCGATTGTTCAAGTCGAAATCCGGAGATCTCAGAGCTATTCATCGTCGAGGGTGACTCGGCAGGAGGCTCGGCAGTCAAGGCGCGAGACCGCGAGTATCAGGCGATTCTGCCTGTGAGAGGCAAGATCCTCAACGTTGAGAAGGCTCGTATGGACAAGATCCTTCAGAACAACGAGATCCAAGCACTCATCTCAGCCGTCGGCACCGGCATTGGCGAGGACTTCGACCTCGAGAAGGCTCGCTATCACAAGATCTGCCTGCTCTGCGACGCCGACGTCGACGGCGCACACATCCGCACCCTCCTGCTCACATTCTTCTTCCGCCACATGACCGAGCTAGTACAGGCCGGCTACGTCTACATTGCGCAGCCCCCGCTCTTCAAGGCGGTGACCGGAAAGAACGCTCACTATCTCAAAGACGAAAAGGCGCTCGACAGCTTCCTCAAAGACCTTCCGGAAAACCGAAAGGTCGATATTTCGCGGCACAAGGGTCTTGGCGAGATGGACGCATCCGAGCTGTGGGAGACCACCATGGATCCGGAGCGGCGGGGCATGTTGCAGGTCACGGTTGACGACCTCATCCTTGCTGACGAGGTCTTCTCAACCCTCATGGGCGAAAGCGTCGAAGCCCGGAGGAATTTCATACAGCGGAACGCGAGCGAGGCGATGCTCGACGTCTAACCAGGCGATCTCCGGCATAGCGCCACGATGAGGCATGCCGGGTAGGAAAGGGAAAACTTGCCGGGAACTACAAGAGATAACTTCGACGGAGGCGGAATTGATTCCGCGATAGAGCCGATCGGCATTCAAGAGGAAATGGAGCGCTCTTTCCTCGACTATGCGATGTCGGTGATCGTCTCGCGAGCGCTGCCCGATGTCAGAGACGGTCTGAAGCCCGTCCACCGGCGAATTCTTTACGGCATGTTTGAACAGGGCGTTCGTCCTGACCGGCCACACAAGAAGTGCGCGCGCATGGTCGGTGATGTGATGGGTAAGTACCACCCCCACGGAGACGGCGCGATCTACGACGCGCTCGTACGAATGGCACAGGACTTTTCGCTCAGGTATCCGCTGATCGACGGGCACGGGAACTTCGGCTCACCCGACTTCGGCGCCGCGGCCATGCGCTACACCGAATGCCGGCTTGCTCCACTTGCAATGCAGATGATCGAGGGAATCGACGAAGAGACAGTCGACTTCGTCGACAACTACGACGGTGAAGAGCAGGAGCCCTTCGTGCTCCCCGCGCGATTCCCAAATTTGCTGGTCAACGGAGCGGGCGGCATCGCCGTTGGCATGGCCACAAACATTCCGCCCCACAACATGAGCGAGATCTGTTCAGCCGTCGATTACTACTTGGACAACCCAGAGTGCACTCCCGACGATCTCGCGAAGATCGTGCGAGGCCCGGACTTTCCGACCGGCGGAGTGATCATGGGGCGCGACGGCATCATGGACGCGTTCCGAACGGGACGGGGCTCGGTGAAGATACGGGCAAAGGCGTCCATCGAGGAGGACTCCAAGGGCCGCCCGAGAATCGTCGTTACCGAACTCCCATACCAGGTCTCGGCCAACAACGTGCTACTCAAGATCAAGGATCTAGTCGAGTCAAAGCGGGTCGAAGGCATTTCTGACCTCCGTGACGAGACATCGAGGGAGGGCACCCGGCTGGTGGTAGAGCTGAAGCGCGACGCAATTCCCCAGGTGGTTCTCAACCAGCTGTACAAGTACACCCAGCTCCAGGACAGCTTCGGCGTCAACATGCTCGCACTCGTTGGCGGAAGGCCCCGCACCCTCAATCTCGCCGAGATGATCGGCTATTACGTTGATCACCAGGTCGAGGTGATCGAGCGCCGTACCCGATACAGGCTTCGCAAGGCCGAAGAGCGCCTTCACATCGTCGAAGGCCTGCTCATCGCCCTCGACAATATCGACGAAGTAATCAAGATCATCCGGGGGAGCGAAGACACCGACGCTGCGCGCACAGCCCTCATGATCCGCTTCGGGCTCAGCGAGATTCAGGCGAATCACATTCTCGACATGCCATTGAGGCGCCTCACGCAGCTCGAGACGAGCAAGCTCAGAGATGAAGCCGCAGAACTGAATGCAACAATCGCGGACCTCAAGGCAATCCTTGACGACCCAAGTCGCGTCCGCGAATTGATCCGCACCGAGCTCGCCGAGGTGAAGGAAAAGTTTGGGGATGCGCGCCGCACCGTAATCGGCTCCGAAGACGGGGACTTCGATATCGAAGATCTTGTCGCCGACGAAGATCTTGTAATCACCCTGAGCCGGAATAACTACATCAAAGCGGTTCCGGCGGCCTCGTATCGCACGCAGAACAGGGGCGGGCGTGGTGTGAGCGGAGGGAAGCTAAAAGACGAAGACGTCCTCGATCACATCATTCACACGACGGCGCACGCATTCCTGCTCTTCTTCTCGAACACGGGCAAGGTCTATCGGATCAAGGCGCACGAGGTCCCCAAGCGCGACCGAACGGCGCGCGGCGTTGTGGTTCAGAACGTCCTTCCGCTTCACCCAGATGAGCGAATTCAGGCGATCATTGACACGCGGGACTACGAGACCTACCGCTTTCTGGTGATCGCCACGAAGAACGGCACCGTCAAGAAGACAGCCTTCAACGCATATGACTCGAGCCGCAGAGATGGCATCATCGCCCTTACCCTCAAAGAGGGCGACGAAGTGGTCGCGGTGCTTCCGACGTCGGGTACCGACAATGTCCTCATGGTCAGCCGCGCCGGACAAGGGATCTGTTTCGCCGAGACGGACGCGAGGCCGATGGGCAGGACTGCCGGGGGCGTGCGCGGCATGAATCTCGCGCCAGACGACTATGTCGTCTCGGCCATCGTCGCCGCTGAAGGTTCGGACCTGCTCCTAGTAACCACGAGCGGGCATGGCAAGCGGACACCCGTCAAGGAATTCGGCAGCCAGAAGCGAGGCGGCAAAGGACGAATCGCAATCAAGTTGCCGGCGACCCGAGGCAAGCTGGTCGGTGGCGTCGAAGTCGTCGAGGGACAAGATGTGATTCTGACCTCGACTGACGGCCAGGTGATTCGCGTTTCGGCTGATGGGATCAGTCGGCAAGGCCGACCCGCGACGGGGGTATCGGTCATGAAGCTCGACAGAGTTCACGAGGTCGCCGCGATCACCTCCGTGCCGGTGGAATCCGAAGGCTCAGACGAGGTGGCCCCGGACTGATCGGGAACATCTGGCGTTTCGGGCGCCGCGCCCTCTCGCTCTGAGTCAATTGCGGAGGCCAGAAAGAACATGAACGCGGCCACCCAGGCAAGCACAGGGCCCGTAAGTAGGCCGGTGGCTATACCGACTACCCCGGCGGCTCCATCCTCGGTCTGAGCCCCCGCCGTGGCAACGACTACCCACATGGTCAACGAGCTAGCCATGAGCCCCGCGGCTCCGGCAAAGACCCGTGGATTGCCGATGACTGCGCCAACTGCACCGCCGACGCCGATAGCAACGAAGAGGGCGCCAACCACGGGGACTTGCCCGGGAGATGGCCGACCGCTCAACGCGCCGAGACCCAGGCGAATTCCGAAGTAGTCGAGATCATCGACGACAGCCCACACCGCCATCAGCTGGAGAGCGAGCAAGAAACCACCGACGAGTGCAAGTGCTTGTGCGATCGATCGCTTTCGCATCGCGTACCTCCGGGTCGTAAGTGCACGCCGAGAATTCGACAATAGCCGGGCAAATGGCCATTTCGTGCCATTGAGAGCGGCCTCGGCAGTCGGTAGCCTGGCGAGCAGGCCCACTTCCCCAGAACCAAGGGGAGCAGTGCGTTGAGGCGAACTCGAAGGGTCGACAACGATTCTCAGTTGTTCGACCGAAGAGACGACCGTGGGGGAATCCTGCCCCTCACCTGCGTAGTCATGTGCTTCGTCGCTTTGGGCTTTGTGGGCGCAGCCCGACTTGGTGCTCAGGGTGTCGCACTCGCTAAGAGCGATGCGGCCGCTGAAGCTGCCGCGCTAGCCGCGGCCATTGGGGCTGACGAGCGAGAAGCGGCGCGGGCCAATGGCGCTGAGCTGGCTTGGCGAAGAAGCAGTTCGCAGGCAGGAGGGGGCCGGCCAAACTCAGAGCTCCCCTCGGAGCCGGGGGAGATCGAAGTGGAGATCCTCTATCGAGACAAGAGGGCCTGGGCGGCTGCCATTCCTCCGGCAGGCACTGGGGCGCCAGGTACTGGGGCGCCAGGTACTCAAGCAGGCGGCAAGCGCAACGGACTCGCCCCAGAGATGCTCAATGCCCTGCGCCGAGCCGATGATGCTCTCGCACAGAGGGGTCTGCCAGCGCCCGTTCCGGTCGTGAGCGGCTACCGATCGGTTGAAGAGCAGATGGCCCTATGGGCGAGAAGAGCGACCAATCCCTACCCGGTGGCACCCCCGGGCAAGTCGGCGCATAACATCGGAATGGCGATCGACGTTCCGCGCGGATGGGTCGGTCCGCTGCAGTCGGTAGCGGCCGAGGCCGGGCTTTGCCAGCCATTCCCCCAGCGCGACCCGATCCACTTCGCGCCCGCAACGTCGGTCGAGTGCGGCGGCAGGGCTCGGGGGAGGGCGCCAAGCCCCCTAGGCGCCGTACTTCGCCAGCCGCCCCGCGGCCGCTAGAACCATTGGGAACAGCTCACAAGCACGCCTTCGTCCGATTCGCCCTAGAACGCACGCGTCCTCGTCGAACCTCTCGACTAGGTCGCGGCCCGCCCGGCTCGACCAGAGGATCACCGGTACCGGATGCCACGAGTGGGCGCCATATTGCGAAGGAGTCGCGTGGTCACCGGTCACCACGATCACATCAGGATCGAGAGCGCGCGCGGCGGGAATCACAGCACTGTCGAACTCTTCTATAGCGGCACACTTGCGCGCGAAGTCAGCATCTTCCCCTGCTGAGTCAGTTGCCTTGAAGTGGAAGAATGTGAAATCGAATTGACCGAAGGTCTCAACTAGTTCGGAGACTTGTTCTTCGATACCTGTGAGCAGTGCCCGAGCCTCCATGCCGAGGAGGCGGGCGATCCCGAAGTACATGGGGTACTGGGCAAGTACTTGCGCACGAAGCCGGTATCGCTCGGCAAAGCTCGGCAGGTCCGTTTGCGAGTCGAACCCTCTCAGCAGCAGGAAGTTCGCGCGTTCTCGATCGGAAAGCACCGAACGAGCATGGTCAAGAAGTTGGGCAACCGCATCTGCCGTACGGCTCGCAGCGGGGTCAAGGGGCCGGGGATCCAGTGGGATGACCCCTTCGGCTTGAGGATCGGTGTCCCCGACTCGGGCGTCTAGGCCGTCCCCCTTCAGTAGCAGCAGCGCCCTGTGCTCACGTTCGGGCGCCAGAACGACTTCGACGCCATCTATCTTCAGTCCAGAAAGAACGGCCTCGCACACAGCGCGCGCTTCATCGGTGGGAAGGCGGCCCGCCCTCCTGTCTGCAATGGTTCCGTCATCTGACAGGGTGCAGAGATTGACGCGCGCCGCAACATCGCCGGGGGCGAGGTCGTAGCCAAGGCCTGCGGCCGAGAGCGCGCCGCGACCGATTTCGTAGCAGAACGGGTCATATCCAAACAGCCCTAAGTGCCCGGGGCCGCTGCCCGGCGTGATGCCGGCGGCAACCGGATCAAGCAGACCGGTAATCCCCTCTGATGTCAGCCGGTCGAGGTTTGGGCAGTCGGCCTCGGCAAGCTCGCTTCCGCGTTCCGCCGTGCGGAATCCGCCAAGCCCATCCATAACAAGAAAGAGGATTCGCCCGCCTTCGTTGAGAGCGAGTTGTTCATAGAGCGCTTCGTCCAATGTCTCTCCTCGGGCCCGCATGGCGTCATAGACCAGCTTGTCTCTACGCTATCTAACCCCAGGCAAGGATCGGATTCCACTTCGACGAGCTTGTGCTCGCCTAGAATGTGCGACTAGTTTCGGTGCGCAGCGCCTAGATGCGCGACTCTTGCCGAGTTATCCCTCACGCGAGGAGCAACTGTTGGCCAAAGGCCGCCGCGTCAGGCGAATTGTCAGGCGAATTGATCCATGGACCGTCCTGAAGGTCTCACTAATCTTCCTTGCCTGTTTCCTGGTTGTCCTTCTTGTAGCGGGCGGAATCATCTACAACGTCTCGCGTGCCGCAGGCGTGATGGCCAAGGTTGAGGGCATCGCACAAAAAGGCGGCTTCGAGAACTTCAGATTCCGCGGTGACAAGCTGCTGCTCGCATCCTTCCTGATCGGAATGGTGCTGGTCGTCGTTCTAACCGCGGTCAACGTCCTCATGGCATTTCTCTACAACTTGATCTCTGATCTCGTTGGCGGAATCGAGATCACAGTCATCGAGGAAGAACCGGAGCGGATAAAGGCCAAGGTTTGATCAAACCGGGTGGCCAGTACTCGCGCCGCTGCTAATATCACTCACTCCGCGATCGGAATCCGGGGCTATAGCTCAGCCGGTTAGAGCGCATCCCTGATAAGGATGAGGCCGTTGGTTCGAGTCCAACTAGCCCCACACAAGGCCCCGAAGTCGGCGGCCCGTTGATCTGTAAGGCGGTATGGGCGATGGTGAAGCGAGCGCTCTTCTTTGTCATGAAGGTGGTCTTTGTTGCGGCGCTGGCGGCCGTGCTGCTCGGAGTCCTGATCGCCAAGATTTCTAGGCCAGCAGGTTCTGCCCCATCAATTAGGGGCCACTGGCGAGAACTTCGCCCGCCCGACTTCGACTGATGTACGCACCTGGGCGGAGTGGCGCACAGCGGCGGTCGCATTGAGGGTGGCGATTGTCGGCGGAGCAGGGGCGATTGGCAGGCGTGCAGCGGCATTGCTGGCGGACCAACCCTCCGTGGAGAGCATGGTGATCGCTGACTTGGCGCCGGTGAACGCAGCTGAGGTTGCGAGTCGATTTGGCTCGAAGGCGACTGCGTACTGGACAGACTTCTCGGATCCACGCGAAGCCCGCGAGGCGCTCGAAGGAGCGGACCTGGCGCTTGGGTGTCTCGGCGGAAGGCCTTCGCTCGAGCGGCCAATCGTCGAGGCGGCGATCGACGCGCGCATCCCCTACATCGGAATTTGCGATGACTGGAAGGTCACAGAGGAGGTCCTGGAAATGGACCCCGAAGCGTCCGAGGCCCACACGTTGGTGGTAACGGGCGCCGGTGCCAGCCCGGGACTTACGAACCTAATGGCGCTTCACGCCTCGAGGGGCCTCGATGAAGTCAACGAGATTCACATCTCCTGGGTGGGCTCCACCAACAGCCCCTCAGGGGTGGAGGCTGTAGCTCACACTCTCAAATCCTTTGGCGGGTCTGCGCGCATGTTCGTAGGTGGCGGCTGGCGATTCGTCAGGGCGGGAGGCGCACGGGAGCAGGTGTGGTTTCCCGAGCCAGTCGGGGCTGTTGACGTAGCGACGTGCAGGCACCCCGAGCCGGTCATGTTGGCCCGATCCTTTCCTGGAGTCCGCGAGATTTCTGTAAAGGGCTCACTTGGCGTCGCAATACTCCAGGACGCCATGAGACTGGCATCGCGCCTTGGTGTTTCGCGCAGCACACTCGAACGCGCCGGCGGCCTCCCGGGCATAGAGACTTGGCTGCCCGGTGTTGGATTCTTCGGAGGCGGCCCGCGCTGGTCCGCCCTGCGCGTGGAGGTCCGAGGCAGGCGAATGAGCGCGCCGGCCACCGTGGTGCTCGGTGCCGTTGACTCGATGCAGAATCTCGCTGCGGGACCGCTTGCGGCCATAGCGCTCGCAATCGGCCGAGGGACGGTCGGCCGAGGGGAGGTTGGAGTGAGGACTCCGGAAGAGGTTGTGGAACCGGTCGAGGTATTTCAGAGGCTCGCCAATTGGGGAATCAAGGTGGCAAGGCTGGAGCCGGCAGATGGAGTGGCGGCGTGAGCGCCCAGCGGGTCGCGGCGCTGTATTACGACGGCGAAGGGCGTGTTCTTCTGACCCGCTCGGAGTCTGGCGAAACCTGGCATCTGCCATCCGCCGAAACCGACGAGGCAGCCGGTGAAGAGTCCTGGGAGGCGGCCTCAAGGGCAATGGCGAGGCTGGGGTATGAGGCGATGGGCCTGCGGACGATTGCTGAGGAAAGTGGCACCGAGTACTGGCTCATGGCCGGGCGGAGCAGTTCGTACAGGGACCCAGGAGATTTCTACGATCCGTCGGAACTGCCCCCGCTAACCGACTCGGCCGAGGCAGGCGTCATTGAGGCGGGAAAACCCGCTTCGGGTTAGACCAGCTTCGGCCACTACAATTGGTTTTCGAGGGGACGTAGCTCAGTTGGCTAGAGCACCTGCTTTGCAAGCAGGGGGTCGTCGGTTCGAGTCCGATCGTCTCCACCGGGAATATCCATTTATTCGAGCGAGCAGCACAGCCGAAGAGTCGTGTAGGGTCAGATTGCTGCTCGGTGGGGGGAATTCCGCCAGTTGGCACACCAGCTCCGCTACCTGATGGTTGGTTGCTCTGAACAGCAGGCCCTGTGCCGCTGTAATTGACAACGATCATCGAGGTGGGATCGATGGCAAGCCGAGTTGGCCCGGCGACCGTGTTGCTCGTCGAAGACAACCGTGACGACGTAGCCATGATCGAGATAGCGCTGCTTCGCGTCGGTATCGAGTGTCACCTCGACGTCGTGAGCGATGGCTCCGATGCGCTCGACTACATGTTCGGTGTCGGTGACTATGAGCACCGCGACGTAGCTTGCCCGCCGGACTTGGTTCTGCTCGACCTTGATCTCCCCAGGGTCAATGGTCACGAGTTCCTGCGGCGAATCCGAGAAGTTGACGAGACACGCCTAGTGCCGGTGGCAGTTCTAACTGTGAGCGCCGAAGAGTACGACACCGTTACCGCTTACGATCTCGGCGCCAACGGCTATGTCGTCAAGCCTCTTGACGGCGGGAACTTCGTCGAGACTGTAGCTGCCGCCATCGAGTACTGGCTTGCTGTCAACGAGGGACCCGCGGCCGCTGATTGCTGATAGCAAGGGGCGACCGCCTTTCCGCAATTCGAGCGAAGTGTGGACAACCGAGGTTCATCTCCGCCGGCTCAATGGACATGTCGAACCGGTCACATCTCAGGGTAAGCGGGCCGTCTGAAGAGGCACCGCCAGCTGAATCGTCGAGAAACGAGCATCGTGTGCACGGCCCAAAGTCGCGCATGCCCACAATGTCACCCAATTCTTGGGCGAGGCCAGCAAAGAGTTCGGCCAAGTGGCCGGCCTCTTCTCGAGGGAGTGTCGATGCCAAATCGAGTAGCAGCTGGTGTCGCTGTCGAAACGCAATTTCGACCGCCTCTGCACCCAACTCAGTAATGACGAGGTGGGTAGTACGACGGTCAGTCCCTGTCTCTCGCTCGAGATAGCCCCGCTCGATCAAGGGTCCGATTGACCGCACCACGGTCACATGGCTGACACCTAGGACTCGAGCCAGATTGCCTACCGTCGCGAATTGCGGTCGCGAGAACCGAGCGAAGTAGAGGGCCGAAGTCTGTGTTCCCGTCAAGTCCGCCTGACGCGCACCGGTCTCCAGCGATCTAGAGATTGCAGTGCCAAGCCTGGAGATGACCGTCGCAAGGAGCCACTCGGGGCTTTCAGCCATTTCACCAGGCGCAGGCAACGGCGCGGATACCTCTGTGGATACGCCCGTCGGTACTAGAGAAGACTCCAACTCCTTGGCGGCAGAGCCATAACGGCCCTCGGTGCCCGATGGCCCCAACCCGTACCTCCTCGATGATCCAACCCCCGTGCCCTACGAGACCCCGATTTCCGGCACAGGACCCCAACAAGTTCTGAGACAATCAATCCCAAGACACGAGTCAGGTTAACAGGCCGAGATGACCCACCAAGGTACGAGACAGCACATGGCGAGCCCGCTCCGCAGTTCAGCGGATCGGCTCTTCAATCGCGAGCTGTCGTGGCTGGACTTCAATGAGAGGGTGCTTGATCTGGCCGCCGACCCGGACACCCCGCTGCTAGAGCGGGTTCGGTACTGCTCGATCTACTCGTCAAACCTCGACGAGTTTTTCATGATCAGAGTGGGCGGACTCGAGCGCCAAATAGCGTTCGGTTTAGATGTCGTATCCGCGGACGGCCGGACTCCTAGGGAGACGCTCGCAGGCGTTCGCGAGCGCGTCACCGAGCTGGGTGAGCGCCAGCTCAAGCTCTGGGAGTCAGAACTCGTGCCCGCACTCGCGGCCGAGGGGATTTCCGTGGCGTCTCCGGCTGAGCTTTCAGACGATGAGCGGGCCCAGCTCCGAGAGGTCTATGAGCGCGAGGTGTACCCGATCGTCACACCGCTGGCAGTAGGCCCTGGCCAGCCATTCCCGTACATATCGGGGCTCTCGCTGTCGCTGGGTGTCTACGTGAGAGATCCAGGTACGGGTGAGGAGCGATTTGCACGCGTCAAGGTGCCAGAGGGGATCCCTCGGTTTGTGCGGGTAGGTGAAGACGTTCGCCTGGTACCTCTTGAGGCCGCGATGGCCGAGTTCCTCCCGACGCTGTTTCCAGGCATGGAAGTGATCGAGACCGTTGCGTTTCGCGTGACGAGAGATGCGGACTTCGAGGTCTCTGACGAGGCCGACGATCTTCTCGAGGCCGTTGACGATGCGCTGAGGCGCCGCAGGTTTGGCGACGTGGTTCGCCTCGAAGTGTCAGGCGGGATGTCTCCGCAGATGCTCAACCGAATCCGTGATGGAGTGGGAGCGAGAGATGACGAGGTTTACACCGTCGATGGCTTGCTTGATCTAGCTGACGTCAGCCAAGTGGCAAACCTCGATGTGCCCCGCCTGAAATTCGCGCCCTGGGCCCCCAAGACCTCGCCGAGATTTGCGCGAGCCACAACCCCGAAAGACATCTTTGCCGAGATTCGCAAAGCGGACATCCTCGTGCACATGCCCTACGAGAGCTTCAACACGAGCGTGGCCAGCTTCGTGCGCGCAGCTGCGGAGGACCCCGATGTACTGGCCATGAAGACCACGGTGTATCGCACGAGCGACGAGTCCCCCGTGGTGCCGGCACTAATTGGGGCGGCCGAGGAGGGTAAACAAACGGTGTGCCTCGTCGAACTTAAGGCGCGCTTCGACGAAATGCGAAACATCGAATGGTCCCGCCGAATGGAGCAGGCTGGAGTCCACGTCGTCTACGGATTCCTCACCATGAAGATTCACGGCAAGACGACGCTCGTTGTGAGGCGTGAGGGCGGGAAGCTGCGGCGATACGTTCACATCGGCACCGGAAACTACAATTCGGCAACGGCTCGTCTGTACGAGGATTTCGGTATCTTCACCGCAGACGAGGACCTCGTTGCAGACATCGCTGACCTCTTCAACTACCTCACCGGGTTCGCGAAACCCGAGCAGTTCCGAAAGATTCTGGTTGCGCCATTTAATCTGCGAGAGCGCCTCATCGGTGAAATCGAGAAGGTCGCGGCCGCAGCAAGGGCAGGGGAGAAGGCCCAGATTCAAATCAAGGCCAATTCGATCAATGATGCGTCGGTCATAGAGGCGCTTTATGCGGCATCGGAGGCGGGAGCTCAGATCGATATTTGCGTGCGCGGGATCTGCGCACTTCGTCCAGGGGTTCCGGGCATGAGCGAGAACATAAGAGTGCGCTCGATCCTCGGCAGGTTCTTGGAGCACGCCCGCGTATATCGATTTGTGGCCGGCAGCGAGACAAGTTGCTTCACGGGCTCAGCAGATCTCATGCCGCGCAACCTTGATAGCCGGATCGAAGTGATAGTGCCCGTCGAAGATGCGGCGGTGCGCAAGCGGATCGGTCAGATCATCGAAACCGCGCTCGAGGACAACGCCTTTGCCTGGCTTCTCGACTCGGACGGCCAGTGGTCTCGTGTATCGCCCGCAGAGGGAGAGAAGCGCGTGTCGCTTCAGGAGACGCTCATGAAGCGGGCCGCAAAGCGTTCGCCAGAGCGAAGAACTCGCAAGGCCCTCAAACTGAAGTAGGCAAGTATGGCCCTAGACCTCAGGCGGGCCGAAGAACCCCTCTGATTTCAGGCCCTTCTTGCCAGCGACGAGCACCCACGTCGACGCCTTAGCTGCGGGCCCACCACCCGTCAAGTCCCAGATGATGTCCCCGTGAGTGCACAGCACGATAGCGCCAGCGGATTCGCGGCTTGCGCCGGCCGCGAGCCTTGCCGCTCCAAACGCGCCCTCCGCCAGTTCGTCCGATAGCTCAATCTCGATTTCGAGCGCGTCAGCTAGTGGCTCGACGGTCTGAACACAGCGAAGATACGGACTCGAGAGAATCCGGGTGACGCCGTACGGCTCATAGAGATCAACAAGCGCATCGGCCTGTCGACGGCCCTTCTTGGTGAGCGGCCGGTCGCGATCTGGCCCTTGCCACGTGCTTCGGTCACCCGCCGCACCATGGCGCAGTATCAAGATGGGATGTGGGAGGCGAGTCTCCACGAGTGACTCCACAAGCTCGCGGTCGTGGCTGTAAGTCAGGCGATCCGGTGCGTCAATGATAGATACCCATTCGGCCTCGTCAACCTCGCTCGACGGTACGAACTCGCCATCGAGAACCTTCATGGCCCAGTAGCGCACCACCTTGGGTCGCCCCCGCTTGTCGATGTAGGTCGTGCCATCGAGCTCGTTCAGCAGCTTGCAGCGAAGCCCGGTCTCTTCGCTCACCTCGCGCAGAGCGCATTCCTCATAGCTCTCGCCAGGGTCGAGCTTGCCCTTTGGAAACGACCAATCGTCGTAACGCGGACGGTGTACTAGCAGCACCTCGCCGATGCCGAGATCGTTACGGCGAAAGACCACGCCCCCTGCCGCCCTCACCATGGATCTGAGGTCTGACAACTCGATCACGCCTGAAGCCTGACTCATCACTCGGTATCCGAACTACTGCTCCGCCAAATCTCTGGTGCGGATGAGCCTAGCGGTCGACAGACGTTCGGGCGCGCATCCCATAGCTAGACTTTGTCGCTCGTGCTCCCTGTGAGCGAATACGCGGTCGACGAATGGCGGAGCGAAGGTTTGAGGCGGTCAGTTCAGATAGGTGCAGCTGTCGTGGCAGTTGTCGTCATCGCGTATCTCGGCTATGTCGTATTGCGGCAGGAGAAGGGGCCGAGTGGCGGGTCGACTCCGTCGACCATGGCAGAGCTCCCGCCGATCATGCGCAACGAGGTGACGATCACTTGCGGCCCCCAGATCGTCGGCGCGCGTGGCGATCTATTCGGCACGTCGCTGAATGTTCCGCGCTGGGTGGGTGACGCGCACACGGCCGTCGATTGGGATTCCCGATTCCTGGGGGCGACCGAGGATGCGCTGCGAGAGCACATGAAATTAGTAGGTCCACGGGTACCGCTCCGCTTCGGGTACGAGCCGTTTGACGGCTTCTTCGATGCCGGCGGCAAGCTGGTACAGGGATATCACTGGCGTGATGCCCTCGCAGATGACTCAGCAGAGATGAGCATTGATGAGTTCATGGGTTATGCGACCCGAGTCGGTGCTGAACCTCAGTTGGTCGTCAACTTCGGAACAGGCACCGCCGGTGAGGCGGCCGACTTGGTTGCGTACGTCAACGGGACGGATCCGGCGGACCCGATGGTGGCCTTGCGCCGTTCACGGGGAAGGCAAGAGCCATGGGGGGTGAAAGTCTTTGAGATCGGCGCCACGCCGTGGCTGGCGGGGTCGGCAGGGTTCGACAGGTTCCCGGATTCACCGGGCGGATCACGCGACCCACAGGCCCTCGGGCGGCGCCAGACCGAGTTCGCGCGAGCCATGCGGGCCCGCAGTCCCGTGCCAGTCAAGTTGTTTGCCCCCATAACGAGCTGGGACTTGAGCTCCTATGGACGCACAGCACTGCGGCGACTGGTCTCGCTCACCGCGCCCGACGTAGACGGATATGCGTTTCATTTCGACGCGGCCGCAGAACCCGGACAGGCGTCGGAAAAGGTGGCGCTGCGCCCCGCATTTCTCGGCGAGCGCCTCGTCGAGTTCAGCACGATCCTGACAGAGGAAGGTGGCGGGAAGGCGCTCGAGATTGCAGTTACCGACTGGGCCGGCAGCCGGTTTCCATCGGCCATGGGTAGAAACTGGCTGACCGGTCTCGCGCTGGCAGACTCAATGCTGGTCATGGCCGACAGAGGGGTCTCACGGCTGAACTACTTCGCCGCGGCGGCCGCCCCCGGCGATCCCGGCGGGTATTCCTACTGGCTCGGAGGCGATCCGCAGTCTCCTGCGCCAACCCTGGTAACCACCCAGGTTATGGCGAGGCACTTGGGGCGAGAGCTCATCGAGACCCGGACGGCCGGAGTTGAGGTGATAGAAACGGAGCTACCTGGGGGCGGTAGTGCCCGAATACCAGCGCTTGGTGTGAGGTGCTCGAAACGCGACTACGACGCCTCGCTAGTCGTCGTGAACCGCACATCCAAACCGAGGCAATCCAACGTCGCAGTCGAGTTCCGAGTGATCGCTCCGATCCAGCAAACCCAGCTCGTGGCCCCCACCGGAGCGGACACGGTCGATGCCGCGGTCATCACCTACCAGCCTTCAAACAAGTTCAGCATTGACCTGCCGCCGTACTCGGTGACGCTGCTGCTAATTCCGGCAGTCTGACGCCGCAAGAAAACCCCCATCGCGCGCAAGCGGTTCTGTGGTACTAATTCGCTCGGATGCCCTTTGGCGGCGGTCATGGCGCGCCAGAGGGTTCGACGATCGGAGTGAGCTATGCACAATCTCGAATCGCCGGTCTCGGAGTTCATAGGTGAGCGCCATCCCGAGCCGGTCTCGGTAGCCGACACCGTTGCGCGCGCTGCGGAGGTACTGAGGCAGAACAACGCGGGGTGCGTGCTCGTGGCGGACGACGGAGTGCTGCGGGGGATCTTCACCGAGCGCGATTTCATGAAGCGCGTAGTGGCGCCTGGCCTTTCGTGCTCAGACACCAAGGTGGGCGAGGTAATGACGCCGGACCCCGAGTCACTGCTGAAGATCGACGAAGTCGCCTGGGCGATCAACAAGATGGCAGTTGGCGGGTATCGCAATATTCCAGTTGTCGAGGCGGAAGGGAAGCCACTTGGGGTGGTGGGGGCCTTCGAGGTGATCGACTTCCTTGACGAAATCCTTGAAGACACCCTCGCCGCGCGTGGCGCCGATGGGGACGACGCTGGCGAAGACCAGTGGCATGACGTGGGGGGTGGCTGAGTGCCCGAGATCATCTCCGGCGAAGAGCTTCGCCATCTGGCGACCGTTCCGGTTCTCAAGGTTGTCGGCGAGGGGTGTCTCGCGCTCCGACACGACGCGCCCGCTTCAGCTGCAGTCAGGGAGATGACCGAGAACGACTTGGGAGCGGTGGCGGTTGAAGATGACGTCGGCCGCGTTGTGGGGATTTTCACCGAGCGCGATGTATTGCTGAGAGGTCTCTCCGAAGGCGAGGAGTGGCTCGCGAGCCCACTCTCAAAGTTGATGACGCCGGACCCCGTGACCGTCACGGCATCGGACTCGGTGGCAGAAGCGATTCACCGCATGAAAGAGGGGCATTTCCGGCATCTCCCTGTGATAGATGAGCAGGGCAGGGCTGTGGCGATGCTGTCGATACGACGGGTGATTGCCGACCTCGCTGAGCACTTCCCGGCCGAGGTTCAGAACTTGCCGCCCGATCCAAAACGGGAGAGCCGCAACCTCTATGGTGGATGAGCCAACGCGCTCAGGAGCTTGAAATGGAAATCTACTCAGAGCCAACCGACGGCCGCCGTCAAGAGGCCAGACGGCTGGCATCGGAGATGCGACGAGTTATCGAGCGGCTGGTTCTTGTTGACGCACCGGAAGAGGATCTCCACGCCGCGGCAGACGCCGCGGCAGCATTTGCCGATCGCCTCAAGGGCTTGCAGAGCAGGCGCTGGTACGAAGGCTTTGCCGAGGCGGCCAACGCAGGGAGCCCGAGCGCGTTCTTTGATCACAGCCCGATCATCGGACTCGCCAACCCGCTTGCTCCGCCCATCCGCATGGAAGTGACCGCCGACGATGACGGCGAGCGCAGCGTCATCGGCAGAGTCAACTTCGGGGCTGCCTACGAAGGGCCGCCCTCCTGTGTACACGGTGGCTTTGTGGCGGCCGCCTTTGACGAAGTCCTCGGGTTCGCGCAGACACTCACGGGCAAAATGGGCATGACCGGCACACTGACGATCAAGTACCGGAATCCCACCCCGCTCTTTGCTGACCTGGTCTTCACCGGCCGGGTGAGGCGAATCGACGGGCGCAAGATCTTTACCGTGGGAGAGTGCCGCCACGACGACACGCTGACGGCCGAGGCCGAGGCGACCTTCATTTCGGTGGACTTCGAGAAGTTCGCGAAGCTCATGGCCGAGCGTGACGGCGGGCCGCCCGCCTCAGGCTGACGTCATTAGCGCGCGAATCTCGGCAGCATTTTCTGCCGAGGGAAGGCCCCACCCGCGCTGGTATCCAAAGAATTCCCAGCCCGACGTGGCGTTGAGGTGCCCGTCGAGGAAGTCGATGTGATCGAAACTCACAAGGGATGGGTGCTCAACGCCGCACGCACGACTGAGGCGCAGCAGCTCCTTGCGCAATCCCCTTATGTAGTCCGCGAGGCGCTCAGCCTTGTGTTGAGGATCCAACCCTCGTTGCAGCCATTTCGAATTCGTGGTTACACCGGTGGGGCAGCGGTCTGTCTGGCAGCGCTGGGCTTGAATGCATCCGAGCGCGAGCATCGCCTCGCGGCCCACGGCGACGATGTCGCATCCGAAGGCAAATGCGAGAAGCGCCGACTCCGGCAGGCCAAGGCGCCCCGAGCCAATAAACGTGATCTGATCAGTCAGCCCCCGCTCAGCAAACACCTTGTAGACGCGGGGGAATCCGATCTTGAAAGGGAGCGAAACGTGGTCACTGAAGACAAGCGGTGCGGCCCCGGTTCCCCCCTCGGCTCCGTCGATAGCTATGAAATCAACACCACGGTCGCCACGGGTCATCAGGTCGGCGAGGTCCCTCCAGAAGTCCATCTCCCCTACAGCTGACTTGATCCCGACCGGCAATCCCGTCGCATCAGCGATCTCTTCCACGAAATCCAGCATTGAGTCTGCGTCGGCAAAAGCTGAGTGACGAGGTGGGCTGAGGCAGTCCTTGTGCGGTTCGACCTCACGGGCGGCAGCAACTTCTTTGCTCACCTTGGCGGCGGGGAGCAGTCCACCGATGCCGGGCTTGGCGCCCTGGCTGAGCTTGATCTCGATCGCCACGACGTCGTGCTGCGCAACCTCGTCGACGAGGCGCGAAAGGCTGAAGTTGCCGGCGGAGTCGCGGCAGCCGAAATAGCCGGTGCCAATCTGGAATACCAGCTTGCCGCCGAAGCGGTGGGCACTGGTGATTGCCCCTTCGCCAGTGTTTTGCCAGCAGCCGACAATCGCCGCCCCCCGATTGACCGCCTCGATTGCCCGGAGACTGAGCGCCCCAAAACTCAAGCCCGAGATGTTGATGGCAGATTCGGGGCGAAAGGCCTTGTTTCTCCCGCGGCTTCGGCCGAGAACCTTAGCCGGGGGCAGCTCGAAGTCTGGAGGGCTGCCGGGCCCTGAGTCGTCGTGGAGATCAAGAGGAAATGAGGCCTGCTTGATAATCAGGTAGTTCGGGGTCCGCTCAATGTCATTGTCTGATCCGAATCCGAAGTACGGGTTCTCACCCTTGGCGGTGGAGTAGATCCAGCGGCGCTGGTCTCTGCTGAACGGAAGGTCCTCGTCGTTGCTGGTCACTATGTACTGGCGAAGTTCCGGGCCGATCGCCTCGAGCATGTAACGAAGGTGTGCCACCAGAGGGAAGTTGCGCAGGAGCGAGTGCCTCTTCTGCAGAAGATCGAATAGAGCGAGCGCGAAAAGCGCCGCGGCGACCAACAGAACGGGCCAGAGCCAGAAGCTCATCAATGTACCTTCGGGTGTGGCGACTAGTGGGGTGGCGACATCCTAATGGCAGCGAGACGGCCTTCCGATACGCGAGTATCTATCCGGCCTGCGGCACGGCCACCCAAGTCAACCACGCGGCGCGACTAGCTCCCCGAAGGTAAATGCCATGAACACCCGGCAGAAAATCGTCCTTGCCGCGGGGCTGGGGCTCATAGCACTCATGATCCTGTTTCCACCGTGGACGGCAAGCATCCGGATTCCGCCTGTTTGCGATGCACGTGTCGGCATTGGTTACGGCTTCTTGTTGCTGCCGCCGTCGGCTACCGATCTCAGATTGGACGAAAAGACCCAGCGGAGCGGATGTCCGGTGACGGCCGACTTCAATCAGGTGGATGTGCAGGTTGGGATCGATTACAGGAAATGGCTTATACCAATAGCACTGGCCGCGGGCCTCTGTGCGACCGCCTATTTTGCTTTCGACGACTCGACGACGCTCCCAGGGCGCGGTGGCGCCCCGCGCAGGTAGATGCGCCTTAATCCACCCACAGAGTGCCTGCTTTGCTTACGATATCGATTCGCGGGGGATTGTCCACAGAGGCGGTTCTGTGTTCATGCAGATAAGCATGGGTACAGATGGGATTGTCCACAGATCGAGAATGGGTGCAAGCCTCGGCACGGAGCAGCGTTAATCCCTTAGGGTTAAGCGGTTCGGAGCCGCGTGCGCTACGAGAATGCACTCCTCGGGAAAAGAGCAACCATGAGACGCCTCATGCTTGTCACGTTATTGGCGAGTCTTGCACTAGTTCTCATAGTGCCGCTCGCGGCCGCCCAGGTGACGCCACCGCCTGCTACCGGACCCGATGGGCAGCCCATATCGGAACCTGAATACACCCCGAGCCCCCCGGTTCAACCTTCGCCGACGGGCACCCGCACGACTCGCACACCTACACCGTGCAAGTGCGATGAGGCGGTACAGCCTTTGCCCAAGCCGGCCAGCTTCACGATCTGGTGGCTAATTCTCATTCCCCTGTATGTGATTGCGATGATCGTCATGTACAAGCTCGGCGCAGCTGGCCGCTCTAAGGATTCGAATACTCCCGCTTAGGCCGATGGGGCAGCGTGGTAGGCTTTGCCGCCGCTGGTCGGGATGATCCTCGACGCCGGGGAGTTCTGCGCCCCACCACCTGGGTGACAGCCTGGGCAGTTGTGCAGTAACGCGTCCCGGCCGCTCTCGGAATCGTTCGGAATCTTGCCCCCGTCGTCCAGCGGCCCAGGACGCCGCCCTTTCAAGGCGGTAACGGGGATTCGAATTCCCCCGGGGGCACTTGGGGGCGTGGTGCAGTTTGGAGTGCACGCCGGCCTGTCAAGCCGGAGGTCGCGGGTTCAAATCCCGTCGTCCCCGCCAAGTTTTCCGGGCTAGGTAGCTCAGTTGGAAGAGCATCGGTCTGAAAAACCGAGGGTCGGCAGTTCGATTCTGCCCCTAGCCACAATCTTGAAACCGGCTCAATGCCACCCAGAATCAGCACCGCAGAGTCTCGCGGTCGACCAGAAGCTCTTCATGCCCGGACGGTACCTGCCGAGCGGCTCCGTGCCCGCCGCTAGGAACCGGCGTCACCTTTCCGCTTGTCGGCTAGAGCGGCGACGTACTTGTAAGCAGCCTGGCGGGACTCGTCGTCTTGATATGCGGAGACAATGGAATCCGCATCAGCCCAGGTACGGTCACGGCCAATCATCGTCGAGGTGACAGCGTCAACATTTCGCTTGGTGGCAAGCAGGGGCAGTGCCGCCTTCCACAGGAGAACCTGAGCCAGCGCTTCAACTTCGTCGTCCAGAGAGTCGTCTGGCACTACACGCTGTATCAGCCCGAGTCGCTCTGCTTCGCCAGCCCCAAACTGCCGGCACGTCATTACGAGGTCTCGAGTTGCCGGTGCACCGATTTCCCTAATCAGTCTGGGGATGCCTCCCCATGTGAGGGGGATACCCAGGTCGACTTCAGGGATGGAAAACTTCGTCGATTCTGCGGCGACACGGAAATCACAGGCAGATGCGAGGACGACAGCTCCGCCAATGCAGTATCCGTGGATCTTGGCTACTGTGACCGCTCGCATGGCTTCAAGCGAATCGGCCATTTTGGAGCCCAGCTCTGCCCTGTCTCTGATAGAGAGGTCGTCGGTGGCTCCGGCAAATCCGGATATGTCGGCTCCCGCCGAGAACGCTCGCCCTTCGCCGGCGACAACCACAACCTTGACGTCGCGGATGGTGTCAAACCAGGCCGCGGCGTCAGCAATTGCGGCCAGCACCTCTGTGGCGAGGGGATTCAGCTTTTCCGGGCGGTTGAGGGTCATGCGACCGAGGTTGCCCTCAACCGCAAGGTCGAGCCCGGCAAGTGTCGGCGGCTCCATTGGCTCTGTGATCATTAGTGTCTCCGTCTGGGAGTTGGCGGCTCGGTCCCGTTGGACCCGGATTATTCAGGCGGCAATCGGAGCGTGGCTAGCGGTGTCAAATGTGCACGTCATGCTACCCTCCCGCTCGTTCTGAACTGGGGTCACGAATAGCCCTCGATTGATTTCCAAACAAGGCCGACCGCAAGTGGGTGGAGCGTGTTGAAGCAATCGCCGTACAGCTACTCGCCATATCGGCGAGTTGTCGCGGGTCAGGCGTTCTCCCTTGTGGGAAGGTGGATTGCCAACGTCGCTGCCGGCTGGCTGGTGATGCGCTTGACAGATGCCGCTGCCGGAGTGGGGTTCTTGGCGGTCGCAATGATGATTCCCGGGCTTGTTGTCGCGCCCTTCGGTGGTCAGCTCATCGACCGTGTGCACCTGAGGCTTGTCGCGACGTTTGTCTGGGGTCTAGTGGCAGTTCCGAGTGTCATTCTCGGGACGCTTTCGCACTACGGAAGGATCACGCCCGTCGTTGTCTACGCGATGGCTGCGCTTGCTTCGATTCCAACGGTGATCGCGAGCTCATTCGCATCGAGGCTGCTAACCGCCTCAGTGCCTGACGAGCTCGAACGCGATTCGATCACCAAGTCGTCAATACCAAACAGCGTGGCCCGCACCGTGGGAGCGATTCTCGGAGGTGCGCTCATTGGCTGGGTCGGTATTGCGATCACCTTCTGGGTAGTTGCTGTGACCGCGATCGGGACGGGTGTGATCTACGCGACGCTCCCCCGAGCGGTGTGGGACAGATCGCGTGAGCACATTCGCGAAGACTCTGCGGAGGATGATGCCGGGGAGGAGGGGTTGCGCGAGCACAGTCGCAGTCGCGAAGACGACGGTGCGATAGGCGACGCGGAAGACCCGAGTGCCGCGCAAGGATCGCCCGCGGCGGATGCAGCCCGCCCTAAGGTCCGCCAAGCGCTCGAAGTGCCCATGGTGCGCATTGCGCTGTACTCGGCAATCCTGTTTTGGCTGCTCGTAACCCCCCTGCAGCGCCTGGCCGCGGCAGTAGCATCCGCCCACAATGAAAGCGCCAATTCCGTCGGAGCGCTGGGGGCCGCAGCGGGCCTCGGGGCCATCATTGCGAATCCTGCCCTTAGACGAATGATCGACCGAGGCGCACGCGCGGTGAGGTTGATGGGTAGCGCCGTCTTAATCGGAGGCTTGGCCCTCATGGCCTGCTCGATCATCGGAAATTTCTGGTACGACATAGCGACGTTTGCCGTTATTGGTGCAGCGTTCGAGCTGTCATCAACAACGAGCCAGGCGAGCCTCCAGCGCAATACACCCACTGGCGCAAGCGGTCGAGTCAACTCGATCGTTGTCTCCGCAAGCACCGGGGCAGCAGCGGTCGGGGCAATGGTCATGAGTTGGCTGATGGATGGCATCGGATTGCGCTGGGCAATCGGGATTTTCGGCGCGATCGCGATATCCGTCGGTCTGCACCACGCATTGCGAACAGCACGCCTTGCCGATCAAGAGATCTAGCTGACACTCCAGCGCCGGGGGCGTACCGGGCGCCGGATTCCGGCTGAGACACGACTCCTAAGAGAGCCGCATCGAACACGGGCTCTTGGCAATACCAATAGCAAGTGCCAACTAAGACAGCCATAATACCTTGCAAATACAATCGTAAAATAGGTAATCTACCGGCAATGGCGACTTACGGATCAAGTCAGATTGCAGAACTTCTCGGCGTGAGCTCAGACTCTGTTCGCAGATGGTGTGACGACGGCAGGCTGAAGTCCAGGCGAGACAGGAGCGGCAATCGCAAGGTAGACGGCAAGGACCTCGCCCGCTTCCTAGCCGATTACCCAGCCGCATATGAGCCAAAGGCGATATTCGGTCAGTCGGCCCGCAACCGATTCACCGGCATCGTCACAAGGGTCGAGCGTGACAAGGTGACAGCGCTGGTCGAGATCTACGCCCGGCCATACCGGATCGTCTCGCTGATGACTCGCGAGGCGGCCGATGAACTGGAGCTCGAGCCCGGCAAGTTGGCGACCGCAGCGGTCAAGTCGACCAATGTTGTCGTCGAGGTTGTGCCCGGCTAGCTCCGGGCGCGCCACGGCCATGAGGCGACGACCTAGAGGCTTCACAGCGGTGCTGCTCGCTCTCGGGGTGCTCTTGGCCGCGGCATGCGCAGGCAATCAGAGCGACGACGAATCCAGCGTCGAGGGATCGCGAGGGCGCAACGAACCACTCATGATCGCTGCCGCGGCCTCGCTGACGGGTCCGCTCAACGAGATCGGCAGCGGGTTTGTCGCTGCGACGGGCAACGCCGCCGCGGTGAGGTTCAGCTTTGATTCGTCCGCAGCGCTGGCGAGCCAGATCAGGGGCGGAGCGCCGGCAGACGTTTTCGCAGCCGCCGACTCTGACAGCATGCAGCGCTTGGTGGGTGAAGGACTAATCAAGGGTGAGCCGCACCCATTCGCTCGCAATCAACTTGCAATAGCCGTGAAGAGGGGTAACCCAAGAGGCGTAAAAGGACTGGAAGACCTGGCAAGTGCCGGCATCGTTGCCCTCGGGGGCAAGGAGGTTCCGGTTGGCAAGTACGCGGAGAAGAGCCTTGCCTCCGCGGGGGTGAACGTTCCCGCATCGAAAATCACCAGAGCCAAAGATTCCAGAGCCGTAGCGAACGCTGTTGCGGTGGGAGACGCCGATGTCGGAATCATCTTTGCGACTGACAGCACGATTCCGGGACTGGATGTGGTGTCAATCCCGGAGAAGTACAACCAGATCGCGATCTACACGATTGCGGTGCTAAAGAGGGCTAGGAACGGCGCTGCGGCTGAGACGTTCGTAGAGTACGTCTTGAGCGGCGAAGGCCAGGCAGTGCTTCGCTCCGCAGGATTCATGGATCCCGCATGAGTAAGAGACGAGCCGGGCAGCGGCCTTCATGGGCACTTCTCGTCATGGCAGGCATCGCGGCGGTCTTTTTCGCTCTGCCGCTACTTGGACTCATCGGCCGGGCCTCCTGGTCAACGCTCGGACGCGACCTCACGTCGGCCGAATCGCTTTCGGCATTTCGCCTCTCGCTGATCTGCTCAGTTGCCGCCGCCGGCTTCTCAATAGTCCTCGGCTTTCCCCTGGCGTGGGTGCTCGCCCGGGTTCGTTTTCGAGCGCGGCCGCTCATCCGCGGTCTAGTCCTGCTCCCTCTCGTCCTTCCACCGGTCGTCGGGGGAGTGGCCTTGCTAACGGCTTTCAGCCGCCGAGGACTGGCGGGCTCACTTCTCTATGAGTGGGCCGGAATCCAGCTCACCTACTCCACGGCGGGAGCAGTATTGGCTGAGACCTTTGTGGCGCTTCCGTTCTTCGTCATTACCGTCGAAGCGGGGTTGCGCGCCGTGGACTCTCGCTACGAGGAGGTCGCCGCAACGCTGGGAGCTAGCCGCTGGCATTGCTTTCGCCACGTCACTCTTCCGCTGGTCGCCCCCTCGGTCGTCGCCGGTGGAGTTCTTGCGTGGGCACGGGCGCTGGGCGAGTTCGGGGCGACAATCACCTTCGCGGGAAACGTCGAAGGGCGCACTCAGACGCTGCCCCTTGCGGTCTATCTTTTCCTCGACTCACGGCCAGACGCTGCGATAGCACTGAGTCTCGTGCTCTTGCTGGCGGCGCTAGCAGTGATTGTCTTGCTTCGCGAAAGATGGATGGGCGAAGCATGACCGTTGAGGCCAGGATCGAAGTCGCCCGCGGCGATTTTCGGCTTGCCGTCGAGACAGAGCTGAGCGATGGCGAGGTCGTGGCGCTCCTCGGACCCAATGGCTCAGGCAAGACGACTTTCTTGAAAGTGCTTGCGGGGCTCATCCCTCTAGACGGAGGGATGATCACGGTTGACGACAAGTGCCTAGATGATCCGCAGAAGAAGCAGTTTCTGCTTCCGTCGCAGCGACCCGTGGCCCTCGTTTTCCAGGACTACCTGCTCTTCCCGCACATGTCGGTTCTGGACAATGTGGCATTTGGACTCAGAGCGCGCGGTGTGGCGAAGGCAGACGCTCGTGATCGGGCGAATGAATGGCTGGGGCGTTTCGACATTGCCGAGAAGTCCGGCGCCAGGCCGGCCGAGCTCTCGGGTGGGCAGGCGCAGAAGGTTGCCCTGGCGAGGGCTCTTGTCACGGCACCGAGACTGCTCATGCTCGACGAGCCGCTTTCGGCCCTTGACGCGGCGAGCAGAGTGTCAGTTCGACGAGACTTGCTAAGGCACCTGAGCGAATTTGGTGGAGCCACGCTGCTGGTCACCCATGACCCCGTTGACGCTCTGACGCTCGCTACGCGGGTAGTCGTGCTCGAGTCGGGGGCGGTCGCGCAGACGGGAACAGTCGAGGAAATCACCCGAAGGCCGCGCTCTCGCTACGTCGCGGACCTCGCGGGTTTGAATCTGTACAGAGGATCGGCGGCGGCGAACTCGATCGCCCTCACTGACACCCAAGGCGAAATCGTGATTGCAGACAAGGCTGAGGGGGAAGTCTTCGCGCTCATTCACCCAGACGCCGTCTCGCTCTACGTCACGAAGCCAGCTGGCAGTCAGCGCAATCTATGGCCGGGCCGAATCGACGGTATCGAGGCGCTTGGTGATCGAGTTCGAGTTCACGTTGGCGGGGTCCTCCCCCTGGTTGCGGAGGTAACGGCGGCAGCTGTGGCAGAGCTCGGTTTGCATGAGGGCAAGGATGTCTGGGCCGGAGTCAAGGCGACCGAAGTAAGCGTCTATCCGGCATGAGCCTTCGGAACGTGCTAGCCCGTGGAGGGGCGCCCGTGCTCAGCGCTTGCGTCATGAGGCCGAGGGGATGCGCAAGGTCACCTCTGTTCCGGCCGGCGACGTCGAAAGCTCGACACTTCCTCCAACCGATTCAGCCACCTGTCGAACTAGCGCCAAGCCAAGGCCTGTCCCTGGGATCGCCGAGGTTCCCCGAGTGAACCGCGCAAAGGCAGTCCTCTCGATCTCGGGGCTAAGTCCGCCGCCAGTGTCGAGAACTCTGATCTTGAGGCGCTCTTGCTCACTCACTGCTTCGAGCAGCGCACTCTTCGAATTCGGGCAGTGCCTTGTCACATTATCGAGCAGGTTGTCGCACGCTTGAGCCAGCAGATCCGGTGCCAAACTGATCTTCGGAAGGTCACGAGCAATCTCGACTTCGAGGTCGATTCCTTGAGTGGCCATGGCTTCGCGCCATTGCGAGGCGATGGCTCTGAGAGCGGGGCCGGGATCGGACGGTTCGTCGATGTGGGCGCCTGTGGCGTCAGTGGTCCTTGAAAGTAGGAGTAGCTGGTCGACAAGGCGGCCCAGATCCTGCACCTCGGTCTTGGCTTCCTTGAGATCGGCGAGTGCAACGTCGCTGAGATGCGGCTCGTCGGAGATCGATGCGAGACGAATTCCTATTGCGGCGAGGGGGGTCTTTAGCTGGTGTGCGGCATTCCCGATGAACGTGCGTTCAGTTGAGACTGCAGTTTCGACACGGGCCGCTGAGTTGTTCAGCGAGTGAGCAAGTTCGCGGATCTCCGGCGGGCCCACCTCGCGGGCTCTCGCCGAATATTCGCCGTGGCCAATCCTCTCGGCAACTCGGCCAATCTCGGCAACCGGCCTGCCGACACTTCGGCCGATACCCGACGAGATCCAAGCACCGGCTCCAACCAGGATTGCGAGGAGAGCAACCACGCTTGCCGTGGTCTTGAATTGGTCCGCTCGTACCTCTGCAATGCCGCGCGAGAGGCGGAGCGCTCCTGCGATGCGTCCGGCGCGGGCTACCGGTACGGCCACCACCAAGATTTCGGTGCCAAGCGTCTCGCTCATCCGAATCTCTGACGCATCGATGCCGGAGAGGGCTGCTTCGATCTCAGGGCGGTTCGCAAAATCCTCACTAGCGCGATCCGGATTGTCCGAATCGAAGATCAGGGCACCGTCGCGATCGGTGACCGTCACACGGGAGTTCGACTGCCGGGCCGCGTAATCTGCGATCTCGGCGACCTGCCGGTCGTTGCCTTGCTCGATAGCGGTCACGACCAGTGAAGCGGTCCGGTAAGCATCGCCCTTGAGGGAGTTCTGGATCTCATCTAGCGCGTGATCCCGCACGATCACGAGGAGTGGCACCCCAAGGGCTGCAATCGTGAGGAGGATGAGTACGAATGTTCCCGTGAAGATTCGGGCCCTAAGGCTCACCGGTTCGGGAGCTCGTCGGAAGATGCGAAGCGAAATCCGACTCGACGAACCGTAGTGATGTAGATCGGGCTAGAGGGGTTGGTCTCGATCTTCTTGCGTAGCCATCCGATGTGAACGTCAAGCGTCTTGGTTGATCCGTACCAGTTTTCGTCCCACACGCGACTAATCGCGGTCTCTCGTCTAACAACTTCGCCGGCGTTTCGCATCAGAAGCAACAGCAAATCGAACTCCTTTGGGCTCAGATCCAGCTCGTTGCCCGCGGACCATGCTCGACGCGAGCGTGGGTCGATTCGAACTCGACCTACCTCAATCTCATCTGCTGCCTCGACATCGATCTCGGCTGTATGGTCCGAGCGGCGGATTTGCACGCGGATTCTCGCCAGCAATTCGTCGAGTTCGAACGGTTTGGTGACGTAGTCATCAGCGCCAATCTCAAGGCACGCCACCTTGTCGCCCACCCCACTTCTTGCGCTTAGGACGATGATCGGTGCATCGGTGACCGACCGTAGCCTGCGGCAAAGGTCGATGCCGTCGATGTCGGGCAGATTCAAGTCAACCAGGAATAGGTCCTTTGAAGCGGCGGTCTTCAGCGCTGACGCACCGGTTGGCGCAACGCTTGTCTCGTAGCCTCGGTTGCTGAGCGCGCGTGCGAGCGGCTCAGATATCCGATCTTCATCTTCGACTATGAGAATCTGATTGCCCATCGAGCTCCGTTCGCCGAGCGAGTGGCCGGCCTTCAGCCCGGCATGCAGTCTTTGCCAGCTCTTTGCCTTTTCTGCACTTCGCCTTTAACCGTCAAAGACGACTATTGCTTCCAAGACTTCCGGGCGATTTCTGCCCGAACTGGAAGAGGAGCAGATGAAACGAACACAGGCAGCGATTGCCGCATTTGCCGTAGCTCTTGCGATCTTTGCGACGGTATGGGCGATCGGAGTCAATTCAGGCATCTTGAGCGATGGCCCCGGTCATGAGCCGGTCTCGGCTCGAACGGAGGTCACCGACTCTGTGGTCGCCGGCAGCGAATACGTACCCCCTGGCGCGACGGAGACAGCTGATCCGGAATGGCACGGAGAGCCAAGTCGCTCCGGCGAGGAGAACGACGACGATCACGACGACCGGGAAGAGGGTGAGTCGGGCAAGGAGCGGGAGCATGAGACGCCACGCGACCGAGAGCACGGAGAGCGTCACGATGACGACTAGGTCCACGGGCGGCAATCAACGAGCAAGTGCTGGCCGCATAGGCAGTAGGCCGATGGACAGTGGGCGCAAGATAGCCCGGAGGGTGACCCTTTGGAGCGCCGCGGTTGCCATGTTCATGGGAACTTGGGGAGCGATAGGTCTGGAGAGCTCCACCGACATGTCGTCACAGGCCAGCTTGGGCTCTGGGGCGCCCGCCGGCCCCGACCGAGCGTCTGCGGGCTCCGGTTCGGCAGTCGTATCGGGCAGGCGATCAGGTCAGGCACAGAGCCCGCCATCGAGTTCGCATGCCTCTGGGGGATCGTCGGGATCAAGCCGGTCCTCCAGGCCGGCCCCGGTAGCTAGATCGAGAGCTTCGTAGTGGGTGCTTCGTCGGCATGGCAGGCGTCGCGGGCTGCTGGCCTAGTCTCGTTCGCTCTCTTGTGGGCGTCGGTCATATGGGGAATTCTCGTCTCGAGTAAGCCCTTCTCGTCGAAGATCTCGCGGGCTGCGATTCTCGATTGGCACAGGATTCTCTCGACAGCGGCACTCGCCTTCGCAGGTATCCACGCAGGCGTCCTAATGCTCGATTCGCACGCTGGCTACGGGGCAGCGGATCTCCTCGTGCCGTTCGCGGCCGAAGACTCGCCAGTTGCCACAGCAATGGGGGTGGTCGCTTTCGAGCTCGGAATGGCGATTGCGGTCTCATTCCGCCTCCGAAAATACCTCGGAATGCGCGCCTGGAGAGCATTGCACCTGCTCGCCTATCCCGTGTTCGTGCTGGCCCTTGCGCACTTCATTGCGATCGGAACCGAAGCGAAGAGGGCCTACGTATTCGTTCTCGCCCTGTCATCGGCCTTTAGTGTCCTATTTGCCAGCGCCTTTCGCGTGATCTATAGGGTCGGCGACGAGCGAAGTACGACTGCCAGACGTGCGGCGACTGTCGATGGGGAATGAGTCCTGGCCGAGTATTTCATTTCGAGCCATGGGCGCCGATTGTTTCATCGCCGTTGAGCCAGGGCCGCACTGCGACGAGCTCTTGAAGCGTGGGCGTCTGGAGGTCGATCGTTTCGAAGAGACATTCTCCCGCTTCAAGGCCGGCAGCGAGCTGAGTCGGCTCAATGCGAGCGGCGGCGGCCTGGTGTCTAAGGAAATGCGCGACTTACTGGAGGTCGCGTTGGATCTTGAGTCGCGGACACACGGGCTCTTCAGCGTCGCGCTTCTCGGCGAGATCGGTCGTGTCGGATACGACAGAGACTTCGAGGAAATTGACCGGTCTGGCACCCAGGAGATTGAAATGCCTGAAGGCGCTCAGACGCTCGGTGATCCAATCGCACGTAGACCGAGAATCACGCTTGATGGCAGCACCCTTCGCATTGCGCGGGGTTCCGGAGTTGACTTAGGGGGCGTGGCGAAAGGGTGGTCGGCGCAGCGCGTTGCAGTTCTTCTTGGCGATGACGGCGGCGCGCTGGTGGACTTGGGAGGTGACCTATTTGCCGTCGGACCCGGTCCGGCAGGCGGTCTTTGGCCAATTGCGCTGGACCACGGAGCCGGAGATATTTGCACGCTTACGATCGCAGAAGGCGCAACGTGCACATCCTCGACGTTGAGGCGACGTTGGTTTCTCGGGGGGCACGAAGTGCATCACATAATTGATCCGCGCACTGGCGGGGCTGCAGCCGAGGAACTAGTTGCAGTGAGTGTTGTCGCCAAGTCAGGGGCTGGTGCGGAGGCCATGGCCAAGGCCGCAATCGTCGGCGGAGTGCGGCACGGTCTCAGTCTGCTTGGGGCGCTCGACGCCGATGCGATCGCCACATCCAGAGATGGCGTCGTCTACGGCGTGGGCGAACTCTTTGCCGGAGTGACCGAGACTGCCACCGTGAGGGTGCGCGCTGGGGGCCCTGAAGTTGGACGCTCAAGTGCGAATTCGATCGCCCCGGAGCCTTCTGTGGCCCCTTGAAAAAGGAATGTAGACATGGCCAGGGCGCCCGGAGGTGATCCCGGTGGAGGAGGTTCTAGGCCGCTGTCGAGAGCGCTTACGACCGGGGGAGTATTGCGAATTATCCAGTCATAGCCCGTTCCGCTATCGAGCGGGATCTTCAACAGCAGGCGCATTGTTCGCGGAACCGTCGTCGTGAATTCGTTCGCGCCGGCGGGTACTTCGACGACGATCGGAGGCGGCTCAGGAGGCTTCGGGCTTTTCGGCGGGGCGGTTGACGGACGCTGTGTGGCGCCGTGCGGGGTCTTTGGGCCGCACGCACTCCCGGCACCCGCGATTGCGGCAAGGGCTAGTGCTGCGACGAGCGCGAAAGTCGCACTCCGGCTACGTGGCAATAACTTCGACGCGAACGGTACGAGCGGGTGCCTCTGTTGAGTTCGGCCTCGCGTACGCCAGGGCCATCGTCTCGGTGCCAGTGCCTGTGGCCTTGAAGATCAAGTACTGAGTGCCACCTGCTCCTGGCATTGCCGGTGTCGGGGCGCCCGCATACTTGGAGCCTTCGGAAGTCAGAAATGACGGCACAGTGCTGGCTGACCACTGGAACCCTGTTGTGGCGTTTGAGGGTATCGCCAGGGCGAAGCGATCGCCGTTGGAGACCTGGACTTGAGCAGTATCGGAGGTCTCGCCAATCTGAAATATCTTCGATGGAAGCGAGATATCAGTGCTTGTCGGCGCTGGCGTCGAGGTCTTCGGGGACGGTGATTGGGTGGTTGAGGTCGGAGTGTTTTTGGAGCATCCGGCTCCGATTCCCGCAATGATCAGCGCCGTGATGCTCAATGCCAGTGCAAAGAAGCGCCGTTTGCGACTCATTATCTGGCCCTTCACTGGAATGTCGGTCTGCAGACGGCACCCTGTGCCGACGACGAGACAAGGCTAGCGTACTTGGCCAGCGCTCCCCATGTGTAGCGGGGGGCCATTGGCTCCCAGAACTCAAAGCGCGCTTTGAGTTCGTCGTCATCAATCTCAATGTCGAGCTTGCGGGCCGGTACATCGATTGTGATTGTGTCGCCGTCTTGAACCACCGCGATCGGACCGCCGTCAACCGATTCGGGAGCGACGTGGGCGATCATGAGGCCGTGTGTGGCTCCTGAGAAGCGGCCATCGGTGAGGAGAGCCACGTCGTCACCGAGGCCTGCCCCAGCAACTGCTGCGGTGACCGCAAGCATCTCTCTCATGCCCGGACCACCGCGAGGGCCTTCATTGCGAATTACGATCACGTCGCCCTTCTTGATGCCGCCTGTAGTGACCGCCTCGAAGCAGCTCTGCTCATCCTCGAAGACCCGCGCCGGCCCTTGGAACTTGTAGTCGGGGTGGCCAACGACCTTTGCAACTGCTCCGTCTGGGGCCAGTGACCCTCGCAGGATCACAATCCCACCGGTCTCATGTATCGGCGCGGTAGCGGGTTTTACCACCTTCTCTGACTTGTCGCGGGCGGTGTCGGCAAGATTTTCGGCGACGGTCTTGCCCGTAACTGTCAGGCAGTCGCCGTGGAGCAGTCCGGCGTTGAGAAGTTCCTTCATGACCACCGGCACACCGCCGATCTGGTCCAGGTCGAACATGACGTATTGGCCTGCCGGCTTGAGATCGGCTAGCACCGGAGTCCGGCGCGCGACGCGATCGAAATCGTCCAAGACGAGATCGACCCGAGCTTCATTGGCGATTGCCAGCAAGTGAAGAACCATGTTCGTCGAACCGCCGAGTGCGAGGGCAACAGCGATCGCGTTTTCAAATGCTTCTCTTGTGAGGATCTTCGAGGGGGTGAGATCGTTCTCGATTACCGTTACGGCAAGCTCCCCGGCTTGGCGCGCGTAGTCATGTCGGCGCCTGTCGATTGAGGGCGGTGACGCACTGCCGGGAATCGACATGCCGAGCCCTTCGGCCACAGCGGCCATGGTGTTTGCCGTAAACATGCCCCCGCATGACCCGGCGCCCGGGCAGGCCTCGTGCTCGAGCGCGTCGAGTTCCTCATCGCTCATTTCACCGGCCGAGTGGGCACCGACTGCTTCGAACACGTCTTGGATCGTTACGTCGTGACCAGCGTGCTCTCCCGGCATGATCGTGCCGCCGTAGACGAAGACCGATGGCAGGTCCATACGCGCAGATGCCATGAGCATTCCCGGCAGGCTCTTGTCACATCCGGCTAGCGTCACAAGGCCATCAAGCTTCTCCGCAAACGCGACGAGCTCCACCGAATCCGCGATAACTTCACGGCTTGCGAGGGAGGCTCGCATGCCCTCGTGCCCCATGGCGATGGCGTCGCTTACCGCGATCGTGTTGAAGCGGATTCCGATACCACCGGCGGCTGCTACGCCTTCCTTGGCGTCGATTTCCAGGCCATCGAGGCCGATGTTGCAGGGAGTGACCTCGTTCCACGCGCTGGCAATGCCTACCTGGACTTTGTCGAAGTCCTCGTCTTTGAAGCCTGTAGCGCGCAGCATGGCGCGGTGTGGCGCCCTCGAAGGCCCTTGGGTCACTTCAAGACTTGGCCTGTTGGACTTCGACACTGTTGCTCCTTATTCGGATGTGGTCTGCGGGGAGGGGGTAGATGCTACCGACGACTGTGTCATTTCCCCACTCGGAACCGGGTCTTGGGCCGGGGAGGCCGCGATATCGAAGTCGTCGTCGGTATCGTCGGGCATCCACCACTTCGGTCGGCCGGTGGGGCGGCGTATCCACGTAATCAACGTCGTAATCAGCGCGATCGCGACAAGCGCTTCGGCCCAGAAGAACGAGAGGAAGTCGCTGAGAGTACCGACAGGCGGGGTCCCGGGAAGTGCGTCACGCATGAACGGAAACGCAAACAGCAACGCGGCCATATAGCCCATGGTGTCTGGTTCGGGCTCACGCCCCCGGCTCGCGATGGTCACTGCTTGCAGGACGATTGCAATGGCAATCACCCAGAAGATCACCATTACGAAGATCGCGAATCCGACAATTGTGATGGCTCGGTGAATTGTGATTATCGCTTCAGCGATATTTGGATCAGCCGAACCCGAGGTGCCCGAGAGATCGATTGCCATGTCCACGTTGGGCAGGGCAGCGTATAGCGCTACAGATATGGGCAATTCCTGAAGGCCGTCGAGGGGATCGGTCGACTGCGCACTTGAGCTATCCGGCTGTTCGTCTGAGTCCGCATCGTCGGCGCCGTCACTCACCGTCTGCTGGGTTGCCCCCGTTGGCGATGCTTCGGCAGGCGTCTTGGCGAATGCGACGATCGCCAGCGCCGCCTTGTGCTCGTCGAAGGGGTAGTCGCTTGCAAGACCTTCGAGAGGAAGCACGAGCTCGAGGCCTCCCATGAGGCGTCCTGCCTTGAAATTGTGTTCTTGCTTGCCCGAGCTGCCAGGGGTGTAGATCACAATGTCAACCGCAGGAATAAGTTCGGTGTCTTCGAGCGCAACCGAGCCCTTGGCGAAGAATTCAAGTCGGAGCGACATTTCACCCTTGTTGGGATCCACAGATTGGATCTTTGCGAAAATATCGAGGCGATGCTTGGCGTTGGACTCCTCGATCATGGTTGCCGTCGACCGCTTGTTGGCTTCGGAATCGTAAACGCCGAGGACTGCCAAGTATCCGAACACCAGAATTACGGCCACGACAAGGCCGATCACCAGCTCAGTTCTCTTGTGCTGTCGTGAAACCGCCACCGCAAGCACCTCTCGTCACTAATTTCGCCGACTACCTCACACCGAGCAAGATATCGGATGCGCGGCAAGCGAATCTCTCAGCTCAGGGAAACGTCTCCGCGCTCGCGTGGTTCGAGGTCGTCCTCATAGCGCAGGTGGGCGATACCGTCGCCCCCTGGGACCTCGTAGATCAGCAATCCCGAGATCTCCCCACCGGGTGCAATCAGACCTCGTGTTGGCCCGCCGGCAGAGATGTCGTCTGGCTGAGCAGTCAGCACCGCAGCGTCAAGTGCTGCACCATTGCCCGTGACAGCACGGATCCAGCGCGCCGGCTCAACTGTCAGGTCGCGGTTGGTAGCGTTTCGAATCGTCAGGCGCACCGCCACGTATCGAGTTCCCACTGCGGGCTTATTGAATGGATCCGCGGGAACGAGCGGGTCAGCTGCCCGAGATGCTGAGATTGTGAATCTGTGGAGCGGCTCGGCCCCCGGCGGCGTGGCCTGTCTAGGAGCACTGTCAGAGCAGGCCGCGAGGGCAGAGGCCGACACGATGAGCACGACCGTTGCCAACAGAGCATCTAGCCCGTTGGCCGATCTGAGGATCTTGGCGAGCGGACGTCTCACCTAGCCCCTCACTCACTCAGCTTTGAGCGGAACAGTTCGTTGAGTGCCTGTGGATTTCCCTTACCCCGCGTCGCTTTCATCGCCTGTCCGACAAAGAAGCCCAGCAGCTTCTCTTCGCCGGCGCGATAGCGCTCTGCTTCACCGGGGTTGTCGTTAACGATCTTTTCGGCGATCGCAGCGAGCTCGGATTCGTCGGAGACTTGGGCGAGGCCTTCCTCTTCGACGACCTCGCCGGGTCCCTTGCCCGTTTCCATGACCGTGATCAGCACTTGCTTGGCTAGTTTCGTTGATAGTGTCCCGTTAGCGACCAATTCGCACAGATCCGCGAGCTTGTGGCCGTTCAATCCGCTTTGATCTGCATCGACTCCGTCAGTCTTCAGCTTCGCCAGCACGTCGCCAGTTGCCCAATTGGTGGCTGTGACCGGGTCTGTGCCGCGCTCGACCGCGTCGCTCACTAGATCTAGCAAGCCATCTACCGAGGTCAGGGTGAAGATTTGCTGGTCTGTCAGCGCCCAGTCTTCGGCGAGCCTTGCCCTTCGGGACGCGGGCAGCTCGGGCATCGACGAGCGGATCTCCTCGATGAGTGACAACGGAGGAGCCTGTGGTACGAGGTCGGGTTCGGGGAAGTATCTGTAGTCAAAGGCTTCTTCCTTGGAGCGCATGGAGTGTGTTTCTCCATCAGCTTCGTTCCAGTGGCGGGTCTCCTGGGTGACCGATTTGCCGGATTCGAGGAGCTCTGCTTGGCGCGCTTCTTCGTATTCAAGTGCCTTCTGCAGTGAGCGGAGACTGTTCATGTTTTTGATCTCGACCTTGGTGCCGAATTCACCGCCGGGTTCGCGCAGCGAGATGTTGGCATCGCAGCGCATCGAGCCCTCTTCCATTTTCACGTCGGAGACCGAGAGCGACCTGAGCACGTTGCGCAGCTCGGTCGCGTAGGCTCGAGCGTGGGCCGGCCCGGTGATATCGGGCTCACTGACGATTTCAATCAGGGGTACACCAGCGCGGTTGTAGTCGATGAGCGAGTGTGTGGCGTCGTGAATCCTGCCCCCCTCGCCGATGTGGGTGGACTTCCCGGTGTCTTCCTCCATGTGAGCCCTTGTGATTCCAACTCGCCCACCCTCGACGTCGAGATAGCCACCGAAGCAGATCGGCTCGTCGTACTGGCTGATCTGGAAGTCCTTGGGCATGTCCGGGTAGAAGTAATTCTTGCGGTGAAAGAGGCAAGACCTGGCGACTTCGCAGTTAAGGGCGATGCCGATCTTCATTGCGTCCCGAACGGCTTGCTCATTGACGACCGGCAACGAGCCCGGTAGGCCGAGGCAGACGGGGCAGGTGTTGGTATTGGGAGGTGCGCCGAACCGGTTCGAACACCCGCAGAACATCTTGGTGTTGGTCGAAAGCTCGACGTGAACCTCTATGCCGATGACAGTCTCGAAGCGGCTCATTCGGCACCCCCGGTGAGCGCTGGTTTCGCGTCAAACCCAATCCGGGTCTCTAGTTCAGCTGCTGCGGCAAAGAGGCGCTCTTCTTCTAGAGCGGGCGCCATCAGCTGGAGTCCTATGGGAAGGCCCCTCGAGTCAACGCCGGCCGGAATCGAAATCGCCGGAATCCCCGCCAAGTTTGCTGGGATGGTACAGAGGTCAGAGAGGTACATGGCGAGCGGGTCTGCGGTGCGCTCGCCGATCTCAAAGGCGGTGGTCGGACTCGTTGGAGACAGAAGAATGTCAAAGTCCTCAAAGGCCCGCCCGAAATCGTTGGCGACCAAGGTTCTGACCCGCTGGGCTTGCCCGTAGTAAGCGTCGTAGTAGCCCGCCGAGAGGGCGTAGGTGCCAAGCATGATTCGACGCTTGACCTCTGGGCCGAAACCCGCTTCGCGGGTGCGGCGCATCATGGCCGTGGTGTCGGCGGCATCAATCCGAAGGCCGTAGCGAACCCCGTCAAAGCGAGCGAGGTTCGACGATGCCTCGGCCGGTGCGATCAAGTAGTAGGCGCTCAACGCATGGTCGAATGAGGGCAGCGACACCTCACCGGCGCCGAGGCCTTCAATTGCCGAAGCAAAGGCAGCAGCGACCTCTGGCTCTATCGCGTCGCCGGCAAGTTCGGTCACCACGCCGAAGCGAATACCTTCAATGCCCCGCCCAATTGCACCGACGGGATCCCCAACTGATTCAGGCAGAGATGTTGAGTCCATTGGATCGTGGCCGGCCATTGCCGCGTAGACGATTGCCGCATCTTCAACTGTGTGGCTGAAGGGACCGATCTGGTCGAGGGAGCTCGCAAAAGCAACCAGGCCGTAGCGGCTGACCCTGCCGTAAGTCGGCTTCATGCCAACCACGCCACAAAGAGACGCGGGCTGGCGAATCGATCCGCCAGTATCGGAACCCAGCGATACCGGGGCGTGCCCCGCAGCCACCGCCGCAGCTGACCCTCCGCTCGAGCCCCCGGGTACATGCCCCGTGGACCACGGGTTAAGCGTTGGACCAAAGGCCGAGTTCTCGGTGGAGCTGCCCATTGCGAACTCGTCCATGTTGGTCTTGCCGATCGGGATCGCTCCGGCCTCCACAAGACGCCTGACCGCGGTCGCCGTATATGGGGGGCGCCAGCCCTCGAGAATCTTCGAGCCACACGTCGTCGCAATGCCCTCCATGCAGAGAACGTCTTTGATCGCAATCGGCACCCCTGCTAGCGGGCCGGTTACCTCGCCTGCATCGACGGCCTTGGCCTGTTCTAGTGCCGTGCCCCCCAGCACTTCAAGAAACGCCCTTACGTCGCCATCGGTGCGCTCGATCTCTGCGAGGTGTGCCTCGACTACTTCTGTAGCTGTCGTCTGCCCTTCACGGATGCTCCTGGCAATCGCAGCGGCAGTCGAGGCGCTCATTCCCCTACCTCTTCAACTTCGAGGATGCGCGGTACACGGAACTTCTGCTCCTCGGCGGCAGGCGCGTTGGCGAGCGCTTGTTCCGGTGTCAGCGATGGGCGCAATTCGTCTGGGCGCCAGACGTTTTCGAGTTTGATCGGATGCGCAGTAGGTTCGACGTCGGCCAAGTCCAGCTCTGCGATCTTTGAAGCGTGCTCAAGGATGTCGCCGAGGTCCTTGGCAAAGCGCGCGACTTCGGCCTCGTCGAAATCGAGGCGAGCAAGCTTCGCGACATGGCGGACGTCATCGGGTGTTATTGCCATAGGGCGTGGAGTTTACGCCGCGCACCCTCGATGCTCAGAGAGGGATTTCCAAATTTCATGTCGTGACCTATCTGATTGACCGTAATCGCTCGCGAACCTACGATTCGCATCTCGCAGGGCCGCTAGCTCAGTCAGGTAGAGCATCGGACTTTTAATCCGCAGGTCGAAGGTTCGAATCCTTCGCGGCCCACTTCAGTTAGTCGAATGCGCCGAAGCCTTGCTTCTTGAAGGCATCGTCAAACGCAAGTGCCCGATCGATAGCCCTGATGCGCATGAGCTCAAACGACGTCCAGTCGACGAGCGACACGCCGCGCTTCTTCGATGCGAGCATCGCGGCCACGGCTCGGTTGTGAAGTTCGCGATCAACCCAGCAGATTTCGAGTACCGGTAAGAGTGCATCATGAAGGTCGCGAACAGCAGCCATGCCCAGGCGCCGCTGCACGAGAGCGCTCGTTTCGACGACGACCCCAAAGTGGGTGACGCCGCTCAGCGCCCTAGCTCTGATGCCGCTAGTAGTAGTTCCCATCGAACTGATGCTCGGTGCGAACACTTGTCGTCGGCGTCAAGTACTGCGTAAAGGGCCGAGGTGTCGACGAAGATTGACTCGGTCAAGCGCCGAATGCCTCATCTAGTACTTCATCATGATTCTTAGCTGTGTCGGCTTGACCGGATCGGTACGCGCTAATCGGTTGACGAGCCCGCTCGATACGGAGCAAGCGCTCATCGTCACTTACTAGTAAGTCGATGGCGTCGCGTATGAGTGCCGCCTGAGACCGTCCTGTCGCCCGCGCAAGGTTTCGCAGCTGCCTCGCTTGTCTTTCGGAGATCGATATCTGCGTCCTAATCATTCACGCAGGATAGCGACACTTGCATCAATTGCATCATGTCACTCGTCTAGCCGCCCCACTTGTTCCTCGGCGAGGACTCGACACCCCCATCCCCATAGAGAACGTTGCTCGTCTGGACACGGAATCAAGGCGGCGAATGACAAGGCCCGATGTCGACTCAAATTGAATTGGGGCGCAGCGCGAGAAGTAGTGCATTCGGCTGGCGGGGAGCAACCACGCTGGCCACGGCTTTGTGGAGCGGAGGCAGAGCCTAGGCGGCGCGGGCGAAGAGCTCTGAGCAAACCCAAATCGTGGGCAGCTAAGGTCGGAACCGGATCGCGGGACACAGTACGCGTTGAAGGAGCGAATCGGTGGCCATAGTGGTTGACGCCCGCGACGAGGCGCGCATCGCATCCGACGTTGCGATGATTACGGAGAAGGGGATTTGCGGCATTTGCTCGGCGTGATGCCGCACCACCCGCGACCGGCCGATCGATCACGGCCCAGGCATGGCTGAGGCAGGCGTGTTCACTCGGGGGGAGCCCGACCCGATCTTGAAGACCGAATAGCCGAGTGGAGGAAGACCCTCGAAGAAGAGGGGTTCGGCGCGGGCCCACAGGCTATTCACTATCACTTGGCTGGCGAGTTCACCGAGGTCGAGATCGGCAACTTCATCGACGACTACTCCCGTCTTTGCCTTGCGTCGACGGCACTTGAGGTGACCACGGCAAGAGACGTTGTCGACGTCTTCCGCTTTGCCGGTGAGAAGTGGGGTCTGCCTGCTGCCCTCCTTACAGACAACGGGTGCGTCTTCACCGCTTGGCACAGGGGTGGGGCAACTGTCCTCGAGTATGAGCTGGCTCAGTTGGGCATCGAGTTCAGGCACTCGCGCATCTACCACCCGCAGACATGCGGGAAGGTCGAGAGATTCCACCAGACGCTCAAGATCTTCCTTCAGCCAATGGGGCGCAAACCCGGACCACCCAAGGGACGGCACCGTGGTCCGAGGAACAAGAAGCCACCTACGATGCTGTGAGAGAAACTGTCCACCATGCCCCGCGACATCACACAGTGGGCCGCCAGGGACTCGAACCCCGAAATCGCTTGAACCGTGGTCAAAATCGGGTGTGGCGGCATGACAGACCCTAGAAGCCGTCTTGAAGAGCTCCGGCAACCAGCGCGAGCGCCTCGTTGGCGTGGTCGCGCATCTGGGCGAGTAGTACGCCCGTATCACGCTGCGGCAAACTCGACCTTCGCTTCTGCAAGAACTACGTCACGGAAGTACGGGCTGAGCGAGTTCGGCGTGTTGAGGTCGACGGAGCGACCAAAAAAGTCCGAAAGCTCATCTTGCATCGACATAAACTCAAGTCCGGGAATGTGCTCGGGGTCGAACTCGATGAGCACGTCGATGTCGCTAGACGGGCCAAAGTCATCACGAAGGACGGATCCAAAAAGGGAAAATCGGCGGATGTGATGCCGCATGCAGAAGTCCCGGAGGAAGCCGTCGTCTGCGGCCAATCGTCGGGTCACATCATCGGCAAGGGGTGTCGTCACTCTCGCCTCCGTCTGGCCGATCTGGGTACCGAAAACAAGCGTACAACGCCGATAGGCGCAAAGCGCCGACAGTTGCATCCGATGTCCGGAGCGCGGCTGAGGCGGACGTCTCGGGAAGGAGCCGCGGCACAGGACGTAGGTCTCTAGCCGCCCCACTTGTTTCTCGGCGAGGACTCGACACCCCCATCCTCATGGAGAATGTTGCTGGTCTGGACACGCACTTGAGCCCTGGTCGTGTTGCCGCTCGGCCATGCAACTTCCAAGTCGGCGACGCCGCTCTTGCCGGTGTCGATCACGAGCCACTTGCTGTTCTGGCTAGAGAACCCGTGCATCGTGCGGACGGCATCGAAGTGCGCAACTCCATCGGTTGTGGACTTGATCCGCGCCCCGAAGGCGTCGGTGCCACTCCTATCGCCGACGAGGAACACCGACGCGGTGTGCAAGCCGGCATCGGTGCGGCTCTCGAAGTAAGAAGTCCACTGGCGCACTTCACCCGTGGATTGCTTCTCGCCTCTCTCTGGGTGTCCACCGTGCGCCCAGACGATGTCCGTATCGCCGTCGCGGTCGGTGTCGGAGAAGGCCATGCCGTGCCCGAAGGTGGCGCCCTGACCCTTCACAAAGGGTTCGCTGCATCGCTCGAGCACAAATCCAGCCGGATTGGATGGATCCGGTTTTGAGCACCAGACGATGTCCTCAAAGGCGAATTCGGGATTTCCCGTGCCCATGAAGACCTTGACCCCGTTGCCGTCGAAGTTGGCGGCGTTGAGACCCATTGAGTTCTCGTTCTGGTCAGCGCGGTTGTCGAGCGTAATCGGAGAGGTGTGCTTGTCGAGCCCAATGTCCTTGCCGTGAATACTGAATGGGCCTTTGCCGTGGCTCACCAGGACCAGATCCTGAAGTGACCAGCGTCCGAGGAAGATGTCGTCAAGGCCGTCTTGGTTGAAATCGGCAGCAGCGGCCGCGAAGACACCCGGCGCTTCGGCGAAAGCCGGACCAAGTTTTTGCGCGGTCACGTTCGCAAATCCGCCACCCTCACGTACCCGGTTCTCGTACAGCTGTGAATGATTGGTCACGAATTCCATGTCCGGGATGAACAGGTCGCGGTCGCTGTCCCCGTCGTAGTCGAACCAGACGGGGTTGTGGGCATCTACGTGTGGGTCGGCTATTCCGAGTGCGGCTGTTGCGTCAGAGAAATTTCCATCCCCGTCGTTGTGCATGACTTTGATGGGATCCCCGAGCGAGACCACAACGAAGTCAACCTGGCCATCACCGTCGTAGTCATCCCACGCAGATGCCCAGTACTGTCGCTCCGGAAAAGCGGCACTTATGCCGCTGGGATCGGAGACATCTACGAAGCGCCCCGACTTACGCATTTCGTTGCGGTACAAGGCGACATTGGACTGGCCGGTGTACCCGCCATTGGTGATCAGCGCGTCAGGATCGCCGTCGTTGTCGTAGTCGGCGAAGCTCGCTCCCCAGGTCGCGTAGAGGTCGTCCACGTTGAAGCCGACGTCCTTGCGCTCGTAGCGCCCTGCACCGTCGTTGAGGTAGAAGGCAGAGGTTCCGAAGTTCTCGGTCTTACGGCCGTCTGTATTGGCTACGAATACGTCGTCGTCGCCATCGAGGTCAACGTCTGAGAAGGAAACCCCCCTTCCAAAGAAGGCTTGGTCCTGAAGGCCCGCCTCCTCGGCGATGTTGCAGTAGAGCCCGTCCTTGGCCGCAGCGAACTTGGGGGGATCATCGGCTGAAGGGCCACCGGAGCCGGGCGACGCGGACTTCCCGCCGCACGCGCCAAGTCCTAGCGCGATCGCTAGCAGCAGAGACAGTGCTGCATGTTTCGATGGACTTTGGCGGGGCAAGCGAGCGTTCTCGATCCGATGCGGAGTGCTGGAAGTACGCCAATTCTACTGTTGGAAGTCATGGTTTGGTTCCGTCCGGGGGCCACGCCTCGACCCCTTCTTCCAGGGGAACTCGGAGCGATCGGAGCATCGTCGAGACCATGAGCCAGTGCCCTATGACCACGGTCAGTTCTACGAGCGCGTCGTCGGCAAGAAACGAAGAGAGCGCCGACCAGGTTTCGTCGCTAATAGCGTCGCCGCCAAGGGTCTCATCGACTGCGGCAAGAACCGTCTTGTCCTCATCGCTCAGCAACTCCGAAGAGCGCCAGTCACGCACCGCGATCAGGTCTTCGGCCGGCACGCCGATTCCCCGGGCGATGCGCCAGTGCTGGGTCCACTCATAGTTGGACTTGGTCAGCCATCCGACTCGCATGATGGCGAGCTCTCGGAGCCGGGGGTCCAAAGCGGGCTTCTCGCTATCGGGCCTGGTGCTCACATCCCCCTGCAATAGGACTGCGCCGAGGAGGTTCAGCGCGCGCGCGAGCTTCGGCCTGTGCATCGTCGCTCTAAAGATGTTGAGGTCGGCAACGAATTTGGGTATTCGAACTTCCGCCGACACCGCCGCCGCCGCCTCGTCATCAAGCAGCGGGATGCGCGCTTCAGGCTCGATTTCGCTAGTTGTCACGTTTCATCTCCCTGTGGCTCAGATTGATCCGACATCTTGGTGCTGCTCGGGAATACGCTTGGTGCGAGTGGGCATGGTTGCACGAGCAGCGCGCACAATCCCACACGGGCACCAATCACTTGCGCAGCAAGCTTCAATTGGAGGAGTCGCGATGAGTGACGAGACACCTGATATGACACCGGAGCCATTACCCGAAGGCGCAGCAGGCAGCGGGCTTGACGTCGGACGCGTATTGGCTGACGGCTGGGGCGCCTTCCGCTCGCGTCTGAAGGATTTCCTCGTCGTTTCGATCGGCGTCGGAATCATGTACGGGATCATTTTGGGCGTGCTCTTGCTGGTTGTCGTCGGCAGCTCGGCCACTAACAAAGACGGTCAGCCATCAGGTGCGTTTCTCGGGGTCGCACTTGGGGGGCTTGTTGTAACGATGATCGTCCTTGCTGTCGTGGCGGTCTTTGTGGCGGCAATTGAGACTCGCCTTGCACTGGCAGCGGTGGATGGCGACGACTCAATCCTTGGTCATCTCGGCCGCGAGGCTCTTGGGCGGATCGGTCCGTTCTTCGGGTGGGGGATTGTCAGCTGGCTGCTGGTCATGGTCGGTTTGCTGCTGTGCCTCTTGCCGGGTATCGCAATTGCCTTCTTTCTAGCCTTCCTCCCGTTCATTGTGATCGAGGGTCGGCTGCGGGGTAACCCGATCAAAGAGAGCTTCGAGGCGGTCAAGGAGCGTGCCGGGGAGCTGATACTGATCTATCTGGTCCTCGTAGGCATCTCGATGCTCGCCAATTTCTTGACCTTCTTTGTTCAAGCAGTTCCGATCATTGGCCCGATCCTTCAGGGCATTGTTGCGTTCTTGGTGAGCGGTTTCGCTCTGTGCACCTATGCAGCTGTGTATCGATCGACCACCCTTGGAGCGTTGGCAACGAGCGAGCCGCAGGTGCCGATGGCACCCCCTCTACCGGAATCAGACGAAGACGAATAGGAGTCTGAGTACATCATGGGCAACGCGGGCGTCAGCGGCGAAGGCAGTCCGATCGCGCGGCTCCGGGCGCGCGGGCAAAGCGTTTGGCTGGATTACATCCAGCGAAATCTGATTCTCTCGGGGCGACTCGCCCAGATGATCGGCGATGGGCTGATCTCGGGCGTCACTTCAAACCCGTCGATCTTTCGCAAGGCGATCTCGGAGAGCGACGACTACGAGTCTGATCTAGTCGCAATGGCGAAATCGGGCGTTACTGATCCCTACATTGCGTTTGTATCGGCTGGGGGGGAAGACATCAAGCTCGCGGCCCAAGTCTTGAATCGCGTCTACGAGGAATCGAGCGCACTTGACGGGTACGTTTCTCTAGAAGTTCCTCCGGCACTCGCCGACGATTACGAGGGTACTGTCGATGAGGCTCGCCGGCTCTTTGGGCTGATCGGTCGCCCCAACGTAATGATCAAGGTGCCCGGCACCGACGCCGGCGCCAAAGCACTCGAGGATCTGATTGCCGAGGGCGTGAACGTCAACCAAACCTTGCTCTTTGGCGTAGGGCACTACGAGCGAAGCGCCGAGGCATATTTGCGTGGACTTGAGCGCCGCCTCGATGCGGGCGAGGACTTGTCACGCGTAGCGAGTGTCGCCTCCTTTTTTGTCTCCCGCCTCGACACCGCCATCGACAACTTGCTGCCCGAGGGTTCTGCGTTGCGAGGCAAAGCGGCGATTGCCAACACCTGCCTGGCCTATAGGCGTTTTCGCGAGATTTTTGCCGGGGCGAGATGGGAGCGACTTGTCGCTGCGGGGGCGCGATACCAGCGTCCGCTCTGGGCCTCAACGAGCACGAAGAATCCTGCCTACCCCGACACGCTCTATGTCGATGCTCTGATTGCGCCTGACACCGTGAACACGCTCCCCGAGGTGACGCTCAATGCGTTTGCTGAGCATGGGGATTCGATCGGCGGAATCGACGACCACCTTGCGTCTACCGACGACGTACTCAAAGGGCTCGCGGATGCGGGCGTCGATCTGAACTTGGTTACCGAGAGGCTCCTCGCCGAAGGGCTCGAGGCGTTCGCGGCAGACTTCGATACATTGCTCGATCGGATAGGCGAGCTCCTCAAAGTTGACCTCGAAGGCGCTCCTGAATTGGGTAAGGGAGACTAGGCCGGCTCGGGCTCCTGTGGCGCCGCCGCTGGGGTCTCAGCGGAGTTGTCGTCTGGGGGTTCGATCGGTTCGATCGCGGCACCGGGTAGTCCCTTGGGGAGCGCGAGCACGAAACCAACCAAGAGCACACATCCGGCAGTAATGACGAGCATTGCCGCCGAGAGCGACGATGAGTCGGCCACCGCACCCATCAGCGGCGGGCTTGCGACTGCGCCAATTGCACCGAAGGCCACGATCGCCCCCATTGCCCAGGCAGATCCCGGCACCGCACGGCCTCCGAGCGCGATCCCCAAGGGAAAGACCCCCGAGAATCCCAGACCGAGCAGGCACGAGAAGATCACCACGGGCACGGCTGGAACAAAGGGGATCACCGCCGCGCATCCAAGTGAGAACGCGGCTAGAAGCAGCAGCAGGCGTTCGACGGACATGGAGCGGCTGAGCCTTGCGGTGATCAGCCTGCCTCCGGCAAGAAACAGGAAGAATCCCGAAACTGCCCAAGAGGCCATGCTCGCACCAGCGCCTCGTTGCTCGGTGAGATAAGCGAAAAGCCACTGGGAGAACCCGAACTCCAGGCCGATATAGACGAGCATCATCAGCCCGGTGACAATCAAGAGACGCCTGACTGTGTGCCGGTGGGGGTGATCGGCGACTTCTGGGCGAGGCGGCGGCTTGCCGGGCAGGGTCACAAAGGCAGTCCAGATTGCCGTGAATAGGAACGAGACCGAGACTCCGACCAAGGCGCCCCACCACTTCCCTGTGAGTGTGAGCAGTATCGGAAAAAGCATTGGGGCCACAACCGCGCCGAGACCGAAACAGAAATGGAGGATGTTTAGGGCGTGTGGCGCCCGGTCCTTGGCGATATCCACCACGGCAGCATTGGCCGAAGCCTCCATGAAGCCAGAGCCGAGACCGGAGAAGAACGAGCAGCTGATTCCCAGCCACAGCCACGGAGAGGCTGCGAGCCCCAGATTCCCGACACCCATCATGATCAGACCGGTGCGAACCGTGGCCGCCCGTCCAAGGAAGTCCGCGAGCTTGCCGCCAATCAAGGCCCCGAGACCGAAGCCCAAGGCCCCGAGACCTGGTATCAGCCCCCCAACGCCCTTGTCGACCTCAAATCGCTCAATGAGAAAAGGGAGACCGAGCCCCGAAATCCCAACGCTCGCGCCCTGCAGGCCAATGCCTGTGTAGAGAACCGGGAGGGTGGCAGAGCGTTCACGCATGGTCGCTGAGCCTGACCGCGGCCCCTCGGCCGAGTCAAAGGCATCGTTGGGAACTATTCTCTTGAGGTGATGAACTGTTCTTCGTGTGGCGCTGAACTGCCCGCCGATGCTCGATATTGCCCCGCTTGCGGGGCGGCAGTGGCAACCCGGGGTGATGAGCGCAGGGTTGCGACGGCCGTATTTGCCGACCTAGTTGGATTCACTTCTCTCGGCGAGCAGATGGACCCCGAGAATGTGAAGAACCTGGTAGACAGTTATTTTGAGCGCCTGGTTGCGGTGGTTAACCAGTTCGGCGGGCGCGTGGACAAGATCATCGGTGATGCAATCGTTGCGCTTTTTGGCGCGCCGGTGGCGCACGAAGACGATGCCGAGCGCGCAGTCCGTGCTGCCCTTGAAATGCAATCGCTCATGAGCCAGGACTCAGATCGATCTGGTGTGAGGATGCGCGTCGGGGTCAACACGGGCGAGGTACTCGTCGGGGCCATGAAGGCCGGTGGTGATTACACGGCAATGGGGGACGCGATCAATGTTGCGTCCCGGCTCGAGTCGGCCGCGAAGCCCGGTGAGGTGCTTGTCGGGCCCGACACTTATTTGGCGACGCATCATGTGATCCACTATGAGTCAGTGGGACCTCTGACTGTGAAGGGCCGATCTGAGCCGGTGGATACATGGCGCGCGCTCAGTCCGGCGACCCTTCCCGGCTCAAAGCCCCACAGTCATCGCGCGCCGATGGTTGGCCGCGAAATCGAGTTCGGTTTGCTGTCGCAGGTCGCAGAGACCTCTGTGAAGAAGTCCCGCGCCTACATGGCGATGATTCTCGGAGAGGCCGGCGTCGGCAAGACCCGTCTCGCGCATGAGATAGCCGACATGGCTGTATCGGAATACGGCGCTCAGGTTCTCGAGGGCCGCTGCTTGCCCTACGGCGAGGCGAACATCTGGTGGCCGATTGCCTCAGCACTGCGAGGCGCCTGCTCTGTGCCAGACAGCGCCTCAGATCAGGAGGCGCTACTGCGGTGCCAACAGTTCTTGCAGGACTTGCCGGATGAATCGGGCCGCCCAGACGCCTCAAAGGAGCTCAGCCGAACCGCGAGCGGCCTCATGTACTTGATGGGGTATGACGCGGGCGGGGAGTCCGGCCGGAACCGCGAGTCGGCGATCCGCGCCGCGCAAGATCTTGTGTCGGCACTTGCACGGCAGTCCCCGGTCGTATTCATTGTCGGCGAACTGCAGTGGGCTGACGACGAAGTTCTCGAGCTAATCGACAATCTTCTGGAGCGAGTCAAGAACCAGCCTGTTCTGATGCTGGCGCTTGCCCGTACAGAGATCGAGGAGCGATGGAGGCCGCGTCTGAGCGGCAGGAACCTGCTGTCGGTGACGCTCGACACTCTCGACGAGGGGGCTGCAAGCGCTCTCGTTGAATCGCTACTTGGCGCGTCACCGACTGACGAGCTTCGTTCGTTTCTGCTGTCTCGAAGTGGTGGCAACCCGTTCTTCATCGAAGAACTTGTCGCATACCTGTTGGAGACGGGCGAGATTTCGGAAATCGCCGAGGGGAGGATCGGCTTTGATCTCGATAGCGGCTCCCGGGAGATGCCGGCAACGTTGCGGGGTTTGATTTCAGCGCGCCTTGACTCCCTCACCGACTCGGAACGAAGCGTCATCGAGGCTGCCTCAGTCATTGGCCGCCGAGGTCAGATGGCCCACTTGGGTGGCATGTTTGGCGAGACCGGGACCGCCGATATAGGCGAGACAGTGGATTCACTCGTTGCCAAGGAGTTGTTGGCCAGACGAAATGGCGAATTCGAATTCCGTTCCGATCTGACTCGTGAAGTTGCCTACGAGACCCTCACCAAGTCCGAACGAGCCCGGCGCCACACAGTTGCGGCCAGGAGCCTCGCGGAGCTACCAGGTATCGCGGGAAGCGACACCGGTCGCACAGACCAGCTGGCTAGCCATTTCGGAAAAGCGGCGCTGCTGACGCGCGACGTCGGCGGTCTGGGCGGCGTTTCTGATGACCTGCGAGCTGAGGCACTCGAGTGGATCGAGAGAGCCGCATTGCGGGCACAAGAGGGCGAACGGTCTGTCGACGCGGAGCGCCATTTCACCCGCATGCTCGAACTCCTCAGGGGCGAGGAGCGCGCGGAGCGGAAGCGAGCGCTCCTAGGGAGATCACACGCGCAGGCATGGCTTCATCGGCTTGATGAAGCGCGGCGCGATGCCACCGAAGCGCTTGAAATGGCGCGAGCCGACGACGACGAGGCATCAGTTGCGGCCGCGCTTACGGCAATTGGGGCAGCAGAGCGTCTTGGCAACAACTTGAGAGGGGCGAGCCAGCTCTTTGAGGAGGCCGTCGGGCTCTGGAAGAAAGTCGGTGACCAGTCAGGAGAGGCGGAGGCCCTCAGGGCGTGGGCCATGACAGATCTGTTTGCAGGGAATCTCGAGCCTGTCCGATGGAAGCTCGACAGAGCTATTGAGATCTACCGGGAAATCGGCGATCTGCGCGGTGAAGGACTGGCGCTGCAGAGCGTGGCGTGGGCAGCCTTTCGCGCCGGCGATATTGAGGAGTCCGAGAACTGGGTGAGCCGATCGCTCAAGGTGTTTGAGCAGGTTGAAGTCGAGGGGAGTGAGGCCTGGGCACTTGGCCTGCTTGCATGGCTGCGATACACCCAGGGACGCTGGCGTGAGGCCGGAGATATTGCCACCGACTTGTTGGCGCGACTCAAGGCGGAGTCGGGCCCGCCGTGGGCGGTCGGCATGATTGAGATCCTTCTTTCTCAAGTCGCGCGGGCCGACGGACGGATTCGTGACTCGATCTTGGAGGCTCGGCAGGCGCACACGACCTTTGAGTCAATTGGTGACCAGTGGGGCGTACTGCAGGCCTTGCTGCCGCTTTCGGTCAGCCTCATGCAATCTGGCGAGCCGCGCGAAGCCATCGAGGTGCTCGGCCAGGCGCTGGAGGTACTCGAAGGCTTGACCGACCCGCGTCTGGCTGTTCAAGCAGGGGTCTCAGCTGCGGCGGTTCATGTGATGGCAGGAGATGCGGCCAGCGCCCTTGAATCGCTGGAGATGGCTCAGGAGGTCGGTGAGATCCCGCTTGCGAGCGGCGGCGGCGAATTGAAGACCGCAGAGGTGCTTGCAACTCTCATGGCAGGTGAGTCTGGGCGAGCACTTGAGATGGCCGAATTAGTCCGAGCCGAACTCGAACAAACCACCGCGTTCCCGTCCTTCGCTACCGCCCTCGCTTTTTGTCACCTGGTTCAAGGCGAGCCAAGTCTGGCAAAGGAACTCGCAGAGCGATCGCTCGGTTCTGGTGGATGGCTGACCGATCAAGTTCGTGCACAGATCGCCCTCGGTCTCGCCGAGACCCGTCTAGGCAACCAAGCCGCGGCACTCGAAGCATTTCGTGTCTCAGCCGAGCTTGCAGCAAGCGCCGAGGCCCACCTCGAATGGGTGAAAGCGAGATACGCAAGGGCGATGGCGTGCGAGGAGCTTGGTTTGCCAGATGCCGATCGCCTCAGATCAGACGCAGAAGCTCGCCTCAACGAGCTCGGCATCAGCCACTGCGGCTGGCAAGCGCTTTACGGGGCGGCCCTGGGCCGTGATGCCGATGCGTGAAAGAGGCTCGCGATCCCGGGCCCGCGCATATCGTTTGAGCCCGAGTGGAGGTAGCACATGAAGGTTACGGGGCGAGCCCGCAAGATCAGCATCTACTTCAGCGACTCGGAGTCCTACAAAGGCAAGGCACTCGATGACGCCATTGTCGAGCGGGCACTCGAGTATGGAATTGACGGCGCGACCGTGATTCACGGGATTGAGGGGTTCGGCCGGCATCACGAAATTCATGCTGCCAAGGTGCGCCGATTTGGCAAAGACGATCCACACACGCCGGTCGTCGTCGTAATGGTTGCCCGCGAGGATCGGGCGGAAGGATTTCTGTCGATACTCGACGAGATGATCGGCGAGGGGATTGTGACGATCGAAGATGTGGAGATGCGCCAATATCGCCGTGAAGAGGATTGACCACTACCTGCAGGCCATATGTGCCAGGCGATCGCGAGGCCGTACGGCACATATGCAACGAGACCGGTCATCTCGGTGATCCGATAGATCCCTATTTTTCAGATCGCGAAGTCTTTGCGGATCTGCATTCGTTCTATTACACCGACGTGGCGAGCGATTCTTCGTTTGTGATCGAAGATGACGGCGAAGTGATCGGCTACCTTCTCGGCTGTCTCGACTCGGTCCGCTACCGGGCGTGGGTCAAGTCCGACCTCGAAGCGCGCATCCTCAAGAGAGCGTTTGCTAGAGGGGTCTTTTTGCGCCCTGGTACAGCACCGCTGGTCTGGAGATTCGTCGTTGACTGGCTCCGGGAGAAGCCACATTTTGGGGATGCGGGCGACGAGTACCCGGCGCACTTGCACATCAATCTCCTGCCGCGTGGGCGAAAGCGCGGGCTCGGCGGCCTGCTCATCAAGAATTACTTCGAACTCCTTCGAGCGAACGGTCTGAGCGGTGTATTTCTTGAAACAACCGCCGAGAACACCAACGCGGTGGGATTCTTCAAGTCCCAGGGCTTTGTCGAAGACGAGAAGTCGCTCGCTCCGGGTGTCCGTGCTGCCGACGGATCGCGCCTTCACGGTCTTAGGATGATTCAGAAACTTCCAAGCACTCAAGGGGTTTGAGATGACAAGCGACGGCCCAACCGAGGGCGGATATCCCGGAGCGTCCGGCGGAGGCGACCCGACCGAATGGGATCCGTTCGCGGGAGATGCTACGGCCGGCGGCGATACCGGAGCTACCGGCGTGGAAGGCACGGGCGGCTACGACGAGCAGCCAACAGTGATTGCCGGGCAGGATCCTTATGCGCCGCCGCAGGGTTACCCCGCTCCTCAGTTTCCAGGCGAGGCCACCTCGACTCAGACCTATGCGGGTGCGCCCGGTGCACCCGGTTCGCCCGGTGAACCATCGTCAAAGCGCGGCATGATCATTGCGATTGTTGTGCTGGCTGTGGTTCTCGCGCTCGTGGCCGTGATCTTGGCCTTCACACTGGGTCGTGGCGGGTCGTCGACAACAACCACTGTTGCC
>QEUQ01000007.1 GCA_003577105.1 Acidobacteriota bacterium | reverse complement strand
GCGCCGATTTGTGTCCAGACTTACGTCGCCAAATCGGTTACTAGCGCTGAGGAAATACTTGAGACCGACCAGGCCCACCTGCGAGTTTGTCTGGCGAACTACAGTAATCTTTGGGTCATAACTAACTTAGAACATTAAGCACCCTATATAAGAGAAATGGTACCAATGCTGTGAATCACCTAAACTGGACAAGATGCGTGCCAATGGCTGCAATCTGTGAACTCGCCAGTGGCTGTATGTCCAGTATGCGCCCGCGCGATCCGGCATCGCCGAGGTACTACGGAGTCGAGTTCGCGGAACTCCTATCTCGCAGCACTAGCCGGAGAGATCAGCGAGCAGGGCGCGACTCGCGACCTCCAACGAATGGTCGAGTCGGGCCTGCTAATAGCACACGGCGAAAAGCGGGGCAGGTTATATGTAGCTGGCCCCGAACTGCTTCGGATACGGAACCAAGCCCTCTCGTCGCGGCCGATGCGGGACATCTTCGATCCATTCGAGTGATATCAATTTGATGCACATCGAGAGGGAGCGGATCAGGAAGTGACCATGGCACTACGCATCTTGTCAGCAGCCGCTGGGGCCATCATCGTGGCCCTCACCCTCCGGTCGGCGATACGTACCCTCGTGCTGCCACGAGCAGTGCCGGTCGTCCTCACCCGTATCGCAGCAGTGATCGTGCGGTACCTCTTTCTGTGGAGGGCCAAGGCGTCGCGCACCTTTGCTGACAAGGATCGTGCGTTGGCCGCCCTTGGCCCGACAATCGTGCTCGGACTGGCCGTCGTGTGGATCATCCTTATCCTCGCCGGCTACTCCCTGATCTACTGGTCGATCGAAATGGGAACCGCCTCAAGTGCCGTGAGGCAGTCGGGGTCCTCTCTCTTCACGCTTGGTTATGCCGCGCCGAACAATCGAATCTCGACCCTCCTCTCATTCAGCCAAGCCGGAATCGGCATGGGCATCGTGGCTCTGTTGATCGCCTACCTGCCGATTCTCTACTCGACCTTTTCAGAGAGGGAACGCGCTGTGGCAACCATTGCCGTTCGGGCGGGTAGCCCTCCGCGCGGGGTCGAGATGCTCGCTCGCTTCTACGTCATCGGTCATTGGGATGAGCTGCGCACCACCTTTCAGGAGTGGGAGGAGTTGTTTGCCGGACTCGAGGAGTCGCACACGACATTCGCGGTCCTTCCCCTCTTCAGATCCCCCGATCCAAACCGGTCGTGGATCACTGCGGCCGGAGCAGTGCTCGACGCGGCATCGTTACGCTCCTCCGTTGTTGAGGGCGAGCGGGATGCAGCCGCTGAGATCTGTATCCGCGCCGGCTTCACATCCCTCCGCCGGATCGCATCCGTCTTTGGGATCCCTTATGACCCAGACCCCGACCCGAGGGATCCGATCAGCATCACGCGGGAGGAGTTCGACGACGCGTGTGACGAGCTTGAGGAAGCCGGAGTGGCGCTCAAGTCAGATCGCGACCAGGCCTGGCGCGACTTCGCGGGCTGGCGTGTCAACTATGACGTCGTGCTGATAGCCCTCGCCGGTTTGCTGGTTGCGCCATGGGCGCCATGGTCGAGCGACCGAGCGATGCCGATTCTCCCGCCCGCCATCAGAACGAAGCGAAGCGTCCGCCGAATGACCGAATGGGCGGAGCGCCCGGCAAAGAACCCGGGCCCGGTTCACCCGCCCGACTGAGCGTTGCCGCTAAATGCCAGGGGCGCTAGCTGAGCGCCCAGATCCCGGGTGAGGCCTTGTTCACGAGTGCCCACCTCACCAATACGTTGTCGCGCCGAGTTGCTCAAAGGCGGGATCGCTGGTGACGATCTTGAGATCCTCCAGGCTCGCCTGAGCAGCCAGCACTCGATCGAACGGGTCGGCGTGATCAGCCTCGAGAGCGCCAGCTAGCAACCCGTGATCCAACCCAATCGGAAGGCTAGATGCGCCGAGTTCATCGACGTACTCAGGCAAGCTGCGCGCAAGTGCCTCTGCCCGAGGGAGGCGTCCCAAGCGGATTTTGGTAGCGATCTCCCATGCCGATGCACTCGATACAAAGAGGTGATTGCGGCGATTCTCGATTGCCGATCTCGATTTTCGAGACAGCCTGCGAGGTTCGGTGAGAGCCCACAAGAGCACATGGGTGTCTAGCAGCAGGCGCACGCTACTTCCAGAGTTCTAGTTCGTCATCAGGCAGTGGTTCGAAGAAGGACTCCGGTACGCGGTAATTGACGAATCCAAGATCTCGCTTGGGTGGATCCTCAATAGGCACGAGTTTCGCGTAAGGGACGCCACGTTTTGCGAGGACTATCTCATGGCCCGCCCGCACATCGTCCAGCAGCCCGGAAAGGTGGGTCTTGGCGAAGTGCACATTCACTTGTAAGGCCATGCCCGACTCCGCGTATCAGTCTTGCTCGGTCTCAGAGCGCTCCTACCTGGGCATGGTACAGTGCTCTGTCAAGTGGACTAAGTATAGTGGACTAAGTTGGCATTCGCGACGCTCTCGCCCGCCATACATACTTCAATTTATTGCTATTCATAACGTGAATGAATATCATTCACGTTATGAATCGATCTGCGCCTCTCCCTAGGCACCTGCAGCGCGCTCTCACAAAGAACCTCAATGCCATGCCCGCTGTTGTTGTCACAGGCGCTCGTCAGGCCGGCAAGACCACCCTCGTCGAGGATCTTGCCCCCGATCATCGTAGATTCCTCTCCCTTGACGATCTCGACGTCGCAGACCTCGCCCATCGCGACCCGGATGCGCTTGTAGGTGGAGCCAAACCGGTCACGCTCGACGAGGTTCAACTCGAGCCCAATCTCTTGCGGGCGGTCAAGCGGGCGATCGACAGGGACAGAGAGCCGGGGCAGTTTCTCCTTATGGGCTCGACGAATTTGCTGCTAGCCAAGAATGTCTCGGAGTCGCTGGCGGGGCGAGCAAGCTACTTGACACTCTGGCCGATGACTCGTCGAGAGCAGCTCGGTATTGGGTCCTCCGGCCGTTGGGATGAGCTGGTCAGCACGCCCGAGAGTGAATGGTTGGAGTTGTTGAGAGACAGTGACTCACATCCGGCTGATTGGAAGGCTCTCGCTCGCCGAGGGGGTTTTCCGACTCCGGCAATTCAAATGCGCTCGGAAGCTGATCGAGCAATTTGGTTCGGCGGGTACGTCCGCACCTATCTCGAACGAGACCTGCGCTCACTCGCATCGGTCTCGTCGCTTCCTGATTTCCGGCGCTTCATGCGAGCGATCTGTCTAAGAATCGGCCAGATCGCCAACCAGACCGAGATTGGCCGTGACGTCGCGATCCCTCAGCCAACCGTTCATAGGTACCTCAACCTGCTCGAGGCGTCTTACATGCTGATTCGCGTTCCCGCGTACGCTGTGAACCGCACCAAGCGCCTTGTGAAATCGCCCAAGCTCTATTGGGGCGACGTGGGCCTCGCTCTGCACATCTCGGGCGAGGAGCGGCCGACGGGCGCGCATCTCGAAAACGTCGTGCTGCAAGACTTGTTGTGCTGGCGTGACGCATCTGATTCGCAAATCGAGATCTACTACTGGCGCACGACAGTCGGAGACGAGGTGGATTTCGTAATCGAGTCCGCTGGGGCTCTAATGCCTATTGAGGTCAAGTCGACGAAACGGCCTCGAATCTCAGATGCAAATGCTCTCCGAGTCTTTCGAGCCGAGTATCCGGACTCGAGTCGGGCCGGTCTGTTGCTCCACACAGGCACGCTGTTCGAGTGGCTGACTCCTGACGTATTAGCGGCCCCGTGGTGGTCGATCATCTGACGAGCAGCGACAGCCGACAGCCGACAGCCGACAGCTTCGGATCGGTCACCAGGGCCCTCGCGTCGGTCGGCGACTTCGTCAGCGACCCAATGGGTGAGTACTCGTGGCCTCGGCTCATCCCCACTGGGTGTCCACACGGCGAATTCCGGCGATCATCCGGATGCCCTTAGGCGGACCTCAGCGCACCTCGTACATCTCATAGTTGAGGCGACGGCTATCGGCCGAGACGAGCCCTTTTGCAATCACCTGGATCCTGTTTAGCCACTCATAGCGCGCATCCGAGGTGGAAAAGAGCGGGGCTGCGAAGACGACAGCGCTCACGTCTGGATCGCCCTCAACCGTGTTTACGCGCCCCCGGTACTCGCCATAGATAAGCGCGCCGTCGTGAGTCTTGAGCGTGACTCGCACATCGAGCGTGCCGATCATGTCGGGGCTGAGGCGCATCCAGTCCGCCGACGCCTGCCCAGCGAGTTCCGCTCGAATCCGCTCCCCCTCAACGGAGATGCTCTCGACCTCGAATATCAACAAGGTGCTTCCGTAGGGATCTCTGACGGGCATCGGCGGCGCTAGTACCGCTTCGGCCTTACACAGTGGGATGAGTTCAATAGGCATCTCTGCGCCCCCTGGTTGCCTGGTCGTGAAATTGTCACGGTACCCGGTTATGATGCGACTCTGCGGCTGACCCGCATGGCTGTCGGGTCAAACTAACTACAAATTCGCGGCACCAATACTGAGGGCTGTTCGGTGTTGGTCTCACAGGATCTTTTCCGCGTACAAGTGCCGGCTGGTGTCACAGGGGGCGCCGACGAGGTTTCCCCATGCACTGCAATCCCACCTCACGCGCCCGGATTGGGCACCGAGGGTGCGGCGGCGTCGGCAGAAGAAGCTATTTCAATTGAGGCTTTGCTCTCCGGTATCTCGGGCGGCGGAGCAGCGATGCGCACCAAGTGGGTTGCGGGGTATTCCGCCAATGCAGCGGTCGGTCTTCTCGCCGGGCTTGGATTGACCAACTGGGGATTCGACGCAATTCCAGTCAGCGGCTTATGCGCGCCGGGTACCTGCGGAGTTGTGGCGGGGGTAGCACTAACGGTGCTCGCACTGGCCTGCGTTGGCGCAGCGATCTATGCGGGGCTTCGTCCCGAGCGGTTGCCCGGGTGGTGGCCGAGCCGTTCGACGCTGGTGCTGCGCGGGATCAATTGGGTTATTGCAGATCTCGCGTCGGGTCTGATTCGGAGTCGCCCGGCTGGCTCGGCTCACTCGGCCCGTTCGGCCGGCTCGGCCCGGTCGGCCGGCTCGGCCCGGTCGGCCCGGTCCGCTGGCTCGGCCTGTCCGGCCGGCTCCGCTCGCTCGGCCCGTTCCGCTCGCTTGGATGCCCCGGACGCCCCGGCCCGCTCGATCGCCACGTCACCGATGGTACGCGCAAGTAGTCGGCTTAGGGCTGAGGCCACGCCCAAGTACGGTCCAGAGGGGATCTTCACCCGGTCTGGGGCTCCGATCATTCGGGTGGCGGTCCGCTAAGCAACCAGGGATCAGACGGCCGCTTGTGCAAGAGGTCCCTGTGGCGTAATGCTTGCCGTCACTATGAGTGACAACACCAAGACTCCATGGCTCGGCGACATGTGCTCGCTCGTCGACGCCTTTCGGTCAGGCGAGCGCAATCCCGTCGAGGAACTCGAGGCCACGCTGGCCGCTGTCGAGGCATCGGAACTCAATGCGATCTCTCACGTTGACGCAGAGAGTGCAAGGTCGGCCGCGAAGAACGCAGACGTCAGCAAGCCGCTCGGTGGAGTTCCGCTCGGCATCAAGGAGCTCGACCAAGTCGAGGGCTGGCCGGACACAAGTGCCTCCCTCCCGCTGAAAGACAAGGTAGCTGAGGGAGATTCAATCTTTGTCAAGCGCCTACGCGAGGCGGGCGCGGTTCTGTTTGGCCTCACCACCGCGAGTGAATTCGGCGGGGTGAACCTCACCTACACGAAGCTCAACGGCGCAACAAAGAATCCTTGGAATTTCGAGCACACACCTGGCGGATCCTCGGGTGGGGCCGCTGCCGCGGTGGCAGGCGGCCTCATGACCATTGGCAACGGAGGCGACGGTGGCGGATCAATCCGGATCCCCGCATCCTTCACGGGCCTCCCCGGCCTGAAGGCCACCTACGGCAGGATTCCGAAGGGTCCGGGCTCCATGGTCGGTTCCATGACAGCGGTTCAAGGCTGCCTTGCACGATCAATCCGTGACACAGCCAGGTATTTCGACGTGTGCAAAGGCTTCGAGCGCCACGACCCTTACTCGCTTCTGCACGATGGCCGAAGCTGGGAGCAGGATCTCGGCACCATGGATCTCAAGGGGCGCAAGGTGGCTGTCAACCCGACTCTCGGCGTGGCAGTTGTCCACCCCGAGATTGAGGAGCTCATTCTCGAGCATGCCAAGCTACTTATCGAAGATGCCGGCCTCGAGCAGGTCGACGTCGACATCGAGCTGCCCGATCTCGGAAGTGAATGGGCCTTTGCCGGACTCGCGGGCGTCTTCGCAGATCTTGAGGAGCGGTATCCCGATTGCGCGGCGGATCTCACGCCCGAGATTGGTTTCGCAGCAAAGCTGGCAAACGACTACTACGACATCAGGCGCCGGACAATTGTCGAGACGAGGCGGATCATCATGAATGAGGCGCTTGCGAACGTCTTCGATCAAGTTGATTTCGTGATCACTGCATCGTGCCCCGATGTCGCCTTTGACGCGACCGGTCCTCTGCGTACCCAGGTGGGCGATAAGCAGGTGAGCCTTGCCAACAACGGCGCACTGACGATTCCGGCCAACATTTATGGCAGTCCATCGATTTCGATTCCAGTCGGCCTAAGCCGGGGGTTGCCGGTCGGCATGCAAGTAATGGGGCGCCACCACGAGGAGCAGCTCCTCCTCGACCTGGGGCTAATTGCGGAGCGTGAACGCCCCTGGCCTCTCGTAGCTCCGGGATCTCCCCTCTAGACATGTTCAACAGACGCGTCGACGGGACCCTTTGCCGTGATGTTCCGGCATATCGCCGGATCATGCCGTACTTGATTCGGGGGCGAAACGAGGGTGCGTTCTACTTCGATCAGGAGGTTGATCTCACCAAGACCGAGCCCTTCATAGAGAAGTTCAACGCAGCGCACCCCGATACCAAGATCACGATTTTTCACGTGGTCCTATGGGCGGCCTTGCAGACTTATCAGCAGCGGCCGCGCCTCAACCGTTTCGTCGCAGGCGGCAAGCTCTGGCAGCGCAACGGCATAGACGTCTCGTTCTCGGCGAAGAAGCGCTTTGACGACGACTCACCAGTCTTTGTTGTCAAGCGCCGTTTCGAGGCCGGTCAGAGTCTTGAAGAGATCGTTGACTATCTCTATTCGGATCTGAAAGAGGGTCGTTCCGACAAGAAGAGCCACACTGACAAGGAGCTAGATCTCTTCCTCAAGCTCCCTGGCCCGCTCTTGCGATTTGTGGTGGCTCTGGAGCGCCTCGCAGATGCCATGGGCCTGCTACCGAGGTTCTATATAGATGGCGACCCGATGTTCTGCTCGATCTTCATCGCAAATCTTGGCAGCCTGAAGATGGAAGGCGGCTTTCACCACCTGTTCGAGTACGGCAATTGCCCGATCTTCTGTGTGATAGGGCAGACCAAAGACGCTCCCGTCGTGCGTGACGGCGAGCTGGCGGTGGGCCGGGTGGCTCATCTCAGGTGGAGCTACGACGAGAGGGTGGAAGACGGCCTCTACGCTCAGGCGGCGCTTGAACAGCTGAGGGCGATGGTTGAAGACCCGGAGGGTGCTGGGGCCTAGCCCGTAGTCTGCAGGCTCGGTTGCTGGCAGCCCGGGCGCCTAGCCAGCGGCCTGGGGCCTAGCCCTCTTCCTGCTCTGGCTCGAGGAACTTGCGGATTTCGGACTCGAGGAATCTGCGATGGCCACCGAGAGTGCGAATTGCCGAGATCTTCCCGCTTCGCGCCCAGCGGGTCACGGTCTTGGGGTTGACACGAAACATGGCGGCAACCTCGGAAGGCGTCAGGAGTGCTTCCTGCTCAGGTCTGCCTGGTGTTGATCGGTCCGCCATCGCTCCTATGTACCTCCGCTCCTAGCGCATAACTTCCGGCAACAAGCCGGTTGCTGCACCATCATTCCCCGATCCAAGAAGACGCATTTCGCCACCTCCTCACCGAGGGTGACAGGCCGGTAGCCAGCGCAATCAGGACGGACTGAGCCTATTGGGGCCGATGTCCCGATTGCAACCTGAACGCAAAGAGCGAATAGAACTTCACCTTCAGCGCATTGAGGGCGGAGAGTGCATTGAGGGCGGATTGTCATGCCAAGCGCCGTTACGGGATGCGCCGCGCACGCCCATCGCGCCTAAGATGCCCGCATGTCTCGCAAAGTTGCCATCGCAAACCAAAAAGGGGGAGTCGCAAAGACCACCTCCGCGCAGGCGATAGGAGCGGCACTCGCCGACCTAGGAGACAGCGTCTTACTTGTCGATCTTGATCCGCAGGCGTGCTTGACGTTCTGTGCCGGCCTGGATCCGGATTCGTGTGAACCGTCGATCCATGACGTAATCCTCGGACGGGTTCAGGCTCCAGAGGCAATAGTCGCCCTAAAGAGTTCGACGGCAGACCTGGACATTTTGCCGGCGAACATCGACCTCGCCGGTGCTGAGGTGGTCCTGAGCGGCAAGACAGGTAGGGAGTTCGCGCTCGCGCGTGGACTTGAGCCTGTCGAAGACGAGTACGACTGGATCATCATCGACTGCCCGCCCTCCCTCGGAATTCTCACGATCTGTGGTTTGACTGCCGCCCATGAGGTGGTAATTCCGATCCAGTGTGAGACCCTGAGCTACCGGGGCGTCGGGCAGTTGCTCGAGACCGTCGACGAAGTTCGTCGCTTCACCAATCCCGAGCTAGAGGTCAGAGGTGTAATCGCGACCATGTTCGACTCGCGCACCAATCTCGGCCGCGAAGTCTTAGAGGAGGTCTCGCGCATTTACGGACTCGAGCTGATCGGTCCGCCAGTTCGCAAGAGCGTTCGATTCGCGGAGGCGCCCGCGGCCGGCAAGACGATCTTTGAATACGCTCCCACGATCCCGGGAGCCCTTTCCTACGTCGAAATCGCGACAGCGCTTCGAAAAGGGGTGGCGGCTTGAAGGATCCAGAGGGAAGGTCGGCGCTCTTTTCAGTTGCAGACCCTCCTGAGTCTGCGAAGGTCTCAGGCGAGGAGATTGCATTTGAGAGCGCCGAGGGGCGCGAGGCTCTCTTCTCATCAGCGGGACGGCGTCCGGGGACAGTGACGCTCTCGTGCGAGAGATGCACACGTGTCAGCCGGGTGGACTACCTCGAGCTCCTGAAAATGCACATCCCCCTGTATCTGTGGTTCCCGTGGAAGACCCACTCGCGGTGGCTCGTTTGCCCGGCATGTGAACACCGGGCCTGGCTCAGGGTCGGGTGGCTCGACTAGCTCTTGCCAATGGCCGCGAGGATTGCCATCGCACCGAGCGCCTCGTCACGGGCGAGAACAGCTTCGAACTCGACGGGATTGCCTTCGGCGAGGATTGCCGCAAGTGACGCGTTCACGGGTGATGGCCCCAGGCATACGGATGCGCCATCGGCGTCCACGAGGATCCAGCCTGTTTCGCCGATAGCGAGTTCGGCGGCAACGCCTTTGACGCGGGCCCTAGGCATCGTCGAGAGGATCTGCCGCCCTGCCGCCACTCCTTCGCAGACCGACTCAACCTCGACCCGTCGAGCCCCTTCCGCTGCAAGGGCTACGGCGATTCTCCACGCCGGCTCGTCAGATGTCCCGCGTGCCTTTGACAGGCGATCAAGTGACCTAGCGAGATCCTCGAGCAGTAGCTCATCGGCTGCACGGGCGAGCTCCTCCCACGGTGCCGAGAGGGTTGGGCGGGCCAGGTGATCGAAGACACGGTCGATCAGTTTGGGGGCCCCTCCGGCAGTAATTCCCGCAGCGCGTCCCTCCCGCCGAGCGCGTTGTACACCGGCTTCATTGCCACCGGCCCTCTCAGATCCAAGTCCTCCGACTAGTGCGACGGCAGCAGCTTCACGGGCGAGAGCCGCAGCGGCCTCACGCGCCTCTGCCTCAGCGACGCGGCGGCGGTGCTCTGTCGCATCTTCAAGGAATCTCCGCATGGCATCGGGGGGTACCTTCACTTTGCGCTGCCACCCCGATTTCGAATTCGCTTGACGAGCTGATGGAGCTTTCCGCTGCCAAAGTTGTCAAGGCGCCCTTCGCCCCGCCACTGCTCATGCAGAATTTCGCGTTCCCGCTCCGCCCTCCCGATGGCGCCTTGGCGCGCCTGATCTCCCGATGCGAGCAGTTCAGCGAGCAATTGGTCGTCGCGCCCAGAGTCAAAGAGCTGGCCGCGCTCGTTGAGCTTTACTACTTGGTCTATCGCCCGAGCATTTCCAATCGCGGCAATTTCGGGGACAACTGTCAGAGCGCCTCCGGCGATTCGAGTCATCGCATTGATGAGGGCTCTTGATATCTCTCGATCAGCGGTTGCCGCGGCAGCCTGACCGGCAGCAGACGCTGCGGCTCTTAGGATCCAGGGATCATTGGAGCCGAGCGCGTCAAGAAGGTCGTCGCGCGCATCCTCAAGAGCACACTTCGCCAGGATGTGAAACGCGGCTTCGAGGAGTGAAGGGTCGCCCGAGTCGAGCAGGTGTGATGCGTAGCGCGCGCCAGCCGAGCCCCTGGCTGCCACTGCAGCAGCGGCCTCGGTAGCGATGTAGGGGAATACGGATGTCAGGAGTAGCTCCTCGTAGCGACGCGCGGCGAGGTCCTGAGAAGCGGTTATTGCCCCCATGGCCGCGAGGCTGCCGTTTGCCGCCAGCTCAGCTAGCTCGTGAATTCCGGCAGTCCCAAGGGGGGTCTCGTCACGTCGACTATCGGTTGGCGCGGCCGCGGTTCCACCGGCGGAGAAGTACGCCATTGCCGGATCCAGAGGGGCGCTCTCGTTGTCATCGGCATCGTGTTGGCCGCCCTCGCTGAGGATCGCGATCCTCGAAGCCAGACTAGGCAGTAGATCGACGAGCGCATGGTCAAGCTCTCGTCCTCTCTCGATCAGCATCGACGCCGCGCCCGCAGGTTCGGCTCCGACGACTAGTGCCCCATATGCAGGTAAGTTGCCGTGGTTCAGCCATCGGTCCAAGGCCGCCGCACCGGAGGCTTCACCTTCGGGCCACCCGGCGACAAACCGACCGACCCTGAGAACCTCCGGGGGGGCCGCGTCGGCCAGCCAACTGCTGAGCGAGTCCTGGCCGCTTTCGGAGTCGTACCTGAGGATCGCCGATATTCCCCGTGACAATGCCGAGTCGCCATTGGCTGGCAGACCACTCGACGCGAGGCATCTGCCGACTTCCCTGAGTTCTGCGTGAGGAGCATCGGCCAGCTCGAGGGAGTCGCTGCTATGGCCAAGGCGCACTAGCGCGGAGATGGCAGCCAAGACCGCATCGACTTCTGTCTCGAGAAGTTGAGTTGACTGGAGCGATTCCGAGATGAATTCGAGCAGCACCTCGTTGGCGTCCGGCATTGTCGTTAGGGCATCTGTTGTGCATCGGCCAAGCCCCGGTGTAGTGAGGATCAGTCGGGCAGCTTCGGCGGTGCCGGCCGACGGCAATGACCAGACGATCTCGGCTCGCCTATTGCGTGACGTTGTTGACAGAACAGTTCGAGACCACGCGACGAACGCGCCAGGATCGGACCGAGCTTGGGCGCTGAGATCGACGAGGCGCGAGAACAGCTGGGCAACCTTGGGTGGCGCAGTTGGATCAAAGGAAATTCGGCCAAGGCTTGTTGCCCCGGCGGATATCGACGGCTGTGGGCGTCCGGCGCACCGGATCCCCTCGATTGAGTTGAGTGCGGCAGCTGTCGCCTCGAGAGCTTCGGGGTTCGAACTAGTGGCTTTGACGACGAGATTGCGCAGAGCGCTTGCGGCTGAGATCTCTCCCTTGGCATCGCAGTCGTCCGCTAGTCGCGAGGCGCGATCGAGGTCGGGGCGGCTGACAATCGACGCTTCCAGAAATGCCTGCGCCTCGGCGAGGACGGCCGCATTTCCCCGCATTGGCCCGTCTGGCCGGGCGCTAACCCTCGTGTCCCTCAACTGGGGGGTCATCGCCGGATGTGAGCGAAGACGCAACAGTGCTGGTACTTACGGGAGGCGGCGGAGGAGCAGGTCCGCTGATGGTGCTCGTCGTGGAGGCGTCGTCCCCGTCTAGCCCAGGAGACTCCGCGCCACCATGCTCATCGGATCCACTCGTCTCGCCGTTCTCGCCCGCCCGATAGAGGCTGGCAAGTTCTCCCTCGGTGATTAGGCGAACAAAGACGTCAGCAATTTCTGGATCGAACTGCGTTCCAGCGTGCCTGACCAGTTCGTCGAGCACCTGCTCCATGCGAAGGGCCTTTCGATAGACGCGATCGCTAGTCATGGCATCAAAGGCGTCGGCCACAAGCAAACACCTCGCTCCGACGGGGATCTCCTCGCCCGCAAGACCCGCGGGATATCCCATGCCGTCGAAGCGCTCATGGTGATGGTTCACGACGTCGAGCACCCAGCGGTCCACGGCCCCGGTCAGGATCCTTACCCCGATCTCAGGGTGGGACTTCATCTCGATGAACTCTTCTTCAGTCAGTGGGCCAGGTTTGAGCAATACGGCGTCGCGCACGCCGATCTTGCCGACATCGTGAAGAAGGGCTGCGATCCTCATCAGCTCGACTTCGCTCTTTGACATCTCCATTGCGGTCGCGATCCGAGTCGAGTACTCGGCGAGGCGCTGGGAGTGTTGAGCTGTGTAGCGATCCCGAGCATCTACAGCTGCGGCGAGCGAGAAGACCGATCGGAGCAGGAACTCGCGCCTCAGCGCATCTGACGTGTCCGATGATTCCTCGGTCCAAGTCGGGCGATACACGAGAGCAGTGTCCTTGCCAATGGCCTTGGCCCGGCTCAGTGCCACACCCGCCTTTGTCAGCAAGTCGTCTCGTCCGGTTGCGTCACTTGGGTATCCGACGACCCCTATCGAGCAGGTGACCCGGCCGGCTATGTCGAAGGGCTGCGACTCGATTGCCTTGCGAATTCGTTCGGCCACATGCCCACCCGCCGTGGAATAGGTCTCAGGAAGAATGATCGCGAACTCTTCTCCACCAGTTCTGCACGGAATATCGATCGATCTGCAATGCCGGCGCATGCGGACTGCCATCTCTCGCAGGACCTCATCACCGGCGGTGAAGCCAAAGCGCTCATTGACCAACTTGAAGTCGTCAATGTCAATGACGAGCAACGAAAGTGGCCTGCGATAGCGCTGGGCGCGCACGAGTTCCTCCTCGAGCCGGTCGTGGAAGTATCGATGGGAGTAGAGGCCGGTCAGGTAGTCGGTAATTGCCAGCTCTTGCAGCTGGCGCACCAGTGCCTCAAGCTCTCGGGTCCGATCCTGCTCGCGCGCGTAGAGCGACTCGAGCTCGTCGAGCACGGGTCGTGTCGCTACTTCGTCGAGTGTGGCTCGCCCCCCTACCACCGAAGCAAGAGCGTCATAGATCGCATCTGAATCGGCGCCTTTAAGGAGGTAGCTTTTGGCGCCTGCCTTGACCATGTCCGACACGAGGGTCGCGTCTTCGTAAGCGGTATGGGCAACGACTTGAATTGCAGGATTGGATGCGCGAATTCGGCGAGTGGCCTCGATGCCGTCCATTGCCGGCATTTTCACATCCATCAAGATCACGTCTGGCTTGAGCTGCTCAGCGATCTCGACGGCCTGGATTCCGTCGGCTGCCTGGCCAACCACTTCGAGGTCGCTGTGCGCGCTGAGTAGATCGACGAGAGCTTTGCGAATGCCGTCGTTGTCGTCGACGACGACGACCCTAGTTACCGGCATGTGACATCACCGGCGCGCCGATCTGTACGCGGATGACAGTGCCCTGCCCTGGAGAGGACTCGATTGCGCATTCCCCTCCTGCAAGTTCGGCACGTTCCTTCATTGACGCCAGCCCAATGTGCCCGCGAGCGACGGCTGCCTTTGCGGAATCGGGATCGAAGCCCACCCCGTCATCTGAGATGACTAGGTGCGCAACGGAGATGTCCGAGTCCCCCCCGGCCTCAGGGGTACCCGAGAGTTCGATCTCAACCTCACGGGCCATAGAGTGCTTTCGTACGTTTGCAAGAGCTTCTTGAGTGATTCGATAAAGAACTGTCTCGACTGGCTTTGTGAACTTTGAATTGTCAGTCTCGGCCAGCCGCACGACAATCCCCGTTTCGAGTTCAAAAGTCCTAGCGTAGTTCTCGATGGCCTGGTAGAGCCCTCGCTCGTCAAGGACCGGCGGGCGCAGCTCCATCATCAGATGCCGCAGCGCGAGAACCTCCCGGCTGATGCGCTTGCGAATATCGGCGAGCAGCTCCTCGGCCTGCTTCGCTTGGTCCCGCTTGAGAAATGTCTTCGCGAGATCTAGCTGGATCGCAAGTGTCGAGAGTTCCTGAACCGGTCCGTCGTGCAAGTCAGACGCGATCTTTGCCCGCTCGTCGTCCGACGCCCTGATCAGCTGGGCAAAGGCGGATGCGCGGTCCCGCTCCTTCTCCTGAAGTTCGCGATAGAGCGACTCGATTCTCTCAGCGGCGACAGTTCGCTCGGTGACGTCACGGGCAACCGCTTGGATTCTTCCGTCGCGCCGCAGAGCCGTGCGGAGCTCCACGTGGGCTGTTTCACCCTGCCTCTCAACGGCCGCAATCAGCTCCCGCGAGCCCCCAGCGGCGGAGTCCCTCTCAATCTCTAGTATCTCTTCGAGACGTCTTCCCGGGAGGCTGCCTATCGGCCGTCCGACCATTTCGGCAAAGGCTGCATTTGTGAAAAGAATTCGGTCTTCCTCGTCGAGCTCGCAAACGCCGTCTGTTGCATCTTCAACGAGCAGCCGGTATCGCTCCTCCGAGGCCGCGAGTTCCTTGAAGAGACGCTCGCGGCCGAGGTCGATTCCGATGTGGTCAATGATTGCCTCGAGCATCTCGAGATCGTCCGCAGCAAAGACATAGTCCGACTGACCAGAGTCACAGCAGAGGGCTCCAAGGCCGCCCGATTCCCACCCTGTGACCGCAACCGCAGCAAGCTGGCGTTCACCGAAGCGGCTCGAAGTTTCCGAAAGGCCCGGGACAGGTTCTTTTGCATAGGTGACGGTGCGCCCGCCCGAGAAGGTCCTGAAGAGACTCACCGGATCGAAATCAACGGACTCGATTTCGGCGATTTCGTCGTCGGTCAGGCCGGTGGCCTTGATCACCGAGCCACTTCCGACTTCCCCCTTCTCCCTCGTGAAGAAGAAAGCCCGGGTCGCACCTGTGGTTTCAACAGCGGCCGCCAACGCAGCATCGAGGACCACCGACAACTCTTTGCCCTCAGCGACGCGGCGGAGAAGCCCGAGCAGCGCCTGGCCCCGAGCCGCTTCCCGCTTCCACAGGCGAGCAAGCGACTGCTGCGTATCGGCGAGCTCGCGGTTCTCGTTGACCATCACGACTTGACGAGCCGCAATCAGCGACGCAACCGCGACTGTCGTGAATCCTCTGAAGATCACCTGCCAATAGACGAGTGTTCGCGCGGCGAAGGGGTAGATGTAGAGCGGCGGCAAGGCAATGAGCGCGAAGAGAACAATGGCCGAGGATCGCCTACGCGCTGGCGGGGCGGCACTGGCACGGTTGGAGAAATGTAGGTCGAGCAGGGGCATCAGGGGCAGAGGTGCAAGCCCGACGAGGCCGCCGACAAAGAGAAGCGGGCTTGCCGGGCCATCTGTGTACCAGAGGTGGTACGACGCCCCGACTTCGAGAAGTGCCATGGTGGCGAACGGGATCAGCATTGCGCGATCTGCCGGCGCGATCGAACCCTTCCCGCGTCGCAGCAAGAGCAGGGTTGCGTAGAAGGCGGTCGAAGTGACTACGAAGCCGCCGACTAGCAGAATTGCTATCGCGTAGCCCCGTCGCTCGAGCATTGGGAGCCATGCGAATGTGCCGATGTAGCCGACGACGATCGTTACAACTATCAGCAAGTCGAGGAGGTCGAGGCGGGAAGTTGAGATCGTCCCGGTACTCCGAACTCGTCCAGCGAGAGCGCGGATGAACATTGGAATCGCGATGACAATTGCGGCCGAACTTGCGGTCGCGACGGAGTTCTTGCCAAACACTCCGCTTAGAACCCAGCCGGCCATGCCGCCCGCCATCACGACACAGCCAATCCCGAACAGCCGCCAGTGACGTGTCGCCCTGGCCGCCTGCTCATCGGCCACGAGGCGAGCGAAGACTCCCCCTGACGCGAGAAGGGGTATGAGCGAAGTGATTCCTGCGATGCTCAGCTGCCTTCCCGGCTCGAGCGGGACGAGAAGCAGGCCGGCTGAGGCAATGGCGATGTATGCAACCGTGGCAGCTATGCCCCAAATGACCACTCGGCTGTCTCGCGCGCCTTCGCGAGGCGTGTCACTCACGACCGAGTCGCCGGGGTAGAGCTCACGGCTCGCCGCCCTCACCGGAGACCTCCGCGGATTGGGCGATCGCGCTCTCCCGTCGAGCCTTGCGGTCGTCAGCCGAGCGTTCAAGGACCTCTTCGACCAAAACCATGAGCCGGTCAGGGTCAAAGGGCTTGGTCACGTATTCGTCCGCGCCGTTTCGCCATGCGCGAAGCACGTCGTCTTCGCCGGCCTTCGCCGAGAGCATGATCACCCGCGGTCCGGAATCACTCCCCCCGACCTCGTCGAGAACCCCCCAGCCATCAACGATGGGCATCATGATGTCGAGAAGCACCAGGTCCGGCCTCTCCTCCTCGATTCGCCGCAATGCGGTGGCACCGTCACTTGCGAGAAGTGTTTCGTACCCCTCCGCCTCGAGATTAACCCGGAGCATGAGGAGAATGTCCGGTTCGTCATCAACTATCAGTATTCGATTCCGACCTTTGAGCACTTAGACGCCGGCCTCCTCTCGATTGAGCGCGCCGGCACTTGCCGGTCCATCTCCCTTACCTAACCTCTCAGATGCAGTCTCCGACCGATCATGGCCGTCAGTCGAGTCCGGCGGCTGTTTTGGCAGGCTGAAAATGAACTCAGCCCCTACGCCTACGTCACTCACGAGCCGAAGATGCCCTCCTTGCCCCTCGATCAAGTTGCGGACGATGTAGAGGCCAAGGCCGACGCCGACCGACTTGCGCTTGATCGAGCTGTCGGCCTGCCGGAATCTCTCAAAGATGAATTCCTGATCTTCCGGAGCGATCCCGGGCCCTTCGTCGGCGACCCCGATCTCGATGTACTCACCGGCGTCGCAGCCTTTGACCGTGATCTTTCCGTCTGTGCCCCCGTACTTGAACGCGTTCTCGACAAGATTTAGGAGCACCTGCTGTACCGCTCCGATATCTGCATATGCAACTAGCGGACTCTCGGGGAGAGTGATGACGATGCGGTCCCCTCCCGGGCGAGCTTGCAGGTCGGTGGCTGCCTCGGCGACCACAGCGCCGACGTTGACTTCTTCGATCTGAAGAGGACTCTCGCCGGCCTCGATCTTCGACGCAAACAAGATGTCTTCCACCAGGCGGACCAGGCGATTTCCCTGGCGCTCAATCATGTTGAGGAACTCGTCGCGGGCCGCTTCGTCGAGGCGCCTATTTCTCTTCAATGTAGCTGCGGCTCCGAGAACTGACGTCAGCGGGGTGCGTAACTCATGACTGACGGTTGCCACGAATTCCGACTTCATGCGATCAACCTCGACGAGGCGATTCACATGGTCCTTTTCGGTCTCAAACATTCGGGCGTTCGAGATTGCGACCGACGCGTGATCTGCGAAGAGCTTGAGCGTTCTAACGTCATAGTCGTTGAAATCACGGCCGCCAACCGTGTCGTTGACGTTGAGTACGCCGAGGACCTCGCCCCGCGAGATCAGGGGAACGCACATCGCCGAGTGGATAGGAACCTTCTTCTCGATCCAGCCGGGAAAATCACTTGGGTCAGGCGTACCCGCTATCACTAGGGGTTCCCGGTGCTGCACAACGTGTCCGGCAATTCCCTGATCTGCTGGCACTCGCGTGTCCGGCTTGTACCGGTCCGTTGATCCCCTGAACGTGTACAACTCGAGGTTCTCGCCGTCCTCATCCATGAGCATAATTGAGCCCTCACTTCCGCCAAGCAGGCCCAGCGCAGCGGAGAGGATGATTCCGAGAACGTCATCGAGTTCGAGTATCGAATTGATTGCTTTCCCGGCGTCGGCGAGGGCCGAGAGCTCTTTCAGGCGATTTGAGAGCGCGGCGGTCATGACCCTCTCGTCGATCAGTGAGCGCTCCAGTCTGCGCAGAGCAAGCTCCCTGTCAATCACATACAAGCAGAAGACAGCTGAGCATCCGATCAATACCCACTTGAGCCACGGGGCCGTTGCGTCCACGAGATCCCGCCGGTCTGCGGCAGACGCGAACAGCGAAACTGCAACCAGCGTCACGCTCGTCGTCAATAGCACTGCGGTCATGGCTATCCAGAGCTGGGTGCGCCGCTTATCCACCATCTCGAGTGAAGGCCTGTCGAGGTTGCGAATACCCGCCGCCTTGGCCTGGGCGACGATGGAGCGCTTGAAGTCATCCTGGCTGCGCTGAGCAGCGAAACGAGCTGCCTCGCTTCGATCGTTATCGGGTTTCTTTTCAGATTCGGGCAACGTGCCTCCCCGCGCGGCGAAAGCCCCGGCCGACGGCTGAGATTGCAGGATCCTCACATCCGGCACTGACTAGGGCGCCTGGGCCGGAATTTCCGCATGTGTGAGGTTTCGGCGGCGCCAATACCTTACTTGACGCCGACGGCTTGAGCCGCTGAGACCCCTTCAAGTGTCACCTTGCGTTTTCCCTTGCGGATTAGGCCAACGTGATGCGCGTGATGGCCTCGGCTGCGCAGGTGATCGATGGTTTCACGGGCATCCGCCTCAGCCACTACGACCATCATGCCGATGCCCATGTTGAAGACCTTGTACATCTCATCGATTTCGACGTTTCCCGCCGCCTGGATGACCGCGAAGATCGGGTCGGGCTCCCAGCGCGAGGCGTCTACGACGGCCTCCGTCTTTTCCGGAAGGATCCGGATCAAGTTTCCCGGGATTCCACCACCTGTGATGTGGGCAATCCCCCTGACCTCGACATGTTCAATGAGGGATGTGATCGCTGAGGCAAAGACGGGGGTTGGCCTTAGCAGCTCCTCACCGAGACGATGACTCAGGCCGGGCAGCCGCTCGTCGAGCGAATGGCCGGCCACCTCGAGCAACGCGGTCCGAGCCAGGGAATACCCATTGCTCATGAGTCCGCCGCTCTCAATTCCAATGATCGCGTCGCCCGGTGCTATTCCGTGCCCTGTGATCATGCGGTCCTTCTCGACCACTCCCACAGCGAAGCCGGCAAGCTCGTACTCACCCTCGTTCATCATGCCGGGGTGCTCGGCCATCTCTCCTCCGACGAGAGCGCAGTTGGCCTCGCGACAGGCTTCAGCGATTCCCTCGATGACGTCTGAGATCAAGTCCGGATCAAGTGGAGAGCAGGCGATGTAGTCGAGGAAGAAGAGCGGTTCGGCTCCAAGGCAGACCAAGTCGTCGATGCACATCGCCACAAGGTCGCGCCCGATCGTGTCGTTGCGCCCCATCATTCGTGCGACCATGAGTTTGGTGCCCACCCCGTCTGTGGAGGAGACCAATACGGGGTGTCTGTATTTTGACGGATCAAACGCGAAGAGTCCGCCGAACCCGCCGATGTCGCCGAGGACCTCAGGTCTGAACGTCCTTCGGACCTTCTCCTTGATTCGCTCCACCGCGCTTTCGCCAGCTGCAATATCGACACCGGCGTCTGAGTAGGTGATTGAGGCGCCTGGCTCCTTCTGTACCCGGCCGCCGCGGAGTCTGATCTTCAAGGGGCGCCCCTTGAGGTCTTGGAGTCTTCCTGTACGAGTTGTTCGCCGGTACCTTCGCCCGCCAACGCCACCGAGGAGGCCATGGCCGCCTCTCCGACGATCTCGACGGAGTTCTTTGCGAGTTCTTCGGCAACGGGCACCGGGTATTCGCCGGTGAAACAAGCCGTGCAGAAGCTGCCCTTTGGAACCCCAGTGGCCGTGATCAGTCTGTCGAGCTCGAGGTATTCGAGTGAATTTGCACCCACGTAATCGCGGATCTCGCCGACTGTGAGGTAGGAGGCGATCAACTCGGAGCGGTCGTAGGTATCCATGCCGTAATAGCAGGGCCAACGGTACGGAGGTGAGCTGATCCGCAGGTGTACTTCTCTGGCTCCGGCCTCACGAAGCAGGCTCACGATCTGTCGCAAAGTCGATCCCCTCACGATCGAGTCATCGCATACGACGAGGCGCTTCCCCGCAATATTCTCGATGATTGGATTCAGCTTTAGCTTGACGCCCTGATCGCGCATGATCTGATTCGGTTGAATGAAGGTTCGCCCGACATAGCGATTCTTCACCAGCCCGTCTCCGTAGGGCGTACCGCTTGCCTGGCTGAATCCCTGAGCGGCCGGAATTCCGGATTCCGGGACTGGCATGACGAGGTCGGCGTCAACGGGCGCTTGGGCCGCGAGCAGTTCGCCCATGCGCCTGCGGGTCGCGTGAATGTTCTTTCCGTAAAGCCTCGAATCGGGGCGGGCGAAATAGACGAATTCAAAAATGCACAGCGCCGCTCGGTGGTCCGCAAACGGCTGGTGGCTCCGGACCCCGCCTGCATCAATCACAACCATTTCGCCAGGGTCGATCTCTCTCACAAAGTGAGCACCCACGATGTCGAGAGCGCAGGTCTCTGACGCGATCACCCATCCCTTTTCGAGGCGCCCCAGACAAAGTGGGCGGAAGCCCATTGGGTCACGGACTCCCACCAGTCGGGAGTCATCCATGATTACCAGGCTGAATGCGCCCTGAAGTTGAGGCAGAACTTTGAGGAGCGCCTTCTCCAGTGCTCGCCCATCTGACCGCCCCGCCGGAAGATTGTCAGCTAGCAGTGCGGCGATGATGTCTGAGTCGCTCCCCGGAGTCGGACCATCAGATCGCACCGTCGCATACAGCTCACGGGCGTTCGTGAGGTTTCCGTTGTGCCCCATCGCGAAACCCGAATCCGCAGTTGCGCGATAGACAGGCTGCGCGTTGGCCCATGTGCTCGAGCCGGTTGTCGAGTAGCGAACGTGACCAATGGCGAGATGTCCGTGGAGGCCGGCCAGTTTCGTATCGTCGAAGACCTGGGCGACGAGGCCCATGTCTTTGAGTACATGAACACTTGTGCCGTTTGAGACGGCAATCCCCGCCGACTCTTGCCCGCGATGCTGTAGCGCGTAGAGGCCAAGATAAGTAAGTTTCGCTACGGCTTCACCGGGGGCGTAAACCCCGAAGACGCCACATGCCTCGCGGAGGCCATCGGTAGTGCCGGACAACTTGGTCCCCGAGTAGCGGTTCGATTACTCGTGGAGTATCGCATATCGGCGCAAGCCCTCTGTGCTGCGGATCCTGTAGCGGTGCAGGGCTCGGCACGCTATCGAAGCGCGCGCTCCAGAGCGCCTGCCCATGCGTCTGTTGCCTCATCCAATGAGATGTCCACCATGCCCAGGGCTATTCGGTTCCCCCCTGTGGAGCCCAGATAGGTGGCGGTAACGCCTGAGTGGTGGGCGGCAGCGAGAAGAGCTGCCTCGTTTTCGGATTGCACGGAGACGACGGCTCGCGCCGCGGACTCCGAGAAGAGAGCCTCATGGGGCTCGAGCGATTCGAGTTCACCTACCTCTGAGAGGTCTGCAGCGAGGCCGACTCCGAACTCGATACAGCATTCCGCGAGAGCGACGGCGAGGCCGCCTTCGGAGCAGTCGTGAACACTCGAAATCAGTGAACTCCTGGTGTCTGCGTCGGTCTCCGCTAGGGTTCTGAGCAACTCCCCCAGACGCCGCTCGGCGTCGAGGTCGAGCATCGGGATCTCGCCTCCCAGGTGAGTGAAATGCCTCCAGGCCCAGGCGCTGCCGCCGAGCTCGGCTCTGGTCTGTCCGAGCAGGTAAACGCTGAGCCCGGACTCGTTCCAACCCATTGGCGGAGGGGGAGCCGTAAGACCATCGATGAGGCCGAGAACCGCCACAATCGGTGTGGGCCAAATGTCTCTCCCGCCGCTCTCGTTGTACAAGCTGACGTTTCCCCCGACCACCGGCAAGTCAAGCGCTCGGCAGGCCTCGGCAATCCCATCTACTGCTTCGGATAGTTGCCACATGACTTCTGGGTGCTCGGGGTTGCCGAAGTTCATGCAGTCCACAAGCGCAATCGGGCGCGCGCCGGTGGTGGCGACATTGCGTGCAGCCTCGGCCACGGTGTGGGCAGCTCCAAGGCGCGGATCGAGTTCACACCAGCGGGCCTTGCCATCGCATGAGAATGAGAGCGCGCGCTTCGTTCCCTTCACCCGCAGCACTGTTGCGTCCCGCCCAGGTCCCGCAACGGTATTGAGAAAGAGCTGATGGTCGTATTGGCGCCATGCCCACTCGGCGCTGCCTATAGAAGGGTCGGCGAGAAGGTTCATGAGAGCGTCGGCAAGGGGTGGGCCAGCACCGAGAGAATCAGGAGAGTCTTGCCTCATCGCCTCTATTGACGCCGGCTTGCCCATCGGGCGTTCATACTTCGGCCCTTCGGAAAGGCTAGCCGCCGGAACTTCCGCCACCGGAACCAGCTCTGACGACTCGAATCCCAGTCCGCGAACGTCTTCAGCCTCGTTGCTGCTGTCGACGACGGCGAGGTTATCTCCGGGTACCACTTTGCCGATGATGCTGGCTGTTACCCCCCATCGCTTGCAGATCGCGCTCGCTCGCTCCAAGTTCTTTTCGGCGACGATGGCGAGCATGCGCTCCTGTGACTCAGAGGCCATGATCTCGGCCGGAACCATGCCCTCCTCCCGCCGCCCAACGGCAGCGACGTCGACGCGCATCCCCTTGCCTCCGTTGGCTGCAGTCTCAGACGTCGCGCAGGTGAGCCCGGCCCCGCCAAGATCCTGGATTCCGCTCACCACCCCTTCCTCGAAGAGCTCGAGGCAGGCTTCAATCACGCGCTTTTCCTCGAAGGGGTCGCCGACCTGAACGCTAGGGCGCTTGGCCGATGCTGCTGCATCGTCAAAGCCCGCCGATGCCAGGACACTCACGCCGCCAATGCCATCGCGCCCAGTCGTGCTGCCGAGAAGGAGCGCATAGTCTCCTTCGTTTGCAGCAACCGCCAGAACCAGATGGTCAAGCGGCATGACGCCTAAGCAGAAGACGTTGACGAGGGGATTGCCGGACCAGCAAGGCGCGAAATCGAACTCGCCCGCAACAGTGGGAACTCCGACGGCATTGCCGTAGCTCGATATTCCCGATACAACACCCTTGACGAGGTAGCGGTTGCGAGCTGCCTCTGCTTCGGTGACCCCCTGGGGACCTCCGGCGGTCTCAGCCTGGATCGGGCCGAAGCGGAGCGGGTCGGCAAGGGCGATCGGGCGCGCCCCCATGGTCAGGATGTCCCGGATTATTCCGCCAACACCCGTCGCTGCCCCTTGAAATGGCTCCACAGCCGACGGATGGTTGTGAGATTCGATCCGAAGCACAGCGCCGAGGCCGTCTCCGATCTCCACGACCCCGGCATTCTCTCCCGGTCCCACGACGACCCACGGAGCCTCGCTCGGCAGGCGTGCAAGGTGGATCCGCGACGACTTGTACGAGCAGTGCTCGCTCCACATGATCGAGTACATCGAGAGTTCGATCTCGTTGGGCTCTCGCCCGAGTATCGAGACAATCTCCTCCAACTCGGCATCTGTCAGTCCGAGTTGGAGGTGGAGGGGCCGCTCTCCGCCGCTGCTTACCGATTCGGTCATGCTCGACAAACCACGATTGGCGCGGCTACTTGACGCCCAGTGCAGCGCCGTGGCTCTGCCGGGCAGATTCGACAAAGGACTCGAGTAGCGGGCGCCCCGATGTCGATCCCGTGATCTCTTCCATCGCCCTCTCCGGATGCGGCATGAGGCCGACGACGTTGCCCGCTTCGTTGCAGATTCCGGCAATCGAATTCGCGGAACCGTTCGGATTCCACTCTTCGCTGGTGTCTCCGCTTGGCCCGCAATATCTGAGAATGACTTGACCGCGCTCCTCGATCGACCTCAAGGTTGCTTCGTCGGCCGTGTAGTTGCCCTCGAAGTGATTTATCGGGACGTTCTCCAAGATCTGGCCTTGTGTGCACAGGGAGGTGAGGGCGCTGGCGGTTCGTTCCACTTTCAGGTTCGCGGGAGCGCAAATGAATGTGAGGCCCGCATTCTTCTGCAAGGCGCCCGGGAGGAAACCGGCCTCGCACAGAACTTGGAATCCGTTGCAGATGCCGACAACTGGCCTGCCGGCCTGTGCAAGCTCGCGAAGACCATCCATGACCGGTGAGAACCTGGCGATTGCGCCTGGGCGAAGGTAGTCGCCGTGGGCAAACCCACCCGCAAGGATCGCACCGTCGTACCTACTCAGATCGCTCACGTCGTGGAAGACGAGTTCGCCGCGTCCGCCCGCGCAGTCGAGTGCCCAGACAACATCTAGCTCGCAGTTGGTGCCGGGAAAGACGATGACGGCAACGAGCGGGCCGCCTTGTTCGCTCACCCACCCTCCCTCGCGGCTGTGAGTTCAACCTCGTAGTCCTCGATAACCGGATTGGCGAGGAGCGCGTCGCACATGGCCCGTACGCGTGATTCGATCTCTGCGGCGTCGGCGCCTTCTGCGATCATCTCGATCACCTTGCCGACCTTCACCGATTCGACTCCGCCGTATCCAAGTGCGGGGAGACTCTCTTCGATCGCCTTCCCCTGCGGATCGAGGATTCCTTCTTTGAGGCGGATCAGAACGGTGACTTTCGAGCGCATGTTCTCACCCTACCTGCCACCGATAGGGTGAGCCACAACCGCTCCCGCTGTTTGTGACGTATCTGAACACGCGCCGCTCCAGGTGCCGCTTTGCCTGATACGCCGTTAGCTACGATTGCGCCATGTCAGAACAAGATTCGTCGATCGCCGGTTCCGGTGGAGAGGCGTCAAGCCCCGTGGGCTCTGCGTCCTCGGACTCACCATCAGTTGATGCGCGCCCGGGCCGAACTCCCCGCATGGAACCCCAAGTGCACATGCAAAGAAAGAAGAGGCGGCGGCGCAGCTCCGCGGCCCGGCGGCGGCGCGCAAAGATCAAGCGCCGAATCTACATAGCAGTAGCTCTTCTTGCCTCAGTCGCGTTCGCACTTGTCGTGCTGGCACTCGTTCGGCTGCAAAAGGTCTCGGCAGAACTCAAGGTCGCGAGGTCCGAATCACAGCAGGCAGTCGACGCTCTCGAGGCGAAGGACCTGCGCTCGGCCCGTGATCACCTTGGGCGGGCAGCTGATTCCTTCATACGTGGAAGAAACGCACTCGACTCGGCCTTTGAGCTGAAGATCGCGAAGATGTTCCCCGTCGCAGGGCCGAACTTGCGCGCTGTGTCGGCCATGGCTTCGGCGGGCGCTTCTACAGCAGACGCGGGCAAGAACATCCTCGATGCGGCACGCCGCCTCCAGGGGCCAAAGGGCGAACTGGTCTTCCCGCTCGCCGACGGCCGGGTAGATCTCAAGGCGGTCGAGGAGATCCAGCCAGCGGTGCGCTCTGCTCACATACGGGTTGAAGCAGCTGCGGCCCAGGTGGCCGGGAGCCCCGCGGGAAGCCTTGCCGGGAGCGTCGCGGGCGCCAGGGAAGAAATGCTGGAGAAGCTGGTAGAAGCCCGAGATGCGCTCGCGAAGCTCGACGGGTATCTGACCGTGCTGCCGCCATTTCTCGGAGGCGATGGCCCCCGCCGCTACCTGGTGGCGATCGGCAACAATGCGGAGATGAACGCTGAGGGCATGATCCTTTCGTACGGCATCATCGAGGCGAACTCTGGCGCCATCAGCTGGAGTCGCTCCGGCCCGATCACGGAAATCAAGCTGAGCGCTCCCGCACAGGTTCCGCTTAGTCAGGAATTCGTCGATCGGTGGTCGTGGGCCAACCCCACCTTTGCTTGGCAGCGGGCCAACGTTTCGCCGGAGTTCTCGATAGTCGGCGAGATCCTCACATCCATGTACAAGGAGCGGACAGGCCAGCAGCTTGACGGAGCGATATTCATCGACGGCGTTGCCCTCGGTTACCTGCTTAGAGCAACGGGGCCAATTGCGTTCCAGGATCCCCCCGTGACTCTTGACGAGCGGAGCTTCGCCGACTTCGCGATGAATGGTGCTTACAAGTCGTTTGCCTCTCAAGAAGTCCGAAAGGAGTTTCTGGGCGTTGCCGCGCAGCGAGCGATCACTGCTGCTTTTCAGATTTCAGGTGAGCGGGCGCGGGTCTTGGGGAGCGCGTTTGACCAGGCCGCAAGGGAGCGGCGGCTCATGATCTATTCACGCCACGCCGGCGAGCAGGCAAGCCTGGCGGGCATGCCTATTGGCGGGCAGCTGAAGAAGCCCACGGGCGGCTTCTTCTCATACACCCTCCAGAACTTCTCAGGAAGCAAGCTGGACTACTACATGAAGCAATCGATCGACTACCGATCGCGGGTTGCTCCAGACGGATCATCGAGCGTGAATGTCAAGATGACCCTCCAGAATCAGGCGACTGCAGATCTTCCCGAGTACATACTCGGTGGAGATGAGAAGCTCGAGAGTAGGAAGCCCGGGGACTACTTCGGTTACCTGACTCTCTATGCACCTGAGGGGTCGTTTGTGACCGGCGGCGAATCGAAAGACTCGCTGCTCAGCGTTTTGCCCGATGCCGGCCACGCTGCCTTTTCGGTTGCGGTTCTGGTGCGCCCGGGGGAGACGCGAACCGTGGAGCTCGAGTATCGGGTTCCGACGCCGCCTGCAAGCGACGATGCGTCCGGCGCTGCGAAGAACAGGTTCGAATTGCTATATGTGCCTCAGCCGAGGATTCGCCCTGATTCAATACGTGCCGAGGTATCATTTGACTCGGGTACTGTGGCAGAACCCTCTGGATTTGCAGCTCTTGGCGGAAGGACGCTGCTTTTTGACGGAAATCCGCAAGAAGCGGTGGAATGGTCGGCTAGTTGGCGCCGTTAAGGACTCGATAGAGTAAGATTGTCGATGCTCGGCGATCCCATCCATGTCCTTTCAGCGAGGGGATGATCGCTGACTAGGCATGTCGGCCGGACACAAGCCGCCGTTTTGTGGCACAATGCCGGCGGCCAATACGGGAATACGAGCAACAAGCCCAATATCCGGGGAGGAGCACGCATGATCAACAGGTGGGGTCGCATGGGGCGCCACGCCCTCGTTGCTATGGCCGTCGCAGCCGTGTTCATGGTCGTGGGCACCAGTGCTTTGGCACAGACCTACACGCCTACCCCTCCCCCCAACGTGCTGGATCTGAGCACCAATACTCCGGGTCCCGGCGGCACATTTGAAGGTCGCGGGTGTGGATTCGAGCCGGGTAGCACGGTCACCGTTACGATCGGCGGTCAAAACGTCGGGACGATCGTTGTGGGCGCCGACGGCTGCGCAGTCGGAACCATGACTGCTCCTTCTACACCTGGCACATACACGGTTTGCTATACCGGCGTGACACCTACCGGCAGTTCACAGCAGCTCTGCAACACGATTACCGTTTCTTCATCGCAGCCCGCAACCAGCACCGTTCCATATACGGGCACACGCAATCTGATCATGATTGCGATTGTCGGCGCGAGCCTGCTGCTGGTGGGAACGGTGCTCGTAGTCACCTTCCGACGCCGCCGGATCCCTGTCTGAGGTCTGGAGCGCCTCAAGCTCTTGAGGTCTAGAGCAACTCAAGCTCTTGAGTCCTAGAACGAGCCCGAGAGCACCGACCGCAGGCGCCCTCGCTGCAAAGGTACTGACGCTTCTCAGGAATTCGGCAAGACGACACACACCGCCCTTGCCGACGCGCCCAAGCGCCGGACCACCCTGAGTTCCCTAGCCGATGCCTCCGCCTGATCCTTCAGCAGCGACGGGATGGGTCACGAACTCATCATCAGCTGATGGCCCAGTGTTTGGGTATTGCTGGCGATGCACGACATCTGGATGTGCAACAGCCCGGCCTGGCCTCGTGAAGCTCTCTCCTGATTCGCCTGAAGCGCGAACGACGTGAGTGACAGGTCTCATCGATGCCCCCGCTGACTTCAGTGACGAATCCACATCTTCGATTCGAGCAGTGATCGAGGCAAGTGCGTTTCGGAGGGCCTCGTTTTCGAGGCTTAGCTCTTGGATCAAGCCCACAATCTCACTGACTCTTTCCTGGAGCGCCATCAGGTCTTGGCTCAGGTCGGCCCCCCGCTCTCCGGTGGTCGCTTCGGCCAAGTCGGCACTGGCACCGGCACCGGAGCCCGGTTCGCCCTGCGCACTCGCGGTGGGCGAATTGGTGATCAGCGGCTCAGTCCCCTCGGCTAGTCCCGAGGCAGAAGCAGCTTCAGACGGCTGCGGCAGTGATGGCGGTAGGCAGCGCATCTGCACAACTCTGCCGCTCGCCTGAAAGATCGATCTCCAGCAATTTGCGAACCGGCCTGTGCAGGAAATTCCGCAAACTTCGCACTCGCACGCGTCCAGCGTGTCCCGAACCAACATGGGGTGTTTGCACCCGCTGTCGCAATTTACTCCGAATGTGTAGCACCAGCCCAAGGCTGATCTCCCTCTGGTCGCGTAGCTCCGTCTTACGCCCCGGGAATGGGTCCGCCCGACCCGTGTAACTAATCGACTCCGCCAATCAGTTACTTAACATCTTTACCGATTATCTATTTCAGCGGGGATTCGAAGACATTTCTTCTGCTATTCGGTGCGCTGTCAGTCGCATCTTGGAACCCATCGTGCGCTCTAGCGAGAGCCCGCCGTCTGTGCCGCGCGGGCGCCACCCGAGTCCTTCGACCTTCGTCCGCCGCCCCTCTTTGACCCTTGCTTCTCGGGAATCGGGCGGTAGGACTGGTAGTAGTAGTAGTAATCGTAGTAGTAGCCGGGCTCACCGAAGTTGGGCGTGACCTCGTTGAGCACAACGCCGAGGAGCTCGGCGCCGACTGCATCCAACTTCTCGGCGGCCTGAGCGCTGGCCCGCCTGCTCGATTGGCCGGCCTTGGCGACAATGATTGCTCCGTCGGTCTTGGGCGCCAGTACGGCCGCGTCCGAGAGAGGGACGATCGGAGGGCTGTCGATGACCACGTAGTCGGCAAGAGTACCGAGAGTCTCGATCAGCTCGGACACCCGGGCAGACCCCAGAAGGTCAGCCGGGTTCGGCGGAATCGGTCCCGAGGTGAGCGCCAGAAGCGAGGGTGGCGCACCCGCGATTCGAGGCCTCTGAAGCAAGTCCACCAATGGTCGCTCGGCGAGAATCGCTGTCGTTACCCCTTCGGTGTTACGCAACTCGAAGAACTTGTGGACCCTCGGGCGCCTCAGGTCGCAGTCAACGATGATCACGCTCTTCCCCGATTGCGCAAGCACGACGGCAATGTTGGCGGCCGTCGTCGATTTGCCCTCGCTTGCCGACGGGCTGGTGACCAGCACTACGCGCGAGCCCGAATCGAGGAGGGAGAATTGAAGATTGGTTCGCACACTCCGATAGGCCTCAGCGGTCGTTGACGCGGGATCCTTGACGCTCAGCAGCATTGCGCTCCTGCGGTCGTTCCAAGATTGCGCCCGCGGAATCATGCCGAGAATCGGCGCACCAAATGCCTTCTCAGCGTCTTGCTTTGATCGGAGCGAATCGTCGAGGTATTCAACGAGAAATGCGATACCTGCACCTAGGAGGATTCCGATCGTCAGCGCGAAGATCACCTTTCGGGAGAGCTTTGGCTCGACTGGTGCGGTGGGCAGCGTCGCGGGAGCGACGGTCTCGGCAGACGAGGTCTGCAGGTTGCTTTGGATCTGTAGTTTGTCGAGGGCCGTCTTCCAGAAGCTTTGAACAGCGGCCGCTTGTTCTCGCCGATTTGTCAGTGTGGCAACTAGTGCCTGTGAACCGGTGTCGCTTGTCTTCTCGCCCCTGGTCTTCGATATGGCATCCGCTAGTTCGGCGTCGCGCTGCTGAAGCTCAGCAGTAGCCTCGTCGACCTTTTGTTGAAGATCGTTTGCCTGTTGGGCGAAGCTGTCTAGTGCGGACTTTCGCCGAAGGTCGATGTAGGTCGCCGAGACTCCGTTAGCGATGTCGCGTGCGAGAGAAGCCGACGCGTCACGGGCCCGAACCCGAATAATTGATGTTTGACCTAGAACCTGGGCCGTTACCCGGGCCTGAATTGCCTCAGGCGGAACGTTGAGCTGGAGACGCTTGGCGGTCTCTTCGGCTACCGGTCGGCTTGTGATCACTTGGATTTGAGTTTGGAGTTCTCGAGCAGGGTCTTCTGCGGGCATTGCCACGTCAGCAATCACGCTGCTTCGCTTGTTTGACTGGATCAGCACGTCGGCAGACGCCTCGTAGATCGGCGTGGTCAAGAGTGACGCGGTAATTGCGGCAACAAGAATCACTACAGTTGGGAGGATGATGAACCACTTGCGCCGCCTCAGAATCCCAAGGTAATCGCGCAGCTCAAGGGTGGTCGCGTGTGATTCGGTCACGTAGATATGCTCCGCAGTCGGAAAGTGGTGCGGCCGTGGCGGCTCTTATCGGAATGCGCGGACTCGACACGGCGAGCCACCGCAAGCGTTCTCAATTATACCGAGGCGCCGTACCGATCCAAGTAGGCCGCGAAAGTCTCGCCCGTGAGACGTTCAAATGCCTCTATGTACTTCGCACGGGTCTCGGCGACCACTGAAGCAGGCAGACGGGGGGCAGGCGGAGTCCTATCCCAATCGGTGTTGTCGAGATAGCCGCGCACATATTGCTTGTCGAAGCTTGGCTGGTCCGTGCCAGCTCTGTACTGGGCGGCCGGCCAGAACCTCGACGAGTCGGGGGTCAGGACTTCGTCGGCGAGCAGCAGCTCGCCGTCGGCCACTCCGAATTCGAACTTTGTGTCACAGATCACAACACCGGCATCGAGCGCGAGTTCATGAGCGCGCTCGTAAACCGCAAGTGCTGCCTCGGCTGCTTTGTCGTATGTACCAGGCGGACAGAGCTCGGCGGCTTGCTCTGGGGTAATTGCCTCGTCGTGACCTTCCTCTGCCTTGGTGGTCGGGGTCACCAAGGGTGACTCGAGGCGGCTGGCAAGCTGAAGCCCTGTTGGAAGTCGGATCCCCGAGACGGTTCCCTTTTCGAGGTACTCCTTATAGCCGGATCCGAAGAGATATCCCCTGACAATGAATTCGACTGGGAGCATTTCGGCACGCCTGACAAGCATTGCTCGCCCCGCCAGGTCGTCAACTACGGCGGCTTCGCTCGGGAAGCGACCAGGATCGCTCGTCACCAAGTGCGTTTTCACTATCGAGTCGAGCTGCGTGATCCAGAAGAGCGATAGGCCCGTCAGCACCCGCCCTTTGTCGGGAATTTCGTCATCGAGGACGACGTCGTAGGCCGAAATTCGGTCGGTCGCTACTAGGAGAAGCAAGCCTGGTCCTGCGTCGTACAGTTCGCGGACTTTGCCACTCCCGATTCGCTCCAGCGTCATGTGATTGTTCCTAAGCGCTCGAAGATTGGAGTGATACCCATTAGCGACGCGCCAATGTCGAAACACTGATCCAAGCGCTCTTCGCTGAGATGTTCCGTTACCTCCGAGTCTGCCTCAAGAAGTGACCGGAAGTCGCCGCCTTCTTCCCAGCACCGGAGAGCGTTGCGCTGCACACTCGCGTAGGCGTCATCTCGCGACAGCCCTGACTCAACAAGTGCGAGCAGAACTCGCTGGCTGAATACAAGACCTCCGTTCGCGTTGAGGTTCTCCAGCATGCGGTCGGGGTAGATCCGCATGTTCTCGACGATTCTCCTAAATCTGACCAGCATGTAGTGAATGAGCGCGGTCGAGTCCGGAAGGATCACTCGCTCGACAGACGAGTGGCTGATATCTCGCTCATGCCAGAGCGCCACGTCTTCGAGTGCCGCTCCCAAGTTCGCTCGCAAGATCCGGGCAAGTCCGCAAATTCGCTCACACGTGATCGGGTTCTTCTTGTGCGGCATGGCCGATGAGCCTTTTTGCCCTCGCCCAAAGGCCTCCTCGGCCTCGCGGACCTCAGTCCGCTGCAAGTGGCGGATCTCCTGAGCGAAACGTTCGAGGCTCGCTCCCATTGCCGCGATTGCCCACATGTATTCCGCGTGGCGATCTCGGGCCACAACCTGGGTCGAAGCGCCCTCTGGCACAAGGCCTAGGTTCTCGCAGACAAATTGCTCGACTTCGGGGCGTACCGCGTTATAAGTACCGACCGCACCTGAAAGCTTGCCGACCGATACGGTCTCGCGCGCCCTCGCGAGACGGCGTCTCCCCCTGTCGATCTCGAAGGCCCAGCCGGCGATCTTGGCGCCAAATGTCGTTGGCTCAGCGTGCACGCCGTGGGTGCGCCCTACGCACGGCGTGTCGCGATACTCAAATGCGAGGTCGCGAGTAGCGAGAAAGAGCGCGTCGGCCTCCTCCTCGATCAGTCGCATCGCCCTGACCATGAGTGTCGCTAGCGCGGTGTCGACGACGTCCGAAGAGGTCAGGCCGTAGTGAATCCAGCGCCCTTCCTCGCCAACGGATTCTGCGGCGGCCTGGACGAATGCGGCTACGTCGTGGTCGGTGACCTTCTCGATTTCGTTGACGCGCTTGGCCGAGACAGTTGCTCGTTCGCGAATCGCGCGAGCGCTCTGCTCCGGGATCACGCCGAGCTCTGCCCATCCCTCGACAGCGAGGGTCTCTACCTCGAGCCAGGCTTCAAAGCGCGACTGATCACTCCAGATCTCCGCGATCTCAGGGAGGGTGTATCGCTCGATCATCGGCTCTCCTCTTCCAGCGCAGCAGACCTGGCAATGTCACTGCGGAATTGAATTCCGTCGAATCCAATCTCGCTGAGGGCTTCGTAGGCGCCGTCACGAGCTTGGCCGAGATCATCTCCAAGCGCGGACACCGCGAGCACCCTGCCGCCGGCGGTGACGATTTCGGCGGAACTCCCGTCTCCGTCGCCGCGCGCCGCCTCCGCGTGATCTGTTCCGGCATGAAAGACGTAGGTGCCAGGGCGAGCCCCTGCGGCATCGAGTCCCGAAATCACATCACCCTTGCGTGGCGAGTCGGGATATCCGCTGGCGGCAGCGACAACCGTCACGCAACTCTCTTGTTTCCAAGCGGCGCGGACCTGTCCGAGACGACCCTCAGTACAAGCGAGCATTATTTCCACAAGGTCGGAGTCGAGGCGAGGAAGAACCGCCTGGGCTTCCGGATCGCCGAATCGGACATTGAACTCGAGAACTTTCGGCCCCTCTTCTGTCAGCACCAGTCCTGTGTATAAGACACCGCAGAAGTCGTCTCCCGACTTTGAAATGCCTGAAATCACCGGTTCGACGATTGTGTCGAGTACCTGGTCGATCAGCGCGTCGCTAACGGTCGGGACCGGTGAATACGCCCCCATTCCGCCGGTGTTGGGACCTTCGTCGTCGTCGAGGAGGCGCTTGTGATCCCTCGCCGGTGGGAGCGGCAGGATTTCGCGGCCATCGGTCAGACATAGAAGTGATAGTTCAGGGCCATCTAGGTACTCCTCGATCAGCACGGCGCTCCCGGCGCTCCCAAATCGGGATTCGACTAGGCACTCATCGACCCATCGCTCAGCTTCCGCAATCTCCGTCGTCACGACGACCCCTTTGCCGGCGGCAAGGCCGTCGGCCTTGACCACCCATGGGCCCTTGAGGCTCCGAAGATACGCCTTGGCGTCGCCGGCGGCCTCAGCTCCCTCGAACGAACCCGACGCCGCCGTCGGCACTCCCTGGTCGAGCATCAGCTCTTTGGCGAAGCGCTTCGATCCCTCGAGTTTGGCCGGATTGGATCGAGGGCCGAACAAGCGGAGCCCCCGCGATGCAAACTTGTTGGCGATTCCGGCTACTAGCGGATCCTCCGGTCCGACGACGGTCAAGTCGATTGATTCCGACTCCGCCAGGTCCGCGAGAGCCGTCAGTCCTTCTGGAGAGCGCAGCGAAGTACCTTCAGGCAGCCGTACACACCGGGCGTTGGGCAACGACCCGATCCCGGGGTTCCCAGGTATCGCGATCAGCTCATCGACGCCACCACCCTTAGTGATGGACCATGCGATCGCGTGCTCCCTGCCCCCACCCCCGATAAGGAGCACCCTCACAGCTTGACTCCAATGGTCTGGGATTCCGCTGGTCCGACTGAGACGACCGACACCGGGACCCCAGCCGAGTCCTCAATGAAACGAATGTATTCGCGGGCGGCTTCGGGGAGGTCATCAAGGCTGCGCGCGCCGCTGATGTCAACTCCCCACCCGTCTAGTTCTTCGTATATCGGCTTTGCATGGTGGAAATCGCTCTGATGGTAGGGAAACTCGGTGACGACGTCGCCGCCAATCTCGTAAGCGGTACATACCTTGATCTTGTCGAACTCGGAGAGCACGTCGAGCTTGGTCAGGAAAAGGTCAGTGAATCCGTTGAGCCGGTGCGCAAAGCGGAGTAGCACGGTGTCGAACCATCCGCAGCGCCGGGTTCGCCCTGTTGTCGTGCCGAGCTCGCCCCCCACAGTTACGAGGACATCTCCGTCAGGCCCAAGTTCCTCGCTCGGAAAGGGCCCAGAGCCGACCCTGGTTACGTAAGCTTTGGCGATTCCCGCGACTCTGTCGATGCTTCGTGGCGGGATCCCCGCGCCGGCGCATGCTCCGCCTGCTATCGGCGTTGAAGACGTCACATAGGGGTAAGTTCCGTGATCAATGTCGAGAAGTGTCCCCTGAGCACCTTCAAACAGGATTTCTTCACCGGCCTCGAGCGTCTTGGATATCAGCAGTGAGGTGTCGCAGACGTGAGGCTCGAAGCGGGGTGCATATAAAAGGTATTCGCCAGCGACCTCTTCAGGATCGAGAGGGAGCTGGTTATAGACCTTCGCAAGTACTCGGTTCTTCTCCTTGAGGTTGGCCTCGACCTTCTGGCGAAAGATCTTCTCGTCGAAGAGATCTTGCACCCGCAGTCCGATCCGACTCGCCTTGTCCGAGTAGCACGGGCCGATACCCCGCTTTGTCGTGCCGACCCGGCTTGATCCCAGGTGCCGCTCGATCACACGGTCGAAGACTTTGTGGTAAGTCATGATCAGATGCGCATTGGCCGAGATCTTCAAATGGGATGTGGAAATTCCGGCGGATTCCAGTTCGTCGGCCTCGCCGAAGAGGACCTCAGGGTCGATTACTACCCCGTTGCCAATTACCGGTGTGCACCCCGCGTGGCGAATTCCTGACGGAATCAGGTGAAGCTTGAGGGGCGAGGCCGCGGGGTCGTCAGGCACGATTGTGTGCCCCGCATTGTTGCCACCTTGATATCTGACGACCATTGAAGCGTCGCGGGCGAGGACATCAGTGAGTTTGCCCTTGCCCTCGTCGCCCCACTGGGCGCCGACCAAGACTGTCGCGGGCAACCGATCACCTCATCTGAGCGAAAACACTTCCACTGGCATCGCTAGCCGATCCCCGGCCGGCGAGCGCGTTGGTGGCACCGCGGCTCCGGTGCCTCTTGGGATTGTATTGCCAAGGCCGCCCACCGATTCCATCGAAATAACTAGTCACATAGGGCTAGAAGTGGGAATAGTCAGTCAAAGGGGGTGGCGCGGCGCTGTGATATTCCGTACAATTACAGCTTCAGTCAAGCACTGTGCGTGACGAAGGAAGATTCGTGGACAAGTGTCCGCGGGCCGAAACGTCCGGGTTTTGGTCAACCGGCTACCGATCTTGGCAGAGGTCGGGGCTGGATCTGCCGGGGACAGCAAGGAGAGCCAAATGCTGGCCAGTTCTGTGAAGCGACGCCTGATGGGCGCAATTTGTGTTGCAGCGCTCGTGTATTCGCTGATTGCGATGCTCGTGACCAATGCCAACCAACCAGCCGCCGAAGCTATTGACATGCGGGGCGGGGCGATGGTCAGTGCTGTGGATGTCCTTCTGACGAGCACGGCAGCCTCGACTTACGAGGCCGTACCTGGTTCGTCTCCGGCGCTGAAGATCATGACTACCAACCGCGCTACAAAGAACTGCATAGACATTGGTGCTAGCTACGCCGCCGACAAGGCATGCCTGCAAAATGCAAACATTGGGCACGGCGACGCGACTTTCACAATTGAGCCAGGTTACTCACCCGATACTGACTTCCAAATTCTCTCGGGTACACAGCTCCCGACCGGCTTCCGCTTCCCGGGCCGGGCCGGCCGTCCAGGTAACTCGGGGTCTAACCCCGTAAACATCACCGGTGGTCACGACTCAGGCACGGCGACGGCATATGTTTGCTTCGACGGAGTCTTCATTGGTGGCTTCGGCAACACATGCAAGTGGGCGCGCGAAGCGCGTTCTGGCGACACACTTAGCGGCGCCGGACCCGGTTCGGTGAACTGCCCGACCAACTGGAATACAACTGCAGAGACCTCGGCGGGTTGGTACCAACCAGGTGACGGACTTCCTCACATCGTAATGGTCACAAACGATGCCGGCCCCGTGAACCGTTCCTGGGGTCCGGTACCTCCGGGCGGCTATGCTGACCCGAAAGGCCAGCTCTGGGATGTCCGCCGTCAGCGATACGCGTATGCCCGCTGGACCGTAGTCGGCTGCGCCGGCCTGACGGTCGGAACACTAGGCGGCAACCAGGGATTCATGATCTTCCAGTCATTGTTCCTCTATAAAGACGAGCCGGTTCCTGGTGCATATACCATCTCGATGATGGGAACCGACGATGCCCGCTTGGGCTCCAGCGGTACCAACTACAAGACCTGCGGTGGCCTCCTGAGCACACCGCCAAATCCCTGCAACGCCATCATGGAGCTGTCGCTCGCGTCCGACATGTATGGCTCCAGCAAGCGGATTGCCCGCACACAAAACGTCTGTGGCGGTTACGGAGCGCAAGCGGCGTCGACCGACGGCGTGACAAGTCCAGGTCACACGGTCGTCAGGAACACGAAGCAGCTGTATTCCTCAGGCTATCCGTCATGCCCGACGGGAGTGAGGGGTGTGGTTGCCACGAGCGGTACTGACGCAACCGTGGCAGATGTATATGCCTTCGACTCGGCTACCGGCGCGATCGTCAACTCAACTGGCGGTACGGGCTCGGCAGCAGCCGGCGTGGCCTGCATGGGCGGCAACTTGCCCTATGACGGCAGCGCAGTGCCCGCAGGGCCTGGTCCGGGATCGCAAACCCCGAGCTACGGTTGCTCGCGTACGGTTGGCAATCCAGGTAACTACCCGTATATCTCGCCGGGATTCGGTGATGGCCGGTACTACATAAGGACCAACACAGGCGGGCCAAGCTACAAGCTGCTTGTTTCGCCGCCACAGGGTTCGCCATATGTGCCTCGTTGGGTTGGCACCGTGGCGCCCAATGGATGGGCTGACGCATCAACGTACTCACCGTCGGTCGGAGCGACCCCGCTTCAGACTGGAGATGGTGCGTTTGCCGGAGCCCTAACCAATACAGTGGCCTCCGGTACGACAGTCAGTGGCTCAGTGACGCGCGGCGGTTCGTGGACTACGGGCACGGATCAAGGCGATGTCGTGATCTACAACAGCACCGGTACGACTCTCGATGCGACCGCCACGGCGTTGACGGGCAATGGCTCGTACAACCGTGCAGTCTCGCCCGCATCAATCAAGTTGCGGTTCTCAGTGGCCGACGGGGTCGGTAATCCGCCGTTGGTGGGTTGGTACTCGAGCACTGGAACACCAGCAGACAACTTCTCGTCTGGTACGGCCGTTTCGCCGGGTGCCCTGGTGACGAACAACTTCACCTCGGGCTCGACGATCTCGGGTTCACTGGGAGCGGCAGCCGCCGGCAGCTCGGTGTACACGTACAGGAACTCCGACGGGCAAAACGTTGGAGCCGTCTCGGCGGACAGTTCCGGTAACTGGAGTGTTCGTGTAGCGACTGCCGCAAGTGCCTACAAGGTCTACGCGGTCGCTCCCGTGGCCGCGAGCCTCCAGGCGAAGTGGTACAACCTGAAGGACAGCTGGGGTACGGCTGATCTGGTGAGCGCACCGCAGGCAGCGGTCAACATGACCTTGCCGGCGGCGAGTGCCCTGCAGGGTTATGTGAAAGATGCATCGACCGCTGCAGACATTGCAGGCGCTCCGGTCTATGCCTACAACTCAGGTACCGGTGCATTTGCCGGGTGGACCTCGACAGGCTCCACCGGTCGCTACAACCTCGGTGTTGCGGCTGCGAGCTACAAGGTCCTTACCGGTGCCGACTCGACTCACGAGAACCAGTGGTGGGGCGGTGGATGGTCCTACGGTGAAGCAACGTCGGTTGCGGCACCGGGTACGGCCAACTTCTCAGTCCGTGCTGCGGGCAACGTGAGCGGAACGTCATCGACTTTGGGCACTCCGACAGCTGGCTACACCATCGACGCATGGAATAGCACAGGTACAAAGTCGGCTGGCTCGACGGTGAGCGGCGCGGGCGGTGCATACAGCATGAAGCTGGGCACCACAGCTGCCACAGGCTGGCAGTACCGACTCCGCTTCACGCCGCCGTCGGGTACGCCAAGCAGCGTGCGCTGGTACTTGGATCAGACCGGTTTTGCCGGGGCGACAAACGTCACCTCGCCATCGTCGGGCATCAACCAGGACACGCCTGCCTAAGGGAGAAGAGGTTCGGCCAGCCAGCCAGTGCCAGTCTCGGCACTGGTTGACTGCAAAGAACGAAGCACTGAGCCGGTGGCGATAGCCACCGGCTCAGTTTGTTTCAGGCGGTAGAATTGGCTAGTCGCACAACGCCGCCCACGTCTGCAAGATCGCCACAAGGCCTAGAGCAAAGGTGCTCCTGAAATCGCTGTAGAGGCATTACCTCAAGTTCGCTCGCGTGATGCCGTGTCTGCCTTGCCAGAGGTGGACCCATCGACCCTGCCCGCTGAGGTCAGTATTCATCCGGGGCGCCCACTGCTGAGGATCGGTGCCGTTGCCCTCGGCGTCGTTCCACTCGTGCTCGCCGCGACCGTGAGCGGTGACAGCATGATTCATGCGGGCATGGTATTGGTTTATGTAGTGCTCTTGTTTTTCACAGCGCGCCTTATGAGAGAGCGCACGCCGTGGCCGTACCCATCGCCGATTACGACCCTGACATTTTATTGGTTCCTGATCTACGGGCCCTTCACTTTCCAGAAATTCATCGACCCCGACACAGTCCACCGTGTGCTTGCGGGAAGCTTCAGGGAGTTTCACCAGGCCATGGCAATTACCGTTCTGTCCAATGCATTGATGGTCGCAGGTTACTTGGTGATCTTCCCAGGAAGGCTTGGCGACCGGCAGCCACGCGTAGTGGCCGGCGCGCTTTCACTTCCCGCGGTTGTCGCGATCTGGGGTTTGGCAATCCTGGCGAGGGGGATTCAATTTGTTAACGGGCAATTTGGCTATGTGGCTACGAATCTGGGAAGCAGGGGCTATTCGTACCAGATGATCCTGACCTACGGCGGACAACTGGCTTTCGTCGTCCTAGCGGCCCTCTTCCTGGAGGTCGTTGTTGAGAAGAAGAACGCAGCGCCGGCGGCAAAGATCCTCCTCGGCATAGTTGTTGTAGCGGAACTCATCTACGCGGTTGCGATCGGTTTCAAGGGGGCAATCCTTCATGCGTTCGTACCGGTATTGCTGGTCATGCTTGGCTTGAGGGTGAAGTTCCCGCTGAAGTCGCTAGTGGTGGCGATGGCTTTCGTCGTTTTCATCGCCCCAGGCAACTATGCCTTTCGCGATGCGGTGAACGAAGGGAGGGTAGCCCGGGGTGATGTGTTCAACGTGCTTGAGGCATCAATCGGCCTAACCTTTGGCGAGTGGGGACGCGGCCCGTTGGATGCGTTGGGGAAGACGTGGACTGCGATGACACGCGAGATTGCGGATAACCTTGAGAACGTCGCCCTCATTCTGCGAAAGACCCCTTCGCAAGTTCCGTATTGGGGAAGTGAGGAGTACATGAACATAATTCCTCGAACCCTGTTTCCTAGGTTCCTGTGGAAGGGAAAGCCGTCAAGCGAGAACGCGGGAATCATCACCCGTGTTTACAGGGAAGGGTCATCGAATTCGGGTTCCCCGACGGGATTCACAGGCGATTTGTTCATGAGAACTGGCATGAACGGAGTCGCGCTGGGGTCACTTGGATTGGGATTTATACTTGGAATTCATATGCGGATCTTCAGCCGGTTTCGTTCGAAGCGTGCATTGGTGGTCTATTGCACAGCGATCGGTACCACGATCTACACTTCCGAGCTCGCATCTCTTAGCACCTTGATTGTTCAGCGAAGCTTGATTTTTGGATTCCTTTCCCTCGCGCTGTACCACTCAGTGGACTGGGCCTCGGCGGAAAGCCCCCGGTCCGCGAATCGAACCAGGCGGTCGCGTGGGGTGGAACTACGGGAAGCAGCCCAAACTATGGCATAACAGGGCGGCCCGCCGGGGTTACGGCGAGGGACTTGCCTTGTCGTAGTGATTCATGCGCTGAAAGGGTCAAGGCCGACGAAACCAACGCTTCGCGGGTAAGTTCTGTGCCACCGCCAAGTTTGACGACCGTGATGAATTGCTCGGCCAGCTCGTCGAATCCCTTCTGCAGAGCCATGTGTCTCGTCTTCCGACTGCGAATGCCAGCTGATGTGGTCAGCGTCTTGAAGTTGTCGATAGCAACTGCAACTCCGGTTCCAATTGCGACGATCCGCTCCCTTCCGAAGCCGCGCGGTCCCGCGCCCGCATATGCGATGTGAGCGACCGAGCCGTCTGCGTATTCGACAGTTGCAGCGAAGCCATCGGTCGTGGGCTCACCGCCGCCGACTCGCTTAACTTCGACTCCGGCGGGAGCAGCTCCGACAAGGAAGTTGGCCAAATCAAAGAAGTGGCACCCCTCAGAGAGAAGGCGACCGCCCCCCTCAGATGGATCGAGTACCCAGTGGCCAGCCTCGAGTGGACCGGGATTGACTGTCATGCTGATCTGCATCGGCCCAGCTGAATTGGCTAGCACCGAGCGAGCCGTCGCGCTCAATGGTGAGAAGCGCCTGTTGAAGCCTACGATCACCGCCCTGCCGGTCGATTCTGCGGCGGATTCAACCTCTTCAAGTTCCTCAAACGTGAGCGCCAGAGGCTTTTCAACCCATACATCTTTGCCTGCGCGTAGAGCCGCTGTGGCGAGTGAGGCGTGGAGGTTGTGGCGTGTGGCGACAATCACCCCATCTACCTCGGGATCTTCAATGATGGTTGCGGCGTCAGCGGCGGGATAATCAAAGCCATATTTTCGAGCGGCAAACCACGACTTGAGCCCCGAAGCCGAGGACAGCCCTCGCAGCTCCACTCCCTCCGCTTTCGCGAGCGTGGGGAGGAGCTGTGTCGTGGCGTAGTTTCCGGCTCCGATAACGCCGATTCTGGCCATTCCGCGCTTTGGTCGCGCGTTGGTTCTGGCCGCTGGGACCGCCGAGTTCGCAGCCGCGCTCGTCTCGGATTCGTGATGCGCACCATCGGCAGACTCCGTGAGATCTCTGCCGGATTTCGGCTCATGGGCGTGGGGATAGTGGATCGAGATTGCGAGGGCTGCCGAATCGCTCAGTGCCCCGTACGCTTCGACGGCATCGTCGATTCCAAAGCGATGGCTCACAAGCGGCTCCACAGTGACGCCACCAGCCGCAACAAGATCGAGATATGCCGACATGTTGCGGCGTGCCGACCACCGTACAAGAGAAGGGGGATAGCCCTCTTCGTGACCGCGTTCCTGGTATGCGGGGTCATATGTACCCGGTCCCCATGCGCGGGTGAAGCGGAGCGAAAGCTCCTTGTCGTATCCATACCGGCGCGGCAAGTCGGGAGGGAAATTTCCCAGAAGTACCAGCGCCCCGCGCTCCCGGGCGATTTCGGCGGCGAGTATCAGTGGATCGTTGGTTTGCGATGTCGCCGAGACGATCACGGTGTCAGCGCCGCCCGCCTCTCCGGCCCAGGCGTGAACAGCATCGACCGCTGTCTCGCCGGATTCAATTGCCAGGTCCGCGCCGAGTTCGCGCGCCTTGGCGACTCTCTGCTTGGAGATATCGAGGGCACAGACGCGCATCCCGCCAGCCTTCGCGATCTGGACGCCGAGCAGGCCGAGCAGGCCGAGCCCGATGAAAGCGACGTTCGAACCGAGCGAGACTTCTCCGATCCGCATACCGTGTACGACAATCGCACCCAGAGTGGCAAAGGAGGCTTCCTCGGCGCTCACACCTTCAGGTACTGCGGCAGCCATCGTTTCGGGAACAGTTATCCATTCGCCGTGAGTGGCGCAGTGTGCACCTGAACACGCGACGAGCGTTCCAGGAGGAAACAGCGATGCGCCAGGTCCGGCGTCGACGACTATGCCGGCGGAGGAGTAGCCAAGGGGAAATGGCAGGTCAAGACGGGCGCGCGCCTCGCGATAGGCTTGGGCGACTCCTTCTTGACGGGCCTTGTTTACAACCTTGCTCACGAGGTCAGGCCGCCGCCTCGCTTTGGTTAGAAGACTGGCCCTCGCGAAATCCATATTGCCGCGTTCTGTGCCGCTGCTTACGGCCGACGCCAGATTCCGCACGAGAATCTCGTTTGTCTTTGGGATCGGCCGGGGAATCTCGGCGAGTTCGATCTCGCCCGTCTGGTTGTTCTGAACGAGCTGCTTCATTTCACTATCCAGGTGCAATTGCATGAGGATCATGTTCCGCCTCAACTTGCAGGGGATTCTCGCCCTCGGTGAGGGCCGCGAGGACTGCCGCGCACTTCCTGCGAAAGACCGGATAGCTGAATTCGATTGCCCTCAGGGGCGCTGTCTTACCGAGCTGGCCCCTGAGCGCCTCATCGTCGAGGAGCTTTCGAATCCCAGCCACAAGTGAATCCAGCGAGTCTGGCTCGACAAGGATACCTGTCACGCCGTCCAAAACCGTCTCAGCCGAGCCGCCGCCGTTCGCTGCCACCGATGGTACTCCGTAGATTCCTGCTTCAAGATAGACAAGTCCGAAGCCCTCACCCTCGGGTGGGTCAAGTGAAATTCTGCTCGGCATTACAAAGGCATAGGCAGCGGCATTTTCGTCGGCGAGCAATTCCTCTGGGATTCGACCGAGGAAGCTCACGCGGTCCTCGATCTCCAGCTCCGCGGCCAGCGTCTCCAGGTCGGTTCGATACGGGCCGTCCCCGATGATGTGGTATTTGAGGTCCGGGTATTCGGGCGCCAGCGATGCGACTGCCCGAAGCACAAGGTCATGGCGTTTGTAGGGAGCATTGAGATCGAGGCGTGAGACCGTGAGCAGGGTCTGGTTGCCCGAGACATCCTTGCCTGAATCTGCAGTAACTGCCTCCGCGCCCGCCGACTCCCGTTGGATATCCATCGCCTTCAGCTGGAGCTTCGGCGAGAGGATACTCCCTGTCACATAGAAGCGATCTCGGCTTAACTCGAGCATCTCGGTGACCACTTCTCGGGTGAAATGGCTGACGGGAATCAGCAAGTCAGCACTGCATACTGCTTGGCGGGTCATGCCGACCGGCTCGGCCCAGGCGTCATCTCCATGGAGCGCCACGGCGTAAGGGGTACCGAGCAGTCTCTTGACGATCATCGCTACGGGTGAAAGTGCCAAGTGCGCAGCGATCACTGCCTGGGGCCGGCGGATCAGGGCCGTTGCGAGTACCTTGAGAGTGAACCAGGCCGCCCTCAGCCTCGAGACTCCTACGCCGTTTACGGCGCCGCGCTTCCAGAGTGATGCAATCCGAGCCGCGCGGCCCAGATCGAGAGCCGCCTCGCCCCAAGTCCATGCGTAGCGCTGAATTCCGCCCGGAGTGCAATTGTCCGTAGTGAGGATGAGCACTCCTCGGCCAGTCAGAGTGTCACCAGGCTCAAATGCCTCGCCCGGTCGGGGGTCGGGAACCATGTGCGACTCGGCGACTCTTATGGCGGCACCGGTTCCGCCCGTCACCTTACGAAGCGCCATGGCAGTGTCCTCGTCGTCAACTGATAGCGCATCGGCGACATGCGCGCTCACGATGAGTCGCATGCGCGCCACTCGGCGAATGAATCCAGAACCCGTGAACGCCTTGTTATCAGCGCAGACGCGACGCAACTTCAACGGACTTGTATCGCTGCCCGTCAGACGCCACTCATCGAGAAGACCACCCGGGCGGTATTAGCCATGATTCTGAGGTCGAGCAATACTGACTGATAGCGCATGTAGTAGAACTCGTACTGCAGCTTTTCCATCGCGTGCTCGACGCTTGAACCGTATTGGTAGGAAACCTGTGCCCAGCCGGTCAAACCGGGTCGGATTAGGTGGCGACGAGAGTAAAAGGGGATCAGCTCCTCGAGTTGGGCAACGAATTCGGGTCGCTCGGCCCTGGGTCCGATCAAGCTGAGGTCACCACGGAGCACATTTACGAACTGGGGAAGCTCGTCAAGGCGAGACTTTCTCAGGAACTGGCCGATTCTGGTTGTGCGGGTGTCTCCCGGTTTGGCCCACTGAGGCCCGTCGCTTTCGGCGTCAACTCGCATCGTCCGAAACTTGATCAACTTGAAGACTCTCCCGCCCTTACCCACGCGCTCCTGCGTGTAGAAGACGGGTCCGCCATCTTGAAGCTTGATAGCTGCGGCAACTGGGAGATAGGCGAGGGCCAAGATCAACGTGCCGAAAACACCTGAGACGAGATCGAGAGCACGGCGGAATCGCATATATGTTGAGCGATGCAGCTCGGCGGAGTCGAAGAGAAACCAAGCCTCGTTTATCTGCGAAAGAGGTACCTTGCCAAAGCGTTCCTCGTAGAACTCACCAAACGTTCGGACTCTGACGCCCCCTGAGTGTATCTCCGAGATCTGGGCCAGCAGCTCGAAGTCGTTGAGCTTCTCGGGGCTAATGAGAATCATGTCTGCGAGGTTGTCGGCGACCGCGGCTCGAATCTGGTTCTCGCCGATCTCGAGCCACTCACCAAGATCAGATTGACGGGGCTTGCCCATGAAGCCGTTTACATGAGCGACGATCTTGTAGTCATTGCCGTGCGGCACAAGCTCTGAGCTGAGCTCCTCGACTTCAGACTCCGTACCCACGACTACCAGCCGCTTGGCAGCCATTGACTCAGCGGCCCGCTGAAATGGAATTCTGACCAACAGCACTGCGAGTGGCATCAGCGCGAAGAAACCAAGCGTGACCTGTCGCGGAATATCCCTGACCGCTAGCAGTCCGGCGGCCGAGATTATCAATAGGGTGAGTGTCGAGGCCTTCAACCCCGCCCAAATCCCCTCAGCAAATCCCCACCCGCGAGTCGTGTCGCCAAGCTGGAAGACCCACGCCGAAATGGACGCCACTGCGGCGATTGCTATTGCCCAGTAGACGAAATCTGAAAATACGCTGCGCTGCTGAAGCGCCGAGTGAGTGCCCAGCAATGCGAGTGCCAGCGCGAGAAAGACGAGGCTGTATGCGACATATAGGGTCCGTCGAATTGCAGCGGCGCGCACTTCTTGCTGCTCCTACCCTCATCGGTTGTCGAGGTGCTACAAACTTGGCTTGCCACGACGTTCTCGGTGACTTGCCAGCTCCCCAATCGCGATTAACGCTGTTCCGCCCCTAGACGTTTCACGCAGTTGTCCCGCCGTCGCGGGCCCCTAGTTTGCCTGCTCATCCTATCATTTTGATCGCCCGCCAACGGTGGCAAAGGCGATCATGCTGACGCCCCGGTGACGCCCCCCGGGCCCGTCAGAATCCACTGGGCGATTGCGCGGGGGTCGTGCTCGGGCTCCACCGACTGGGGATCTTGATCTTCGGTGAGCGCAAGCAGCACTGCGCGGCACTTGCGTCGGAAGATCGGATAGCTGAATTCAATCGCCCGGAGCGGCGCCATCTCGCCGAGTTGGTCTCGCAGTGCTTTGTCGTCGAGCAGCGCACGGATACCAGCGATAAGCGATTCAAGTGAGTCCGGCTCAACGAGCAATCCGGTGATCGAATCAAGCACCGTCTCGGTCGAACCTCCGCCGTTGGCAGCAATCGATGGCACCCCGTAAATCCCGGCCTCGAGGTACACGAAGCCAAAGCCCTCTCCCTCCGAGGGCTTGAGGGAAATTCGGCTAGGCATGACGAAAGCGTAGGCATTCGCGTTTTCCTCTGCGAGTGCCTCTTCCGAGATTCGCCCGAGGAACTTGACTCGGTCCTCAATTCTCAGTTGAGCGGTGAGCGCCTCTAAGTCTGTCCGGTACGGGCCATCTCCGACGATGTGGTACGTCAGTTCCGGGTAATCGCTAGCTAGCGCGGCAACGGCTCTGAGCACCAGGTCGTGTCTCTTGTAGGGAGCATTGAGATCGAGGCGAGCTACCGTAAGTAGGTATCGCGGCGCCTGCTCGTTGCAGGGCACATCTGCCATCTGCTCAAGTGACGGGGTGACTCGGTACTTTTCGGCCCTGAGCTGAAGCTCAGGTGCGAGGAGTCCGCCGGTTACGTAGAAGCGTTGCGGTTCGAAACCGAGCATTTCGGCCAGAACATCGCGGGTGAAGTGACTCACGGGAATTCGCAGATCGGCCTTTCGGATTGCACACTCGGCCCGCTTGCCGAACTCCCCTCGCCATGCCTCGTTTCCGTGGAGAGTCACTGCATATGGCGCCCCAGTGAGTCGCCTGATAATCAGCGCGACAGGAGAAAGGGAAAGGTGGGCCGATATGACGGCGTCAGGGCGTCTGACGAGCGCCGTGATCACGGTCTTGAAGGTGAACCAGGCGGCGCGCACCCTCGATACGCCTTCCCCTTGGACGGTCCCGCGTTTCCAGAGAGCTGCGATTCTCACCGAGTATCCGAGGTCAAGAGCAGCTTCCCCCCAAGTCCATGTGTAGCGTTGGATGCCCCCAAAGGTGCAGTTGTCGGGGCTTAGCACCATGACGCGTCCGCGCCGCAACTCCTCTGCGGGCATCGTCGAGTCGGCAGGTCTTGGATCGGGAACCAGGTGTGACTGCTCTACCCGAACCGGCGCTCCTGTGCCGCCTGTAATTCGCCGAATCGCCATAGCGGTGTCTTCGTCGCCAGTGACAATTGCGTCGCTCAAGTGTGCTCGCAGATTCAGCGCAATGCGTGCAATTTTCCCGGTCAGTCCCCGGCGAGTAATCGCCAGGTCGCCGGCATCGATATGGTGCTGCCTCAAGCTGACGATTTCTCCTGGTCGGTCCGACGATCCTACTTCCGCGTCGAGAGGACGTAGTTCATCACCCTGAGCTCATGGCCCTGACGCCGGATCGTGGGTTTCCGGTAATCTTTGGGCACGCGGTTCCAGCCGACGCGGAGCGCGGATCGGGAAAAGCAATTCAGTTGAGAGTATTCGTACATGCCGTAGCCGCCCGCAAGGGCAAGGAGGGCGGTGCGACGCTGTTGATTCACGAGACAGCTCGCGCCCTAGTCGAGGCCGCCCCCCACCACGAGTACGTCTTCTGCCTCGACGCATCACTTGAAATCGACCTTCCTGAGGAGGTTCGACGCATCGACGCACCTCTCAAGAACGCGTATGAGCGTCTCAAGTGGGACAATCACAGCTACTCAGAAATCCTGGTCAGGGAGGGAGCGGACATCTCGCTCGCCCTACTCGGTTACGGAGCGATGCGCCCGCCTGTACCCAGAGTGTGCATGCTCCCCGATTCGACATATTTTTGTCGATTCGCCGGGTTCAACAGGAGTCTCACGGCGCGAGCGCTGATTCGAGCGCGCGCTCAGCTGTTGCGTCGAGTTGCGATGTCATCAGCGGTCCTCGTCGTACCGAGCCAAGCAATGGCAGACGGGGTAGCCGCCGACTACGGATTACGGGTGCCGATCAAGCTCCTTCGCTATGGCTCGGACGCGGAGCATGTCGAGCCTTCCGCGAAACCGTGGGATGAGCCGGTCCGGATCCTCTATGTAAGCCAGCTCCAACCCCACAAGGCGCATATCAATTTGGTGCCGCTCGCGCGAGCACTAGAAGACATGGACTTGGACTTCGAAATCACGATTTGCGCCAATCCAGCTGACAACCCGCGCCTTGCTGCGCAGCTGAAGGACGCCATGCGTACGCGGGGGATTTCGGGGCGCTTCCGGAACCTTGCCGATTTGCCCCGAAGCGACCTCGATCGGCTATTTGGTGAGTCAGATTGTTTTGTCTATCCGTCGCTGTGCGAGTCGTTTGGATTCCCGATGATCGAGGCGACGAGCGCCGGCATGCCAGTTGTTGCAGCCGGCACCGCCATCAACAGGGAAATGCTCGGCCCGGGCGCGTTCTACTTCCCTCCACTTGAGCCGGAGGCCGGCGCTGAAAAGATCCGCCAGCTGGCCGACAATGGGCTGGAGAGGGCTGAAATGGTCGTTCAGGCCCAGCGACACCAAGAACGAATCTTGCCGAGCTGGAAGCAATACGGCGAAGAGCTTGTGGAGATCATTGAGGCGGCTGCATCTCATTGAGCCGGCTCGAAGTAGTAATCCTCACGAAGAATGAAGAAGCGCACATTGAAGACGTGCTCACGTCACTCGATGGACTTGACTGCCACGTCTTGATTGTTGACTCCGGCAGCACCGACAGCACTTTGGAGATCTGCGAGAAGTACGGGGCGGAAATCGTGTTTTACGAGTACGTCACCGAAGCCAAGACTCGCAACTGGGTGCTTGCTGAGCGTGCCGATGTCGATTGGATTCTCTTCCTCGATGCCGACGAGCGACTAACGCCCGAACTGAACAAGGAGCTTCGGGAGCTTCCGGACCCCTCAGACGGAGTGGTGGGTTTTTACATTCGCCGGGAGATGTGGTTTCTCGGCCGCCCCCTGCGATACGGCGGGCATCAAAACAACTACCTGCTTCATTTGCTTCACCCTCCGGTTTCCCAGGTGGTCGAGCAGACCCGGACTCTGGAGTACGTGAACGTCGAGGGGCAGACCGGCCGGTTGAAGCACCACATGATTCACGAGAACAAGAAGCCGCTACGCGATTGGGTCATGAAGCACGACTTCTATGCCCAACGAGAAGCGGAGGATCGCCGTTCCGGGGTCAAGCGCGACAAGTCAGTCACCGAGGGGCGTGCGCGGGCCTTCACTCACAAGCACGTCCTCTCGCGGTTGCCACCGCTTTTGTTACCTTTTGCGTTCTTTATATACCGCTATTTCCTGCGCTTCGGTTTCCTAGATGGGCGGGTCGGGTTCATCTACTACGTGATGCATGATTTCTGGTATCCAACCCTCATTGCAGCGAAGCTGGTGGAGCTTGAGGTTTACCCAGCGGGAGACGATGAGGGGAGTTGACCGGGAAATCCTTCGACTATTTGGGCGAGAAGGCGTTCTTCTCGGACCGCATTGAGGAACCCGCGCCGTACGCGTGGTTGGCTGACGATCTTCCACTCTGGATCGATGGCTTTCCGGAGGTCTTCGAAGGCAAACGAATCCTGGAAATTGGCGCTAGCGAGGGGCTGATTGGCGCGCTGGTGGCCGAGCGGTACTCTCCGGCGGCCTACATCGCCTCGGACGTAGTGCCGTGGCGGATGATTGGAATTGCTCGCAAAGGGGCCAGTCTCGACGCTCGCCTGAGCGTTATTGCGGCAAACGCACTCTCCCTGCCGCATCCTGCAGATACTTTTGACCTGGTCATTTGCAATGGAGCTCTCTGTCACATGCCCGGTCTCGACGTGGTCGTCAGCGAGATCGCACGCGTCCTGCGCCCGGGCGGCTCATACCTCGGCCGAGAGCCAAACTTTCACAACCCTCTGGTAGCGCGCAAGACCCTCTATGGACCGTGGGCTTCTCCGAACATGGTGCCGGTGTATCCCCGGCAACTCAAGGAGGCTTTTCAGGCAGGCGGATTCGACGTGCGCGTCTCACTCTTCTGGCGGCGATTTCCCTGGGTGAAGGGCAAGTACTTCGCCGTTTCCCAGAAGATAGCGGCGCGTCTAACCGCCGGTTGAGGCTGGTCAGCCTTTGCATGAAATCGGGGGTGTGCGCTAAGGCCCCAGCCTTGTCCGTGGTTCTGTCTCGGGATGGGCTCAATCAGCGGCTGCGAACCTGAAGCCAAAGCGAGCAGGTAGGTTTCCCTTCCAGGCGACTTGGAGCGCCGTCGCGTCGCATAACTCCCCATATGCCGTCGAAATCTCTATCGGCTCAAGGCCCCCCTCGCACCCTTCGGGAAGAATGATTTCAAATTGTGCGCCGCCGAGGGCTCCAGTGGCCCGCCCGCCTTCCAGTTTCCATTGTCCACCGAGTACGAACGTCCAGTTCAACGCATGTTCGCCATTGCCGTCGATGCTGTCGTCGATACGCAATCCATTGGTGAGCCGGACTTCGCGTGTTACAGCGCGACCTGCGTAGCCGGAGTGCCTCCCTTGCACGTGGTCATCTCCTCGTGAGAGAAGCTCTGCCTTGGTGTTATCGGACATGTAGAAGAGATCGCCAGCATCCCATCGGTTCGGTTCTGCCCCGTCGAGTATGGGCGCGTTATGAGAACTGGCCGAGCGAAGGCGGTTTCTGAGGTCTGGGTTCCCCGTGTAATCGCCAGTTCCAGGATCAAGAAGAACATTTCGCTCGCCCCTGCTCCACGTTACGTGGAGCTGATCGGCGTGAACGTGGCCGCCGTACTTCCCAAAGCGGCCGCATCGAAAGCTAATCCAGTCCCTTCGATTTCGTAGAAACGCGTACGCGTCGAATACCTCACACGGCGCAGGTTCCTTGATGTCATAAGGCTCTGGCGGAACCAGCCATCGCAGATATTCGTGGCGTATCTTCTCGTGGGCGAACATGCCTGAAGGGACGACGAAGCGCCCGTCGTCGGCGTCGCCCAGTTCGGGAGCGGTGCCGTCAGGCCTGGTGTAGGCAGATGTGAAATCAAGCATCTTGGTGACGGCCTCTTCGAGTGCTTCGCTCGCATCCCCAGAGATTCGAAAGGCCCACGCGGCGATTGCGAGCGCCTCCATGCAAAACCTGTGGTACGAAATGGATCCTTCTACATGCGATCCGTCTGCTTTCACCTGTCGACGTGCCTGCTCCTCTAGCGTCATCCGGGCAAGTCGGGTCCATTGCCTTGACCTGAGCGCTACCCCAACAAGTGCGAGACCTGCGGCACCCACAAGTGAGTGATTAGTTGGCGGGCCCGGACCTAATTCGAGATTTCGGGCAACAAAGGCCCCGTGCAGGTTGAGCGGCGCCTCCATTGCGTTAGCGATCGCATCGAACTCGGAATCCATGTCACTCAGCGTTGCCAGCGCAATCACCCAGTTGGCCGCGCGAATTGACGCCTCCATTGGCACTTGCCAATTGACTCCGGTACCCGGCGGATTCTCGGCCTCCCAGTCCGTTACCAGTTCGCAGAGCGCATCGGCATATCGCTTGTCACCGCTCGCAGCTGTCGCTCCCGCTAGCCAAGGGGCGAAGTAGAAGCGGGAGATCTCCCATGGCGCTTTGACATCTGTGCCAGGGGGGATGGACCGTTTACCTCCGCCCGCCGGCCAAGTGAAGCCAGTCCTCGGGTCGCTTCTCCAGCCCTCAATCCAGGGCTGCATGTCCCGTCCGAGCAGGTTGATTCCACCTACCAGAAACCGGTCCGCAGCCGCGATTACAGGATCGCTCTCGCTAGGGCACGCCGGGGTGTCCGCGAGACAACGCAGCGATGCCCTATCCACTTCAAGGTGTGGAATTCGCCGTGGAAAGCGCATCTTGAGCTTTGAGACTGCAAGGCGCCGAATTCCGGGCAGCACATATCTGGGATCGGTCGTTTTCAGACGGTTGGAGGCGCGTAAGAAGTTCACGCGCCGGTGTTGGAGGTTGAGGCTGACGTGCTTCGGTGTCTGGAGCGCACGCTCATTGACGTAAGCCGGTCGTAGATGGCCTCAAAAAAGACTTCTCGCACATAGTTCTGCGCGACGAATTCCTGGGCCCTCCGCCCCATCGCGGTCGCCAGATCTCGATCAGCGACAAGAGTCGAGATATTGGCCGCGAGCGCCAGAGCATCTCCCGGCTCACTAACCAGGCCGCCACCACTCACCTCGATGATCCTTGCTGCTTCGCCCGACGTGACCGCCACTACGGGAATCCCGAGGGCCATAGACTCGAAGATCTTCGACGGGATCGTGTCGGCCATCTTCGATGACGAGAGTGGCACAAATGCTGCATCGGCACGCGCGGAGATCCCGAGGGCCTGCGTTCGGCCTACCAAGCCGTGGAAGCGAAACTCGACATCAAGTGCAGCCGCCCGCTCTTCAATTGCAGCGGCCTCCGAACCTTGTCCCACGACATCGACTCGCACCGGCACCTGCAGCGTTTCGAGTGCGTCAAGAAGCGCGCCCACTCCTTGCGCGGGCCCGAGAAGTCCTGCATATACCAGGCGAAATTGCAGCCGCCGTTCCCTGATTTTCCGCGTGCGTAAGGCTGCTTCTTGAATTGCCGCGAATTGGCCGGAACTGCCAGGTCTAACCAGAGCCTCCTCGACACCGTTGGGGGCGAGCAGGATCTCTTCCCGGCCCACTCTTTTGGATTCGATCTTCGCGATGCTGCCTTCTGTAACCACTGAGACGGCAGTTGCCGACCGGTACGCGATCTTGGCCGCCGTCGCTGCAATTCTCGTGAGGGTGCCGGGTCGGTATTCACCGGATTCAATCAGCACGTCGGGCCACAGGTCGCGGACGTCGAGGAGGACAGGCTTGCGCACGAGCCGTGCCGCGATCACTCCCGCTAAGCCGAAGAGCAGCGGTGGAGAGGAGACGACAACCACATCCGACTTCTTGATGAGCCGAAGGGCACTCGGAATAGCGGCGAGTGCCGCCATTGCCTCCATGATCAGGCGCAGCACCCTTGATCCAAGTCTTGTGCGTACTCGGGCGGGGATTCGCCGCGTGACCGGCACCTCGGGTTCGGGTTCATCCTCGGAGACCAGATACGACGGCTCAGGTGCACACACCCAAACCTCACAGCCCTTCGACTTGAGGAACGAAGCCAGTGATGTACCTCGATTTGAGGCAGCACCCATTTCGGGCGGGTAGTACGGCCACAGGAAGGCTACGCGCATGGAGTTGGTAGGTGTTGTGCTCACAGAGGCCGAATTGTGACACGGTGCCCGTGACTGCGCGTGCAGCAAGGGCGCTAGAATTGATGGCTAGTCGTGGCGCACCGGCACTCGCCGGGGCCGCGCCGTCAGCTGGGGGATTCACTCGGAGGCGCGGTTGCGAATCCTCTTGTTGACTTCATATTTTCCTCCCGAGATCGGATCGGCATCGCATCTTTTCCACGACATCGGTGCCGCCCTCGTCGAGCGCGGCCACGAAGTCGAGGTGATAACAGGGATTCCGAGCTATCACGCGAAGGGGCGAGGCCAGACAAAGCGATTCATCGCGCACGAATCTATGACCGGCATGGACGTCACCCGTGTTTGGGTACCTCAAATCGCGCGCGATACTCCAGCCGGGCGCGGCTTCTGGCAGCTGGCCTCCGCGGCTGCATTTGCAGCTGCGGCGTTCCGCCGAAAGCGCTCCGACGCAGTGCTTGTCTATTCCCCGCCACTTACGCTGGGGCTGACCGCATTGATGCTTCGCGTCTTTCGCCGGGTCCCTTTCGTGATCAACGTCCAGGATCTCTTTCCTCAGAGCGCAATCGATCTCGGGATACTTCGTCAGCCATTTCTGATCAAGGCCGCCCGATGGCTCGAACGCTTTCTCTATTCGCGTGCAGAAGCCCTGAGTTTCCACTCGCGGGGCAATCTCGAGCATGCAGTGGGAGTCGGGGCCGATCGCTCCAAGTGCGAGGTTGTCCACAACTGTGTGGACACTGCGCACCTCGAATCCGAGCACGACAGCACGTACTACAAGGGCGAGTTGGGACTCGAAGGCCACTTCATTGCGTCCTTCGCCGGGGTCATGGGCTATTCGCAGGATCTCGACGTAATCCTGGAGACAGCGAAGATGTTCGAAGACGACGAGGAGGTCGCGTTCCTACTGGTTGGCGATGGCGTAGAGAAGGAGCGGCTCGTTGCCAAGGCCGACTCCATGGATCTCCCGAACGTCGTGTGGATGCCAATGCAGCCTCGTGGGCGCTATCCGCGCATCCTTCATTCGAGCGATGTCTGTCTGACGACTCTTGAAGCCGAGGTCAAGACCCCCGTAGTGCCTTCGAAGATCATCAGCGCGATGGCTGCCGGAAGGCCCGTTATCGCGGCGCTTGACCCAAATGGCGATGCCCCGGCCCTGCTTCAGGAGGTCGGCTGCGGAGTCGCGATAGCGCCTGAGGATCCCGTAGCTCTGGCCGACGCGATATCGCTCTTGCGCGCAGAGCCCGATTTGCGCGAGAAGATGGGTAGCGAGGGGCGGCGATTTGCCGAGGAGCACTGCTCGCCTGAGAGCGTGGCGGCGCAGTATGAGAAGATTTTCGAGAGGATCGCGGGGAGCGGCAGTTGAGCGATGTATCTTCGCTGTATCAAGGTAAGAAAGTTCTTGTCACCGGCGGTGCGGGAGCAATTGGCAGCAACTTGACGCTTGCGCTAGCTAGAGCTGGCGCTCAGGTAATCGTGCTCGATGACCTGTCATCGGCCGAGCGGTGGAACGTGCCCTCCGACCCCGCAGTTCTCTTCGTCGAAGGGACTGTCCTTGACGAAGTGCTACTCAAGCGGGTCTTCGCAGAGCAGCCGTCGGTTGTCTTTCACCTCGCGGCGTTCTTCGCAAATCAAAACTCGGTGGATCACCCCGAGCACGATCTCATGGTCAACGGGATGGGCACGCTCAGGCTTCTCGAGTATTCGAACCTCGCCGGCATCGAGAGGTTCGTATACGCGTCGTCAGGGTGCTCGATTTACGGCAGCGACGCGCCACTGCCGCTGACCGAAGAGTTCATGTCGCTCCATCTGAGCACGCCATACCAGATCACCAAGATGTTAGGTGAGCTGTACTGCAACTTCTTTCACGATCACTATGGCCTCGCCGTCGTCAAGCCGCGCTTCTTCAACTCGTACGGACCGGGAGAGATCCCGGGGCAATACCGCAACGTGATCCCCAATTTCATCTATTGGGCTATGAAGGGCCGGCCTCTTCCCATCACCGGCTCAGGCGAGGAGACCCGAGATTTCACCTACGTTGAAGACATAGTTGAGGGCTTGATGCATGCGGGAGTTGACGGCAACGTGATTGGTCAGGAGTTCAATCTTGCCAGCGGCGCCGAGACCCGGATCGTGGACCTGGCAAACTTGATAAATGCCGCGACGGGCAATGATGCCGGGATCAAGTTCGGGACACGTCGCAAGTGGGACACCAAGTCTCGACTCCTAGCCGACGTGGGAAAGGCCAATTCGCTTTTCGGCTACTCGCCCTCGACGCCGTTTGAGGTTGGGATCGAGCGGACGATCCTCTGGTTCAAGGAGAACTGGGATCAGATCGAGGATTCCGCGCGTTTCGGGCCTGGCATGTCATCGGCTGTGCGCAACGTTGGTCCCGCTGACGACTGAGGCGGTTGCGTGAGCCGGATCTTGGTAGTCGCGGGCACGCGGCCAGAAGCAATCAAGCTCGCTCCAGTTATCAATGAGCTGAAGATCCGGAAGGCCGATGTACGCGTCTGTGTGACGGGGCAGCACCGGGAGATGCTCGACCAAGTTCTCGAGCTATTCGGGATTGCGCCCGATCTGGATCTCAACGTCATGACAGAAGGCCAGACCCTAGAGCAGCTCACCTCGGCGATGATTAGCGATCTCGCCGCTGTGTATGCAAATGAGCGACCCGAAATCGTCGTCATGCAAGGCGACACAACCACTGTCATGGCCGCCGCAGTGGCAGCGTTTTATGCCGGGATCGATGTTGCTCATGTGGAGGCCGGGCTTCGCTCGCACGATATGCGCTCGCCATTTCCCGAGGAATTCAATCGTCGAGTCGTGAGCCTTGTCGGTACCTACCACTTTGCTCCTACTCCGGTAGCCGAGGCGCAGTTGATCGAGGAGGGGGTGGATCCGTCGCGAATCTGGATGACCGGGAACACGATTATCGACGCGTTGCTCGAGACGGCGAAGAGGCCGGTTACTGATCGCGCTAGGGAGCTCTTGGAAATCGTCGGTTTGCCGGTGTCAGGTGAGCCCCCGTCGACCGAGGCCTCGGGCCGGCGACTGATATTGGTGACCGCTCACAGGCGTGAGAACTTTGGGAAGGGAATTGAAGAGATCTGCGACGGGATCAAGAGGGTCGTCGCGGCGCATCCCGATGTTGTCGTGATCTATCCGGTGCATATGAACCCGCGCGTAGCGGAACCGGTCAGGCGAATTCTCGGTAACGCGGAGCGAGTACTTCTGGCGGAGCCTCTCGACTATGCGACAACGGTTCACCTGATGAAACATGCGACGTTGGTTCTCACGGACTCAGGTGGGATTCAGGAAGAGGCTCCGACTTTGGGAAGGCCTGTGCTTGTCATGCGGACTGAGACCGAGCGTCCCGAGGGCATCGAGGCGGGAACGGCGTTGCTCACCGGACCGTCGGCAGACCGGATTGCAGCTTCGGCCAGCCGATTGCTGTTGGACCCGTCCGCGTATGACGAAATGGCAAGGGCAGTCAACCCATACGGAGATGGCTGTGCGGCGGAGCGCATTGTTGACGTCCTTGTTGGCGGGGATGCAGCGTGAGTCCGACGGGGGATTTCGCAGGTGACTGCCCGCTATGCGGGTCAAGCGAACTAGATGAGCGACGCCGCGTCTCGAATTTGCAGGGCGAAGATGTCGAGATCGTTCGGTGCGCGGGATGCGCCCTAGTTCGGCGAAACGTTGGACCGGATCGAGACCGCTACCACGCAGATGAAAACCCTGTGACCTACAGCGAAGCCTGGGCCCGTGCCAAGGCGGCTGACTTGTCGTTGCCGGGACACGAGAGTGTCTGGCGTGACCGCGTTTACTTTGCGCTTCGGGAGTTCCTCGATGCTTCCCCGGAGAAGCGGCCGCGCGTTTTGGAGGTCGGATGCGGAATCGGCCACAACCTGGCGGCCTTTCGCCGCTATGGATGCGACGTTACAGGCGTCGAGCCGTCATCTGCCGCCGCGCGATTCGGGCGGGAGAGGTTCGGCCTCAGGATTATCGAAGAATATGTCGACGATGCCGATCTCGGAGCGGGCCAGTTTGACCTGGTAATACTTGATAGCGTCTTGGAGCACCTGCCCGACCCCGTTGGCACGCTCGCGAGCCTCAGGTCGCTGATTGCTCCCGGAGGGCGCTTGTACGTTGATGTGCCCAATCTTCGGGCTTGGTACGGCAAGCTACTTGGCAGGTCGTGGAACATTTATGAGCCGGGACACATCAATTTCTTCACGCCTGAGACGGCTGCCAAGGCGGTAGAGGCGGCCGGGTTCAAGGTAGTCAAGGCGACGACACACGACGGCCTCGTTACATGGGGGCTGACGTTCACAGTGGCGTTGAATCAGGCCATCAAGAAGGTGACTGCGAGGGCTGGCGGCCGCGCCGGGTGGCGCCAAGCGGGCGTTGACGAACAGGCTGAGGCGCTTCAGCAAACGTCAGGGCTGGAAAAGCCAGTTTTGCGCCATCGAGTCGAGAACTCGCTCTGGCTCGCTCTTGGCATAGCGTTGACGCCCTTGCGGCGAATCCAATTCCGCCGGGGAGGGGGCATGGGTGTCTGGATACTTGCCGAAGTATCGGACCGCAGCTGACCTTAGTCGCGGGGGTGACGAAATCCGCGCGAATGGCGAGCTCGATTGCCACTCAGGCTGGTCGAATCACTACTAGCATATGTTCAATCCAAGGCGGCAATCCAGAGATGAGTGTGCTTCAGGGAGGCCGCCGTGCGCATCTACAGCACTTTTCTTGCGCTGCTCTTGGCAGTCGTTTTGATGATCACCGCGGCTGGCATTGCTGCTGCGGAAGACACCCCGGTTCCGGTTCGTCAGTCCCAGCCGGAGCTCTACAAGGTGATGTCGCCGCCATGGGGGGAGGCCGGGCCAGCGGTGGTGTTCACAGCGGACGATGGCTACCGCGACACCCCTACCGAAAACGGGAACACAGTGGACTTCTTCCAGGTGCTTGACGACAAGGGTGTCAAAGGCACTTTCTTCTGGCCGCCCGGATTCACCTATGACAATTGCGCGCCGGAAAACTCCAACTGGGGTCTCGATGAGGCCGACGTCCTGGCGATTGCCCAATCAGGTCACGAGATCGGAACTCATGGTTGGTGCCATGAGAATTACGCTGTGACTGCGGCTGCTTCAGAAACAGCCCTTGAAGAGATCCTCCATGCTGCTCAGTCGAAGATCTATGAGAAGACGGGCATTACGCCGACCACGGGCGCCTATCCAGTGGGCGCACAGAATGAGAGAGTCCGTCAGATTGTCTCGCGAAGCCATGATTTCTACCGAGGGAGCCTTTGCTGCGTTGTCAGCAGCCCCCCGGACCCGTATCGCGTAGAGACGTTTGACCCGGTGCAAGCATCGCTGACCGACAACGCTCTCTCTCTAGCTGCGGCGAAAGACATGGTGCGGCAGGCCGTGTCGCAACGAACCGCGGTCGTCTTCCTCTTCCACTCCTCACAGGACTCCTACAGCAATCACAACCGCGAGAACTACGTTTGGGATGTGTTCCCTCCGTTGATCGACTGGCTTCAGGACTCGGGCCCGACAGGCGCCCAGGCCGAATTTGGCCTCTCGGCTCCGATACCGATACTGCCGTTCAAAGACATGATGATGCGGAGGGCAGCCAAGCGCGGTGCATCCTCCATGGAAGACACATCAGGACATGCCTACTACTCAGGATTGCGAAGCCAGTCAGTAGAAGTTATCAGGGACGATGAGTTTGGGGATCATTTCTGGATGGACTATGACACTCATGATGTAAGGGTCACGGTCTCGGGGGTAGGTCTGACTCGCTATCTATGACTGGCTCCGTGCCTTGCTGTTGATCTGTCGGTCTGGCT
>QEUQ01000064.1 GCA_003577105.1 Acidobacteriota bacterium | reverse complement strand
AGCCAGGTACAAGTGACCGTCCTCGCGCGCCCGGAAACAGGAGCGAGGCAGTGAGAGAATCGATACGAAGAGCCGCTACGACTGTCAGAAGTCAGACGCCACTTGAGCTGGGGTTTTGCTCCGCAACCAACTGCTTGAGGTTGACATATTGGGCCCGCAACCAAGTGTTTACGGAATCAACGCACGCCGACACAATGGAGCGTATGACCACTCTACTGACATCACGCTTGAACGAATCGGTTGTCGAGGCACTCGACTTGGTAGTGCAAGCCGGGCTGGCCGAGAACCGCAACGACGTGATCGCCAAGGCAGTCTCGGACAAGATCGCTATCTCGGGGCGAACAAGCCGGCCGAAAGCTCTACGACTCGAAGGGCATAGAAGAGCTGCTCCCGACGGATGGGCGACTCGATGAAACCGAATCGCTTGTAGAAATGAATAGCCTGCTCGCTGACAGCATCGACGAGAAGTGCTCGCGCCCCAATCAGCCTTCCGCCGCTCACCGCGCTGAGCAGTGCCTCCCGCAGCATCTCAGCTCCCCAGCCCTTACCTTGATAGGCTTCATCAATTGCGAACCGCCCCATTCGCACTACCGGGATTGCTTCCGGTGCCCGCCGAGCAACGCCAGATGGCGCATCCTCACGACGTACCTCGCCCGCGGAAAGACAGAAGTACCCGGCGATCCGTGACACCTCGGACTCCTCATCGAGTAACAGGTAGGTGACCGCGTCACGTGACCGCATGCTCTGGCGCGCCTGCGTGGTGAGCCATCGGTCAAGTGACGGCTCGCCGCACGAGAAGGCCGAACGCTGGTCCTTGGACGGCGCGACGTCGTCGTAGCGTGAGAGGCGCACGAACGCCTTGCCTCAGCGCGTGATTCGCTGCGGTCGGGCGAAGAGCTCCATGAGGCGAGGATCAGGGCGCGGCGGCTCATTGAGCAGCTCGCTAAATGCAGACCAGGTGGATTCATCGAGAACAAACTCTCGCTGATCCGCCATCACTTCATGGGCGCGCTCAATTGCAGTGGATGTGAGGAACTCAGTGACCGTCTGGCCTACCTGACTCGCGGCGCGGCGTATGAGCTCATCGTCTGCCTCGCGGAGCCGCAGGTTGAGCCGGGAGTTCTTTGCCGGGGTGGCCATTGGTGACTTCACTTCCCATTTCGTTGCCGTCCATGGCAAGCGTAACATACAGTGTATGACTAATACTGTATGTACAGGTGGCTCAGTTCGTCAAGCCAATTCACACGCTCTGGGGAATTCGCGCCATCGAATGCGCGGTGAAGAACTCCCAGATGTGCTCAGTCGCATCGAAATCACGATTGGTCTGGCCCACCCTTCTGACCGGGAGATACTGAGGGCCGTTGGGCCATGTATGCCCGCCCCCGTCGATGCGATAGAGCTCAACTGCCGCTGAATCCGCACATCCCGACCAAGAAAAGGTGACCACCGATGAACCATCGTCTTCGGGACCGTCGGGGAGGCGCTCAACGGCCGGTCCTTGGGTGCACGAGTTGGCCGCACGCCAGAATCCAATGGTGTCCGAGACGGGCTCGACGGTGCCGCGCTCACCAAACTGTGGAGCCACTACCCCGCCATCGTAAGGAACTAGCGGGTCATCAGTGCCGTTGATCATCAGGACCGATACAGGGCGTGACGGGCGGCAGCGGGGCATCTGATCTGTGGGCATTGAGCCCGCGACCGGCGCTACAGCAGCGATCCGGCTAGCGAGGTCACATGCGAGGCGAAGCGACATCATTGCGCCGTTGGAAATGCCAGTTGCGTAGACACGAGCCATATCGATCTGTGTCTCCCCCGCGATTGAGTCGATCATCTTTGAGAGGAATCCAACATCGTCGATGTTGTCCCGATGGGAGGGGGAGAAATCGGAGTCGCGCCCGTCGTTCCAGTTCCTGTTTAGCGCGTCCGGAAATGCCGTTACAAAGCCTTGCTGATCGGCTAGCGCATTGAACCCGCCTACCGACTCCATGTAGTCGCCGGTTCCGCCCCCGCCGTGGAGCGCTATCAAGAGTGGCCGCGGATCACTCCCGGCAGCGGGTGGAACATAGAACTGCCAGCGCCGCTCATGACCATCGATCTCGGCCTCACGCTCGTAGGTTGTACCGCTCATCTCCTGGGATGTGCTTCTGCGCAGGTCGCGCACGCTCGCGCATCCCGTTGTAACTATGGCGAGGGCGAGCAGGGCGCCGGCTGCCTTCAGTAGGCCGGTTCGGTCATTGGACCTGGCGAGATTCATAGGCCCAGCGTAGATGGCGCTTGTGACGAAAACGTGACGGGCGTGTGCAGCAGGCGCGAAAACCTAGCTGCTTTGAGTCGTCGAGGGTACTGGGCCAGCCGGACGGAAAGCGTTGGTCGTGTACCTAGCAACCGCTAGCTCGACTGCCCAACATGGCGCGACCACCTTGGCGGGTCAAAGAACCGCGACCTAGCTCAGGTCGAATCGTGTCGGCTCGCCAGCCGGTGGCCTGAAACGCTGCGCCTGCCAGGACTCGCTGCTCGATCTCTTGACTCGATCGCAGCAAACCTAGTGGCCTGTGTCAGAATTGCCTCCTTCGCGACGCATTCGTCCGAAACGACTATGACTATGTGGAAAGGCACACGATTCATGCGGGCAACAGGCCGGTACCCCGATTTGAACTCAGCAGCCGCGCCGCCTTCGCCAGCTCGCCCCAAGTCCCGGCCCCATTCCCGTCGGCGAGTAGCTTGGCGGCAACCGGTCACGGCAACCCACCAGACCCCACTTGGTGGGTCGCGCAGCATGCCCTGGCTGATCGCCATGATCGCTCTCGCCGGCTCGCTCACCTTGGCTCCGTCGAGCACCGTCACCCAGCCGACTCCTAAGACAGATGCTTCCCCTCGAGCCACGGCAACTACGTTGCTCGCCGGACTGCCCATCTCGTTTGAACCCAATTTGGGCCAGGCCGATGCCGAAGTCCGCTTCATAACCAGATCAAAGGGCTACTCGGCCGCGTTTGGCGACGACTTCTTCGCTTACATGTTGAGCCCCGCTCATCCTGAGGGAGAGCCGGAGTCAACTCCCGGCAAGGACACCGAAGTGTCAGTCGTGAAGCTGTCATTCCTCTTCATGAATGACACGGCCGCGATTGCACCCGGGCCGGTTCAGGCCGGGACGTCGAACTACTTCATTGGAAGTGACGCTTCAAAGTGGATCGCCGAGGCCCCCAACTATTCATCGATCAGGTATCTCGACGCATGGGAAGGCATTGATATCGTCGTTCGAGATGGGGACGGTCACCAAGTGGAGCACGACTTCGTGGTTGCACCTGGCGCCGACCCAGCGAGGATTCTGATGCGCCCCGAGAGCGCCGGGCGTGTCTTCGTCAATGGCGATGGAGACCTCGTCTTCGACGCGGGCTCAGCGCAACTCGTGCAACGCCGCCCGATTGCCTTCCAAGAGCAGGATGGGCGGCGCACGCAGGTAGATGCACATTTCGATTTTCGGCCGTCGGGCGAACTTGGCATTGGCCTAGGTAACTACGATCGGTCATTGCCGCTGACCATCGATCCAGTCTCTGTCGCCTATTCGTCATATCTCGGAGGAACCAGCGGCGACTACGGCCAGGGGGTCGCCATAGATGGACCCGGAAACGCGTACATCACGGGCTTCACATTCTCGACGAACTACCCCACGACCTCGCCTTTCCAGGATAGCTACGGCGGTGGCGTGTATGACGCGGTTGTGACGAAGGTGAACTCAACCGGATCGGCAAAGGTTTACTCAACTTACTTGGGAGGTTCCTTCGCCGATTCTGGTTACGGAGTTGCCGTCGACTCCTCTGGCAATGCCTATGTCACAGGTAACACAGCATCCAGCTCGAATTTTCCGCCAGTCGGTGCGTTTCAGGGCACGTTCGGTGGAGCTGCTGATACGTTTGTCACGAAGATCAACCCGGCTGGTTCGGCTCTCGTCTACTCGTCGTTCTTGGGCGGTTCGTCAACGGACGAGGGCTTTGGGATCGCCGTTGACGCCGGGGGCAATGCCTATGTCGGTGGTCGCACATTTTCAAGTGACTTCCCGACAACCTCGCCATTTCAGGGAGCCACAGGCGGAACGTCTGACGGATTCATAGCCAAGGTAAACGCCGCAGGATCGGCAAAGACTTACTCCAGCTATATCGGAGGCAGCAGCGCGGACATAGTCAGGGCAGTGGCCGTTGATCTGTATGGAAGTGCCGTACTGACGGGCCTGGCGATGTCATCGAACTTCCCAACTACCACGCCGCTGCAAGGTGCGCTCAGTGGTTCTTCCGATGCCTTTGTCACGAGGGTAAATGCGGCCGGAACGGCGAAAGTCTATTCAACTTTCTTGGGTGGCAGCGGAGACGAGGAAGGCAAGGGCGTAGCCGTTGATACATCAGGCAACGCGTACATCGTTGGCCAGACGAGCTCCGCAAATTTCCCGACGGCATCACCAGCTCAAGGAACATCTGGTGGCGGTTCTGACGCGTTTTTGACCAAGTTCAACTTGACCGGATCTGCCATGATCTACTCCACCTATCTTGGTGGTACAGCGGTCGAGGATGCGCGAGCAGTTGCCGTTGACCAAACTGACAATGCGTATGTCGCAGGCATCACTTCGTCTAGCGATTTCCCGGTTGCTTCACCCTTCCAAGGATCCTTCGGCGGAGGAGCAGACGTCTTTGTCACGAAGTTCAATTCCTCCGGGTCTACACGCGTTTATTCCAGTTTCCTCGGTGGCAGCTCAAGTGACGTGGGAAGGGGGATTGGCATTGACGGCGCTGGCAATGCGTTTGTCAGCGGCGGAACTTCATCGACCAACTTCCCGGTCGTCTTGCCATTCCAAGGATCCTTCGGTGGTGGCGGCGAGGATATTTTCATAACCAAGATCACCCCACCGGTCATCCGCGCCAATACCACCTCGGCTAGTGCTCAGTCTGTGGGCCCGGCTAACAGGCCTGATGTATCGAACTCGGGTTCTTTTGTGAGCTTTCACTCCCCTGCAGGTGATTTGGTAGCAGGTGATACCAATGGCGTCGGTGATGTGTTTGTAAAGGCGACGATCACAGGGACTATCGAGCGCATATCAGTGGCAACTGATGGGACTGAGGGCAACGGGGGCTCAATAGTTGGCTCAATTACTCCAGATTCCAGATATGTCACGTACTTCTCTCAGGCAACGAATCTAGTTCTAGGAGACACCAATGGTGTTGGAGACATATTCCTAAGAGATCGTCTTACCAACACAACCGAGCGCATCTCGGTTGCATCTGATGAGAGCCAGTCCAACGGAGCATCACGTTTCCCCCAGATATCTCCAGATTCCAGATATGTCGTATTCCAATCAGAGGCAACGAATTTGGTTGCAGGAGATACCAACGGCAAGTGGGACATCTTCCTAAGAGATCGAACCCTTGGGACCACTGAGCGCATCTCGGTTGCATCTGATGGGAGCCAGTCCGATAAGGCATCTGCAAGGCCATCGGTCTCAGATGACGGAAACCTAGTCACCTATCACTCCTGGGCTACCAATCTCGTAGCCAGTGACACCAATGGCGTCTCAGATGTCTTTGTGCGCAATCGCTCAGGTTCAACTACCACCAGGGCCTCTGTGGCAACTGATGGGACCGAAGCAGGAGGTGAGTCTCAGTTCCCCAAGATCTCAGGAGATGGCTCGACAGTGGTCTTTCATTCACTTGCCACCAATCTAGTGGCCAGTGATTCGAACTCATCGAGAGATGTATTTGCACGGGTGCTCTCAGGTCCTACAACTGAGCGGGTCTCACTCACAGATGGAGATTCCCAGGGCGACAACACATCAGGCTTTGCAGATATCTCTACAGATGGCAGGTATGTGATCTTTCATGCAACTGCTACCAACCTTGTCACAGGTGACACCAACGCCTTACAGGACATCTTCATAAGAGACAGAACCTCTGGTACTACCAAGAGGGGATCTCTCACCCATGACGGTTCTGAGGCAAATGACATATCGGGTATGTCGGCAATCTCTGGAGATGGCGGACACATCGTCTATCAGTCCAGAGCAACCAACTTGGTGACAGGAGATTCGAACTCAGCCCAAGATGTCTTCTACACGACGAGGCCTTAGGGGGCTGATTTCGGCGTGATCGGCGCGGGGTAGCCGCTCTGTGCTCGCTGGGGCTAGGGCGGCGTCTCTTGGTCAATGCCGCCTGAAGGAGCCGCTATATCGGATGCCCCACCGAACCCGGGTCTTTCTCTTAGCCCAACTTAGCCTGTGTATCGAACTACCGATCAATGGTGTTCAGAGATGGCACTTCGGCTCGATGGGATCGAAAATACGCGCGGTCGGCCAAGGTCATCCGGCTACTGCCGATCGACTCTGCGCGTTTCGCGCTGCCGATCTGGCGAATCCGCCAAGTACGATTCAGACCCGACCGGCAACCGGCCGAGTTTTCAGCCGGAAAGTCAGCCGGCCCCGCCCGCGTGGGGCCGGTAGAGAACTGCGAATGCGCTGGTCTGCACCTTCGTGGAATGGGTGCGCGCAACGCGAAAGGGCCAGACCGGGAACGCCCGCCAATGGGCCCGAGAGCAAGCCGGGGCCAATATGACGCGAGACGCTCGAGACAGTCAGCCGACTGTGCTCCGGGCTTGGGGTACGTCGCCAAAGACGGTCAGCGAAGCTCGCAGGAAACCGATACTGCCCACTTGCGTCGGGCGTTAGGATCACGCGGAGGAGGTACTCGTGGCAGACAACCCCGAGGTTGGCACCTTTCATATCAAGCTTGAGGGCGAATCAATCCAGCCGGGAAAAGTTTCGCTACGCGACCTGAGAGGCCTCATTGAGCAGGTCCAGGCAGGCGTCGAGCGTGTCGCTCGCGTCCTGATTGGTGAGCCTGGATCGGTGCCGGGACCGCTCCCCAGGCAAATCAGGGATGCGACAGAGCTGCTTCTTGTCGGCGTGGAGCCGGGGAGCGCGGATCTCGCGTTGGAATTGGCGCCCGCGAAAGAAGACAACGCAGAACAGCTGTTTCCTTCGCAACCAGACCTCGGCTTCCGGTCCGTAGACCGTTTCGTCCAAGGTCTCCACGATCTCGAGACCGGTGCGTCACAGGGACTTCCAGAGTCGTGGGACACGTCTGTCGTCGAGACCGCGGCGAGTCTCGCTCGTCTGTCGAGGGAGCGCGACCTAGTCGTAACGATGACTGCTCAAGTTCCCGGAGGTCGGCAAAGATCCGCTCGGATTGCACCCGATGCGAACAGGCAATTCGAAATCCAGCACATGCCGCTCCGGCGACCAAGGGTCGCCCGCGGGACACTTGTAATGGTCGATCTCGAGACTGGTCGCGTAGACGTCAAGCCCGAGGGCGGAAAGCGCGTTCAGTGTGTCTTTCCCTCTGCCATGAGAAGTCAAGTCGAGCAACTTCTTGGACAAGACGTAGAAGCAAGTGGGGAGGAGGATTTCGACGTGGCTGCAAACAGGAGAGGCAAACTCGAGATCAGATCGCTTGGCCCGGCCATTGAACAGACACGCCTAGATGAGGACTTCTGGCGAAATCCATCGGCAGCTGAACTCGCCGCCGAACAACGCGTAGGCCCGATCAGCTCTGTGGCCGACCTCCCTACGGCTGATGTATCTGAAGATGAGCTTCGCGATCTCCTTGAGATCGTACGGGGGGCGGGGGGCGACGCATAGACGCGCGCCGGGAGCCTTCCATCCTCGTTGACACAAACGTTGTCTCCTATATCTTCGGTGGCAGACCCGAAGCGCGCCTTTTTGCGCCCCACCTTGAGGGGCATGTCGCGGCATTGTCGTTCCAGACCCTTGGTGAACTGCGCTACTGGGCGCGAAAGAATGGCTGGGGCGCGCCAAAGACTCGTCGGCTCAATGACTTGACAAGGCAGTTCGTGATCCTGACTCCCGACGAACAGACCGTCGATCTTTGGGCAGAACTCAAGGTGGCGAGTCAGTCCGTTGGGCTGAGCAAGCAGACTGCTGACTTGTGGATTGCTGCGACGGCGAAACGGCACTCACTGCCGCTCCTCACTGGGGATCGGGGATTCCTCAGCGCGCTCGACATCGACGTGATCAGCATTCGGGGCGGCGATTGAATCTCGAGACGCTCGTGGCGCCTAGTCGAATGGAGGCTCTGGCCCTGGCCAGTCCGAGGGCAATCCGAGCAGTCCTCCTGGTGCCTTGCCGGGTGCCGACTCCACAATTGCACCATCGCCGTCAACTCGCATTTCGCGAAACACCGAATCACCAAGCGCAAGTGGGTATCCAGCCCATGGGTTATGCCATACGGTGAGTATGCCCTTGCCGGCAGTCCAAGGGGCGTAATCGCCAGGAGGAGTCAGGATTGCGGAGACTCGTTGGTTGATTGGTCCGCTCGGACCTATCCAAAGTCCGTCGCGCCTTCTCGTCATGCGGGCGCTCCCCGCGACTCCTCGGTGGGACGTCACAGCCTCGGACCCGAAGAGCGCGGTGGCGATATCTTGGTCGGTAGTGCCCAGCTCGCGCGGCCATATCGCCACCACGAATGGACCCCGAAGCAAGCCGTACCGAGTCGCCTTTCGCGAAATCGACTTCTTGAGCGGCCCGGATAGATTGACTATTGACGCTTCAGCGGGCCCGCTCATCCCGATGATTCGGCGATCGCTACCCGGCTCTTCTTGAGCCTTCACCGGTAGCGCCCGGATCGTAATTCGCCAACCGTCTCGCTCCCAGGTCCGCGACGGCAGACACGAGAGGCTCTTGGCTGTGTCGAACTCGCTCGCAACGGCATCGGGGTCCAGACCAGCGAGCAGCCCTCCAATTTCTCGAATCAAGTCGGCTTTCGGCGGATCGCTTGGGCCCTGACAGGCAACGGACACGTCGAGCATGAAGCGGGGGTGCTGGACGTTATCTTCGATGTACTGAGTTAGCGAGCCGAGACGCGCTTCGTTGGCAGATTCATCGCCTGAATGCTTCGAGACGGTTGCTTCGACATAGAAGGTCGGCCTGTCAGGAGGAATCTCGACCAGAAAATCGGGGGACTTCTCTGATTTCGGAATCGACGGGTGGCACGACACGTCCCAGCCATGTTTCCGCAGAAGCGTCTCGATGAAGAGTTCCCAAAATGCCTCGTTGAACTGCGACGATCGAAGCCGCATTCTCAGCTCCGGACGCTTCTCGGGACACGATTGCTGATACCAAACCTCGATCTCGTCACACACGTGTCGGAAGAATTCCCTCGAAGTGCGGTTTAGGAAGTCGAAGCGGGACTCGCCATGGCGAAGAATCGTCTCATCGGAACGCGCGCAGTCGTCGAATACTCGAGTCAATGTGAGCGCCCTCTACCAGCCAAGTCCCGCGTGGTACAAGCGCCATTCACTAGTAATGCTCACGAATGTACGCGTACGCCCTGTCGTACAACTCCCCGACCGCAGGCAGACCATGACGGTTAAGCGTCGCCCGAAGCTGCCGGCGCACTTCGCGATCTCCCGGCTGGCTCGTCTGCCAGCCACTCCCCTTCACCGGCCGCACGATCGCGTCGATGTCTTCGACGACCCGCTCGACTATCACCGGCGTATCGGGTGGCGCGTACTCCTTCAAGATCTGCGAGAGTGCCCCGATGTGGGGGTCGGGCAAGACGGGCATCGCGTCGAGGGTGCCTTCGGCCTCATGCCGCTCAGCCTCGACTAGTTCGCGGGCGATCTCTAACAACCGCTTCAAGAACTCGACCGACGCCCTGGCCTCACCCACCTTGGAGCGGCGCAGTTCTTCGAGCCGCTCGGCTAAGCTCTCATACACCGCGTGTGCCTTGCCGCCAGACAGCTTGGCCGCTAACCGCGACTCAAGAGTCGCCATCACTTCAGCGGCACTCGGCGGTGCCGACGACCCCCCAGCCGATACCGCCGGAAACAGACCCAGCTGCTCCATCGCCTCAATGATCTCGGCGTCGACCGCGACTTCTTCGAGGCCGGTGTCGCTCACCGTCACATCAGACAAGTGCTCCGCTATCAGCTCCTCTGTCTTGGCGCCCAGGCGAATCCACAACAACTTGTTGGAGATGTCCGGCGAATAAACCGACTTGTAGATCTTCGCGAGCCACCGATAGTCGTCTTCGACCGGACGTAAGCGAGTGGCCGGCCACAAGAATTCAAAGAGACCCTGCACGCGCAGGAACTCCTCTGCGAAGCCGGCCTTCGCCTCGGGGTCTCGCAGCTTCTCTTGCGCGCCGACCAACTGCTCGAAGCCGGAGCCGTCTCGAGAAACGCCTTCGAATCGCGATGCGCACACCCCGATCTGTTCGGCCAAGACGGTGATCAATTCGTCGGTGTCCGCCGGCAACGCCTTCTTCGCACCGGTATCTCGCATAGCAAGCGCCTTGGCAAGTTCGTTGCCCAGTCCGACGTAGTCAACGATCAGGCCGTGGAGCTTCTCCTGCCCTGTTGCCGGATTCGTCCACCGGCGATTGGTCCGGGTAATCGCCTGAAAGAGTGTGTGCGCCCGAAGGGGCTTGTCCAAATACATGACGCCCTCAACCGGCGCGTCGAATCCGGTCAAGAGCTTCGCCGTCACTATCAAGAAGCAGAGCGGATCGTCAGGATCCAAGAAACGATTGCGCACCTTGATTTCGGCGTCTCGCTCACGATCAAAGGCAGACCACTCGGCCGGATCATCCTTCGCGCACGTCATCACGACCGTCGCCTCCTCGCCGTCTCGTAGAAGCGACGAGATCGCCTCAAAGTAGGCGACGCATAGTTCTCGGCTGGCCGCGACGACTTGGGCCTTCAGCCCAAGCGGGGCGATCTTCTCGCGGTAGTGCGAGACAATGTCGCTACAGACCGCCTCAATTCGCGTCGGGTTGCGCATGATCGTCTCGATACGAGATGCCTCGCGAACGAGCAAGCCCTGCTCCTCCTCATCGAGACGCTCCTCTTCAACGAGTTCATCGAAGGCCTGATCGAGCGCGTACGAATCGATCTGAAAATCAACAAGGCGTGTCTCGACGTGCACCGGCAACGTCGCACCGTCTGCGATCGAGCGTTCGAATGGATACGCGTTCAGCACGCCCTCAGGATCATCGGGGTCGCCAAAGGTCTCCCAGGTGTTCCGCTCTTTGGTCGAGATCGGCGTCCCCGTCAAGCCGATGAATTTCGCGTTGGGAAGCGCCTCACGCATATCAGCCGCAAGGCGACCCTCCTGGGTGCGATGAGCCTCATCGACCATGACGACGATGTTCGATCGCTCATTGAGCAGCCCCGCGTCGGCAAAGCGAAAGATCGTGGTCACGATGATTCCCCGAGTGTCTTCACTCAACATCCGGGAAAGTTCATCGCGGGTCTTTGCGACCTTCATGCCAGCCAACCCAACCGACGAGAACTCCGACGCAACTTGTTCGATCAGGTCGAGCCTGTCGAGCACGATCAGAATGGTCGGGGCATCAAGCTCAAGAGTCTGACGGAGCCTCGCCGCCGCAAAGGCCATCAGCAGAGTCTTGCCCGACCCCTGGTGATGCCAGATCAGACCCTTCTTCTTGGCCGGGTCTTTCACCCGTTCGACAATCGCCTCGACTGCCTCGACCTGTGGGTAGCGGGGGATCACCTTGATTGTCTTCGCCCCGTGCGATGTCGAGCGGGTCGAATACAACGTGTAAGTGCGGATGATGTCCAGCAGCATCTCGGGCGCGAGCAGAAGCTCGACCGCCCTCAGCACCGAGGACAGGCCCGGCGGCGCAAGCTCGTCGGTCGTACGCGACCACGGCAGCCAGGTCTCTGGGGGCTGGCGAATCGCTCCGTAGCGGAACTCTTTGCCTTCGGTCGCAAACGACAACACATTGGGCACGAAGAACCCAGGCGTCTTGACCTCATAGGCATTGTGGATGTCAATTGCCCCGTCGAGCCACGAGACCGAGAACGAGATAGGCGTCTTGGTCTCGCCGACAACGATAGGGATGCCGTTTACCCACAAGACGACGTCGTATCTGCGAGTCTCGGTGCCGGCCCGATAGGTCACTTCGGATGAGACAACGAGCGAGTTGGCCCGCGGGTCGGTGTAATCGATCAGGCGGATGGGCTCGTAGTCGTCTACGCCAACGAATTTGTGCGTCTCCGTGCCGCGGAGCCAGCTCATCAACTTCTGATTGGATGCGACAAGACCGTCGTTGACAACCGAGAGGATGACCGCGCGCAGCTTGGGAAAGATCTCTTCGACACGGCCAGGCTCTTGTGCTATGAGCGGGTTGAGGCGCTTCAGGGCGCCAGCGACCTCCGACTCGATCAGAACTTCGTCGAGATGCCGGTCGAGTTGATCGGCTGCGACAAATTGCCAACCGAGGTCAGACTGGGAGAGCCGATCGACGACGGCGGCCTGGACGGTATTGGCCTCGTCGAACTTGCTCATACTGCTTCGAGGAACCGGTCGTATGACTCGGGGATTTGGTGATCACCGGAGAGCAGTTCTGCGAGGAGTGCTGTTCGGAGAGCCCGAAGTGAGTCGCCGACGGAGAGCGCCTTGCATCGAAAATCCTGCGCGCGCTCGGCCAGCGCCACCACAGCCGCCTGAGTCGGACGGCTCGGAAATACGAGGGGTTGAGCCAGGTACTCAGGAATTCGCAGATTCCGAATACTCGTGGTCTGCGTCTGAAACTTTAGGGTCTTGCCCTCGTGGTACTGACTCCAAAGACGCCAGAAGACGTATTTGGGATCCACAATGTCTTGGCTTGGCCTCACGAGCCGCATGAAGTCCGACGGCACCGTCGGGTGCTCGGGCTCGTGGCTGACGATTACCACGCGACCAACTGGCTGGTCGTTGCTTCCACCTGATCGCTCAAGAACGATGTCACCAGGCCGCAGTTGGCGACTCGATAGGCGGCGCTGCGAAAGAGATCGCGCTGTGCCTCGGTGCTCGTCTGCCGAGATCGGATCGCCTTCGTACAGCGATGTGTTCAGCGCCGTTACGTCACACTCGTCGTCTCCAGGGCCTTTGCCCCAGACTCCCCCGATC
>QEUQ01000063.1 GCA_003577105.1 Acidobacteriota bacterium | reverse complement strand
GGGGACTCGCGAGGGCGCCAGGGCCAACCTCATTGCCCCCGGTCTCATCGACACGCCCTTGGGGCGAATGGCCTCAGCCATGAACCCGGACCGCGAGGGAGTGCCGGTTCCTATTGGGCGCCAGGGGAGCGCGTGGGAAGTTGCCTACGTGGTCGTTTTTCTGCTTTCGGGCGAGGCGAGTTTCATAAGCGGGCAGGTTCTGGCGGTTGACGGGGGCCTAACGACGCTTCACTGAACCGACCTTCGCGCGAATCCACTCCCGCGCGAGCCGATTCGCCGATATCGTAGCGAAGCCAAATGCAGTCAGGAGTCAAGGTGATCACGGCGAATGTTCTCGTTGTTGGCCGCAAGTCTGACGAGGTTGCACGGGCGACAGAGGCCCTTCGAACTCGCGGCTACGCCGCCTCTGGAGAAATCAGCGACGACGATGCAATTGAGACATTGCGGAATGCGCGCGTTGACATAGTGGTGCTAGGCAGGGGCATAGACGCCGACAGCCGAAACCGCCTAATCGAGACCGCGAATGCCAGGTGCCCCGGCGTGAAGATCGTCGAGCAGTTCGGCGGCTTTGAAAATGTCATTTCTGAAGTAGAGGAAGCTAAGAACTCCCACTAGCCGCTGAAGCGGTGTCGTTCGCAGCGCCGGCGCCAATCGCTTCTCGTCCGGCATCCGCACCTTCGCCGTCGTCCTCCGACGACTCATCGCGGGAGATGGCGCCGTTGTTTACCAGGTAGTTCATTGCAGTTGCGGCGAGCCCTTCGAAGGCGCCGCCGCCGTTTCCGCCAGTGACGAGCACCTCGGGCATGATGTCGATCTTCCCGTCGGCAATCGCACCTGCAACCGCGACCATTGCGGTTGCCCCCGGACCAATCGCGTCCTTCTGAGCCTCGTACCCTTCGGCCTTGGCCAGGCCCAGCGCTTCGACTGCCTTGGCCTCGGCAAGTCCGATCGCCTGAACGCGGGTCGCTTCAGCTTCGCCGGTCTGAACTGTGTAAGTCGCTACGCCTCTGGCCTCCTGCTCACGCGCATCCGCCTCATTGCGCCGGATCGACACGCTTACTTCCGCTTGGGCTAGCTGAGCCTGCATATCCGCCGTACCTTTGGCGTTCTCCATGTCGACTCGAGCCATCTGTGCTCGCTGTTGCTCGAGGAACGTTGCCTTCTCTTGGTTGGCAATCTCCCGGCGAGTCAAGACTTCGACAAGCTCCTCCGGGAAGATCACGTCCTGTATGTAGACACCCTTGGTTTCAACTTCGTACGCGCTCAGGTATCCACGGATCGCGTCGACTGCCGCTAGCTGTACCTCTTCTCGAGTCTCAATGAAGCGCACTGCTTCGAGCGACTGAAGTGTGTTTCGGAAGTGGTTGCCAACAGCCGACTGAAGAACCTCATTCACCAGGTTCATCATGGTTCCCACCATTGAAATGACCTTTGGCGCCCTCGTATCCGGCACATGGATCTGGACTTGGAGGTCGATTGTGAAGACGAAGCCTTCGCGGCTCTTGCCCATGATCGAGGACAGGTGAGCATCAAGGTTGTGCGCCGTTGAAGAAGTCGACGCCCAGTTCAGGGTGAGAATCGACGTCGGCACTATCTCCGAGGCATAGACCCTCGGGTTAATCGGGTACTTGCCCGTGCGCAGAGGTTCTTGCCAGATGCCTCGGTGCCCCGGCCTCACGATGGATCCGAACTTGAATTCGGCTCCTGATGTGTCGAGCGTCGGCAACCCCACGAAGGCTTTGACAACGGCAACCTCGCCTTGACGAACGACGAGCATCGGCACCATTTCGACTCTGACGAGGAATGGGTTGAGCAAGTACGCGCCATAGAGGAGGGGATCGTGCTGAAGTCCGATCTTGCCGCCCGCCTCGAGGAACGCTTGGTAGTCCTGATAGTTGTTGTGGAGCGTGTTCTTGCTTCCGAGCAGGATCTCCATGATCTGGGCATCGTGGGCCTGGTTTGCCTCGAGGTCGGCAATATCGGCGAACCCCCCAAGGCGACTCGCAATGTCTCCCGACGGCAGGGGCTCGCCCTCGAGCGCGGTCACGATTCCGATCATGTCCTGCTCGCCCTGCGGCGCAATTACGACAACGCGGAGTTGATCGGGACTAAGACCAAATGACTGAGGAAGGAGGTGACCGTCCTCTGCTAGTTTGCGGAATTCGGGAGAAACCGGAACTCCGTAAACCTTTGCGGCGGTGATCACCATGAAGCCGACGGGGTGCATCGGAACGAGGGTTCCAGGGGGCAGGACCGGCCGCTGCACACCCTTCTGCCCGCCTGCGGCGAGGAACGCTTTCAAGTCAGAGAAGTTACCGAACTCATTGCGGTAGGTGGCGCTCTTGGCTCCGATCGGAAGACTCGCGCCAACTTGAGAAATCACGACTCCGATCTCACCGGCAGGGACCTGCACCCACGGATGCTTGTGGATCTTGTAGACCGGCCAGAACTTCCACCGGAGTCCGGGCATTAGCAGGTCGGCCTGAAAACCCGCCTCACCGTTCATGGCGATCACGTTGTCTTCGCGCAGTTTCTTGAAGGATAGGCGCTTCGTGACGAGTCCGACTTGCGTCTCGCCTATCTTGTGAATCGACATTACGACTGTCAGGAAAATGACGGCTGCGAGACCAATTAGGAAGATATCCACCAGCTCTCTCAGTTAGGCGCGACGGGATGTTACTGACTACTGATGTTAGCCAGGTCTCGAGTCCTCCGCCTGTGGTTTCGCGGTTCGGTGGGCATCTCATCTGGACTAGCATGGAGTGGAGGCCGGATTGCCCGGCCCAAGCGGCCGGATTGCCCGGCCCAGATTGGCCCGGCTTCGCGAAGCGGGAGGCTCACATGCACGTCGACAGCTACACCCCAGGTACTCCAAGCTGGGTAGATCTCGGAATTCCAGACATCGCAGCCGCAACGGAGTTCTACAGCGGGCTTTTCGGCTGGCAAATTGAAGATATGGGCCCTGACGCCGGCGGATACGCGATGGCCTCACTCGATGGCGAGCCTGTTGCCGGCCTTGGTCCTCAGCAAAGCCCCGGTCCGCCCTATTGGACGGTATATGTGACCGTCGAAGACGCGGCGGCGGTTGCCAAACTCGTCCAAGACAATGGCGGGCAGGTCGCGATGCCACCCATGCAAGTCATGGATGCTGGGACTATGGCTGTCTTCCAGGACTCGGTCGGCGCGTTCATCTCCGTGTGGGAGCCGGCGGATCACAAAGGGGCAGGACTCGTCGGAGAAGAGGGCACGTTCGTCTGGGCCGAACTCACGACGGACCAGCTAGACGACGCATCCCGCTTCTATGGGAGCGTCTTCGGCTGGGAGTCCGAAACATCAAGTGCCGGGGGCATGGAATACACGGAATTCAAGCTCGGTGAGACTCCGGTCGCAGGCATGATGCCTCGGCCTCCAATGCTCCCAGATGAAGTTCCGTCGTATTGGGGTGTCTATTTCGCGTCTGATGATTGCGACGCGACCGCCGAGAAGGTCAAGGAACTAGGCGGATCCGTGATCGTGCCGCCGATGGATATTCCGCCGGGGCGATTTGCCGTAGTGGCCGATCCCGCGGGTGCGAGCTTCAGCATCATGACCACCAAGGGCGATCTCCGCGCGGCGCCATAGAAGGGGATAAGCACCGCAGAAGGGCAGCTCAAGCGGGCATGTCAAGGTGTACTTGACAACCGGCGCTTGTCAAGCCTATCTTGACAGCGGCACAACCGGTCGCGTCAGCTAGCCGGAGTCCGTTGAAGTCAGGAGAGCGCCGATGGCAGCGAAGAGACCCGACACGGGCACCCTCTATTGCTCGTTTTGTTACGGATCTGAACACGAAGTGAAGGCGCTTGTTGCCGGCCCCGGCGTCTACATCTGCGACGCATGCACCGAACTCAGTCAGCGGGCAATCAAGGGGAAGAAGATCCCGAGCTTTCCGGGACCTGCCGCTCTTGACGCCGACCGGCTGCTGGATCGGCTTGCGCCAGCTTCATTCGCGGTTTCCGCCGCCGAGCGAAGCCTGCGCGATCAGGTGGGGGCGCTGCGCCAGAAGAACGTGACTTGGGAGCAGATCGGAGCGGCGCTCGGAACTAGCCGTCAAGCTGCTCACCAGCGCTTTTCCGACTAGTCTGGAGCCGAAGGCCGCACTTTGTCGACCGATGCTCGCCTGTATCAGGCACCTGTCGAGTTCGTTAGGAATTCGTTGACAGCTTCTCGAAACTCGGGTTGAAACAGGCAGGTCGTGTGGTCGCCGGGAACCGTCTTGTGGATTGCGCCCGGGATCGCTTCGGCCAGGGGCTCCGCGGGCCCGGCAAGCCAGTCATCATTTCCGACTAAGACAAGAGCCTCGGCCTTGATGTCTGCCGGGTTCGGCGTGACCTTCCGTGCGCGTTGACACGCCGCGAGAGCGTTCAGGTCGGCGCCCGAAGCCTCGGCGAACGCTCTGAACAGCTTGCCAAGGGGGGTCATGTCGTCTTCGGTCGCGTCGGGCTTGAGCGAATCGGCTAGTAGATCGCGGTTGAGCGCATTCGGAATGAGCACGTTGCCGCCTATGCCCCCGTAGATCACTCGGCGCACTCTCGGGTCGATCGCGCCAATTCGCAGTGAAGTCATTGCTCCCATGGAGTACCCAACGAGGTCGTATGTATCAAGGCCGAGGTGATCGGCGAGGCCCATGACGTCAGCTGCCAGGTTGTCGTAGCTATAGGCCTCTGGGTCGGTCGGCTTGTCCGATGCGCCGTGACCTCTCGTGTCTGGGGCGATCACTTGCCTTCCGTGAGCGGTGAGGTCGCTCACGACTTGTGGTCCCACCCAGTTGAGCTTGGCGTTGGCGGCGAAGCCGTGGACAAGTATCACAGGCTCACCGCATCCCTCGGTGAAATAGGCGATCTCGATGCCGTTGTGCGATGTGAACGTGGACTCCAACGTTGTCACGCCTTTGCCTAGCCGCTGTCTGCTCGTCTGAGCCGTGATCTTGTCGCCGCGAATCCTATGGGATGACGCGGAATGCCCCGAATTCAGTCTCAAGGGCGTTGAGAGTGGATGAGTGGTCTTGCTCGCCTGGATCTTCGGGCGACAGGAACGCGCTCGAATCGACTAGGACGAGGTTCAATGGCCGCGCCGATGGAGCTGTCGCTTTGCAGCCTCTGCTGCGTACTTGCGTCCGCTGCCCTTCTTGGCAGCGACGGCGTGACGATAGAAAGGGTCATCCGTTGGGTCATTCGGACGCTCTGCTTGGTCTGCGAGGTCCCGAACTACAGCGGCAATGTTTCCGCAATCGCGGTCATTCTGAATCACGAAACCCCATTTATCCTCAGGCGGGCATCGCGTAGTTAAGAACGGCAAAGAAGCAGAAGCCGCTCCCGATCAGCACGAAGATGTGCCAGAGCATGTGATTGAAGCGAAGGCGCTGGATCGCGTTGAAGATCGTGCCGCCCGTATAGAAGAGACCACCCGCTAGGATCAGGGCCAATCCCGATGCCGGCACCCGCTGAACCATTGGCCAAATCGCAACGATCATCATCCAGCCCATCATGATGTAGACGGCCATTGACAGTCCGCGCCAACGGTTGCCGTAGATGCTCTTGAAGGTAATTCCGACCGCAGCCAAACTCCACTGGAGCGTGAAGAGGGTCCAGCCCCATCCACCTCGCAGCACCCCCAGTGTGAACGGCGTGTAGGTGCCTGCAATTAGCAGGTAAATCGCAGCGTGGTCGAGTCTGAAGAAGACCTCCTTGGCCTTTGACTTCGGCAGCGCGTGATAGATCGCCGAGGCCGTGTAGAGAGCGATCATCGAGGCACCGAAGACGCAAAACGCGACGAGCGCGATCGGGCTCTTGCGGCTTGCGACGATTGCCAAGATGACGAGCGCAACGATGCTTGCTACTGCGCCGACCGAATGCGTTACCGCGTTGGCGATCTCCTCTCCGAGCGATGGCTCACGTTGTGCTACTGCTTCTCTGTCGATTGTTTCGGTTTCCATGGAATGTCGTTCTGCTTGTCGGTGACTAAGGGGGATCAATACGTTACACGGCGCGAATACGACCCTCGGCGCGTGTCGTGGAGGCCGATCCAAATTCCAGGCAAGTGCGTGTGGAATCCTTGTAAATCCGTATCCTAGCTACGGATATACAAGGAATATAGTTTCACATGATCGAACGAAATATCCTTGAGGCGAGGGTGTGAGCCGCCCTCAAGTTCGGACCGGTTGCAGTCCCGTTGGGCCCCCGCCAGTGTGGCAAGACGACACTCGCGCGACAGATTGCCGCGGATCGCCGGGCAGAGTACTTCGACCTCGAAGATTCGGCCGACGCGGCTCGTTTCCAGAATCCGATGCTGGCCTTAGAAGGCCTGCGGGGACTCGTCGTCATCGATGAGATTCAGCGCGTACCCGGCATTTTCGAAGTGGTGCGGGTGCTTGCCGACCGACCACGAACCGCGGCGCGATTCCTTCTTCTCGGGAGCGCGGCTCCAGGCCTGGTGAAGGGCGCATCGGAATCTCTCGCGGGCCGTGCGGGGTTAGTCGATATGAGCGGGTTCGACATCCGCGAGGTCGGAGCAAGTCGATTTGGTGAACTCACGGGATGCTTATTTCTGGGGCACGCAGGCCAGCGCTGAACTCGATCTGTTGGTATTCAGGGGGACTAGGCGTATCGGGTTCGAGTTCAAGTATTCGGATGCGCCATCAACGACTAGATCAATGCACATAGCAATCGACGATCTGGGCCTCGATGAGTTGAAGGTTGTCTATCCCGGCCGGCGGTCTTATTCATTGGCTGGGAAGATCGAGGTCGTTGCGATCACGGACCTCGAGGTGGTGTTCAGGTGATTTGTCGGCACGAGTGCCCTTGCGGCAGTGCGCCCGCGGCAAGAATCGAACTTGCGACACCCGGTTTAGGAAACCGGTGCTCTATCCCCTGAGCTACGCGGGCGGGGCCGGTAGAAAAGGTGGTAGAAAACTCCGCTCACCTGCCTACCTGGCGGTTGTGGAGCCAATCGTACCGGCCTCGGGGTCGCTGTCGGATGCGCGAAACTCGCCCCGCAACGCGTAGTGCGATGTCGGAGCGCGCTGAACCCGTGGAGTTCAGCTCTTGGGATGCGCGGCCTTCAGGCCGCGAGCGCGCCAGGCGGCGCCAGGTTGCGCCTGTATCGATGGAGCGCGAGTGAGTTGACCGCCAGCCCGTAGCCGATGAGGTTGACGAGCTGGCGGTCGCGCCCGAGCGAGTGCGCGCGGCTCAGCCACATCGTGTCGTCGAGGTGGCGGTTGATCGACTCGGCGTCCGAGCGCATCGGACAGAGGCGGCGATAGTCGGGATCAGACGGTGGAATCGCCCGCAAGTGCTCGCAGCGGTTGAAGCTCCGGGCGCGGTCCTCGTCTGTGGTGTCCAGCCGGACTCTGACGGTTCCCGGACCCGTCGGCGCCGGCACCGAATACACCCCGTACCAACGCCAGGTGCCGTCAACGTTCCTGCGCTGCTCGACTTTGAGGCGCTGAAGTGGCGTCATCACCACCGCGCCGGCCTCATCCAGCTCGCCGATGCAGAGCGCGCCGGCCTCCGCATAGAGCTGCACGGTGATCCTCGTGCCATCGGCTCGGCGCAAGCTCGCCTCACCGATCCGGACCGAACGCTCGACGCGCGCCTTTCGTGCCCGCTTGCCGCCCGACTTGGCTTGGACCGGGACGACGGGGAGCAGCCCGCGGTCGTGCATGAGCTCGGCAATGTGGGCGCCCCGAAAGGCTCCGTCGTAGATCACACCTGTCGCGCCTGAGAGTTTGGCCGCCAGTGACCCGATTCGCTCGAGAGCGACTTTGGCCTCTTGGCCGGGGCGCTCGACAGGGGAGACCGAGAGGATCATCCGGCAGTGGACGTCGTCTCCGCGCGTAGCCACCATGACGTGCTTGGTCCCCCACGCCGGCTCGCCTGAGCCCGTGACGTGCAGTGCCGCGTCAGGCTCGGATCGAACCTGGCGGACCTCACCCGTTGTCTTGTCGACCTTTGTCGTGCCCGGCTTCGCCTTGAAGAGTGGTGTCACAACCTTGCCGTCGGCATAGAGCATCCGGGTCGGATGAGGATGGGTGGGCGAACCCGGCCCGTCTTTCGCGCAGAGGCTGAGGTCCCCGGTCGCCTGGCGACATGAGATCTTCTCGAACAGGTCTCTCAGTAACTCCCGGTTTGGCACCAGGTACCGGTCTCTCCCGTAGAGGTAGTGGTGGCGCCGCATCGGTTCATCTGGAAGCCACATCTCCGAGTCGTGAGCAAAGCGAGCCACAACAACTTCGCGCATGAATGACCAGACCAGGGGGTGGCCGATCTCGGTCTCGACTCGACGCGCGGAGCGATAGACCGAGATGAGGGACTCGTAGACCAAGAGCATGTAGGTCGGGTACGTGAGACGTCGCCCGCCCAGCTCACTTTCGGTCTCGATGACCTCCGCCAGCTCGTAGATGGCGGGATTTCCAAGCACCGCCTCGACCTGTTCGAGGCTCGAAACGCCGGATGCGCGTGCGGCCATCAGCTTTTCCCGCCCGAGCAATTGATGCTCGTCCGCCAGTCGTGACCGATGAGCGAGGCGGTTCGATCCAGTGATCGCATGCCGAGACGGCGCGCGACCTCTTCGATGCTTTCAGTCTCGACGAAAACCTGGACCCCTACCCACGCGGTGACCGAGCGCGGACGCACATCGGGTTCGTCGGCGAGGCCCGCGCGGCGAAGTACGTCAGCGATCGCCCGACAGACCGACGCCTGTCCGGACTCGGCGCCCGCGGTGCCTTCGTAACAGAGGGGCATACCGGGGTCGCCGATCACCGCTATTCGCCGGCACAGCTGCGCGACGCCCCATGCGGTGATCGGCACGCTGCGCGGATCAGTCTTGGTCGTGCCCGGAGCGCTCAAGATCGCTGAGTCGAGGTCGAGATCGGAACCGCTGAGCAGCGGGATCTCGCCGGTGGTCAGTCCTGCCTCGGCGGCCGCCCAGGTTGCGGGCTGGCGGGTCTCGGCGGGAGTCGACAGCGACGCCCACCGGCAAATAGCGACCTCGTCGTCGGTGAGCGGGCGAACACCGAGCTGTGAGCGCGCGGGGAGGGCAAGATCCAGTGTGGGGTCGCCGGTAGCCAGCTCGCATTCTCGCCAAATTCGAAACAGAAGCCGGAGGGCGGAGCGCCGCAGATGCATCGTCGACGCCGACGGAACCGACCCGGACCCAGCGCGAGCGCGAACGAATCCCGAGACGACCTCGGCGTTGATGTCTCTGGCCGCGACGATGCCGCAGCGCTTGGTGTACGAGGCAAAACGAGCCCAGAGCCGTTGCATTACGCGATCGCTCTGGTCGCTCAGCGCAAGGTCGTCGAGCCGCGCGGCGGCCAGCTCGAAAGCCGCGGGGAGTGCCTCGCTGTCAGGTCTATGCTCTTTCACGTCGGGACCTCTCATACAGGTCTTGACCGGGCCCCGGGGTGTTAGCGCACCGCCGGGGCCGCTTGCTGTTATGCTCGGCTACAGCCGTAGCCATCGGTGCAGCCTACCAGTGCCTACGGCTGTATGCAAGCCAAACGGAGATGAATTGTCATCGCACAGGGTTGAAGTGGGAGATCTGGTTGGCGCCGCGGAGATTGCCGAGCGCCTCGGAATTGCACAGCCTCAGACGGTCCACTCTTGGCGTCGGCGTTACGAGGACTTCCCGAGGCCAGTCGCCACCCTGAAGCAAGCGATGATTTGGTCGTGGTCCGATGTGGAGCGATGGGCGAAGACGACCGGTCGGCTGAAGAGCATGTGATGATCGCCCAAGTACTCCCATGGATGGTCGCTGCCAAGAAGTACGTGGCGGGCGAGATCGAGCTGCTCCCAATCGCGAATTTGGAGACTGATCACGACGAGCTCGACGACGCAGAACTAGCCGCCGTTCGCAATGTGATGTCGTCCTACCGCACGCTTCAAGGAGCACCAGTTCCCGGCTGCACCTTGGTGCAGTTCAGTGGCCGCTCAGCGCTTGAAGACTTGACAGACGAGGAGTTGGACACCGCGAGGACCATGGTTGAGTTGGCTTGTTTCGCTTCGCTGTCGCGCCGGGCGTTCTTCGGCTCACTGGACTACGCGAACGCGACTCGATTCACGTTCTATCAACAGAGGCTCGGCTCCGGTGGATTCGTGACTCTCGCGCCCCGTGTTCGCGAAGGTCGGGCGCTACACGCCCAGTCGACCACCGGTCTTGCGATCAGCGAACCGATCCAGGTCGCAGTGAAAGGTCGGATTCGCATTGACGAGCCGCTGTGGATCGCCCTCTGCGATCTTAGGTCGGGATTTCCTGAACCATATCGGCGCTGGCACGACGCGATTCTGGGCTTCAATGCTGCGAACACCGATTCTGATGACATCGGGCCGGAAGCCGAATGGGTCTTGATGGCGGGTTCGTTTCAGCGGCTCCTCGAAGCGCAGTCGAAGGCCGACGACTTGGCTGACGCGTTTGACCGCGCGCTTACGCCTGCCGAAAACGTTGCCTGTGCGCAGTCTGCTCGCCGACCGAACTGCAAGGGCGATGACTCCCGAAACCTACGGTGGGCTTGGATGCACGAGTTCTATCGGCTACGCAACGAGTACGCGCACGGCAAACGCAATTCGGCTCAGAATCAAGCCTGGAATCAGCAGGAGCACTTGATCCTCGCCGCGATTGCGTTCCCCCTAGTGGCCAAGGTGAAGCTTCAGGAACTGGGCTACTACACCCTGACTGACTCAGACTCTGATCGCATCGATAGCTTCGAGTGTCTGGCCGACCAAGAGGACTTCTTCGCCGAACCGCCCGGCATGAAGGGCACCGGGGATTCCATCTATTCGCGGCTCCTCAGTGAGGCAAGCGATTGCCGGGCTCGAGAACGCATGATTGCAGCGCTAGATTCGAATGGGGGCAGTGGTTCGAATGAAGGGTGACGGCATTGCACTGACGGAATGTCACATGTCGTCGTTAGTCTCTATTGATGCAGTAGACGCGATCTAGCTGGGAGGGCCGCGAACTGTCGATCACACTCCAAGAACTTGAATCACGCCTATGGGCTGCCGCCAATTCGCTACGAGGCCCGGTAGATCCGTCTGATTTCAAGGCGTACATATTCCCGATCCTTTTCTTCAAGCGGATCAGCGACACCTATCGAGAGGAACGTGCCGCCGCGCTCGAACTCTTCGACGGCGACGAGAAGCTCGCAGCTCTCCCCGAGAACTACCGTTTCCAAGTACCTGAGGGGTGCACTTGGCACGACCTCCGGAAGGCGACCGAGAACGTCGGCGTCGAGCTTCAGCGCATTCTCGACCGCATACAAGAGGCCAACCCCGAGACCCTCGCCGGGATCTTCGGCGACGTTCCATGGGGCAACAAGGAGCGCCTCCCCGAAACCTCACTTCTCAACCTCATCGACGCGTTCAACGAACTCGATCTCTCACCCTCGAAGGTCGGGCACGACTTACTGGGTAACGCGTATGAGTACCTGCTCAAACAATTTGCGGATGAGTCAGGCAAGAAGGCCGGTGAATTCTTCACACCCCGTGCAGTCGTGCGCCTGCTTACCCGCATCCTCGACCCCAAGCCCGGCGAGACCATCTATGACCCGGCTTGCGGATCGGGCGGCATGTTGGTCGAAGCCGTCAACGAGGTGGCCGAGGCCGGGGGAGAGATCCACACGCTCCGCCTCTACGGCCAAGAGGTCAGCCTGACCACATCGGCGATCGCCCGCATGAACCTCTACTTACATGACATTGAAGATGCGAAGGTCCTGCGCGGCGACACGCTGCGTGAGCCGAAGTTCCGAGATGACCACGGCCACCTCGCCCGCTTCGATGTAGTGATCACCAATCCGCCCTTCAGCCTGAAGAACTGGGGGGCAGATGTCTGGAAGAGCGACCCCTGGGGGCGTGCGGAGTGCGGTGTGCCACCGGCAGGCAATGCTGACTACGCATGGGTTCAGCACATGTTGGCCTCGATGCACCCGGGCACAGGGCGAGTCGGCGTCGTCATGCCCCACGGTGTGCTGTTTCGGGGAGGCGCCGAGAAAGCGATCCGCGAGTGCCTCATCACCAGTGACGAACTCGAAGCAGTGATCGGCCTGCCGCCCAACCTCTTTTACTCGACGTCGATCCCCGCGTGCTTGCTGATTTTCAGATCCGAGAAGCCCGATCCGCGAAAGGGCGGCGTGCTCTTTGTGGATGCGTCGGCCCGCTTCGAGAAGGGGCGCAACCAGAATCAGATGTCGGATTCGGACGTCGAGATGATCGTTGCCGCATACCGCGGCGGGGATGACCCCGACGGCGACGGTGGTGTCGGTGTTCGCCTCGTGCCCCATGCCGAGATCAAAGAAAACGGATGGGATCTCAACATCGGCCGGTACCTGCGAAGCGAATCGGAAGAAGTCGTCGATGTGCCGACGGCGCTTGAAGAACTCGCGGCGGCCCAGACTGCCTTGCGCGAGGCGGAGGAGCGACTTGCTGAGCGGTTGAAAGAAGCTGGATATGCGTGATGGATGGGTCGAAACAACCCTCGGCGAGATAGCCGTGTTGACAATCGGGAAGACACCACCTCGAAACGAGCCTCGCTATTGGACGGCCAGTCTCGACCGCCCTTTCTGCACGATTGCCGACATGAAACAACTGCGTGTTGACCCTCACAGCGAGGGCGTGACCAGAATTGCTGAAGACGAAGGCAAAGCGCGCCGGGTGCCAGCGGGCAGTTTGCTGATGAGCTTCAAGCTAACCCTGGGCCGCATCGGGTTCGCGGCGCGCGACATCTTCCCGAATGAAGCAATCGTTTGGATTGATCCCAACCTGGACATCGCCGATCAACGCTACTTGGGCCTGTACCTCGAAGCCAGTGATATCGCTGCGCATGCTGGTCGGGCAGTCAAAGGCAAGACGCTCAACTCAGCGAGTCTTCGCTCGCTCAGTGTTGTGCTGCCGCCGCTGCCCGAGCAGCGCCGCATCGTCGACCTCATCTCACGCGTCGACGAAGCGATCTCGGTCGCGGAATCGGTTCAGCAGGCCGGTCGGCAAGCGCTCCGAAGCATTCTTGCCGAGCATTCCGCAACGGCC
>QEUQ01000006.1 GCA_003577105.1 Acidobacteriota bacterium | reverse complement strand
TCTCCCCAGGTGATTTCAGTCAGATCGCATGAGTCGATTGGATCGCCATCGTGTGCAACGCGAGTCATTGCACCGATGAACTCCCCTTTTCGTCCCGTGGGAATGAGTGCTCCTCCGTCGCGCGAAAGATGCGAACCATATTCCGCTATCAGGTCTGGCAACTTCGAAATGCTCGAGAAGGCTGCGGTGCCGTCAACGTTCTCAATGAAGAACTGCATTGACGCGAACTGGCGCATACCCGGAGGTCCGATCTCCGTCGGCACGCCCGCGTAGTACGAGACGTCGGCATCGCCCGTACAGTCGATGAAGACGTCTCCGGTGATGCCAACGGGGCCGCGTTTCGACGCCACTACGAGCGCCTCGATCCTGTCCCCGCTCATCCGAACGTCTGTGATCCTCGAGTGCAGAAGGAGCCTGAGGTTTGGCTCCTCTTCGACAAACGCATCCGCCGCGCGCTTGGCCGCCCATGGGACGTAGAGGAGGACCGCCGACTCCTTGAACGGGAGGGGGCCCATTGCGGCACCACCACTTTTGAGGCGCTCGGCGAGTTCCTCGGCGAATCCCTTGACAGCCAGGTCGAATCCGCTGTCGGTCTTCATATAGAGACCGCACATGGTTCCGACCGACGCGGCCGTCAGGTTGCCTCCGAGGAACCCGTAACGCTCTAGCAACAAGGTGGAGGCACCGGAACGTGCGGCTGATGCAGCGGCAGCAAGCCCGGCGGGTCCACCGCCGGCTACGACGACGTCGGCCCTGGCAAATACAGGGATCCGGCGCGCGGGAAGTTCCAGCTCGCCGAGATCACCTGGCGATATGTATGTGGATTGGCCCCAACTCATCGGAGCATTGTGCCATTGGGCGGAGCCGGCGTGAACGGACGAACAAGAATCCTTGAGAGATTCCGAGAATGCCTCAAATTCGCGCTTAGGTCACTCTCTGTAGGTGTCGATACGGAGAGTGACAAATGCCGGAGAAGTTCGGTCGCCCTTGACGAACTTGTGAGCCGGCCAACGGTTCCGGGGTACGCAGACAACGGCCGCTGGGCGCACCAGTCTCGAAGCAGGTAATTCGGCATCGAGACTTAGGAGAAGCCTCCCAGCCCGCCCCAAAGCGTCCAGCGCTGCTGCGGCCCCGGACCTATTTAAGCCCTAGTCACCTGCAAGTTCGATCAAGCGGCGAATTTGTTCAAGCCGCGCGTCGATGCTTCCACCCACCTGACAGTTGAGCGTAGTGACCCCTGCTTCGCGATAGACGTCTAGTCGGTCGAGAATTCGGCTCTTGTCACCCCAAAGCCCCATTGAATCGACCAGTGAATCTGGAACCAGCGCCATCGCCTCTTGTTTCTTGCCAGAGAGGAAGAGGTCCTGAATCTCCTTGGCCTCCTTTTCGTATCCGTAGCGGCAGGCGAGGTCGTTGTAGAAGTTCGCCTCGCGGGCGCCCATGCCGCCGATGTAGAAGCCGACGGGCATCTTGGACATCGAGCGGACCGCGTCGATCGGCACATCGTCCCCAATGGCGATCGTCGCGCCCACGACGATGTCGAGCGTCGATAGATCGCGCCCGCTTCTGGCGGCACCCTCCTTGAGTGCGTCAGTGAAGACGTCGATTCGATCTGGCACAAAGAAAGCCGGAAGCCAGCCGTCGGCGAGTTCGGCCGTGAGTGCGACGTTCTTTGGGCCGAGCGAGGCTAGATATACCGGCAGAGGCCGCGACGGCTTGAACATGAGTTTGAGGGGTTTGCCAAGGCCCTTGCCGCCTTCGGCCGGGAGCTTGTAGACCTCGCCGTCGTAGGAGAGGCGTTCCTCTCTGTCCCAAATCATTCGCATGATCTCGATGTACTCACGGGTTCTCTGAATCGGCTTGGTGTATGGCTGGCCGTACCACCCCTCGGCCACCTGCGGACCCGACAAGCCGATTCCAAGAAGGGCCCGCCCACCGCTGAGGAGATCAAGAGTTGCACCAGTCATCGCGGTCATCGCCGGCGCGCGGGCCGGCATCTGGAGGATCGCGGACCCGAGCTTGATCCGGTTTGTCTGCGCTGCGAGCCAGCCGAGAATGCTGACAGCATCGGTGCCGTAGGCCTCCGGCATCCAGACTTGATCTACCCCCAGCTCCTCCGCGCCTTTGACGAACTCAGCCATTTCGGTGAAGTCATTGCCGGAAGGCATGAAGCCAACAGCCAGCTTCATTCCCTTGACGGTTGCGCTCTCGGTCATCTTGGATTCTGCCCTCTCTTCAGGTGGGCCGGGCGGGATCCAGCCCTCTCAGCCGGCGCCCGAGTCAACTGCGGGCGCGTTGGTAACCGTGACGGTGCCATATCGGAGCTGTGAAAGTCTCGCCGGGATGTGCAATTCGCGGGGCAGGAAGGGAAAAGCCCTTAGAGCCAAGGGGGTTTGGTCAGGAAGGCTTCTTGGCGACCAGGATGTTGCGGGCGGACTCCGGAGTAAGGCTTTCGCCCGAAAGCCCCGAGTAAATGCCGACTACTTCCAGCCGGCTTGTCTCAGCCAGTTCTGCTAGATGCGACGGTGCGTAGAGGTATTCCTCGTGGAAGAAGTTGTACCAGCGCCCATCTCGGTACCACTTGATGCGTGCTTTGTTTCGTCCCGTTGCGATATCGAAATGGCCTTCCTCGCAAACGGTGAGGCTGCCGGCCTCCATCCACTTGTTCGTATCAGGTTGCGCATAGAGCGGGACTGGTGAGGCCGTGTCGAGAAGCAGGTGACCACCTGGGTGGAGAGCCCTCGCTGCCTCCTCGATAGTTCGGCGATTCTCTGCGGGGTCTTCGAAATACCCAAAGCTCGTGTAAATCGAGATCACCGCGTCGAATGCTCCCGCAAAGGGGAGCTGGTGCATCGAAGCCCTCACGTACTCCGGAGCAAGCCCCTCTCCGGCCAGCTCGCGTGCACGCTTTAGCAGCGCGGGAGAGAAGTCCACACCGACAGCCTTGATTCCATATTGAGCCAGAGCCTTGGCATGGCGCCCGAAGCCACATCCGAGATCTAGGACCCGGTCGCCCTCCTTGAGGCCGAGGAGGGAGATACAGCCCCGAGCCTCGGCTTCGGTTTTGGCAGGGTCGGTGCTCGCCTCGAGAAAGACCGCGTAGTCGGGGCCGAACTCCTCGGCCCACCACTCAGGCATTGGCGGCTCGCAGGGAGATCACTTGACCGCAATCACGAGCTGATAGAAGGCAGCGGCAGCGATCGCCAGTGCCAGGAGACTGAGAATGATTGCTGTGATCGGTCTCAACTGAATTGCCCTCAGAGGAACCAGTTCCGTCGTGACATCAAGTTCTTGTAAAGCATTTGCTGGATGGTGTCACGGACTCGATCGGATATGTCGAAGAGTGTCATCGGGTCGTCCTTGGCCTCACGGGGGAAGACATCAGTTGGTATTGGTTCGCCGAATTCAATGATCCACTTTGACGGGAGCGGAATCATGCCGAGGGGCCCGAGCAGCGGGAAGAAGGGCGTGATAGGGAAATAGGGGAACCCCAGAAGTCGTGCGAGCGGTTGGAAGTCATAGATCATCGGATAGATCTCTTCGGCGCCGACAATGGCGCACGGGATTATCGGTGCACCTGTCTCAACAGCAACCTCCACGAAGCCGCCGCGCCCGAAACGCTGCAAGCGGTAGCGCTCTGAAAACGGCTTGCCGATGCCTTTGAAACCCTCGGGGAAGACCCCGACGAGCTCACCGCGCTTGAGCATGTGGAGCGCGTCTTCGTCGCAGGCGACGGTGTTGCCGGCCTTGCGCGCCAGATGGCTCAGGAACGGCACTGTCCAGAGCAGATCTGCTCCGAGGAGCCTGCAAACCGGCGAATCTGGGTGCTCGAGCTGGAGGGCGGTGAGGAGCATGGCGCCATCCCACGGGAGCGTTCCGGAGTGATTGGATGCGATCAGCGCCGGACCGTGGGCGGGTACGTTCTCTATGCCCCGAACCTCTACCCGCCACCATTGCTCGTAGAGGAATTTCGTGAGGGGTAGGAGGATCTCCCTGCTGAGCTCTTCGTCGTATCCGTACTCGTCAACGTAGTACTGCCCGGCGAGACGACGGCGCATGAAGTCTCGCCATTCGGAAATTCGCTCCCGCCCTGGCGATGAAGAGGCCCCCCTCACTCCCGAGGCAATTGGCTGGTGTACGTGGCAGTATGGGCTGCCCTCCATCGAGAAGTTCTGACAGGGCTTGTTTCGCGATGTAGTAGCCGCGCACTTTGACTGTTCACTGCTCCGCCCCAGCGTGATGATTTGTGCGTCAGGCATCTGTCCGGGTTTCCTCAGGCTCGTTCATGTCACGTCGGTGTCAGGTCAGCGCGCCGCTCATTTTGCTTGCGGATCACAAACTCGCGCAGGTCTTTTTCCCATGTCGCGTCTGTCTCTTGCCGAACTATCCGTTCGGCCCGCTTTTTCTCGCGGAAATCGTGGACGGCGTCGAGGCATGAGTACTTGGGCTCGAAGCCGAATTCCTCCTTCATGCGGCTGTTGTCCGCAACCCTGCCGTAGGCGATTTCTCTAATGATTGCACTTGGAACATTTAGAAATGGCATGAGGCCCGAGACGCGGTCAGCAAGCCAGACAGCTGGAGGAAGTATCGGCAATTGCCCTCGCCCCGCTCGCCGGATCGCTTGCGAGAGAGGGACTGCACCGTCGGCTGCGACGTTAAATATGCCCGGATGATCCTCGATTGCAGCTCGATATGTTGCCTCCGCCGCATCTTCTTCGTGGATGAACTGAACCCTCGGATCGAAGCCGAGAACCGTCGGAACCATGGGCTGTGCGAGGTATCGGCTGAAAGCGTTGTTGACCGTGCTGCCGAGGATTGTCGCGAAGCGCAAGATGGTGAGGCAGACGTCAGGCCTGCGCCTTCCGAAGTCTCGGGCGTACGTCTCGATCTCCATCGCGTCCCGGCAATACGAGGACTTCGGTGTCGAGCGGCGGCTCATCTCTTCGGCGAAGAAAGCCGGATCCTCTGGCTCGGAGCCGTAGACGGCAGTCGTGGACTTGACGACGACCTTCCTGATCGAGTCGCTCTTTTGGCACGCGGCAAGGAGCTGCATGGTCCCGATGACATTCATCTCCTTCATCATCGTCCGCCCCTTTTCTGCCTCGGACGGGATGATGTTCAAATGAATGACAGTGTCGGCTCTAGACGCCTGAAGCACCTTGGAGAAGAGCGGATTGCGAATATCCGCGCGCACGATCTCTACGCGCTTGAACTCCTCTGAAGGAGGCTCGAGGTCAACGCCGATGATTTCATCGATCTCATCATTTGCCTCGAGCTTCCTCGCGAGTCGGAGTCCGAGGAATCGGGATATGCCTGTTATCAGTATGCGCCGGGGCAAGTTGATCTCCAGCTAGCTAGTTTCAAGGCAACCCGATGCGGAGCACGCCTTAAAGGCACTGCGATCTCACCACCTAGGGGGCAGCCGTTGAGTAGCCAAAAGCGTACACGCTGAGGTAGATGGGTGCCCCTGACTCACCCTGTCTTCAGACGTACCTTTGTTGCGGATCTCAAGCCCAAGATGTCACTCGCGCGGCCCCGATTGACCGAGAGCGAGAGCATTCCGTACGAATCGACGATGAGCAGGATCACTCCGTCTTCGTGATCTGCGTACGTGTTGCTGAAAGCGGCGCCGATGGCGGCTCCCTCTATTTCGACCTCGACTTGTTCGCCCACCGACGCGCCGAGCATCTCGAGTTCGCCTGGAGAAATATTGAGCTGAGCGTTGCCGAACCGGTCGATCCAGAGGATCTCGCCTGCAACTGATTTCGCATCAACCGAGCAGAGGGGGACCAGCATTGGCACAAGCGTATGAGGGTCAACCTCGTCGCCGAACTCCTCCAGTGGGGTTCCCAGAGCGATTTGCGCTGCGGCGGGAACGAAGAGATCCCGGCCCGCGAAAGTCTGCCCACCTGCACGGGGGAGCTGATAGTCCTCATTTGTGAGCTCGACGCACCTCGTGGCGCCTCCGAGCATTGCGACCGCGGGGGAAAGGATCCCGTTGTCAGGTCCGACCATGACAGACGGACCTGCCTCGACGGCAATGGCTCTGCGGTCCGTACCGACCCCGGGATCGACAATCGCCACATGGACTCCCGCCGGCATGTATTGAATTGCCCGCACGAGAGTGAGCCCCCCTCCCCGCACGTCAAATGGCTCAATGCCGTGAGTGATGTCGATAACACGCGCGCCCGGTGCAATTTGGGCGATGACTCCGTGGCAGACGCCGGCGAACTCGTCATTGAGGCCGTAGTCAGTCGTGAGGGTTATGTATTCGTAGCGCACCAGGGACCGTCCTACTCAAAGCCCTTCTTCAAGTAGTCGAACATCTCGGAGCGGAGCTTTTCGTTGGCCGGATCATTGATAATGGCGATGCCCTTGGCGCTACCGGGGACCTCCTCGAAGCGTTTTGGTTCGGGAAGGGTCTTGAAGAGTTCTTGGACAGCGCCGAGGGCATCCTTGTTGCCGTCGGATTCGACGACCATCTTTGGCATGAAAAGCTGGATTGTCGATCGTGCAGCATCGAGGGTTTGGTATCGAGCGAAGGGCGAAACAACTTCGACCACAGCTGGCTGGAGCTCCGGATTAGCTGCAGCCTTGAATGCGACAGTTCCGCCCATGCCTGCGCCGACGTAGGCGATTTTGGTCACGCCTTTTTCTTTCTGCAGATAGCGAGCAGCGCCCACGAGGTCTCGGTCCATGACCTGTGGGTCGCGAACTCCATCGCTGCCGGGGAATCCTCTGAAGGTGACGGCGACGACGCGCATCCCTCGTGAGGCGAGTTGGTTGGCGAATTCGGACCAGTCGGCTCGCGACCCGTCTGAATCGTGAGCAAGGACCACGCCGTTGTTTCCCTTGCCGTATTCGGTTGCAGCAAGTCGAAAGCCGTCCTCCGTGACGATGGTGATGTCGGTGGGTGCCGGAATTCCCCCACATGCTTGAGCGGCAAAGGCGGCAAACATGAGTAGCCCAAGTGCCGACGCGAGGAGTGAACTTTTTCGAGCGTGTTTGCGCTTCTTCATCGGGCTGATTGTAGGGATGGATGAGCCTTGATACCGGGATAGCGCCGCGCGGGCGAGATGCGGTGGACGACCGGGCGTGTGGTTGTTACGCTTTCGCGCCACTCGGCGTGTTTGCGTCAATGACGCTGGCGGTCGTACTGACGGGGAGAACGACATTGCTGGACGCCGCAGGTTCGCCCTCGAATCCGAACGGAACGTGGAGGTACTCGGTGTCACGAGGCCGCGCTCGCAATCTTTTCCTGACTCTTCTCATGGCCGGTGCGCTGATTTTCGCTCTGCCCCTAGCCGCAAGTTCGCAGACCGAAACCAAGCCGTTCAATCCCAAGGTTGCGGTCGAGCTTTGCGAAGGGGGCAAGTACAAGACGCCGTCCACACATCCTGCCTGTGAAGGCGAAGCGCTTCCAGGGGCCAACACCGACGTGAGGCTCCGGATCACCCAAGAAGAAGGCGAACCACTGCTCAATGGTGGACTGTTAAAGAGCAGCGGCTTTCCAATTCCGTCAGGAACCGCCGGCCCGAACTACGACAAGGTGGGCGAGGGCAAGGTCAGCATCAAGGAAGCATCGTTTGGTGTCGTTTCACCGGTGATTTGCCTTGTGAATCAGAATCCGCCTAGTCCCGGTGACCACGCCACGGTCATTGCTGTGATCGTGATCGGCGGATCCGAGCCGTGCAATCCGAAGTCCGAGCCGCCCCCGACGACGTGCGCGACTTTGCACATCATCGGAAGCGGTACCGAATTTGAGTACAAGCTCAGTCTCGACCTCGGCGGGAGTGGGGAGTCGGGAAGTACCTACCCGTGCGCCAAAGCTGCGCCGCTTGGTGGTGGGGGCGGCATCAAGCTGACAACCCCAATCGATCTCGACATCGTTTTCTACGGGAAGTCGAAGCCAAATGCCGACGTGCGGCCCTCGACCCCAGGTGGTGTGCCGATCTTCAAGCTTCCCGAGCAGGGTGGCGAGTACTCGTGGAGCGGAGAATTCACCGATGCTGCCGGCACCAAGGTGTCGAGTAAGGCGATCGTCGTTGTCGAGTCACCGGCTCCGCCTCCTGGCGCCAAGAGCCCTGTGATACCGATCCTGGTAGTCGTTGGGATCATCGTGATTGCAGTAGTCGGTTACAGAATCTGGAGCAAGTCGAACCAGAAGAAGTTCCAGGATTGGGATTACTACGACGAGTACGGCGACTACGACGAGAGCTACGGCGGCGGGTATGACCAGGGTTACGACCAGGGTTACGACCAGGGTTACGACCAGGGCTACGGCGCCGAGTACTCGGATCAGTACGGCCAGCAGCCCCCTCCGCCCCCGCCTCGGTAGCTACTGGTAGCCGGCAGTGCCGCTGTCGGTAGGCACCGATCGAATTCTCTTGGGGTGTTTGTCGTCCGAGACTGGCCGCGCGCCGCTGTCGCTAGGTACTCCTGGGCTTCAAACGTGGCCGCCTGGAGGGCGCGGCTATGAGCCCAGCTCCGCGGATCTGGCGCGGGCGGACTCGATAGCCCGCACGACGATTTCTTCGAACCCGGCCTCGTCGAAAACTGCCAGTGCCGCAGCGGTAGTGCCGCCCTTGGATGTGACAGCCTCGCGCCATTGTGCTGCGGTCAGACCTCCGGGTGAGCCTGGACCGCTCTCAGCGAGGAGGCGCGCGGCGCCGAGAATGGTCTGAGAGACGAGAAGATAGGCAGTCTCTTCGGAAAGCCCCCCCTCGGTGGCCGCTGCTTGCATCGCCTCGGCAAGTGCAAAGACGTAGGCCGGGCCTGATCCGGATACCGCGGTAACAAGGTCGAGCAGGCGTTCCTCGGCGAGGCGCACTGCGGGCCCAACTGCGCCCAAGATCCCTTCGGTCACATCGAGGTCATGCTCACTGAGTGAGGAGGAGGCGAAATATGCGCTCACCCCCGCACGAATTGTGGCTCCGAGGTTTGGCATGGCGCGAACGACCTTCTGCCTATCGGGGAGATGCGCTTCGAGAGTGTCGAGCCTGATGCCCGCGGCAATAGAGATCACCAAGGTGCTTGGATCCAAGGCATCGCGGCATGTTTCGAGGCACTCGGGCACATCTCCTGGCTTGACGGCTAGGAGGATCGCCGAGGCACCGCTTGCCGCTTCGTCTGCTCTAGGGGTCGTCGCGATACCGAATTGTGTCTCGAGGTATTCCCGCCGGTCCGGATCGACCTCGGCTACGCGTATGTCGGACTTGCCGACCGTCACCGATCCGCCCGCTCTCCTCGCTGGGCTCGCAATGTCCGACTCAGCAACCGCCGATCTAGCACTCTCCAACTCGCCGGCAGCCGCCGCAGCTATGAGGCCGGCGATGAAAGCCTCACCCATCTTGCCGCCGCCCAGCACGGACAACTTCAATCTGTCACTCACGGTGCAATCACGGCTCCCACCTCTGGTACATGTAACTAGTTACTGAGCTTAAGTACCCTTGTTGAGTCACTGCCACAGCTTTGTAGCATACGTCTTTGTTGGCCGGAATTGGCTGCCGCGCACCCGCGCTAAGCTGGGAAAGCCGCTATCGCAACAGTTACGAAGGTCCTTGTGGTACCCGGTACTTAAGTCGTGTCCCAAGATTTGCCGATAGTTACTTCAGGATCGCAGCCAGTACCAATAGTCGAGAGCTCCGCTGGGGAGACAAGGTCCTATGACAAGCATTACCCGACACGTAGTCCGAATTATCGTCACGACAGCTGCGATCACGATCCTCGCAACGCTCGCAATGGCAACGAAGCCGGCGCACGCGTTCGACCCTGCGGTAGATGAAGAGCGCTTGCTCCAATACACAAACCAGCAGAGAGTCGCCGCAGGCCTGCCACCACTTAAGCTCTGGCTACCTGCGATTCAGGTGGCGCGGCAGCACTCATTCAACATGGCCCAGACCGGCAACTTCGCCCACAGCGCAGACTGGGAGCGAGTTCCTCAGATTTGGCAAAACGCTGCTCAAAACATCGGTTACACGACAAAGCCGCTCTCCGGTGATGCAGCTATTCAGCGGATTCAATGCGGGCAGCGCAGCTGCAATCCGATACCGTCGCCAGTCCCGCCGTGCCCACTGTCACCCCTGTCGAGCAGCGACAACGGAACTTCATTTCTGACCTCAAAATCGCACTGCGAAACCCTGATGAGCGCCACCTACAACTACGTGGGAATTGGCGTCGTCTACGGAGCCGACGGGCGCATGTGGGTGACACTTGACTTCTTCAATATCGCGAACCCGAATCTTGGATTTCCCGGCACGGCCCCGGTCTCGGAATCTCCAGTTGTGGCCGGGCCCGGCGAAGGTGCAGTCCCCAATAACACCTGGTATTTCGCAGAAGGCTTCACAGGGCCGGAGTTCGACACCGACTACACGATCATGAATCCGCGTGAGACGAATGCCGAGGTTGTTGTGACCTTCTATCTTCAGGGTTCATCGGTGACCAAGAATCTCACCGTCGGCCCAATGAGCCGAGTCACAGTGGATGCTCGCGACGTGGTAGGCGATGACAAGGAAATTGGCGCCAAAGTCACAGCAAATTCACCAGTGGTAGCTGAGCGATCGATGGTCTTTAGGTACAAGGGCTCAATTGACGGCGGCTCGGCGCTTGTAGGCAAGACCGAACTTGCCACGGACTTCTACCTGGCAGAGGGTTATACCGGACCCGGTTTTGACACCTGGATCACCGTAATCAACCCCAACTCGTCGGCTGCCCCGCTGAAAGTTACGTACATGAAGCCGGGTGGCGCGACAGTCGTCAAAGAGGGGTATTCGGTGGGCGCCAACAGGCGTATCACGATCAACGTCAACAATGACGTTCCTGGCAGCGATGTTTCGACAAGAGTCGAGAGCACCAGCGGGGTCCCAGTACTTGTCGAGCGGCCCATGTATTTCACCTATAGCCCAAGGAATGGCAGCGGGTCTTACAAGGGTGGCCACGTTGGAGCGGGAGTTACCTCGCCCGGCACCAATTTCGATTTCGCCGAGGGCTATACGGGACCGGGATTCGATGAGTGGATCACCATTCAAAATCCTGGCTCATCGGCAGCGACGGTCACACTCAAGTACCTGCTTGACGATGGCGCTCCGGTATCTGAGACCTTCGAGGTTGCTGGTCAAGCGCGCTTCACCCGCCTTGTCAACTCCAAGGTTCCGAACAAGAGCCTCTCAGCGAATGTGAGCTCAAACAAGCCAGTTGTTGTCGAGCGACCGATGTACTTCAGCTACAACGGCTGGACCGGCGGGCATGACGCGCCAGGTGCCACGTTGAAGTACCGCCACGCGTTCGTACCAGACCTCGATACGAGGGCCTACACCGATACTTGGCTGACTGTTGCCAACAGCAACAGCGGCGAGGCAAAGGTGACATTCCGCTTCCTCGACGAGGCCGGTCAGGTGATGGTGCGCAACGGTACGGTTCCCGCAAATAGTCGGGGCACATTCAAGGTGAACACGCTGGCTGGCGATGCCAAGCGCTTGAGTGTGGTGATCAGTTCCGACAAGGAGATCGCTGTAGAGAAGCCTCTCTACTTCTGGCGCTCTGACGCCGACGGCGGCACCGTGGCTCTCGCGTACGGAATCAGCTGATCTTCAAGGCCGGCTCCACCCCGGGGCCGGCCGTCACAAGCCGATCAGCGAGTGCTTGTCTCTTGAATCCAGATGTTCAGAGGTATAGGCGTGGATTCTGCGCCGATCCGCCGACCCGGACCTCAAAGTGCAGATGCGGACCGGTCGAATGTCCGGTACTGCCGACCGTGCCGACGATCGTCCCCCTGCCAACAGATTGGCCGGATGTCACTGAGATGGATGAGAGATGCCCGTAGAGAGTGGCGTAGCCATCTCCATGATTGATGATGACCGTGTTGCCGTAGCCGCCCTGTGAACCAGCCGAAATGACGGTGCCGGACCCTGCAGCCCCGACTCGGGTTCCGGTGGGGGCACTGATGTCGATCCCGTTGTGCATACGGCAGCTGCCGCCTAGGCACCTCTGTCCGAACTCGGATGTGACAGGGCCGCCAACGGGCCAGCCGAACTTGCCATTGCCGCGGACATTGACGTTTCCTTGCGGGCCTGCTCCTGGAGTGGCCGCGCCGGAGCGAGCGAGAGTCGCCTGAATTGCAGCCTCTTCCTTCTCTAGGGCATCTACCTCGGACTGGAGCTGACGAATTCGAGCCTCGTTGGCCTTGAGGGTTGCCTCTTGCTTCACTTTGAGCGTCTCGAGGCGTTCTTGCTCGTGCTCCTGTGCTTCCTTCGCGGACCTGGCCTCTTCCTGTGCCGCTACCAGTCGGTCCTCATCTTCTTTCAGGTCTTGTTTGAGTGCCGACAACCTCCGGAGCTGGCTCTGGTCTGCCTCTATTACCCGATTGACCATGCCCACGCGTCTGCCTGCATCAGAAATGTTCTCAGATCCAAGAATTGCGTCGACGCTTCCACGGTCGGGGTGCTTGTAGATATCGACTGCACTGGCATTCACCGAGGTGGTGTGCTTTTCTACCTCGGCCTGCGACTGGCTTATGGACTCCTTGACGTCGGCAACGTCGCTATCGGCCTTTTCTGACCGGGCCCGTGCTGCAACGAGTTTCTGCTCGGATTCCCCAAGCTGTGTGTCGAGCGCTTTGAGGCTTGCCTCGAGTTCAAGATCTGTCTGCTTTGCGGCGGAGAGCTCAGCTTCCTTGGCTGCCTGCTTCTTCTGGTTGTCGCTCAGCTTGCTGGGGGAACTTGATTGCTGGCTGCCAGATTTCTTGGATGTGTTGGCAGGCGCAGGCCGGACGCCGGGTGGGGTCACCGAAAAGCCTCCGCTTCCGGCCGCGTTTGCGCTTCCGACGGGAAGAAGGAGGAGCATGAAGACGCCTGCGAGAATCACAGGCAGCCTGCGCTGGGACGGGGTTCGTCTCAGTTCCACAAGTCAAGAGACCCTAGGGCGCTTTGCCGGCCAAGTCAAACTTTGAGAGGTCTAGTTCGCTCTCGAATTCCAGATTTCGACCTTGAGAGCCCGATTCAGCTCACAGATTCGGACCTCGATCTTGCGAACTCGACCGGCACTCGGTTCGGTTCTTGAATTCAGATCTAGGTCTCATGCGCTCGGTTCGCATCCGAGGTGCCTGCAGGAGCTGAAGTGATATCAGTCGCAAGTGATATCAGTCGCAACATGACCGCTAGAGCGACTTACTCCCCACTGCCGTCAACCGCAGCTGCTCCAGAGCCCCCGCCCCTCTTCGCGTGCTTTGCGGGCTCCCTCGACGAACCTATCTGCGTATCGGACATTTGGAGGAATCGTCAGGGGCTGTGCGTAGCCTTCCTCTGCAAGTATCAAGTTGAAGAATGCGCCGTCGTCGAGGAAGACGTGTGCGAGAGTCCTGCCGTAACGATCCTTGCGTTCGACGTCGTATTCGAGCCAGACAGTCCTGCCGATCAGGCGGGAAGTGAACTCCGAAGCCTCTTTGCCGAAGCACTGAACGGGTTTGCGGGGGTCTTTCGTCTCAGGGGTGTCCACCCCGATCAGGCGGATTCTTTCCTTTGCGGTTTCACCGGGCCTCGCGACGTCGATGGTGTCACCGTCAATGACCTTGACGACCACTCGCTGTTCGCGTTCGCTGTTATCTCCCGAAGTTGCGCTCTGGGCAGGTGAGTTCGCGCTTGCCGATGGGCCTCGGGCTGTCGCGGAAGCAGAAGGTCGTGGACTTGAAGAGGCACTAGGCCGGCCGCTTTGCGATTGATCATTCGCGTCTTCTACGGGCGCGCAGGCATAAAGGGCGCCGGATGCGGCAAGTGCGGCTAGGAACGCGGCAGCTCGTATGCCAGCTCTGCTTCGCACACTGGCGCTGCCTGGCGCACCGACCCCACCCCGCGCACCGGCCCCGGCTCGCGCGCCGATCCCACCCCGTGCACCGGCCCCAGCTCGCGCACCGGCCCCACCCCGTGCACCGACCCCAGCTCGCGCGCTAGCCCCACCCCGTGCACCGGCCTCACATGGACGGCCGCGTCTACGACGAACTCGAAAACCCCGGAAATTGGCAATGAAACTCTTCATCACGCTGCTAATTCTGTCATCCCCCTGTGACACTATTGGAGGCGGTGCTAGGTTCTTCCGTTGCCGACGCACTTGGCGGGTGCTTGCCAACATGTTAGGCACATGCCTCGCGAATGACTGATGACCAGAAAGGACCATTTTGAGCAGGGACGACTCCCGCGACGACGATCTTGACGACGACGAGCAGGAAGCCGAGCAAAGTCCAGAGTCTTCATGGACGGCAGTCGGCCGGTACTTGACGCCCAAGCGCGCCGACGCCATGCAAGACGCCCTAGAGGAGGCAGGCATTCAGACCCGCGTTGGCCTTGAGGGGCGGTCAAGTCATGAGCTGATCCGTGTGCGAGTGCCGGCAGACCGTCTTGACGACGCCGAGGATGCCCTCTTCGAATTGCTCGAGGACATCGCGCCCGAGACGCCCGATCCAAGTCGCTACGCAGGAGCGCTCGGCAAGATGCGCAGGCGCCGCGAGCTCGCCCGGTTGACGTCTGAGCTGGAGGAGGCACTGGGCGCCGACGACAGCGACAGCGTCATCGAGATCCTGTGGAAGGCCGTTGCGGTGGACCCCGATGATTCGCACAACCGAAGGCAACTTGTCGGGGCGCTGCTCGATCGGGATTCGCGAGGAGACACCTTCCTTGCCAGGTGGTGGGTAGAACACGCAATGCGCCGCCACGGAGTGGCAGCAATGGCCGCCGAGATGGCTGGCATAGCGATCGCTGAGGACTCACTCGATGAGGCCGAGGCATGGCTCGACGAGGCAGCGCTCTCGGGTGCCGATCCCGCAGAAGTCGCCTTCGAGAGATGCAATCTCGCATTTGCCAAGGGTGAGTTGCGCGAGCTAAAGCAGGCTGCATCGGATTTCAGGCGGTCATGCGATATACCCGACTCCAACTGGGTAGAGCTGGCTGCAATGCTTGCAGCTGCAGGCGAGATCGACAGGGCCGGCCAAATGCTCGGCACGGCGCTTCGCGACTCGCCCCTTCTTGTCGAAGACGAATGGACACTCGCGGCAGCCCTGCGAATGGTTGCCGAGGGCGCCGACGATCAAAGCCGCGATGAACTCATCGATCTCGTCGGGGAAGATGAGGCCGATGACCTTGAGGCTGAGGCGAGTTCGTGGCTGAAGGAGCTTCAAAAGGATTGGAAGCGGGCTCTAGAAGGCTCGAAGAAAGCTAAGCGAGCCCAGCACTCGCAGAAGAAGAACTCGCGTGATCATTCGAAGAGGCGCCGGAAGTAGCAGTATGACCACTTGACTCGTATTGGGACTGAGTCTAAGTTAACTGACGAAATACCGAACTACCGCGACCTTTCGCGAAAGGATCTCGCGAGTGCGAATTCGCGTCTTGGCCGCTTGCAGTCTCCTATTCGTATTCATTGCGGGCTGCTCTGAGCCCCAGACTCCGGCAGCTTATGACTCGACGCGCGCTGGCAGCTCGACCGTTTCGGTTGTCGCGTCCGCTTATCCACTTGCATACGCAGCTGACGAAGTTGGCAAGGCGCAGGTAGTCGTAAAGGATCTGACACCGCCGGGTACGGAGCCGCACGACATCGAGCTGACCCCGCGCGATATCGGAGCGCTGCAGGCAGCGGAGCTCGTCGTGATGGTCGGCGGCGGCTTTCAGCCGTCAATCGAAAAGGCTGTCGCCGGACTCCCGATCGGAAGTCGTGAGACCTACGATGCTCTTGCGGGACTGACTCCCATTATTGGCGGCGACGCCCAAGGGGGGAGGGATCCACACTTCTGGCTTGATCCGATGTTGATGGCCGAAGCAGGTGAGGGGATCGCTGAACGGCTCATTCGCCTCGACCCCGACGCCCGCGGTACCTACTCGCGCAATTTGGAGCAGTTCAAGGGCGAGCTGAGTCGGATCGACTCGGAGTTCAAAGCCGGCCTGAAGACGTGCAAGCGGCGAACGATAATTGTTTCTCACGCGGCCTTTGGCTATCTCACGGACCGCTATGAGTTGACGCAGGTCTCGCTCAGCGGGCTTTCACCCCACGCGGAGCCGACACCTGCCAGTCTCGAGATCGCGCGACGGGTAGCCAGGGAAACAGGCGCGTCAACGATCTTTGTCGAGCCCGGTGGAGATACAGCGGCCGCGGAGATCCTTGCGCGCGAGGTAGGCGGGAGTACAGCCCAGCTTGACCCGATCGAGATTCAGCAGCAAGGCAAGGACTATCTGGCGGCGATGCGAGGAAATCTCGACTCCCTGAGGAGGGCGCTGGAGTGTGAGTGACAGACCCGTTGTCAGCTGCGACCAAGTGTCGTTTTCCTACGGAGGCGAGCCTGTTCTCGACGGCGTCAGCTTGGAAATTGCGACGGGCGAATTCGTAGCGATCACAGGTCCGAACGGCGGCGGCAAGTCCACGCTCTTCGAGTTGATGCTGGGCCTCCTCAGGCCCTCAGGGGGTTCAATAGAGCTTCTCGGAGTTCCTCCCCGGCGCCTGCGTCAGCGCTGGCGTGTGGGCTATGTGCCCCAGCGGCCCTACTCGGCTGTCGATTTTCCCGCGACTGTTGCCGAAGTCGTCAGTGCGGGGCGCTGGGCGAGGCTTGGTCCGCTGAGATTCCCGGGCACGCCAGATAAGAAGGCGGTGAGTAACGCAATGGAAATGACCGGGATTTCTGATCTCGTGAAGGAGCGAGTCGGGGAGCTTTCCGGTGGGCAGCAGCAGAGGGTGCATCTCGCGAGGGCTCTCGCCTCCGAACCGGACCTGATATTCCTTGACGAGCCCATGACGGGCGTTGATCTCCGTGCGCGGATTCACTTCAAAGACGTACTCGCTGGCCTTTGCTCAGAACACGACAAGACCGTCGTACTCATAGCCCACGAGTACGGCCCGCTGGCCGACCTTGTGAACCGTTTGATTGTTCTTGCAGGGGCAATCAAGTTTGATGGCCCTCCGCCGCGCCATGAAGAAGACTCTCACCATCATCACGGACTCGGTTCTGAGCACTTGTCTCTCTGGGATGAGAGCGAGGCCCTCTACTCAGCACGTGACGACCTGCCGGCGAAGCGGGAAGAACCGTGAGCTATATCGCGCGCGCCTACGGCGGGGCGATCTTGGTCGGTGGGCTTGCGCCCGTCGTTGGCGCATTCATTGTTCAGCGCCGTCAGGCCTTGATTGGTGACGGCCTGGGGCACCTCGCATTTGCAGGAGCGGCCGGCGCGGCTCTCCTCTCGGTCTCGCCGCTGCCTCTGACACTTGGTATCACAGTCGCCGGCGCTGTACTGCTCGAGTGGCTCCAGAGGTTTGCGCGCGCCAGAGCAGACGTTGCGCTTTCGGTCATTTACTACGCGGGAATCGCAGCGGGCGTCGTGATGCTCTCGGCCACGCAGTCGTATGCCTCATCTGCCCTGACGTTGCTCTTCGGATCGCTCTTGACAATCACCGCCTCTGACCTCTTGTTGATCGCGGCGGTGCTCGGGGGTGCTGCCTTGGTGACGCTCGCTGGATATCGGACCTTCTTCTTGATGGTCCTAGATGAAAAGGCCGCAGCGGTTGCGGGAGTACCGGTGGGCCCCACAGCAACGCTGCTCACGGCATTGGCAGCATCGGTGGTCGTAGCCGGGATACGCGCCGTTGGCGTTCTGCTGATAGCGGCGCTTCTCGTGATCCCAGCAGCTGCCGCCCAGCGCGTTGCAAGGAGCTTCAAGGCCTCGTTACTCCTAGGGTCGGCCTTCGGAGCGTCTGGTGGGATCGCAGGCGTGTGGCTGGCAATTCGCCTCGATTGGCCGCCTGGGGCGACGATTGTGCTTCTGGCGATCGTGCTCTATTTGGCGATGGTTGTCGCGATTCCGATCTGGTCAAGGGTAGGGGGCCGCCGCCACTCCGCACAGTGATGGCGACAGGAGTGAGGTCGAGGTGGCAATGGGAATAGAGATCGGTGACACAAAGCAGTTAGTACCTGGCCCGCGCATCCCATCGAAGTGTCGCGTAATGCGATCCAACAACAATCTCGATGTTGCGCTCCACAATGGCCGCCTCTGGCTGGCCTGGAGGACTTCGCCCAACCACTTTGCGGGTTCAGAGAGTTTGGTGAACATCATCTCAAGTCCGGACATGGGCGAGACCTGGGAATTTGAAAAGGTCATCTCGCCAGATCGGGATCTTCGCGAGCCGCGCTTTCTGCTCTGGGATGAGCAGCTGTTCCTCTACTGGTTTGAGGCCGGTACGAGTCCGGTCAAGTTTGAACCCGGGAGGATCTTCGCGACTCGCCGAGGTAGTGATGGCTGGAGCGAGCCGGTTGCGATTTCCGAGCCCGGATATGTCGTTTGGCGGCCGAGAGTGATCGCAGGGCGCGCCCTCATGTCGGTCTATTCAGGTGGCGAGACCATCTACACGAATCACCCCAGGCCGACGGAGGTGGAGATCTGGGAGAGCAGTGACGGGTTTCATTGGGCACCCATCCAAGGCGAGAGGCGGGCCGTTCATACCGGAGGGACCGAGACCGACTACGCGCTCTTGAACGACGGCGGCTTGCTCGCGGTGACTCGCAAAGAGGGGCCCCACGGGGGATGGGGTACCGATGTCTGTCGGTCCGATGCTCATGACTGGACTCGCTGGCGCTTCGAGAGTGATCGCCGCAAACTTGACTCTCCGCTCATGTTCGCCCATGCGGGTCGCTATTTCGTGATTGCTCGCAGGCAGGCGGGTCTCAGCGGCAACTACGATCTCGGACTCCGGTCGCTCCCACAGGTACTTCGGACGCGTCTGTTTCAGGCCGCCTACTGGGTTACGCCGAAGCGCACAGCTCTATGGGAAGTGGATCCCGAGACGCTCACAATCGAATGGCTCGCTGATCTTCCCTCCCGCGGTGATACGGCCTTTGCCGGAATAGTCGAAGTTGGTACGGGAGAGTGGCTCGTATACAACTACTCATCTCCGCTCGAGGAGAGAGACCGCGTCTGGATCGACGGTCAGCTCTCGGCCACAAACATCTACGTCACACAGCTGAGAATCAACTGATACGGCTCAACCGGGTCCGACTTCAACCACCGTGCGGAGGGGCTTTTCAACAATCTTGTAGTCGGACTTCTCGCTCCATCCGAGTTCGTCAAGAGCCCCTTGGAGGACACGTAGCGACCGCTTGTTCTTCTTTCGGATGACGAACTTACGCGCCTTGTCTCCGGCGCGGTGATGAGCTAGGAATTCGGAGATTGCTTTGCGCCCGACGCCTCGCCCCTGGGCCCAGTTCAAGAGGAAGTACTCGAGATTGCCCGAGAGCGGCGATCTGCCGATATAACCGGCCAACTCACCGTCAACGATGATCACGCATGCGGGTACAAAGGGGCCTGCCGCGGCCCGAACCGGTGCAGCAATTGGCTGGAGAGGCCACTCGATCCACGAGTACTGAACGCCGGCGAATTCGCGCTTGAGTGCAGTCTTGATCAGCCACTTGAAATCCGACGGACGAACCTGGCGAAGTTTGACCTCGGGGGCGCTCATTGCCGATTGCCTCGCTTGTCCGAGTTCCTGCCTGCGTTGCGATCTTGAGCCTTTTTCGCATCGGACGCGCACCGCGAACACAACCCGAAAAGATCCAACCTGTGCCCTTCGACTACATGGCCGTGGGTTGTCTCGATTGACGCTTCGGCACGCCCCATGTGCCTCTCGAGCTCTCCGAGGCCATCCAGGTCGAGAACCCCCCGGCATTCCCTGCAAATGAAATGGTGATGGTGGCCGCGAGCGCCGTTGGCGATCTCATATCGCGCGAACCCCTCCTCGAACTCGTAACGGTTCAAGATGCCAGCCGTCGTCAGCTCGCTGACCGCCCGGAATACGGTGCTGCGCGGCAGCTGTTGATGTTCGAGCAGGGTCGCGAGATCTGCCAATCCCATCGGGGCGTCAGCTTCGGTAAGCGCTTCGCCGATTGCAATTCGGGCACGGGTGGCCCGCAAGCCCGCGGATCGTAATTGGCCGGCAATAGGTGGTTCTGTGTCATCGGTGCCGTTAGACATGTGCGAGATTGTATTGCGGAGCTTTGGCACCTTGACCCTGCAAGACCGGTAGTAGTCGGAAATGAACCCAATGCCAGCGCCAGGCGACAAACCAGACACTATGGAATCCGTTGAGATCTTGGCGCAGGCCGCCCGAAAGGGTGACCGGCGAGCTTTTGAGCGCCTTGCCCGCGAATGCCAGCCGGCCGTGTGGCGTTACGCCCTGAGCGTGGTGCATGACCAGGAACTCGCTGACGAGATCGCCCAAGAGACGTGGGCCCGTGCTGTCAGGTCGATCAAGCGCTTCAGGGGGGACTCAGCCGTCACCACATGGTTGATTGCAATCGAGCGCCGTGTGATTGCAGACGTGCTGGAGGCCTTGCGTAAGCGCCCGCCTCTGAAGGCAGATGACGACCAAGTGGTCGCGGAGGCTGAGGAGTTTCCGTCGGCCTCGGTGGAGATTGGAGTCTTGCTCAACGATCTCCCCGCGGAGATGCGCGACGCGATAGTGCTGACCCAGGTTGTCGGCCTCCCTTATGAAGAGGCTGCTACAGCGCTTGGCGTCAAGACGGGCACGGTGAAGTCGAGGGTTTTCAGGGCTCGGGAACTCCTCGTCGATGCCTATCGCGAGGTCTTGCCTGCCCGGGAAGCAGAGGAGGCGACATGATGGACTGCAACAAGGTTCGCGAGATTGTCACCTCCGCTCGCGACGGAGGTCTGCCCACCGACGGAACCCCAGCGGGAGATGTCGCGATCGCGCTTGCACATGCCGGCGAATGCAGCAGCTGCGCGAGCTGGATAGACGCCTCTGAGCGCATCGATCGGAGCATAAGGATCGGGCTCGCCAGAGAGATTCCGGACCTCACTCCCCGGATCATGGCCGAGTGGGATTCTGCACGTCAGCAAGGAGACATACCGCTGACGACGCGTCTGAGTCTGATGATTGTGGCGGTACTCAACGCCGGCCTTGCGTTCATGCACCTCGCCGGATCGGGTGGCTTGTTTGGAGTGCAGACAGGTCCTCACTCGGGAGCCGAGTTGGCGGCTTTCGAACTTGCTGTGGCAGTTGTCTTTGCTATGACGGCCTGGGACGGGCGGACACGAGGGCGCATGGCGTTCATGGCTGTGATTTCTGCCCTAACTCTCGCTGGAACTGTGCGGGATCTGGTCATGGGGAGCACGTCCCTGGTTGCCGAGATGGTTCACCTTCCGGTACTCGTCGGCTTCTCGCTCATGCTCATCGTGGCGGCGGCCCACGGAAGCCCAAGAGGCCCAAGAAACCTCGGTTACCGTTCCGACGCACTTCCCCAAACGCCGTAGTAGGGCCTTAGCTTCTTGGGCCTCTCGGACCGGACACTTCAATAGTGAATGGATGAACGTCCGCTCTCGCCCCGAAATTAGCCCCGCTCCGAGATAACTGTCAAGGGCCAATTTCAGCCAATTTGCGATAAAGCAACGTAATCACACGCAACACGTTGCATTAGACGGCGGGGTTAGAAGTCTCGCTAGAGCGAGCCGGGAATCGGCCCGGCCTCATCTTCCTGCTCGTTAGAGGCAAATCGTGACGCGTAACCAATGCGAATCGCGCGACCAAAGTACGACTCCACATTTGCATAAATTGTACCGACAACGCGATCGATCTCATCTGCGTCAACTGCCGCGAGCGGGAGTTGACCGGTAATGAATATGTCGTGGTCGTCGGCAAGGCTGAAGCGTGATGAGTACATGTTGGCGTTCTTGAAGAGCAAGTACCGGTACAGCTCCTCGTGGTTTTCTTCGGGATCCGGCATGAAGTACGACTCGTACTGGAGCGTCCGGTCTCCCACAGTGAACCAGATTGTTGTGAAATCCTTCGTCTGTCCGGTCAGCCGGATCATCCATCGGTTGGCGCCGTCCGGCTCGACTGCTACGACCGAGTCCAATTCCTCGTACTGCTCCCGAAGATATCCCTCTAGCACAGCTAGGACACGTGATTGCTCGGGGGTCAGCCTAGCTACCACTGCTCGGGTCTTTCAGCGCGCTGAATTCTTCAGCGGTGATGCTCATCCAGAGATGATCCATCCAGTGGTCGCCCTTCCAGGAGCGTTCGCGCAGGCGGCCATCTTCTCGAAATCCGCACGCCTTGTAGGTTCTGATGGCGGCATCGTTCTCGGCGAGGACCATAAGGTCGATCATTCTGACCCTCCGGTCGTTGAAGGCGAATTCGAGTAGTGCCGTCATTGCATCCGTCGCAAGACCTCGGCCACGCGCCGCCGGATCGCCGATAAAGAGATATGTCGATGCGACGCGCGACTGCTGCCTGAAACGGTTGAGGCCGATTCGCCCTATCGGCTTGCTCTCGAACTCGATCGTGAAGGGCAGCCCTTCTTCGTGCGCCTTCTCTATGTCCCGCTCAATCTCATCAAGTGTGAATGGCCCCTCGTAGTCCATCCACCACGAGATGTCAGGGTCGTTCATCCACTCATGAAACAACGGGAAATCTCTGTCTTCAACTGGTCTGACGATTGTTCGAGAGCCCCGAATCACATCCGCCTCGCAGTAGTACCTGACTCCGCGATCTCTTCCACCTTGCAGGATTCAGCGGCTTCCGCTGCTTCGCGGGCCTCGTAAAGACCTAGGACCTTCTCTGCAGTTGCGCCCCAGGTGAATTCGGCCGCGTGCCTGGCGGCGTTCCTTCCGAACTCGGCGCGCTTCTCGTCGTCGAGGAGCAGCTCCCCGATCGCCTGGGCAAATGCCTGCGGCGCGAGCGATTCCACGATCGTGCCGGTGTGCCCGGCGCGGATCACCTCCGGCAGGCCGCCGGCACTGGAAGCGATCACGGGCGTCCCTGATGCCTGCGCCTCCAGCGCAACCAGCCCGAACGATTCGGAGCGGGACGGGACGACGACCAAGTCGGCACTTCGGTAGTGGTGCGCGAGATCCCGCTGGGGAACGGGCTCTTTGAAATCGACAAGCTCAGCCAGGCCCGACCTGATAGTCAGCTGTCGCAGGCTTTCGAGTTCTGCCTCGCCGTTTGGTCCACTCGGCCCTCCAACTACAGCCAACTTGACCCGTCCCGCAAGGTGTGGATCCTTCTGCAATTCAGCGAGCGCGCTGATGCCTATGTCGATTCCCTTTAGCGGCTGGATGCGCCCGGCAATCACCAATGTGAAATCCCCGTCGCGATTGCGCACGCCCAGGCGGCTGTCTGCGGCGCCGCGCGCCTGGGGGGTGAAGATGGCGGTGTCTACTCCGGGTGCGATGACGCTTATCCGGCGACTGCACGCTCCGTAATGGTTCATGAGCATTGAGGCTTCGGCCTCAGTGGAGGCGACGATGTGATCGGCCGCATCCACTGCCCGTCTCTCTCCTAACAGGCGATGTCTCGGCTCGGGGAGATCTCCCGTAGCAAGTGTGCTGTTCTTGGCTTGCCCAAGTGAATGAAACGTCATCACATGGGGCACACCGAGCCTGCCGGCAAGGGCCTTGCCGGCCCGGGCACTCATCCAGTAATGAGAATGCACGGCGTCGTAACTGACTGAGCGAGCCTCGAGCGCCTCTCCCACACCGGCGATGAACGCGGGACTTAGCAGCGGAAGGCGGTCTTTCTCGACGACATCGGCCTCGCCCGCCTCGACATGGAAAATCCTGACGCCCGGTGCCGCCATGACTACCGGCGAATTGAGCGAGCTCGCCTTGCGCGTGAAGATGTCGCTTTGAATGCCACGCCTAGCGAGCGCGTTTGCAAGTGACATCACGTAGACGTTGAGTCCGCCGGAGTCGCCGGTGCCCGGTTGCTCCAGAGGGCAGGTATGCATGCTAATGACGGCTACGCGCTGAACAGCCACGACAACTCACATCCGTTCAGACTGAGACGGGCAAAGATCGTACCCTGCTTGCGGTCATTGCCGAATTTCAATGCTTTCAAGCCCGCGGACACGGGCCCCAAGCTGGAACTTGTATCGCTCGTCTCCTTGAAGAAAATCCAACTGCGCCACTCCCTCCCGGAGCCCTTCCTCCAACATCAGCCAGATCATGACCATTCCCGGGGAAAGTGCCCTCGCTTCTTGGAGAAATGCGGAGTTGTACAGGAAGCGCCGTCCGCGGCTTGAGAAACCGAAGCTGGCCGCGAATCGCTTGCCGTCAGCTTCGACAAATTCGAGGCGCATTAGACCGCTCTCCGTGAACGTCTTCGCCACGTCGGTGAAAAAGACTTCCATCTGCCCGTCCATGAACCCTCCCTTCGCGCCCTGAGCCTGACGATGCCAGTCGAAGAAGAGTTCGAGATCGCCGTCGAGTTCCTCTGGGCGCGCAGCGACCAGCTCGGGCTCACCGGCCTCTCTAGCGAACCGGTTACGCTTTCTTCGCAGCTCGTGCCGTTCCTTCTTGGATAGCCCCGCTAAGTACGACTCGAAATCAGAGGGAACATCGAGAACAGCGCAGATTTCTCGCGCTTCGCGAGAGGCAGTGATCCCAAGGCGGTCAAGTTCGTCCACCAGTGCCTTGCCGAATCCGATGTCTTCCGGGACGGCTTCAAAAGAGCACGTTGACCAGCTGCTTCGATTGTCCGAGAGCCAGCGCGCCAACCCAGTTGCCGCAGCAGGCACGTCTTCGTCGGCGCATACCGGACCCGCGTAATCGGTGACCTCAGTGCCTCCGGCGAAGCGAAGCAGCCCCCCTGGATACATCTCCATTGGGATGAGCGCTACTGGCTCCTCGATGTTGTCGCCCTTCGGGTCGGAGTCTATAGTCCCAGCAGTCCGAGACACATCGGAACGGTCTATCTCGAGGATGCAAAGCTCTGAATCTCCGCCGAAGCTCCGGCGGTATGCCTCGATCCACTCAGGCAGGCCAAACGGGCCGAAGTCGTCGCGGGAGTGCTCCGTCCACCAGGAGCTGAGTTCGGTGATTGCGCTCTCATCTTCGTGAATTCTCATGACAGCAGCCTAGTTGGCGCGATTCGCCGGCACGAAGCTGTCGAAGCTGCAATTCGCCACTAGATCATCGGGATCCTGACAAATAAGAAGAGGCGGGGCCGCCGCGGCCCCGCCTCTCTCGAGGGTGCATTCGTGCCGGGGAAAGCTACGAACGCACTTCTGCGTGGGTTGGAGTGCTAGGCGTCCACCGACTCCTCGCTCGACACGGCGACCTTTTCGGGAGCTGCCTTCGCCGGTGACTTCTTTGCGGGTGACTTCTTCGCCGGTGACTTCTTTGCGGGTGACTTCTTCGCCTTGGTCGTTGACTTCTTCTCCGAGCGAGCACGTGCGCGCGCTGCTAGATCGGGAGCCTCCACACCGAGCCGGTCTGCGATCGGCTTGATGGCCTCTTGGACCTGGTTCAGTACTTCCTCGAGCTGTGGCAGGGTGAATTGGTCGTTGAGGGTCTCGCTCAGGCGCGTCTCAAACTGCTCGCGACGCTTGTCGAGATCCTTGCGCTGCTTATCGATGCGCTTCTCGATCTTGTTAATGCGCTTCTGCCCGCGCTTGGCGAGATTCTCCACCCGCTTGGAGCGTGCGGTCTCGTCGGTAAGCTCGGTTGCCCTCTCGGCCCACAGATCACCCGCTCCAATGGCGGCGTAGAAGATCTGCTCGATGCGTTCCTTGGTGTCCATTTTTGAACCTCCTTGGGTTCTCAGCCAGGCGCATGCTTGTCGCCCGGCGTGGTCAATATCTCAGAGTCCGGATACGGCCGGACTCACTTCATCTCTGTGCTCAGGTTCGAATCCGCCGGAGTGATTCGAACTTTCGTCCACCGCTGATTCGGTTGAACTCTTGGTCTCGTCGGTGAGCGCTTCGGACTTCTCCGAGCCCTTGCGGAAGCTCTCATAGATGTCTATGAGGTTCTGCTTCTGCCGGTCGGTGATAGTCGCGTCTCGCAAGATTGCTTCGACGACTTCACCTTCGTCGTCGCGTTCTTCGAGGATGCCCGCCTTGAGGTAGAGCGTCTCCGCCGAAATCCGAAGTGCCTTGGCAATCGCCTGCAGGATCTCTGCACTCGGCTTGCGCAGGCCTCTCTCGATCTGCGAGAGGTAAGGGTTGGACACGCCGGCCTGGTCCGCCAGCTTTCGAAGGCTCATCTCCGCCGCGTTTCGCTGTTCGCGAATGAATGAGCCGACGTCCTTGAATCGGAATTCGCTTCGCTCTGCCATGCCACCGAGAGTAGCAGTAGTGTTAAACAGTTGCAAGCAAAATTTGCAGAATTTAGTTGATTGTGCTGGATATCACATTCGATAGGTGCTTGCAGGACTACGCAAAGTGGCGATCAGGTGATTGTTGCGGTCTACGTTGCGGCCAATGCTGCGGTCTACGTTGCGGCCATGCCAGAGTTCATGCTGAAGCTGCGGAGAAGTGAAGCAAGCGCCTAAGGTCAGGCTTGCAGGACCTCATCGACCGTGACTTCGCCGCTGGCATAGCGTCTGGCGATCTCGCTCTCAACAAGTCCCGTTTGATCATGGATGCCTGATCTGAGTTCGGAGATCTGCTTCTCCACACCAACCAGGCGATCTGCGGCCGAGCGAAGCTCGTCGTTGGTCACGGTTTCGAGATTCATCAAGACCGGGTCTGCGAGCAACGCGAGGACTTCGCGCGTCTCACGGGTCTCAGGCGGGACCATTATTCGCGGAAACCGGCCCCTGAATCCGCCGGGCCCTGATCCTGATAGTGCCTGAGCGATGTCGGAAGCGCCCGCCCCGGCCGTCTCGCCGGTCCGTGCGTGCAGCTCAGCCGAGATCAAGTCGATCTTGCCCTGGAGCAATCTTCGGGCGTAGGAGAGCGCAGCCTCCTCTTCGTCGCATTCCTGCTTCATGCATCGAAGCTCGCCCATCGAGCGCGACTCAAGAGCATCGACGTACTCAGGGAGCATGATCGAGTCGAGTCTTGTCTGGTCGGCAATTGGCCGTGCGGGCAATCCTTGCGTCGCCGGACGGCGGAGCCTCAGGCCAAACCCAGGTCACCCCTGAGCTTGTCCACATGCCCTGCCGCTTTGACGTTGTAGTAAGCCCGTTCGATCTTCCCGTCTTCGTCAATGACAAAGGTTGAGCGGATCACGCCAACTGTCTTCTTGCCATACATCGTCTTTTCACCGAAGGCACCGTAGGACTTTCCTACCTCATTTTCGGGATCGGTCAAGAGCGTGTAAGGAATCGAGTACTTCTCGATGAACTTCTGGTGCGAATCCGCCCCGTCTTTCGATACTCCAAGAACGGTGAAGCCAGCGGCGCCGATTCGCTCAAGGGAGTCGCGGAAATCGCAGGCCTGCGTTGTGCATCCCGGCGTGTCGTCTTTCGGGTAGAAGTACAGGATTACCTTCTCCCCTTTGAAATCTGTGAGCGAAACATCCTTCCCGTCTTGATCCTTGAGGTCGAACACGGGGGCCTTGTCGCCGGTATCAAGCTTCGGCATCGGTCTCTCCTTCTTCTCCAAGCTGGTGACTAAGCTGGTGATTCCGGCCCACTCTGTTCGCCGCTACTTCTGGACTACTGCGGCCGCGGAAGCTCCCGGCGTGCTCCAGAAGATCTTGTCGATCTCGTCAACCGCATCGAGCAGTTTCTGAGCGACTTCGAGGTCGACTCCCCGCTTTGCAGCAGAGCAGAGCTTCGTTGCGTTCCAAATAACGCCGTGCAGTTCGGGGTGGGCTTCAGCGTCTTCTGGCTTGAAGTAGTCGCTCCAAAGGACCCAAAGGTGCTCCTTGCACTTCTGCGCATGCTCTTCCTTGACGGCAACCATGCGCCCCGAGGTGTTCTCCCTCTCAAGCCCCGACGCGTCTAGGTCAATCAGCTTCTTCGTGGCATTGAACACTGTCTGAGCTGCAATGCGAGCCTCTGTCGGGTCGTAAACCCCGCAGGGAAGATCGCAGTGAGCGTGCGCCTTCTGCTTCGGGCGAACTACCCGCTCGACTAGTGCGGCGATCCTGTTCATCTTGATTTCCTCCACCTAAAGACGGCCGATATGGCATGTTGCCATCTTGTTATGTCCTTACGGAGCCGAGATCGAGATAGATGTATTGGCGGTTGGATCGGCGCCGGGCTTTGTCTTGCCCTCGCCATAGCGCTTACACGCCGCTTCATCACTCGCTTTGAAGTAAGCGGAGAGAGCATGTCGCCGGCGTTGTACCCGGGTGACTATCTGATTTGTGAGAGCCTCTCATCGACTCTGGGACTGATCAAGAAGGGGAATTTGGTGGTCATCGAGCCTCCGAGCCAGCCCGGCTTGCGAGTCATCAAGCGAGTAGCCGGGGTCGAGAGCGACATCATCAACTTGGATGCGAATTCAGCGCTGACTGTTCCGCCAGGCCACCTCTTTGTCTTGGGTGACAATCCCGCCAGAAGCACGGACAGCAGAAGCCACGGCCCGGTGCCGACCACCTCCGTTGTCGGTGTCGCGCGCATCCGGTATCGAAAGGGCTCGCGCCCTCCTGGCGCAATACCCGCCTGACATTCATGGGCCGCGGCGATAATCGGGCTATGCCCGAGGACGCGAGTAGTCTCGCCCCTTCCCCACATGCCGATTCTCCGGTCATCTTCCGCGATCCGATCACGGTTGTGCTGCTAACGGCAGCTGTATTGGCCGCCCTGCCAGTTGGATTGAGAGCCGCGTTACTGCCGACGGGGTTTGTGATTGCGGGCACGCTCTTCTTGATGCACCGGGACTTGACGGGTGCGCGGCTCTTTGCGCTGGGATTCGCGGTCCGCGCCTGGGCAGCTGGGGCGCTCTCGCTCTTCGCGGGGGGTGGCCGGCCGATCTTTCCCGATGAAGGTGACTACTTGGTGGCGGCCGGGGCAGTCCTGGACTCGATTGCGGGACGGCCGGTAGGCGACAACCCTCTCAATTTCATGACCGCTAGCGCTGGCTACCTATATGCACCGTTTGTCTGGGTAGGCGGGCGCGGCCTCGGATCCCTTCGCTTTGCCTCCGCGTTGGCGGGTGCTCTCGGGGTACTTGCGCTATGGAGTCTGGGTCGCTTCGTTGTGGGAAGGCGCGCGGCCCGCCGCGCGGCTGCAGTCATGTGCGTAATGCCGTCGATCGTGCTCTGGAGTTCTTCGGGACTCAAGGAGGGCTTTGTCACGCTCCTACTTGTCGCGGGGCTAGGCGTTGCTGCCCGGACCGTCGCAGCCGCCGGGCTTCGCGCTCTGGTTGCCGGCGGCGCGATCACCTGGTGCGTGATCTTTCTTCTCAGTCCTTTGCGCGACTCCATTGCATTTTCGCTCGGGGGGGCGGTCATCGTCGGGGCCCTGGGTGCTGCCGCCATAGCGCAAGGGAGCCGCCGATCCCCAAGGTCGCAAGTGCATCAAGCTTCGGATTCGCGACTCCAGCCTGTGGCTGCCGCAGCTGTACTTTGCCTTGCCGTCATGACCGCCCTCTGGGCGGCGGGATATGGGGTCATGGGGGTGGGCGTCCTCGACGCCGTGCGCCCTGGTGCACTCGACAAAGCGCACAGTCTTGAGGCCGATGAGGCTACGGGCAGCGAGTCGCCTCGCGTAGAGGCGACTTCGGTGCCAGAGCCGGCCAATCCTCAGCTGGTCAGGAGCATGCTCTCTCGCTTGCCGCAAGGCCTCGCGTTGACGTTGCTCCGTCCGTACCCGTTTCAGACAGCCTCCGGGTCGCTCGCGGAACACGCGACCGCGGCGCGTCTTGTGATCATTCCCGATCAGCTTCTTTGGTACTTGTTCCTCGTGCTCGGGATCGGGGGCGGGATTCGCCTCGCGCGCCGTCATCTTTCCCGTGCGCTGATCCCGCTGGTATTTCTGACCGGCACGGTCTTCTTCTACGCGTTGGCACAAGGCAATGTCGGAACTGCATACAGGCTCCGCGGCGCGTTCGTACCCGTCGTGTTGCTGTTGGCCTTTGTGCCAATCAGACCGAGGAAGTCGGAGGCTTCGGCACGCGCGCTACTGGTTTTGCCGACGCTTGGTGAAGGTGGAACGGAGCGTCATGCCCTGCAGCTCGCCGAGGATCTTGAGGCACGGGACATTTCGACGCGAATCTTGGCGTTCAGCGGTGGAGTACACGAAGTGGAGGCGAATCGCCGCGGCGAAGTCGAGGTGATCGGGAGGAGGGGCCGGTTTGATCTGTCGCTTCCACTCCGGGCGGCTCGTCGCGGTGTCGGGGACGGCAACGAGCGCGATCGAGTCTCGGTCTGGCTGACCTACCTGTTTGCCGGCAATTTCTGGGGTGGGTTGGCAGCCCGGCGAGCAGGGGCGCCGCTCATCTCTAACATTCGAACTTCGCACCCGCGATCTCGGCCGGCCCGCCTCCTTGAACCGCTGACACTTGGTGAGGTCGTCGTGGTGAATTCGCATGCAGTCGCGAGATCTGCCGCTCGCAGGGGGATCGACCCCAGGCGAATTCGCGTTGTGCATAACGGAGTCAATTTCGAGGAGGTTCGAGCGCGAGCCGCTGCGGGAAGAGCCGACGCCAGGAGCCGGCTAGGAATCGGTGATGACCAATTCTTGATCGTCCTACCCGGCCGGATCGATCCCCTCAAGTCGCAGAAGACCGCGGTCGAGGCATTTCGAAAGATGACCGGACCAAGCGCATCGGGGTCCCGATTGGTGCTCGCGGGCGCGGCAGCGCTCGGGGTCGAGAAGGCCTATCTTGCCGAGGTGGAACTTGCCGCCAAGGACCTCGGCGACCGGGTTCTAATGCCCGGCATGGTCGAGAACCTACCCGCGCTTATTTCCTCGTGCGACGTGGTGTTGCTCACCTCCGAGCATGAAGGCATGCCCAATGCCGTTCTCGAGGCAATGGCACTTGGCATCCCGGTTGTCGCCACCCGTGCCGGAGGTATCCCCGAGGCCGTGATTGACGGTCAAACCGGGATTCTTTGTGAGATCGGTGATGTAGATGCTCTTGCTACTGCTCTGTCGGCGCTCGCATCTGATGCGGAGATGCGAGCGAACCTGGGCAAATCAGGGGAGAGGCACGCGGCTGAAGAGTTCAGCAACGAGCGCGAGAGCACCCTGCTCATCGAGGCTCTCAGGCTTGCAGCTTCGATTGCTGAAGCAGATGACACGCCCGAGGACTTCTCGCGGGCCGCCTTGTGGTCGGGGCCTGACGAACCCCGTCTGGCCGGCGATGGAGAGGCTGGAGGGGAGTGAAACCGCAAGACATCGCCGAATATGCCGAATATGAGATTGCTCAGGCGGCCTCGGGGCGCTATCGCGGGCTGCTCGATCGCTTGCCCGTATCGCTTGCGGGGGCGACCGTTCTCGACCTGGCGGCTGGCCCTGGAACTTGGACACGGCTCTTCGCACAGGCCGGTGTAGCACAAGTTGTGTGGCAGGACCGAAGTCCACAATTCCTTGCGATTGCACAGGAGTATCTGGTGGGAACCGAAGAGGCGCGCTTTGTGATCGGCGACCTCGCGAGCTTGCCCTACCGGGCGGAGACATTCGATCTCGTCTTCTGCAGAGTCTCCCTGCATCATTCGCCGAGTCAGGCGCGGACAGTCAGAGAGATCGCGAGGGTCTTGGCTCCGGGCGGCGTGGCTGCACTGGTCACAAATCGGATCACGCGCGTAACTCGAAGGGTTCCATTTGGATGGAAGAAGCCCCTTCACTACCTAACGCCTGCTCTCAACGCGCTCTCAGGAAGGCATTTGGCGAGTGCCGTCTGGAGCATGGATTGGCTCTTGCGAAGGCAACTTGAGCAGAACGGCCTCGTGATCGAGGAATGGGATAGCGCGGGTAGGGAGTCGCTCATCTCCTTTTCGCGCAAGGCAATTCGGCCAGGCACTGCCAGCCAAGGGGGTGACCTCTGATGTGTGGCATCGCCGGCTGGGCCACGCCATCTCCGATTGACGGTGCGAGCGAGCGCATGGCGGCGATGCTCGCCTCGATGGAGCACAGAGGCCCTGACGATCAAGGTGTAGCTCTCATGCGAGGACCCGCCGGCGCAGAGATTGCCCTTGGCATGCGGCGGCTTTCGATCATTGACATCGAAGGCGGCCATCAGCCGATAGCAAGTGAAGATGGGCGAATCACAGTTGTCTGCAATGGCGAGATCTACAACTGCGGGGAACTGCGGCGAGCTCTGGAGGCGCGCGGTCACTCCTTCAGAAGCAGGTCCGATGTAGAGGTAATAGCGCACCTCTATGAAGACCTCGGTACCGACGCGATCTCTCGGCTGAGGGGCATGTTTGCTGTGGCGATTTTTGACGGCGAGCGCCTCGTTCTTGCGAGGGACCGCCTGGGAATCAAACCGCTCTACCTTCTGCGGAGACAAGATTGCGGCATTGAATTCGCATCAGAAGCCAAGGCGCTCACGGCAGTGCAGCGGGTTTCGGCGGAGGCGGACTCAATCTCGACCTTTCTCGCTTGGGGCTACCTCCCGGCGCCGCTGAGTCCATTTGAGAGCATCGAGAAGCTCCCCGCCGGGCACATGGCCATATGGAGTGCGGGGGGACTCGAAGTCAAGCGCTGGTGGACCCTCGATTTCGATGCGGCCCCTTCGTCAAGTCCGGAAGATGAGACGCTTGCGGCTCTCGACGAGGCTGTCAGGGAGCATCTGATGAGTGACGTGCCGCTTGGGGTCTTCCTCTCCGGCGGGATTGACTCCTCAGTGGTTGCCGCGCTGATGGCAAGAAGCTCTGAGCAGCCGATCAGGACATTCACTGTGGGATTCTCGCCGGCAGCCGGCGAGCTTGATGAGCGGGAGAACGCTCTCGAAGTAGCGCGCTCTTTGGGCGCTGAGCACACCGAGATCGTTGTGGATGCAGCACCGGTCGAGATAGCGGGGTCCGTAGCCCGTGCTTATGACGAACCTGTCGGTGATGAAGCCGCCTTTCCGACATGGTTGATCGGCAAGGCTGCCCGAGAGCATGTGAAGGTTGTACTCACTGGTGAAGGCGGGGACGAGGTATTCGGGGGGTATCGCAAGTATCAGATGATCCTTGCCGCAAAGCGAATAGCGGGATCACCCGGCTCATTGCGCGGCACGGGCATCAAGGCTATTGCGGCAATGGCGGGGGAGCATCGCGCCGCGAAGATCGCCTCAATAATCAACGCGGGCGCGGCAGAAGCCAGTCTCCACTTTGACGAGATCTTTCTGCCGGCCGAGCGGTCTGCCGTCTTGGCTCGAGACCTCGACCTTTCTCCGGCTGAACCACTTCTTGCGCCCGAGCACGGGCATCCGGACGCGCTTGGGGAGATGCTGGCTATTGACACGGCGGGCTACCTCGCAGACGGCCTATTGCACAAGGTGGACCGCATGACGATGGCCCACGGCCTCGAAGCCAGGGTGCCATTCCTCGACCACAAATTGGTCGAGTTGCTTGCCCGCTTCCCTCAGCACGAGAAGGTACGTCTTGGCGCGGGAAAACGAATCCTCCGGTCAATCGCAGCCGATCTGTTGCCGCCTGAGGTTCACCGGCGAAAGAAGCATGGTTTCACTGTTCCCCTCAATCGCTGGTTACGCGAGGACCTGGCCGAACTTGTGGCCGAACTACTAGCTGCCGAGCGAATACGCACGCAGGGCTACTGGAATCCCTCAGGGATCGGCGAGGTAGTCAAAGCTCATCGAGACGGAGATGACTCCCTGGGAAGACGCATCTGGCTCTTGCTCGCTTGGCAGATGTGGCATGAAGCATTCATCGAGCGAGAGCAGACGTCGTCTTGACCTATCTCGTCGTTGCTCATTTTGCGGCCGCGCTGGTGGCGATTCCGGTGGCTAGGCGCCTCGGCGGAAAGGCCTTTCTTCTCGCTGCGGCAGTTCCCGCCGCGACTGCCCTTTGGTCGCTTACGGTCCTGAGCCGCTCCGCTAGCACCACCTCGCCCGGCGAAGTCCACGCTTGGATCAAGGGACTAGATGTCGACCTGAGCTTTCAGGCTGGCGGACTCTCCGCTTTGATGGCATTTCTGATCGGCGGAATCGGCGTTCTCGTATTCCTTTATAGCTACCGATACTTTGACCCGGCCGGCCCCGAAGTTGTCCGAGTCTGCTCCCTGCTTCTCGCGTTCGCGGGGTCGATGCTCGGACTCGTTCTCGCTGACGGCTTCTTCACGCTCTTCCTCTTCTGGGAAGCAACCTCGGTGACGTCATTCTTCTTGATCGGCACAGAGTTCAAACACGCCGCGGCCAGAGCGGCCGCCACCCAGGCACTGCTGATAACTGGGCTTGGTGGGATTGCGATGCTCGTGGGATTCACAATATTCGGAGCATCTACGGGAATCTGGCACTTGTCCGGTGTTGAGAATGCCGGCTCGCAGACATTGACCGGCTTGCCGGCTGTGGCACTGGTGCTTATAGCAACGGGATGCCTGGCCAAGTCGGCCCAGCTTCCATTTGGTTCATGGCTGCCAGCCGCAATGGCCGCGCCGACGCCGGTCAGCGCCTTCTTGCACTCGGCGACCATGGTCAAGGCCGGCGTCTACCTGATTGCGAGGTTGAGTCCGGTCTTGGGCGGCGGACCTTGGCGCGCGCTGGTAATCGGCTCTGCCGGACTGACAATGGTCCTCGCTGGCTGGCGCGCTCTGCGGCAGGACGATCTCAAGCTGTTGTTGGCTCACTCAACCGTCGCGCAACTCGGGCTTCTCTGCTTTCTTTTCGCAATGCCGGACAGGCGTGCCTGGGTTGCCGGCGTGGTCCTGCTCCTGGCCCACGCTCTCTCAAAGGCAGGCCTGTTCATGGGGGTCGGGATCATCGATCACTCATTGCATACGCGTGACATCTCCCGCCTCGACCGCCTTGCATCTGAGATGAGGGGGGTTGCAGCGGTGATGTCTGCGGGATTCGCATGCATGGCGGGTGTACCGCTGACACTCGCATTTGCGGGAAAAGAGAGGGGGCTTGAGAACCTCATGGAGATCTCGCCTCCTTGGTTCTACGCAGCAATCGGCTTGATGGTTGTGGCGAGCGCACTCACGGCTGCCTATAGCACCTACGCACTAAGAGGGGCCTTCTTCACGAGTGCCAAGGGTGACGTTGCTGTGCTCGGCAGGAGGCCGTCACTCGGGTTTGTGATACCGGCAGGAGTCCTCACCTTCGCAGGGATTGCCATGGCGCTCTTTGCGAAGGCCCCTGAGATGCTTCTAGGTTCGGCGGTGAAAGGTGCGACGGGCAAAGCCAACTTTGGCATCCCCGTACTGCCACACGTCGGCTCCGCCCTGGTGATCTCATTGCTGGCACTCGCTTGCGGCGTGGGATTCGGATACTTCGACAGGTTGCGTCACTTCGCGTCAAAGGCAGCCCTGCCGTTTCCGCTAGGACAGCGGGTCTACGAGGCAATCAACGTCGGCTTGATCCGCTTCGCCGACCGCCTTGCCGGCGTTGTCCAAAGCGGATCACTGCCGATTTACGTCGCGACGATCACCATTGTGGGGATGGGCCTGATCGCTTGGTACTTGGCCGCAATCGACATCGATCTTGGCGCCCTTCCTCTAGCCGGTTCCGTAGTCGAATTGCTTCTTGTTGCCGCTTGCGGGGTTCTGGCCGCAGCCATGGCGGTTCAGCGGTCGCGCGTGACCGCCGTGCTGTTGCTTGGCGGGGTCGGCTACGGTCTCGCCGCAGTCTTTGTAGTTCTGGGGGCTCCGGACCTTGCGCTTACCCAAGTGGTCATCGAGACACTTGCCGTCGTGGTCTTCTTGCTGGTTGTCAAGGACCAGCCCGCAAAGTTCGGGCGTACACGCCCGGTGGGGTCAGAGGTCTTGAAGATCGCTGCAGCGGCCTTTGCCGGGGTCGTGGTCTTTGTCTTGCTAGCCGGATCCGAGGGCTACCGCGCGGATCACTTTGTCTCGGCTGAAATCGTCGAATTCTCCGTCGCCGACGCCGGGGCCCAAAACGTAGTCAATGCAATCCTCGTGGACTTCAGGGCTCTTGACACCATGGGCGAGATTCTCGTTCTCACGATCGCGGTCATCGGCGCGGCAACTCTCGCTGGGATCGAGACCAGGCGAAGGGGGCGCGCATGAAGCGGTCGGTCATATTCGACGTTGCGCTTCGGGGCCTCGCTCCGATCCTGAGCCTGCTCGCTCTCTTCCTGCTCGTGTCAGCTCACAACGCTCCGGGGGGAGGGTTTGTCTCCGGTCTGGTGGTTGCGGGCCTATTCAGCCTTTTCTATGTGGCGCAGGGGCGGGCGGGGCTCATGCGGATTCAGTTCGTGCGCCCGGTACTACTCGTCGGGGTGGGCTTCGGAGTTGCCGTCATTAGCGGCATTGTTCCGGTTTTCTTCGGTGGAGACCTGCTTGGGCAGGAGATCTTCACCGTTGCGATCCCGTTCTTTGGCCAGGTGAAGTTCCCCACCAGCCTCGTTTTCGATACCGGCATCTTGTTGGTCGTTGCCGGCTCGGTCAACGAGGCGCTCCTCGCCCTGACTAGCAGAGGGCCCTGAGATGAGTCTGAGTCTTGCGTTCTTGGTTGCGCTCATGGTTTCGGCAGGGCTCTATCTAGCCATGCAGCGAAGCCTGACCCGAATAGTCCTGGGTTTCGGGCTACTGACCCACGCCGCAAACCTCACGCTCATAGCTAGAGGCGCTTCCCTAGGACGCGCTCCGATCATCAACGGAACTTGGGTGGCGGTGGCGATTTCGGATCCGCTTCCTCAGGCCTTCGTGCTGACAGCAATTGTCATCTCGTTCGGGTTGACAGTTTTCGCCCTCGGACTCGCGTATCGAGCACTCATTCTCAAGGGCAATGACGAGGTTGAAGATGATCTTGAGGACCGGCGGATCGCTCGACTGAGAGGCGAGCGTGATCGGGACCTCGATCAGCTCGGCGACGAGCTAGACCTGCTGGAGGAGGATGACGAGAGGGGGGAAACCTAGGTGCGCTCAGCCCTTCCGTATCTGCTTTGGATCCCCTTCACAGGCACGGCTGCAGCTCTTCTGGCGTTCGGGAGATTCTGGCTCCAGAGGGTAATAGCAGTCGTCGCTTTGTCGGCCTGCCTGGTGCTTTCGGTCTTGCTTCTCCTCGAGGTTAGGAGTGGCGGGATTCTGGTGAGTCGAGTTGGCGGATGGCCGGCAGGCGTTGGCATCACTCTCGTTTTCGATCTCTTGTCGGCGCTGGTCTTGACAGTTGCGCTTGCTGTTCTGCTCTGCGTGTTGATTTTCGCGATCGTGGAGCCCGGAACCGACGACGAAGCCTCGGCTTTCCACCCCTCGTATCTCGCGATGGCGACAGGTGTGGTCCTTGCCACGATCACGGGGGACCTCTTCAACTTCTTCGTGGCGTTCGAGATCATCTTGCTTGCGAGCTTCTTCTTGCTAACTTTCACAGCCGGAGCTGATGGGATCCGGGCCGGCATCACCTATGTGGTGATCAATGTGGTCATCTCGGCACTCTTTCTCATAGCGATTGCCTTGGCCTACTACATGACGGGAACCGTCTCCTTCGCCCAACTCGCCGGGGGGATATCTGCACTTCCGCCAAATGTCCAGGAAGTTCTGTGGGCCTTTCTCTTCTTCATCTTGGGGGTCAAGGCAGCCATCTTCCCTTTGTTCATGTGGCTTCCTGACAGCTATCCCGTGGCACGCAGCCCGGTCACGGCTGTCTTTGCGGGCTTGCTTACCAAGGTCGGCGTCTACGGAATCATCAGGATGAAGTCAGTGATGTTTCCAGCTGTCAGCGCTGGCAAGGTCATGGTCGTGATTGCGGCACTAACGATGGTCGTGGGAGTCCTTGGCGCCATTGCGCAGTCCGACATGAAGCGGATCCTTTCGTTTCATGTCGTATCCCAGGTTGGGTACATGATCTTCGGGGTAGGCATCGCTACTGCGGCCGGTCTCGCTGGAGCGATCTTCTTCATGCTCCATCAAATCCCCGTCAAGGCTTCGCTTTTTCTCGTCGGCGGCGTGATCGAGGAAGAGCACCGGACCACATCTCTGAAGAAGCTTGGAGGCATAGCCCATCGCAGGCCATGGCTCTCAGCACTCTTCATACTTGCGGCGCTCAGCCTTGCAGGGTTTCCGCCGTTCAGCGGTTTCGCGGCGAAGCTTGCCCTTATCCGCGCTGGTATCGACGGCCGGGAATTCGCGGCTACTGCTGTTGCTGCAATCGTCAGCATCCTCACTCTCTATTCGATGATGAAGATCTGGGGTGGCGCGTTCTGGGGTTCTCCCGAGCATGAGAATCTAGATGAAACGCCAGCTGAAAAGGCTGAGCTCCCAGAACATGACGAGAGTGAACCGATAGATGCAGCGCTCAACCGAAGCGTCAAGCACCTGGCAATTGCCGCCGCGGGCCTAGTTGGAATCACCCTCGCAATCGCGCTTGTAGCAGGACCGCTCTACGAGCTCTCACTACGCGCCGCCGAACAAATCATGGACCCGAAGATCTACGCGGCGGCGGTTCTGAAATGAAGGTCATTCTCCGCACAATTCCACTAGCTTTGATCTGGGCCGGGCTGTGGGGCGACTTGAGCCCGGCGAACTTGTTGACAGGCGCGATCGTCGGATTTGTTGTGGTGATCGCATGGTCGAGGCGAGCGAAGCCTGGCGCACTCGAGGATTTGGTCGATCAAGGCTTAGTGCCGCCGGCCGTTGGCGACGCCAAGTTCAGCGAGGATGAGAGTTTTCGGATCAATCCTTTTCGCGCGGCCATCTATCTGGCTGTCTTTGCCTATCTCCTTATTCGTTCGACATTGGACCTGACGATTCAGACCCTAAGTCCGCGGCCCAAAATCAGACAGGCAATCATCGAATGCGAGATGCAGACGGGCTCGGCACTCGTTGCGACGATCGTCGCAAACAGCGTGAGCATGACGCCGGGAACCCTCACTATTGAGATCTCGGATGCGCCTCGCAAACTCTATGTACACACGCTGCGATTCACAGAGGGATCCAGTGTGCAGGAGACCGTCGCCACGCTCGAGCGTCTGGCGGTTCGCGCAATTCGACCCAAGGAATCCGGCGCGAAGGTGTCGCGATGAGTTGGGGGCCAGTGGCTGCACTCTGCCTAGTGGCTTGCGGCGGCTCGGTCATTGTCCTCAGGCTCCTCATGGGTCCGACCATGCCTGACAGGGTGCTGGCGGCAGATACGCTCATCACACTGATCACGATGAGCATTGCCCTCTACATCGTCTTTTCGCCAGACGCGGGCACCCCGTTTGTGGATGTCATGCTGGTCATAAGCATCTTGGGGTTCCTGGGTACGACCGCTCTGGCTCGCTACGTTGAGCAGCAGGCCGACGATTCCGATGAACTCGAGGAGACTTCATGAGGGGGTTGGTTGCCACCCTCTTTGCAGTATCCGGTGCCGGTCTTGCCGCCGTTGCCGGCATCGGACTTCTCAGACTGCGAGGCTTTTTCGCCAGAATCCATGTAGCCACCAAGCCCGGAGTACTCGGCTTGGTCCTGGTTGCAATTGCCGCGGTGGTCGCACATCCATCTGTCGGGCTCGCGTCAAGGTTGCTGCTGGTGATCGCTTTTCAGCTGATGACCGCGCCGGTGGCGGCACACATGATCGGCAGGGCTGCATATACCAAGCGGATCGGACGCGAGGATCTTCTTCGCAACGATCTCGGTGCTGACCGAGACGAGCTAGATGGCTAAGAAGTTCTTGATCACAGCGGCGACGCGATCAGGTTCCTGAGCGGGGAGGCCATGCCCCGTTCCCGGGAACTGCGCGAGCCAAGCCCCCGGAATCTTCCCAGCCATGACGGCTGAGTTCTCGGCCGGTACTACTAGATCCTTGTTGCCTGTCATTAGCAAAACCGGGTTCTTGATCGATCCGAGCTTGTCCCAGTTGGAGTTGCTCGTCGAGTACGCGTCTTCGGCAGCGGCTTGGCGTGCGATCCCTTGCGGATTGGGCGGAGGCTGCTGAATTCCCTTTAGCGAATCGAGGTACTGCTTCTCTGCCTCCTTAGCGTCCTCAGGAAACAGTAGATGCATGAGCTGGTCAAATGTTGTGTTGGGGTCGCTCAGCTCTCGGTCGATATCCTCACTTGCATAGATAGCGTTGGCCGATCCAGGGTCGGCAGAAATGGCAACTACCTTGTCCACCTTGTGCCCCTGCCTGGTGGCAATTGTCAGAGCTATCTCGCCCCCCATAGACCAGCCGACGATATCGGGTCTTGAAAGGCCGAGGGCCTCGATCAAGGCAACAGTAGAGTCGGCCATTGACTCCATCGTGAGGGGTCCTGTTGCGGTGTCCGTGCTGAAACCGATTCCGCGGTTGTCGAAGATTGTGACCTGATGATCCAAGGCGAGGTTTGCCAACAGGCGCGTATCCCAAATCGACATCGTGCCCGAGAACCCCATGATCATTACTAGAGGTTTGCCACTGCCAAAGGCGTGGTAGGCATAGTCGACCTCGCCGACTTTGACTCGCTTCATGGGGCCAATCAGCCCAGGTCCGGTCTGAGTGCTGGGTATAGGAGACGGGGTGACCGTCTTCTCGTCGGGGGTTGAGTTCTTGGTGCAGGAAGCCGTTGAGATGACGAAGCTTGTTGCCATGAGCAATCCCAAAGCCATCGCTGAGAGTCTCCGGCCCATTCGCATTGGTGCACTACCTCCAAGTGTCTGCTTATCGTCTGCCATGGTAGTCCAGCGATGTTGGCGGAAGACCGCTCGGGCTCGGGTAGATTGATGCGTCTTCACGCGGCAAGAGGGAAAGTGACAAGTGGCGAACTTGGCGGCTCGGCTGCTCCGCGCTGCGGCAACGAATCCCGGTAGAACCGCATTTCTCACCTCCGATGGTGCTACCACAAACGGCGAGCTGGCCGAGCGCGTTCTTCGAATACGAGGCGGGCTTTCGCGAGCTGGGGTCAGGCACGGCGACAGGGTGGCAATTCTGACTTCAGGACCAGCCTTCGTAGAGACCTATGTCGCAGCTCTGGGCCTCGGCGCGGTGGCCGTTCCGCTAAACGTGCTGTCGCCTGGCGCGGAGCTTGCACGGGGGCTGGTCAGCACCGAGACGGGAATCGCAGTGGCGGATGGCTCAGCAGCTGAGGCCGCTCGCGGGGTAGGTGCAGAGATTTTCGATCCGGCCCAATTGGTCGAATCCGACCCCGGGCCCGAAACACTCGATGTCGATGATGACGATCCTGCGGCAATGCTCATGACCTCTGGGACCACTGGTGAGGCGAGGGCGGCCGTGCTGACGCACGGGAGCTTGCGCGCAAACCTCGATCAGCTCGATGCGCATCCGGGCATGAAGGCCGAGCCAGACGATGTCGGCTTTGCCATGCTCCCCTTCTTCCACATCTTCGGTCTCAACGTGGTAGCCGGCTATAGCCTCTACACAGGTACGACTCTGGCCTTTCCGTACGCTCATGGCGGAGCTGCCTGGCTGGAGGCAATCGAGCGATTCAAGGTGAGCGTAGTGCTGGGCACGCCCCAGGTCTTTGCCGGCTGGCTATCGCTCGAGCCGCCGCAGAAGGTGCTGAAATCCGTGAGAGTCGCTGTGAGCGGAGCGGCGCCACTCGACATCGAGACCTATGAGGGATTCGGCGAGCATTTCGGCAAGCCGCTCTGGGAAGGATATGGGCTGACCGAGGCATCTCCGGTCGTGTCAACTACACGCATGGATCCAGAACCGACCCCGGGAAGCGTGGGCCGGCCACTTCCCGGAGTGGAAGTCGAGTTACGTTCAAGTGACGGTTCGATAGCACTGCTTGGTGACCCCGGCGAGGTTTGGGTGCGCGGACCGAACCTATTCGCCGGTTATTGGAATGATGACGAGGCAACCTCTGAGACGCTGGTTAACGGGTGGCTGAAGACTGGTGATGTGGCAGTTGCTGACGAAGAGGGTCGGCTCTACTTGGTCGATCGTTCAAGAGACATCATCATCGTTTCGGGCTTCAACGTCTTTCCTGCCGAGGTAGAGGAGGTACTTCTTGCGCACTCGGAGATTCGCGAAGCGGCGGTCGTCGGCCGCCCGAGTACGCGGACGGGGGAAGAAGTCGTTGCGTACGTGGTCTCGACAGGCGTCGTGAGAGATTCAGAGGTGATCCGGGAGTTCTGCACGGGCCGGATCTCTCGATACAAGGTCCCCGTCGAGATCAATTTTGTGGATCAGCTCCCGCACACATTCATCGGCAAGATTCGCAGAGGCGAGTTGCGCTCCGGCTGAGCGAGAGCTGACCGCCTCAGGCCATCGTCAGGCCACCGCTCACCGAGATCGTCTGCCCTGTCATATAGGCGGCGTCGTCAGAGCAGAGGAATGAGACGACGCCGGCAACATCGGCGGGGGCGCCAATTCTCCTGAGCGGAATCGCCCGCTCGAGAGCACGGACCAAAGCGGGGTTTTCCTCGGCGATCGCCCCCAACAGGGGGGTGTCGGTCGGGCCGGGGCAAACACAGTTGACCCTGACTGCGGGGGCGACCTCACGAGCTAGCGCCTTTGTGAAGGCAATCACTCCTCCCTTGGCACCCGAGTACACCACCTCGCCAGTGGAACCCACTCTTCCTGCATCACTCGCGACGTTGATGATCGTGCCGCTTTCTGCTTCGAGCATTGCTCTGCTCGCATGCCAGGAGCATTCGATGGCACCAGAAAGATTCACGGCCAGCACTTTCTGGCGGAATTCGAGGTCGCTTTCTACAAACGGCATGGTCAAGTCCCACCCCGCATTGTTTACGAGAACCGCTGGGGCCGAACGTTCGCCAATCACTTCCTCAAACGCGCGCGCTATTGAGATTGGCGAGGAAACGTCAATTTCGATCGCCGCGCATCCCTCGCCTAGCTCTGTCGCAACTGCTTCTGCCGCTTCCCTAGCCAAATCGGCGATGAGAACGTCGAATCCGTCATCCACCAGCCGGCCGGATATTGCTTTGCCGATTCCGCCGGCTCCACCTGTGACGATTGCGTACGGTTTCATTGGGGATCACCCGGCGCTTCCGATTCGCCCTGCGGTTCTATCGATTCTCCGTCGCCGCTCTCCGCGTCGTCGGCGAGCTTCCTCGATGCGACCCTGAAGCCCGAGTAGATCACGCTCACGCCTGCTGCGAGTGTCATGGGGAGCACCGAAGTCGTCCCAAGGCGGGCAGAGGTGCCACCGCTTGCCACGATCATCACCCCTGCCGCAATCAAGATGTTTCCAAGAGCAAGGCGCCCCGCGAAGGGGTCGGTCTTGCGCCGCCGCAAGAACCTGATGGCCGAAGTAACCGTGCTTCCGACAACCATGAGTGTCCCGAAGATGTTGCCGAACACCGCAAAGACCCTCGGCAGTACCGCTACCGGATCTCGTTTGACGAACGGGAGGCAATCAGGAGGACGCACTTCTTCACATCCAGCTGGGAGAGCAGGATGTGACTCTGACGCGTACACCTCCTTGCCCGAGGGAATCTCGCTGCCCGAGGGCGGATTGGTGACGGGGGCAGTCAGAATTGTCACAACCGATGCGACTAGAAAAGCTCCAAGGATGAGCTGCCCGACATAACCAGCACGGTCGCCCCAAAGGAGGTAGACGTTTCCCAATCCGAGATATGGAACGTTGAGAATCGCCCCGAACAAGTAGTAGACCTTGAAGATCTCGGAGTTCCACCCGAAGGCGAGACCCGCAGTGAGCGCGGCACTCGCCACCGCGAACATGATCATCGATATGCCCCAGGCGGCATGGTGCTTCCCGCCTCGAATCCGGTATCGCCTGAACATCGAGAGGGCGAAGACCGCCGCGACAGCGGTCGCGACGATGCCGAGAGCTACGGACATCTGGGAGTCTCCCTCCACGCTTTCCAGCGGTCATGACGCTCAAAATACGAGTTGCATTAAGTGATTGTGACTTTGAGAATTCAGTCACAAGCTCATATCATATGGACTTGTGCATTGTGTGCTCCCACATGGGCCGGATCTCGTCGAGGTCTGATCGTTCCGTAGTGCGGATCCCCGACATCTACTGGAGTTGCTCGTCAATGACGCCGGACGGCGAACGCCGAATCCCCGAAGCAACGGTCTCGCGCCTCCCTATTTACTATCGAAGTCTTCTCGAATTGTCCGACCGCGAAGTCGCGACGATCTCATCAGAGCGTCTGGCCGAAATGGCAGGTGTCAATGCAGCGAAGGTACGCAAGGATCTGTCGTTTCTGGGCTCTTACGGCACCCGTGGAGTCGGCTATGACGTCACCTACCTGCTTCACGAGGTCTCCCGGGAACTCGGCCTTACCGAGGATCGGCCGGTGGCGATCGTGGGCGTGGGAAACCTCGGCTCGGCGCTAGCGAACTACAAAGGATTCGCGGCTCGAGGATTTCGAATAGTCGGGCTGTTTGATTCCGATCCCTCGAAGCAAGGGGAGATGCTTGCCGGTCTGACCGTCAGGCCGATGGATGCCATTGCCGATGTCGCCAAGGAAGACGGGATTGCGATTGGGATCATCGCTGTTCCCGCGTCGGAGGCCCAGCGGGTCGCAGACTTGCTGGTTGAGGCCGGGGTGCGCTCGATCCTCAATTTCGCACCGGTGGTCATTTCCGTTCCCGAAGGTGTGTCGCTTCGAAAAGTCGACCTTGCTATTGAGCTTCAAATTCTCTCGTTTTACCAGCAGCGCCGGGAGGCGGGCACGCCTGAGTTCTCCAGTTCACATACCTGATGTCGTGGTACCCGCTTCACATTCAGCTCGACGGTCGGAAGTGCCTAGTGGTTGGCGGTGGGCCGGTGGCAGCTCGCAAGGCCCGCGGGCTCCTTCGGGGAGGTGCAACGGTCAAGGTAGTGGCCCCGCGGATCTCTGAGGCGATGCGCGACCTCGTGGCGTCGGATTCGGTCGAGTTGGTGGAGCGCCGGTACGAGCAGTCTGATCTCGACGGAATCACTCTCGCTGTTACCGCAACCGATGATCCAGGGATCAACGAGCTTGTCTATTCGCAAGGGGAGTCGGCTGGGGTGTTGGTGAACTCCGCGGATGATCCGGAGAATTGCAGATTCATACTCCCTGCAGTGATTCGAAGAGGTCCCGTCACGGTCACTGTCTCGACAGGGGGCGCAAGCCCCGCCATGGCTGCGATACTAAAGGGGCGACTCGAAGAAGAAATCGGTGAGGAGTGGGGGGTCTTGACGGAACTGATGTCAGAGGCCCGTGATCGCCTGCACGAGCGGGGTCATTCCACCGAGGGCATGGAAGAGAAGTGGAAAGCTGCCGCGTCAAATGACGTACTCGAGATGATCAGGGCTGGCGATCTTGAAGCTGCACGAAGAAGGATTGCAGATTGTCTGTCATAGTCACGGGCCTCAACTATCAAGTAGCCGAGGTATCAGTACTCGAGCAGCTTTCCTTTCGTGACGAGGACCTCCCCAAGGCGCTAGCCGGGATCCTCCAGTGCGAGCACGTCGGCGAGGCAGTGATCCTTTCGACCTGCAATCGGGTTGAGATCTATGTAAATGCCAGCAGGTTCCATCCCGCGGCAGCGGAGATTCGGGATTTCCTCTCCGAGTTCCATCACCTGGAGCCGGCAGTCTTTGCTGAGCAGATGTACACCTATTACGACGACGCCGCTATCACGCACCTCTTCAACGTGACCGCCGGACTCGACTCAATGGTCCTTGGCGAGACCGAGATAATCGGTCAGGTTCGCAGGGCCTTCAAGGCAGCTCAGGAGGAAGGCGTCATCGAGCGCACCCTCTCATCAGTCTTCAGGCGGGCACTCGAGGTCGGAAAGCGAGTTCGAACCGAGACCGGTATTTCGGAAAACGCCGCATCTGTTTCGTCTGCCGCTGTTGCATTGGCCGGGCGAGAATTCGGTGGCCTTTCCGGAAGGGATGTGGTTGTCCTAGGTGCAGGCGAGGCAGGGCAGGCCGGAGCGCGGGCATTGAAGGGCGCGGGTGCCGCAACGTTGACGGTGGTCAACCGCAGCATTGACAAGGCAATTGAGCTCGCCGGCGTTGTGGGAGCTGCAGCCGCTGAGCTTTCCGATCTAGACGAAGTGGTCGCGCGCTCTGACATCCTGGTCTGCTCGACACGCAGCGATGATCTGGTTCTCAGCTTCGAGCGCGTGTCAAAGATGGCCGAGGAGCGGGGCCATCGCCCCTTGATGATCATCGATATTGCGGTTCCCCGCGACGTGGATCCATCTGCCGCGGACATCGAAGGCGTGACCCTGCTTGACATCGACGGGCTTCGGAGCTTTGCCGATGAAGGTCGCAAGAAGAGAGCCACCGAGGCGCGGAGAGGTCGCGAAATCATTGCCGGAGAAGTCACCCGTTTTCTCGAAGATGAGATGGCAGCTCGTTACAGCGGGTTGATCGCGGCTCTGAGGAAGGCGGCGGAGGAGACTCGCGCAGACGAGATCGCCAGGTATTCGGGAAGGCTGGCCGATCTTGAACACGACGATCTCGACTTGGTCGACTCTCTCACCCGCTCACTGGTTAACAAGCTTCTTCACACTCCAACGGTGCGCATGCGCGAGCTCGCAGCAACGGCCGATGGCGCACTGCTCGCCGAATCGTTGGCCAAGCTTTTCGACCTGACCGACGAGTGGGATGCGGGTTCGGATAGCGACGCGTAACAGCCCGCTTGCACTTGCTCAAGCGGAGACTGTTGCGTCGTTGCTCCGGAACCGTGGCGGTGAGGTTGAGCTCGTGCCGGTGACCACCAAAGGCGATTCGGATCGCACTACGCCCTTGCCCGCTATGGGTTCGGCCGGTGTCTTCACAAAGGCACTGGAGGACGCTCTAGCTGATGGCAGGGCTGACGTGGCGGTGCATTCGGCCAAAGACATGCCTTCAGCGCTGGATCCAAGGTTCGAGATTGCCGCCATTCCCTTTCGCGACGACCCGCGCGATGCGCTGGTGGGCTGCAGTCTCGATGGTCTCGCTCCCGGAGCGCTCGTCTCAACCGGCAGTCCGCGCAGGCGGGCTCAGCTCGCGGCGTTCAGGCCGGACCTAACGTTTCAGGGATTGAGGGGCAACATTGAGACGCGACTTCGCGCGCTCGACTCAAGTGATGCCGTAGTCGTCGGTGCGGTGGCGCTCGACCGACTCGACCTGGCCAGACAACTCTTGGTCGATCGAATTGATCCGTCGATCATGCTCCCCGCTCAGGGCCAAGGCGCAATCGCTGTCGAGATCGCGAAAGGCAGCGAGTGCTCTGGCTTGGTCAGAGAGATCGACAATCCGGGAGCTCGCGCTGCAGTCATGGCCGAACGAGCTTGCGTGAATGCGATTGGGGGCGGGTGCTCCGCTCCGGTTGGAGCCCACGCTTCGATCTGCAATGGCCGCCTGGTCTTGAATGCGACAGTTCACTCCCCCGATGGACACCAAGTAATCGCAGGCAAGCGAGAGATCGAGGATCCCGTTGTTGACGGTACGGCCCTCGGGGAGGAGCTGCTTGGCCGCGGCGCTGGCCAATTGCTGACCGAGTTGGCGAGTGAGTCCGGTGGCTGAGCCCTTCGTCTCGCTGATCGGCGCCGGGCCCGGGGATCCGGAATTGCTCACCCTGAAGGGTGCTCGGAGGTTGCGAGAGGCGAATGTGATCGTCTACGACCGGCTAGCTGCACCAGAGCTGCTTGCTCACGCACATCCCGATGCGGAATTGATCAACGCGGGGAAGGAGCCGGGCAATCCAGGTCTCGGCCAAGACGAGATCAACCGTCTGATCGTCCAGAAGGCACTTGAAGGCAAGAGGGTTGCTCGCCTCAAGGGCGGGGATCCGTTCGTCTTTGGCCGTGGCGGAGAAGAAGCCCTGGCGTGCGCTGAGGCCGGTGTCGCGTTTGAAGTGATTCCGGGAATCACCTCGGGAATTGCTGCCCCCGCGTATGCCGGGATTCCAGTGACCCACAGGGGGATCTCAACTTCTGTGACGCTGGTTACCGGGCACGAGGATTTCGAGAGCAGCGGAGTCGACTGGGAGAGCCTTGGCAGGCTGGGTGGAACTCTAGTTCTCATGATGTCTGTGGGCTCTCTTCCAGAGATTTGCAGCGCACTTGTGGGTGCTGGACGCGATCCAAAGACTCCTGTTGCTGCAATCGAATGGGGCACTAGACCTGAGCAGCGTGTGGTGATGGCAACCCTGGAGAACCTGCCTCGGGAGGCATCTAGGTTCAAGTTGAAGGCGCCGGCGGCCGTCGTAGTCGGGGAGGTCACCGCGCTCAGAGAACAGATTGCGTGGGTCGAGAGGCTTCCGCTCTGGGGCAAGCGGGTACTCGTGACTCGGGCGCGCGAGCAAGCGAGTGCCCTAGCAGTGTTACTAGAAGACCTCGGCGCAGATGTCGTCACATTTCCATTGATCTCAATCGAGGAGGCGTCGAGCCCCGAATCCTTGACCGATGCGCTGGAGCGCCTTGGGGGCGGCGGCTTCTCATGGGTCTTGTTCGCGAGCACAAACGGGGTCGAGCGAACCCGAACAGCCATGGCTGCCTTGGCCATGGATTCAAGGGCATTTGCCGGCGTCAAGGTCGGGGCAATTGGACCCGCCACCGCCGATGCCCTTGAGCGGTCAGGGATTACCCCAGACATCACCGCTTCCGTTTCGACGTCAGAGGGTCTACTAGCGGAGCTTCCAGAGAGCGGCCGTGGCGAGGTCGTCCTTCTGATAAGGGCAGAAGAAGGGCGTCGAGTACTCCCTGACGGTCTGCGCGAACGGGGCTTCGATGTCGAAGAAGTGGCCGCCTACCGGACGGTTTTCGCCGAATCTGACACGTCTGCAATTCGCGCACAGATCGAGGTCGGCGAGATCGATGCAGTCACGTTCGCATCGTCCTCGACGGTACTCAACTACGTTGATTTGATGGGCGACAAGTGCGTGCCAGGTGTCGTTGCGTGCATCGGGCCTGCAACTGCGGCAACTGCACGCGATCTGGGTATCGAGCCCACGGTTGTCGCCCAATCTCACACGATCGAGGGATTGGTTGACGCGCTCAGGTCTGCCTTCGGGAATGTCTGAAGACGCCACCTTCCCAACCAGGAGGGACTTACTGAGCGGCGCAGCGATCTGCTCAGGTCTGGTTCTACTTGCTCCAGTGCTCAGCGCTTGTGCCCCGCAGCGGGTCGCGGCCCCTCCGATAGGCGTAGTCCCACCCCGAATTCCCGAGGGCTCACCAGACTTTGACACATTGAACACGCTGCTCCAGCTTGAGTTGCGCGAGATTGCGCTGGCGAATGAGGTGATTGCTGGGGAGCGTCTCGATCCAGACCTGGCCCGCCTTGCCGGCGAGATTCGTGGGCATCATGTGGCGCACTCCGAAGCGTTGAGGCGCTTGATTAACGACGCCGGTGGGCAGGCGGGCGAGGCGCGTGAGCGCTACGTGCTGCCCACGCCCTTAGGCGATCAGCGGCGGGCGCTGAGTACGCTGCTCGAAGGGGAGATCGCCCTAACGAGTGCTTATCGCAACGCGATTGCCGACATGTTGACACTACGTCTGACCCCTGTGCTGTCTTCGAACTTGTTCGCGGACTCAACTCATGTTGCCGCGCTGAGGGTAGCGCTGGACTCAGATCGCTCGATTGTGGCATTCGCATGAGCTCAGCGGCGATCGCCCAATTCGTGGCTCATGAGGAATCGGCAGCGCGCGCGCTTTCCGATGTTGCTACCGCCGCGGATGCTCTCGCCGTTGAAGCGAGTCGCCGAGGAGACGGGGCTGAACTAGCTCGCTTGAGATCGTTCCAGCTGTCAGTTGCAGCGTTGGCTGAAGCCAACAAGCACCGGGCGGCGGTCTGGGCGAGTCTTGCGGCCGAGCAGGATAAGGCCACGCACTCACCTACTCCGCCGCCTGAGTTCAAGCAGAGAATTTCCGACGCGGCCTCCCTCGACGATCTCGCAGCGGTTGTCGATGACGCCGAGATTGGCTGTGCAGGCGTCATGGTCAGAGGTCTGGGCAACTTGGCAGGTTCAGCGGTCAGGCGGCAGGTGGCCCAAGCGGTCGCCGCTATCGGCGACGGTCTTGCCCTCACGCGCGCGGCCATCGGCAAGGATCCCACCCCGTGGCCCGGTGTTCCCGCCGGTTGATGATCGGTACGATTGCCCCATGAACTTCCCACATTCACGCCCTCAGAGGCTCCGATCAACTGCACTTGCGCGCAACTTGGTGGCGGAGACAGCGCTGAGCCCTGACCAATTGGTGGCGCCTCTTTTCGTCAAGGAGTCCCTCACCGATCCCGAGCCCATTCCCACGATGCCAGGCGTTTCCAAGCACAGCATCAGGAGCCTTCGAAAGGAAGCCGAGGAGCTCCTCTCTGCTGGAGTTCGGGCCGTGATCCTCTTTGGAATTCCCAAAACGAAGGATCCGGAGGGAAGCGAGGCTTCAGATCGGGACGGGATAGTTCAGAGAGCCGTAATGGAGCTTGCCGATGCATTCGGATCAGAACTGCTCATATCAACGGACTTGTGCCTAGACGAGTTCACAGATCACGGACATTGCGGGGTACTTGGCGAATCGGGCGCAGTAGACAATGACGCCACCTTGGAGCGCTACGCGGAGATCGCTATATCTCAAGCCACGGCAGGCTCAGGACTGATTGCACCAAGCGGCATGATGGACGGGCAGGTCGGGGCGATTCGTGGCGCCTTGGATTCGGCAGGCTTCAAGATGACCCCAATCATGGCCTACTCGGTGAAGTTTGCCTCCGCCTTCTACGGACCATTTCGTGATGCCGCCGAGTGCGCCCCGGCTTTCGGCGATCGCCGCTCATATCAAATGGATTATCGAAACCGAGGCGAGGCCGTGAGAGAGGCACTCCTCGATGAGGATGAGGGTGCCGACATTCTCATGGTGAAGCCGGCCGGTCACTACCTTGACATCATCTCTGACATAAAGGCGGTTACCACTCTGCCAGTGGCGGCATATCAGGTCTCGGGGGAGTATTCGGCTCTGAAGGCCGCCACTGAAGCAGGCTATCTCGATGCCGAGCCCGTGATGATCGAGAGTCTCACCGCGATCAGGCGCGCTGGCGCGAACTTGATCATTACCTATTTCGCCAAGGATGCAGCACGTGCCCTCTCATGACGAGGACCGGCTGGGCAACAGCATCTTCAAGCGCGCATCACAGGTAATCCCCGGGGGAGTCAATTCACCCGTCAGGGCATTTGCATCGGTCGGTCGCGAGCCAATCGTCGCTGAACGCGCCGAGGGAGCGTACCTGTGGGATAGCGATGGTCGGCGATACATCGACTACATACAGTCGTGGGGGGCGAGTATCTTTGGCCATGCCCACCCGCCCGTAGCCGAAGCGATCGCGGCAGCTGCGACTCGTGGGACTTCGTTCGGATTGCTGACCGAGGCCGAAGTCCGACTCGCGGAGCTGCTTTGCGACGCTGTCCCCTCTCTTGATGAAGTGCGCCTCGTGAGTTCGGGTACCGAGGCAACGATGAGCGCAGTGAGGTTGGCCAGAGGGTTTACCGGGCGAGATCTGATTGTGAAGTTCGATGGCTGCTATCACGGGCATTCAGACGCACTTCTTGCTGCTGCGGGAAGCGGCGTGGCGACGCTCGGAATATCAGGATCCGCAGGCGTGCCAGCGGGCGCCGTCTCCTCGACCGTGGTGCTGCCGTACAACGACATCGATGCCGTAGATGAGATTTTCGTTCGTCACGGCAGCGAGATCGCTGCCGTGATCGTTGAGCCGGTTGCGGCCAACATGGGCCTGGTGCCACCAGAGCCAGGCTTCTTGTCTCGTCTTCGCGCCGTCACTAACGCCCACGAGGCTCTGTTGATCTTCGACGAAGTGATTACCGGCTTCCGCATGGCGCTGGGTGGCGCCCAGGCGTATTACTCGGTCGCTCCGGATTTGACGACGCTTGGAAAGGTGATCGGAGGCGGACTTCCCCTCGCAGCTTTCGGTGGTCGAGCCGAAATCATGGAGTGCCTTGCCCCATCTGGTGATGTCTATCAGGCAGGGACCCTTTCGGGTAATCCGGTCGCAACGGCGGCGAGCCTCGCCGTACTGGGAGATTTGAGCGCCGAGACTTACCAGATGCTTGAGGGAAGGGTCGAACTCCTTGCGGCAGGCCTGGCAAATGCGCTTGAGGGCACCGGCTTGGAGTTCACAGTCCAGCAGGAAGGTACGCTAGCAGGGATCTTCTTCCTGAATGAGCCGGTCAGGAACTACGAGGATGCCAAGAGGGCGGATTCAGCAATGTATTCACGCTTCTTCGGCGAAATGCTTTCTCGGGGCGTGCTACTGGCGCCCTCGCCTTTTGAGGCGATCTTCGTCAGCCTCGCCCATGGTCGCGACGAAATCGAGCGAACCTGCGACATCGCAGCGGCAGCTGCTTCGACAACCTAGTTAGGCGGTGGCGGCCTCTAGCTCGCCAGCGGCCTCGAGTTCATCGGCGAGCTTCTCGGCCTTCTCAATCCGATTCAGCCCAGTCGCCGAAATCAGCGAGAGGACGATACTGGTCACAAGGAAGATGGTTGGGTAGAAGTACTTCGTAAAGAAGACGCCAGATTCGCAGGCACTGATCTTCTCATCGACTTCGGATCCACCGACATTCTTCTTGACGCTGACAGACGATTCCCCGGCTGCACCACCATTCTCCTCGAAGGCCGGATTGACCTTGCCGCCAAGGCAGACTGTTCCATGGGGTGTTGGCGCTTGCTGTGGATATCTGAACCAGAGCAACGAGAGCATCGAGATAAATGCGAAAAGCACCGTCAAGACGAGCATGATGGCCTTCTTGGCCCCGACGTCAGTCATGAGGACAAGCCAGACCGAACCGACGAAGATCACGAAAGCAGCGATGACTACGATCACCCCGCGCATGAAGAGCGCTGTGGGTGAGAGCTTTGAGGCTGCGGCTGAAGCTATCAGATACATCTACAGACTCCGCTCATATTCGACGATTGCCATGATGTCCTTTTCATCGAGGATCTTCCCCATGCCCGGCATGCGCCCAGTTCCGACTCCGTTCTGCCCGTATGCCTTGCCGAACTGGCTTCCGTCAGAGACGAATTTGACTTGATCGGCGGGGTCGTAGAACTGGCGGGTTACGGATCCCCGCAAGTTCGGCCCAAAAGAACCTCCACCCGCCGGCCCCATGACGACCGGCTTGTTCCAGGTCACGTCCGGATACCTGTAGCTCCACCCTTGCGTATGGCACCGCGCGCAATTCTTCTCGAAGAGCTTCTGACCCGAGAGACCCTGTCCTCCGCCGGCATTCTGCTTGGCTGTCTCAGGATCGGTCTGAATCGATTCAAGATAGGAAATGACGTCGTTGAGCATTTGCTCGGTCATCGGGCCGCCGCCTCGCAATCCCCAGGCAGGCATCGGTGTGTTTGGACGCCCATATACAAGGATGTCATGCACTTGATCGCGGCTGAAGCGATAGAAGATGTCATCGAGCGCGGGCGCGGTCCACGTGACTTCACGGCCTTCTTCCGGCCCCGAAAGCAGCACGTATCGGGTCGTTCCGCCCTTGACGCCTCCGTGGCACGTGGCGCACCCGAATCCCTCCGGATCTTCCTTTGCGTCCGCAAAGAACTTCTTGCCGCGTTCGGCCGCATTGTGGTTGTACTTCTCGGCAAAGCTGACCTGGCGCTGTGGTTCCGTCAGCCAATAGAGCGGTAGCGCCGCTGCAAGCATGAAAGTGAAGATGAGCGACCACCCGAGGATCTTGGTGAGCACAGGCCCCTCGAGGGTTTCGTCGTCGTGGTAACGCTTCTGATTTGCCGGTATTACCTTCTTCGGTTTGCGCGGCCCTGTTCCAGAGAAGAACAGGAATCCAGCGCCGAGAAAGAGCACGACGCCGGCCACGAGGATCAGGGTCAAGCTTGAGTTCATTTGCTAGTCCGGTCTCCGTACATTTTTCAGTCCTACAGCTACTTCTAAATCCCGACGCAGTGCGGGCCTTTGGCTTCGGCATTAACCGGAGTCGAGGTGCCCTTCGGCGGGCCTTCAACTTGAGTTCCGGTGTCCACCGAGACTTGCTCGCCGTTCAGCTTGATCGGGAAATGCCACATGCCGCGTGGTGCCGGTCCGCCTGTCCATTCACCAGCGGAGTTGTATTTCGATCCGTGGCAAGGGCACTCAAACCACTGCGAAGTGCTGCACCACGGCACTCTGCATCCGAGGTGCGGGCACTTCTGGTACATCGCAATTAGGCCCGTCTCTTTGAACTGCGTGAAGACTGTCGGGTAGAGCACTTCCCCTTCGGCATTGTCGAGCTCGGTTTCATAGGTCATCAGATAGAAGCGCCCGCTGGGGTTGTAGAAGGGCGCCTTGTCGTTCTTGATCTGTGCCTTTATCTCATTGATATTGCCGGCCGATATCACCGAGCCAAATCCCCCCGAGAGCTTGGGCCAAAGGAAGGCGAGGCACGCACCGCCGAACGCCGCAAGGCCCGTGAGCGCAGCGAGAACGATCCCCCGGTTCAGGACCTGGCGCCTGGTCATCCCTTCGAGTTCGGGATCGAACTTGGGCGTGACCTTCTCCATCTCGACGTTGCCAGGGGCGGTCTTCTTGCGAGTCCGGCTACCCGAGGAGGAACCGCCTGGTACTGCAGCCAGAGCTGCTTCGCGTTCGGCCTCGTCCCGCCCGAGCTCGAGGTCAGACTCTCGCCGCGAAGCGGCAACGACTATTCCAAACAGAACAAGCAAGGCGAGCCCTGTGGGTATTGCTATAAGGAGGAGTTGGCGAGTTGTCACGCGTCTGACCTCATAAGTCGAAGTAGATCCCATCGGCCCAGGGCCACGCGAAGTTGTAGCCCGGACCTCTGAAGAACGACCCGATGATCACCAGGACCGTCCAAAACATCATGAAAAAGGTGAAGAGCGCTATCGCGAACTTGCGGTCTTCGGGGTGATTGCTCGGGTTCTTGTCGATATACGGCGCAAGCGCGAGACCGATCAGACCCATGCCTGGAATCGTCACCCCCGCAATCATCGGATCGAAGTAGGCCAGCAGTTCTTGGAGGCCAAGGAAGTACCAGGGCGCTTTCGACGGGTTCGGCGTCTTGTTGTAGTTGGCCTCTTCGAGCAAGGGCGCGTTTACGAAGATGCTGAAGAGCACCAGGAACACCATGCAGGCCAAGAGCGCAAGAAACTCAATCACCAGTAGGTGCGGCCAGACGTTGACCTTGTCCACCGGTGCGGGTTTGGGCGGCTGAATAGAGCCCGACTTGACTACCGTGAGCAATCGGTGGGTGTGGAGCTTGGTTGCGGCTCCGCCGCCGTTTCCGGACTTCTTCGGCTTCGGCGGCGCGGCCTCTGTGGCTGTGGCGACCTTGGCCGGCTCCGCGGCTTCTGGCGCCGCATCTTCAGCTGGAGCTTCGTCGCCGTCCGATTCGGCCTTGTTTCGCGCTGCTTGCGAGCGCTTCAGCAGGTGTTCTGGTATTTCAACCATTGGCGTTCGAACCTCAGCCTAGAGCGGACCGGAAATGCCGCCGTCTTTGCGCACTCTCCAGAAATGGATGGCCATGAAGATGACGGCTACGAATGGGAGCATGATCACGTGGAGTACATACCAGCGAAGCAGGGTGTTGGTGGAAATCTCCGTACTCCCGAGAAGAACGAAACGCATCTCGCGGCCGAAGACGGGTGTGTAGCCCATCATGTTGGTACCCACCGTGACGGCCCAGAGGCTCAGCTGATCCCACGGAAGCAGGTATCCCGTGAAGGAGAGCAGGAGTGTGAGCATGAGGAGCTGGACTCCAATGACCCAGTTGAACTCACGCGGCGACTTGTACGCACCGTGGTAAAAGACGCGGGCCATGTGCAAGAAGACCGAGATCACCATGAGGTGCGCTCCCCAGCGGTGCATATTTCGCACGAGGGTCCCGAACGCAACCGAGGTCATCATGGCCTGCATGTCCGGATAGGCCTGAGCTTCGGTAGGCCGATAAACGAACATCAGGAAGATGCCCGTGATCGTGAGGACTATGAACAGAAAAAACGAAAGGCCACCCAAGCAGAGCGTGTAGCTGACCTTCACCCCGTGACGCTTCACCTTCACCGGATGGAGGTGATAGACGAGGGAGTTCATGATCACGTACGAGCGATTTCGAGGGCTGTCGGAGTAGCCCTTTGAGAAGATCGAACCAGGGCGGAAAATGGAGGTCCATGCCTGGCTCGACTGGACCTTCTCGGTCAGCTGCTTTCCCTTATCGGACAGCTTGCTGCCGAGGCCGCCGTTTCCGTTGGCCACTTGGAACTACCTCCGGTGTCTTCCTGTACGAGCCGCCATCGCGTCAGAACCTGACGCCATATGCGTACCCGTGCCTCTGGTCTCTGGAATGTGTATCGCCGCGCACCGCCAAGCCGACCTTGCCGAGCATGATTACGCCCGTTGGGCAGCGGTCCACGCAAAGTTGACATCGTGTGCATTCGTCTTCGTCGACAACAAAGACGACGTGGTCCTCGGGATCCTCCCCGGGCCGCTCAATTCCTTCGGCGTCCAGAACCGAATCGGTCGAGAGCATGTGGATGCACCGCCACGGGCAAATGTCCACACACCCTTCACACATAATGCATTCCTCCTGGTCAATGTGGAGGAACTGCTTGGGGCGTACGGACTTCTCCAGGGTTCCGGGATCGATCAGCTCGACCTCGTAGTCCGTGAATGTATCCGGCAATCCGGTGACGATTCCGCGGGCCATGGTCTTACTCAGGCCTCCGACTTCAGCGGTCTGCCGTAGGCCGATTCGCTCTCGGACTCAGCCTCAGCGGCCTTCTTGGCTCGCTTCGCGCGGAAGTTCTGGTACTGCACGGCGTAGACGACGAAACCCGCGATTGTCACCAGGTGCCACACGACGACGATCGGATCACGTACGAACTTTCGGAGGTTCGCGTCGTTGTACTTCTTGTTGAACCAGCCGATGAACTCGCTCGGTATGACCCCATAGACGAGGATCAACAAGGCGAATGCGAGGGCAGCGAGATAGACGCTAGCGACCCACGACCTATTGCCCGAGCCCACGTGTTGATACCTCCGTATGAATTGCGGCATCCGGAAAGATGGATGTGCCGCTTCCGGTAACCTTGTGAATCGATGCACATTCTAGTCACGGCCCGAAAGTACCCGGCAAACTCAGCCGAATCATCAGCGCGGACTCGCAGCGCCTACCGAGGGCCAGCGCCGTTGATCCCCTTGTGTGAGCGATGACGCGGCGCCGGCTCTCTCTTGGACTTGTCGCGCTGATCATGCTTCTGCCGGCTTGCACTTCCGGGGAGGCAGCGATTTGCAGCGGTCGGGTGATCTCTCGGGACAGTCCCGCTCCCAATACCGAAGGGCCTCCCGTGACCGGCGAGACCCCCGTATCACTTGTGAGCACTGCCGGACAGGTCACCGTGGTGAACTTTTGGGCGTCGTGGTGTGGCCCCTGCCGGACGGAGACCCCGATGCTCGCAGCAGCGGCCCGGGAGCTGTCATCTCAGGGAGTCCAATTTATCGGGGTGAACATTCGCGATGACAGGGCAGCGGCAGCAGCCTTTGAGCGCGAGTTCGACGTTCCCTTTCCGTCGATATATGACCGGGAGGCCGCACTCGCCGCGACTTGGAAGGTGACTGCCCCTCCGTCAACCTTTGTTGTCGCACGCGACGGGAGGGTCGTTGCCTCAATACCGGGTCCGATCGAGAAGACAGACCTCAGCTGCATGATCGAGTACGCCCGGGCGGGGGGATCGATTGACTGAATCGAACGAGAGTGAGGACTTCGGAGCAGAGCCGGTGCCGCCTAGGGCTATGGAGCGCATGCACGGCTGGCGTCGCCTGCGTTCGATGCGGACTGCCATTCAGCTTCTCATCGCCGTAGCGATCGTCTCGCTTCTGGGCAGTGTGATTCCTCAGCGAAGCGCCGCGCCCTCGAAAGTGGCCCAGTTCATCGAGGAGCATCGCTTCTGGGGAGAGGTTTTCGATCGCCTCGGCCTGTTTCAGGTCTTCACCTCCTGGTGGTTTCTCGCCCTGGCCGGCTTTCTTTTATTTGTGACCGGCGCATGTCTGATACCTAGGACCCGGGCCGCTCTCTCCCACGCGCGTCGCATCAAGCAAGCACCGGAGCGAGGCCGCCTCCCAGATCTCCGCTTCACGACCGAGGTTGAATCGGAGCTGAGTTCAGATGAAACGGTGACAGAGGCGCGGCGGGTTCTCGGCCGCAGACGCTGGCGGTCATCACCAGTCAATGGGGCGAACCAGTGGATCGCCGAGCGAGGTCACTCACGCGAGACAGGGAGTGTCCTGTTTCACTGGTCATTCTTCTTGGTGGCACTGGCCGCAGCTCTGACGATCACCACAAAATTCGAGGGAAGCGCGGTGGTAGTCGAGAAGACAAGCTGGGTAGAGGGAGGCCGGGTCAATTTCGACGAGTACAGCGAGGGTGCCTTCGCCCGATGGATCAACCCTCACGCTGGATTCACCGTCGCCGTAGAGGATTTCGATGTCGCCTACGGCGACGACGGCATGCCCAAGAGCTACACCTCACGCGTGAAGATCCTCGACGACGGCAGGGAGGTCCTCGAGGACGAAGTGCGGGTGAACAAGCCCGTCTCCTATAAGGGAGTCAAGCTTTACCAACTCGGATACGGCTGGGCCCCAGTCGTGCGTGTTACCGACGGAAGCACCGTCGTTTACGACGGCCCATTGGTCTTGGGAATGCGCGGCCCCAATGGCTCGAGTGCCGGCGTCATCAAGTTGCCCTCCACCGCCTCAGGCTCGGTGGGTCTGGAGCTCTCACTCTTTCCCGATTTCAAGCTGGTTCCCTTTCGCGCCACCAATCCCGATGATCCCCGAGCTAGGGAGCCCGGTGCTCTTGACCTCATCAGTACTGGAGACTTTGGCGAGCGCCCGCTCGTCGTCGTGACTGAGTATCGGGGAGACCTCGGACTAGACAAACCGCAAAACGTCTATGAACTCGACAAGACGGGCCTGGAACAGGTCGCACAGAAGTTCGCCACCTTCCCTGCGAATGCCAACGAGAAGCTGGGCACCTCAACTCAGCTTGGAGGCGGCCTCAACGTTGAACTCATAGACCTCAGGCGCTTCACGGTCTTCTCGGTGAAGCGCGACTCTTACGGGACTCCGGTTGCCGCCGCCGCCGCCGCAGTGATGATGCTCAGTCTGTATCCGGCGCTTTACGCATACCGGCGCCGACTTTGGTTCGAAGTTGTCGAGGGTGGGACCGAAGGGGTGGTGCTACGCTTCGGCGGGGTCGCATATCAGCGCAAGGACATATTCGAGGAGGAGTTCTTGCGCATCGAAACGGATCTCACAGACGCACTTCGAGGGGCCGGCTCAGTCGCAAAGAAGGCAACTCGTTGAATCGCACATCAAACGCAGCTTTCGTGTCGGCGCTCGTCCTCTACTTCGTCGCGGCTGGGGGGTACTTCGGCTTCGTCGCCTGGCGCACGCGTAAGTGGAAGGTCTTTGCCACAGCCGTTCTCTCGCTGGGATGGGCGCTTCACCTCCTCTCTCTGATAACCCGAACCCTTGCGGCGGAGCACGCACCGTGGGGGAACATGTATGAGTTCACGGCATCGCTGGCCTTCGTGTTGATCACCGCCTACTTGTTCGTAGGTCAGGCCAAGTTCGGCCTCACGGCGCTCGGGGGATATGTGGCTGCCGCCGCGGCGATTCTTATGTCGGTCGGCTGGGTCATTTACGCCGATCCTGGCGAACTCCAACCGGCGCTTCGAAGTAACTGGCTGACATTTCATGTCTTTCTCGTCATGGCCGGGGCATCACTTCTCTTGTTTGGTGCGATCTTGGAGGTCATGTACTTGGTTCGGCGTCGGTGGGAGGCGAGGCATCCAGATTTTGCAGACGAGGACACCAGTGATGGGGGGCTTGTCTCGCGCTTGCCGAGCGCGGATCGCCTGGATCAGGCCTCGTACCGAATGATCATGTTTGCATTCCCGATCTGGACGCTGGGAGTCATCGCTGGAGCGATTTGGGGCGAGCAAGCCTGGGGCCGCTACTGGGGCTGGGATCCCAAAGAGACGATGTCCTTCATCGTTCTGATGATATTTGCCGCGTACTTACATGCTCGAGCGACGCAAGGCTGGCGCGGGCGGGGCGCGGCAATACTGGCGATAGTCGGAGGGGTGGCGATCCTTGTGAATTTCTACGCCGTCAACCTTTGGATTGCCGGCTTGCACTCGTACGCAGGCACCTAGGGAGGGTTCGGTGTTCTTGACACTTCCGCCACCGGACGAGGACAATCCCGCGCCAAGTGCCCGGCGCGGCAGCAGGAGCGTTTCGTGGGCCTTTGGAGCTCCGACGCCGCAGCGATTTCATGTCGCGTTCCAGAAATTGAGGGGCGAGCATTGACTGAAGAACCCGAAGTGAGTGAGTCCTCAAACTCCGACAGCGGCAGCCGCGGTGATTCGGCGGCCAAGCTGTATTTGGTCCTCTCGGGGATCTGGCTGGCAGTCGGGGCTGTCATCGGATTTCTAGCTGCCGCACAGCTGATCTATCCGGACTTGCTAGGTGGGCTGTCATTCCTCGCGTATGGGCGAGCGCAATCGATGTTCCTCGATGCGATCCTCTATGGCTGGCTTTCGATGGCTTTGACCGCCGCAGCGATTTACGTCGTTCCTAGGCTTTGCGGTACGTCACTCGTTGCTGAGGCCGCATTGAAGGGAAACGCGCTGCTTTGGTTCCTTGGCACGCTAGCGGGTATATGCGCGATAGGAGCTGGCTTTGGGGGAGGGCAGCAGTTTCTCGAGTTCCCCATTTACATTGCGGCAGTCTTGGTGATTTCGTCCCTGGTTACTGCCGCGGCCGTCGTGGGCACAATCCTTAAGCGGGCCGAACCGCAAATCTATCCGTCGCTCTGGTACTTCGGTCTCGCTGTCATAGCCCTTCCGATAATGATTGTCGCGGCGAACCTCCCGATTTACGCGGGTGTTGGGCAGTCAACGCAGGCCAATTTCTATGCGCAGAACGTCGCAGGCCTCTGGCTGCTCGCAGCGGGGATTGGCGCTGTCTACTACTTCATTCCAAAGATCGCCGGTGCCCCGCTCTATTCTCGCCGGATTGCCATGGTGGGTTTTTGGTCGCTAGTGATCTTCTGGGTATTCACAGGGCAGATTCGCGGCATCTTTGGTCCAGGGCAGGAGAGCCTCCAGTCGATCGCCATAGCCTTCTCGATCGTGAGTGCGATTCCGGTGTGGACCGTTCTCTCAAACTTGAGCAGAAGCCTCAAGGGGCGCTGGGGAACTGTCGGGCGCTCGGTCCCTGTCAGGTTCTTCGTGGCCGGCGGGGGACTCCTCTTTCTCTACTCGCTGATGATGCCTCTCGGCGCGCTCCGCAGTAGCCAGCAGATCGTCGGACTGACCGACTTCCTACTCGGCAATACGGAACTGCTCTTGATTGGTGGCCTCTCGTGCTGGGCTGCTGGATCCGTTTACGAGGTGATCCCGAGGGTGACGGGCCGTCAGTGGGTCTCGACGAGCTTGGCCAACTGGCATTTGGGCCTGACGGTCGTAGGCGTTGTCACTTTGGCGGCCGGGGCCTGGGTCGGTGGCGCCGTAACAGGATTCATTTGGCAGGCGGGCGCGACCAATGCCAAACCCGTCGTCACTGGGTCAGCTTGGCAAGGAGTCGCCGAACCGCTCAGGTGGTTCTCCACTATGCGCGTGGTTGGAATCGCAATTGTCGCCGTGGCAGCGCTGGTCTTCCTCACAAACCTGGTGCGAACCGTCATGGGGGGCGAGCTTGGTGCACGCGAGCGGCTTGTGCCATTTGATGATGCCGGCGAGGGCGAGAAGAGAGAGAGTGCACCCGCGGTACTTGTTGCATCAGCGGTCATTTTCGGCTTGGGGCTGTGGCTTGCGGTCTCATTGCCAGTCGCCAACGAGAGCTTCACGACTCCGACGAAGCTGGGCAACGAACGCCAGGTAGCGGCTCCAAATCTCGATACTCCCGAGGCCAAGGGGCGTCTGATCTATGCGAGAGAGGGTTGTTGGAATTGCCATACTCAGGTAGTCCGCCCCGTCGAGGCCGACGCATATCTCGGTGCCGTTTCCGTTCCCGGCGACTACGCGTTTGACGACCCCCAGATGATGGGTACCCGTCGTATCGGACCTGACCTAACCCACTTTGCCGGCCGCGACGGAACCAAAGATGCCGATGCCCTCATAGCGCATCTGAAGGATCCGCACGAGACCGCCGACTGGTCGGTGATGCCCTCGTATTCACATCTCTCAGACGAAGAGATGCAGAACCTCGTCAGCTATCTGTCCACTCTGAAATAGAGGAGCCCCTTCGCCATGGTAGAGATCCCCGAGCATCTGCTGAAGCGCTCGCAGGCCGCACGCTCCAAGTCGGAGGGTGGCGACGACGAGGGCGGCGAAGCGGCTGACACCCCGACGGCCGAAGCTGGAGGTGGCGGCGCGGCCGAAGAGCCGGCTCAGGAAGCTGTCGCTTCACAGGCATCACCGGCATCACCGGCTTCACCCGCGACTCCTCCAGCGTCAACACCGGCGCCCCCCCGGGAGGTCACTGTCGCCGAGGCCAAGGCTCTTGTAGCGCCGGCAATTGATCTCGTCGGAGTTGGCGAGGTGCCATATCCGGAAGCTGATCAGAGCGAGATTGCGGGTGGCATCAAGGAGGTTGTCACCAGCGGAGCGCCGAAGTGGCTAGTGCTTGCCTTTGTTGTTCTCCCGGTGATTGCCATGGTCTACCTCGGCCAGTTCTCAAGCGGCGTTAGGTGCGGGCAGGCCGGCAAGCTCAACGTCGGTGATGACGGTCAGCTGATCGCGTGCGACGGTTCTGCGCTGCCTGAGCCGGGGGCCGATGTCTCCAAGAAGGGTCCTGACGGCAAGGCGGTCTTTGAGAAGCAATGTGCGGCGTGCCACGGAGCTACAGGACAGGGCGGTGTCGGCCTTCCGCTTTCCAAGGCCAACAACACGACGTTGCTAAAGGACTTCCCCGAAGCGGCCTCTCAAGTTGAGTTTGTCAAGAAAGGCAACGCCGCCTTCCCCGACGGGTGGGGCGCCAACAAGAACCCGGCACGCGGTTCGATGCCGGCTTTTGGGAGCATCCTCTCACCGGACGAGCTAGAGGCAGTCGTCGCATACGAGCGCACGCTCGCGGGCGGCTGAGTCACGCGTCTACACCAGTCAGCGGGGTCTTACGGACTCGGGCAGACTTCATAGCCTGATGTCGAAGCGAACCGAGAAATCAGACGTACTGGTCGTTGGCGGCGGTCCGGGGGGATGCGCCGCGGCGGGCCGGCTCGCTCGCGAAGGCCACGATGTACTCCTTCTCGAGAAGAAGCGATACCCGCGCGAGAAGGTCTGCGGCGACGGTCTGACTCCGCGTTCAGTCAAGGCGCTGCTTGACATTGGAATGGAATCAAAGCTCGATGGGTATCACCGAGTCCGAGGGCTCCGGGCGTGCGGCTTCGGGCATTCGCTCGAGCTCGAGTGGCCGGAGCATTCGATCTACCCGAGCTATGGCATGACCGTGCCTCGAAGAATCCTCGACCTCGACATCGCCAACTACGCCAGGGATCTCGGCGCCGAGATCCGGGAGGCTACCGAGGCGGTCTCCCCTCTCTACGAAGACGGACTACTGAAAGGGGCGGTAGCCAAAGACGCGGACGGCGAGATTGAGGTGCGGGCACGCTTCGTGGTCGTAGCTGACGGATCGCTTTCCCGATTCGGCAGGGCATTGGGCGCGAGGCGTGACCGCTCGTACCCGATGGGTCTTGCAGCTCGAGCCTACTTCCGCAGCCCGCGAGACACCGATGAGTGGATGGAGAGCCATCTCGATCTGTACCACGGTGAAGATTCGCTTCCCGCTTACGGCTGGGTCTTCCCCATGGCCGACGGCACAGTCAACGTCGGCGCCGGTCTCTTGTCGACGTATCGGGATTGGAAAGATGTCAACACGTCCAAGCTCATGGAGGCCTTCGTCGCGCAGGCGGGACCGTCGTGGGACTTCGAAGCCGAGGACAGCCTTGGGCCGGAGCGTGGTGGCAAGCTCCCTATGGGGATCTCGGTCCGTCCTCGTGCGGGGAGCAACTGGGTACTGATCGGCGATGCCGCTGGCGCGATCAGCCCCTTCAACGGCGAGGGAATTGCTTACGCCATGGAGACCGCCGAGGTGGCGGCAGAGTTGATGAGCCGAGCTCTGCGAACCGGCAACGGGCTGGAGATCGCCCGCTACTCCGAACGCGTATATTCGATGTACGGCGGCTACTACAAAGCCGGGCGAATCTTCGCTGCACTGATAGGAAATCCGCGAATCATGGGTTTTCTGGGAAGCGTGGGGATGCGCTCTAAGCCGTTCATGCAGTGGGTGCTAATGGTTCTTGCCCACCTCGGAGATCCAGCTGACAAGCGGGTCACGTCGCGGGCCTACTACGTCATTGAGCGCCTCGGGACCTTGCTCCCGGGCAAGCGGTAGACGACCTGCGCCCAGATTTCGGAATGACCGCTGGACCGCGTAGTAGCTGGCAAAATTCGGTACAGCAATCGGTTTGCGGGCGGGTCGCACGCGACCCTACGCTTCCAATTCAACTCCCGCCGAGACTGGAGATCGCTGCGCCTTGACGATCGCCGATTACCTGCCAATTCTAATGATGCTCGTCGTCGGAGCACTCTTCGGTGGCGTCTCAATGTTCGTCTCCAAGTTCCTTGCACCGAGGCGACCCACCCGAACCAAGCTCGAGCCCTACGAGTGCGGGATCGTCGCGGACAAGGAACCACCCGAGCGCTTTCCCGTCCGGTTCTACATGGTCGCCATGCTTTTCATACTCTTCGATATCGAGATCGTCTTCATGTACCCATGGGCGGTCGCGTACGGCCGACTAGGCGTTTTTGGGTTCGTCGAGATGGCAGTCTTCTTATTGATTCTCCTTGGCGCTTATGCATACATCTGGCGCGAGGGAGTACTCGACTGGGCTCCTAGGCGCGCGTTGCTCGTCGGCTCGCGCAGTGCGAGTGAGCCCGATGCCGCGCACGAAGCAGAGAAGGCGGCCTGAGTGGGACTCGACCAGATCCCTGCCACTTTCCTCACGGTGCAGATCGAGAAGCTCGTCAATTGGGCCCGGAGGAATTCGGTCTGGCCGGCGACATTTGGCCTCGCCTGCTGCGCTATCGAGATGATGGCGACGGGAGCTGCGCACTACGACCTCAGCAGGTTTGGCATGGAGGTCTTTCGGGCCAGCCCGCGCCAGGCCGATCTGATGATCGTCGCGGGGCGCGTCAGCCAAAAGATGGCACCGGTCTTGCGTCAGATCTATGACCAGATGCCCGAGCCCAAATGGGTGATCTCGATGGGTGCGTGTGCATCGAGCGGCGGCATGTTCAATAACTATGCGCTAGTTCAAGGAGTTGACACGATCGTGCCCGTAGATGTCTACGTCCCCGGCTGCCCGCCGGGGCCGGAGTCACTCATCAACGGGATTCTGACACTCCACGAAATGATTCGAAACGACGAACTGCTTCGGCGCCGGACAGGTCCGGCGTTGGAGGTGAAACCGGCGTAGCGGCGCCATAACCGCTGATCAGCAAGGGAAAGAGACAGGACTCGATGTCCAAGAGCGAAGCTCGTGAAGAAAATAACAAGCTCGGAGAGGCGCAAGGATTGCCGGATGAGCTTGGTGCCGTTCTCGCGCGCATTTCCGGAGCCGAGCGAGTTGATCAATACGGGCAGGCTGTCATTGCGATCGACGCAGCAGCATGGGCGGAAGTTGCCGTACAGCTGAAAGAGGCCGGTTTCGAGAGTCTCGTCGACATGTGCGGGGTTGACTATCAGGGTTACGAGGCGGGATCAGCTCTGGGAACTCGCTTCGAAGTTGTCGTGAACTTGATCTCCTGCTCGTACGGCGCGCGCCTAAGGGTTCGGATTGGCGTCGACGGTGAAGCGCCGGTGTGCCCAAGCGTGTGCGCGGTTTGGCCCGGTGCCAACTGGTTCGAGCGGGAGGCGTTCGACATGTTTGGCATCGAGTTCACCGGCCATCCAGAGCTGAGCAGGATTCTCATGCCGGACGACTGGAGTGGACATCCCCTGAGGAAGGATTTCGCAGTTGGGGCAATTCCGGTTCAGTTTTCCGGCGCGCCGAGGCCGCAGTAGTGGTGGTGACCGGTGCCTGAGCAAGTGGAACTCGAAGGAATCGCCGCGGAGGCAGATCGCGCTCGCACCGATGAAGGTGCGCAGAAGATGCGCGGGCGCGACGAGACCGGCAGCCTTGAGCTTGCCTACGAGAAAGGCAACGCAGCAGGTGCCCGCAAGGCCGTGATGACCAACGAACCATGGTCCGACGTCAGCGATGACGACGAGACGATGATCATCAATATGGGTCCCCAGCACCCGTCGACGCACGGAGTTCTGCGGCTGATGCTTGAGCTCGATGCCGAGACCGTTGTCAGGGTCAAACCAGTCATTGGCTATCTGCACACAGGCATGGAGAAGACGGCGGAGACTCTGACCTTCACGCAGGGCGCGACCAACGTGACCCGCATGGACTATCTCGCCCCGATGAGCAACGAGCTCTGCTGGGCGCTGACTGTCGAAAAGCTACTCGACCTCGAAATTCCTCCCAGAGCTACGGCCATTAGGGTGCTGATGGCTGAGCTAAACCGGATCTCGTCTCATCTGGTTTCGCTTGCCACCCAGGGCATGGACCTGGGGGCCATCTCGATGATGATCTATGGGTTCCGCGAGCGAGAAGAGATCTTGAGCTTCTTTGAGAAGTGCTCGGGGCTTCGCATGAACAACGATTACATCCGTCCGGGCGGAGTGGCTGCGGACCTTCCGCCTGACTGGGAATCAGACGTCGCGAAGATCGTCGAGACTTTTCCCGCGCACATCGACGAATACGAAGAACTGCTCACGGAGAACCCCATTTGGCGTGAGCGGACTATTGGCGTCGGCTCCGTTACGGTCGAGCAGTGCTACGCGCTCGGCCTGACCGGTCCGATACTGCGAGCAGCGGGCAAGGCTTGGGATCTTCGCGTCGACCAACCCTACTGCGGTTATGAGACGTATGACTTCGATGTCATAACCGGCACAAACGGCGACGTCTTTGACCGCTACAAGGTCCGTGTGGGCGAGATGCGAGAGAGCATCAAGATCGTCAAGCAAGTTCTCGACCGAATGCCCGAAGGTGACTATCGGAGTCAGGACAAGAAGGTCACTCCGCCACCCCGAATTCGGATTGACGAATCAATGGAAGCACTGATTCATCACTTCAAGATCTTCACCGAGGGATACAAAGTCCCTGCGGGTGAGGTTTACTGCGCGATCGAGTCCCCGAGAGGAGAGATCGCGAACTATCTCGTCTCAAGTGGATCCTCGAAACCCTGGCGCTTGCACGTGAGAGCACCGTCGTTTGCGAATCTCCAAGGCCTAGCGCCCATGATGGAAGGCGGCCTGCTCGCCGATGCCGTAGCCGTGATTGCCAGCACGGATCCGGTGATGGGGGACGTGGACCGATGAGTTTTTCTGCTGAGAATCGCCGCATAGCCGACCGGATTGTCGCCCAGTACCCGCAATCGGAATCAGCGGTCCTGCCGCTCCTGCACTTGGCTCAGTCCCAAGATGGCTGGCTGAGTCCAGATGGCATGCGGGAGGTAGCAGAGATTCTCGGCCTGGAGCCGGCGCAGGTCTTCTCGGTCGCGAGTTTCTACACGATGTACCTTCGCGAACCCGCTGGCAAGAAGATCATCTCTGTCTGCAACAACATCTCGTGCATGCTCCAGGGAAGTGACGAACTTCTCGAGCGCATTGAGCACCGTCTCGGCTCCAAGTGTGGCCACTCGACTTCCGGTGGGGAGGTCTACCTCGAGGAGGTCGAGTGTCTCGCAGCATGTGGTGGCGCCCCGTGCCTTCAGGTCGATGGCGAGTACTTCGAAAACGTGACTATCGAGGCAGCCGACTCGATTGTCGATTCGGCGATGCGCGGGGAGCGTCCAGAGGGCGGCAAGGGTCTTCCGTCGGACTTCTACTCGGAGCCACTCGGGGCGCCGTCGATCCCTGAGGGCCTCGGGGCAAATGAAGGGGAAGGCAGTTGACCGAAGTTCTGCTCACCCGCATATCTGAGCCTGAGGCATGGCGTATCGATCGCTACAAAGAACTCGGTGGCTACGAAGCTCTCGCCAAGGCGCTCAAGTCGATGACCCCTGAGGAGGTAGCCGAGGAGGTCAAGACCAGCGAAATCAGGGGGCGAGGCGGTGCTGGCTTCCCAACAGGGGTGAAGTGGGGCTTTCTTCCCGATGTCTATCCTCGCTATCTCGTAATTAATGCTGATGAAGGCGAACCAGGTACGTTCAAAGACAGAGAGTTGATTGAGTTCGATCCCCATCAGCTAGTCGAGGGAACGATCATTGCGGCCTATGCCCTCAAGGTGAATTGGTCCGCGATTTACATACGGGGAGAGATGGTTCTGGGTGCGGCACGCCTGGAGAACGCAGTTCGCGACGCATATGGGGCCGGCTATCTCGGCAAGAACATCCTCGGTACGGAGTTTGACCTCGATATCGTTGTTCATCGAGGTGCCGGTGCGTACATATGCGGAGAAGAGACGGCGCTGCTCTCGAGCCTCGAGGGCCAGCGAGGCGAGCCTCGCCTCAAGCCACCCTTTCCCGCGGTGGAAGGGCTGTACGCCAAACCCACAATCGTTAACAACGTCGAGACGATTTCGGCGGTTCCGCACATCGTCAACAAGGGAGGTGCCTGGTACGCATCGCTTGGCACCGAAAAGTCGCGGGGAACCAAGATCTTCTCCCTATCTGGCCATGTGAATCGTCCCGGTAACTATGAAGTCGAACTCGGGACAACCTTCAGATCGCTCATCGACGATTACGGCCTAGGGGTGCGCGGCGGCAACAAGTTGAAGGCCGTGATCCCAGGCGGAGCTTCTTCGGTTTGGTTCGTTGAAGAGGATCTCGACACCCCGCTGGATTTCGATGCGATCGCCGCCGCTGGATCCATGCTCGGTTCGGGTGCCGTGATCGTCATGGATGAGACAACCTGCGCAGTTCGAGCGGCGGCCCGCCTGGTGAAGTTCTTCTCGCATGAGTCGTGTGGACAGTGCACGCCGTGCCGCGAAGGTTGCGCTTGGATGTACAAGATCCTCACTCGTATCGAGGAAGGGGCCGGTCGCTCTGAGGACCTCGATTTACTTCTCTCCGTGGGCTCGGGAATCACTCCCGCGCTCAAGACGGAAGGTCGCATGGCGATGTCAGAGGTGCTGCCCTATACGACGATCTGCGTTCTTGGGCCTTCCGCGGTGACGGCGATGGCAGCACCACTCAGATTGTTTCGCGAGGAATTTGAGGAGCACATTCGCCTGGGGGCATGCCCGAAGGCCGCGGGAACGGGAATCACGACGCAAGATCGCAAGGCATCGAGGGGGTGAAGCGTGGCTGACACAAAGGCGAGTCCGGAGGCCGAGGAGTCACAAGCCTCCCCCGAACGTCTGAAGGTGACAATTGATGGTGTCACAACTGAGGTCGAGCCTGGCACCCTGCTCATAGAGGCAGCACTCAAGGCTGGTAAGTACATCCCCCACTTCTGCTGGCACCCGCGCATGAAGCCGGTAGCCAAGTGCCGCATGTGCCTCGTCGAAGTCGAAGACCAGCGGGGGCTTCCGCCAGCGTGCACCACGCCCTGCTCAAACGAGATGGTGGTTCACACTGACACTCCCATAGTTCAACAGGTCCAAGAGTCAGTCCTTGAACTACTTCTGGCGAACCATCCTCTCGACTGCCCTGTCTGCGATAGAGGTGGCGAGTGCCCGCTGCAGGATCAGACCATGGCTTACGGTCCGGGTGAGTCGCGTTTTGTCGAAGAGAAGCGCCACTATGAGAAGCCGATTGCCCTAAGCGAGCTAGTACTGCTCGACCGGGAGCGGTGCATCCTTTGTGATCGCTGCACACGCTTTGCCGATGAGGTGGCAGGCGACCCCTTGATTGCCTTTGTCGAGCGCGGCAATCGAACGCACGTCTTGACCTTCCCCGATGAGCCATTTCGGTCGTACTTCTCGGGAAACACCATTGAGGCCTGCCCCGTTGGAGCACTGACCGCCGTTCCGTATCGCTTCAAGGCGAGACCATGGGATCTTGAAGAGGTGGAATCCACTTGTGCTCAATGCGCGGTTGGATGCCGGGTCAAGCTCCAGTCCTCATCGAGCAGGGTATTGCGAGTCCTCGGTGTCGATTCTGAAGAGGTCAACCAGGGATGGCTCTGCGACAAGGGTCGCTTCGGATTCGAGTATTTGCATCATGACGACCGCCTGACTGCTCCGATGATCCGAATAGACGGTGAGCTGGTCGAAGCGTCATGGGGCGAGGCACTCGACGCGGCGGCTGACGGAATCAAGCGCGCAGCCAAGGAGGGCCCCGATGCTCTCGGCTTTCTTGGTGGATCGCGTTCTACCACCGAGTCGGCCTATGCGTTCTCCAAGCTAGCGCGCATCGCGGGGACCAACAACGTCGATGCTCAGCTCGGCGACGGACTCGAAGCAGCTTTTTTGGTCGGTGCGAACCCCAGAGCGAGCATTGCCAATCTCGATTCGGCGGCCGCGATCGTCGTTGCGGGTCCAGACCTCAAAGAAGAGCTGCCGGTCCTATATCTCAGGGTGAAGCAAGCCGCACTCAAGAATGGGGTGCCCTTGATCGAGTGCTCGCCCATGCAGACCGGACTGAGCAGATATGCAGCGGTTTCACTCATCCATCGGGCAGGGGAGACAGCGCAGCTTCTCAGCGCACTCGCTGGCGCTGCCCAACGGGAGCCCACCGATCGCCCGCCAGCCGGAGCATCGGCAACAGATTTTCAAAGAGCTGTTGAGATCATTTCAGAGGCCTGTGACAAAAACGCCGTCGTGATTGCCGGGCGAACCGGGCTCGCCACGTCCGACGGCGAACTGGGTGCTTCGGCCACACAGCTGGCCGAGGCAATCGGGGGGCTAGTTCTGCCAGTTGCGCATCGAGCGAACACGATGGGTGCGCTTTTCGCCGGATGCGCACCCGACTTGCTCCCGGGCGGTTCCCGCCTTGCAGATGGAGATGGTGGATCAAGAGCAGCGATTGAAAAGGCGTGGGGGCGGGCTGTTCCGAGCCATGAGGGACGCGATGCTTCCGGCATCGTGACAGAGGCAGCAAGGGGCAACGTGGGAGCCTTGGTTCTCATGGGTGCCGACTTGATCGACGACTTCCCCGACCGATCACTTGGTCTTGAGGCAATTGGCAGAACTGGGTTCATTGTCGCGATTGACATCTTCATGACACCGACAGCTGCCGCGGCCGACGTCGTCTTTCCTGCGGCGACCTTCGGAGAGCAATCAGGTTGCGTCGTCAATATCGAAGGGCGCGTTACGCGGCAAGTGGCAAAAGTTGCCCCCCCCGGCAGCTCACAGCCCGAGTGGTATCTCCTGGATCAGCTGACCTCTCGGATCTCTGGGAAACCCGCGCGCTGGACTTCCCATCAAGATGTTTTCGAGGAGATGGCCGCAGCTGCCCCTGCGTTCGCTGAGGTGACGCGGGCCAGCATCGAGGGGGCAAAGGGCACCGTGGTGAGGGCATCAGACACCTATGCCCCCCAAGAGATCGAACACCCGCCGATCGCAACCGATCAGTACAACCACCGCGTCATTGCCGGTCGAAAGCTATATGGCGATGGCCAGGTCAGCGGGCGCTGTACAGCCTTCCGCAGAATCGATACGAAAGCCGTCGCGCGCCTCAATAGTCGCGACATGTCACGTCTAGGAGTGGAAGACGGCGTTGCCGTGCGTCTGAGAGGCGCGCGGGCGGACCTCGAGATCGCAGTCATGACCGATGACAGCGTGCCGGAGGGAAGTGTTTCAGTTCCGTTCAACCGGATCGCAACTAGTTCAGGCGCAGACGAGAAAGAAACCGGCGAGTCAGCGCTCCACCCGATACGCGTCGCCGACTTGATCGATTCGACTGCCGCGGTCAATGAGGTCCGGATCGAAACCTTGGAGAGCCCCGCATGACCGGGCCACACGACGGTTGGTGGGTTCTTGGAAGCGCCCTGAAGGTCGTCATCCTATTTGCCGCGACCCTGATTCTCGTGATGGCGCTCGTCTACATCGAGCGCAAAGTCGTTGCGTTCATGCAGGTTCGGATAGGGCCAAATCAGGCCGGCCCCAAGGGGATTCTCCAGACGCTCGCTGACGGGATCAAGCTCTTCTTCAAGGAGCCGGTCACTCCGCGAGCCGTGGACCGACCTATCTACATATTGGCGCCACTTCTCTCGTTGATCCCAATGTTTCTGGTAGTGGCGATCATCCCCTTCGGTAACTCAATCACCATCAACGGACGCGAGATATTCCTCCAGGGCACCGACCTCAACATTGGCATCCTCTTCTTCCTGGCGATGTCAAGTATCGGTGTCTATGGCATCACGCTTGCGGGATGGGCGTCGGGGTCGAAGTACCCACTGATTGGCGGCATTCGCGCGAGCGCTCAAATGATCAGCTACGAGACCTGCATGGGGCTCGCTCTGATACCAGCGGTTATGACAACGGGCACGCTTTCCATGAGGGGCATGGTCGAGGCTCAATCCGGAACTTGGCTCGGATTCGTCCCCAGGTGGACCGGGCTGGTTCAGGTCATACCGATGCTTGCATTCTTCATTTGTGCCATCGCCGAAACAAACCGGCCACCATTTGATTTGGTCGAGGCCGAAACCGAGCTTGTCGGTGGGTTTCACACCGAGTATTCAGGCATCAGATTTGCGATCTTCTACCTGGCCGAGTTCGCCAACATGTTCACGATCTCGGCCATCGCCGTCACGGTCTTTCTCGGCGGCTGGAACGGCCCCGGTTTCTCGTTCCTGCCATGGCTTTGGCCGTTGCTCTGGTTCTTCGCCAAGACCGGAGTTCTTGTCTTCATCTTCATGTGGATCCGAGCATCGCTCCCGCGCTTCCGCTACGACCAACTCATGTCCCTCGGTTGGAAGCGCCTGATACCGGTTCTCCTGGTCTGGTTGTTGCTGAGCTCGGGGATCCAAGCTTGGATCAACGAAGCCTCCAATCACGTGGCGGGGGGCTGATCCTGATGGGCAAGTTCTCGGGTTTCGCAGTCACTCTCCGGCACATGTTCCGCAAGCCGGTGACTACCCAGTATCCGAAGGAAGTGCGGGAAAAGCCGGTGCGCTTTCATGGCAGGCATGTGCTGAACCGGTATCCAGACGGCATGGAGAAGTGCATCGGATGCGAGCTTTGCGCCGCAGTCTGCCCCGCCAAGTGCATCTATGTCAGGGGCAAGGACAATCCTCCCGGAAATCCCGTTTCCCCTGGGGAGCGCTACGGCTACGTCTACGAGATCAACTTGTTGCGCTGCATCTTCTGCGGACTCTGCGTAGAGGCGTGCCCGACAACCGCGATCACCATGTCGAACATGTTCGAGTTTTCAGTGACTGACAGGAACCAGGCGATCTTCACCAAGGAGCATCTCCTCGTCGGTGAAGATGGCAAACCGAACCGGAAACTCGGGGTGGAGGCTGACGTGACGGCTGACGCCCTCGAGGAAGCTGGCGGCTGGATGCGCGCCACGGCACCAGGTGGAAACGCGAATTTCAAAGAGGAAGTCCTCTGGTCGCCTGAGGCCGGCGTAGGCACGCGTCTGCCTGAGGGTGTTGCGGACAACCACCCACGTGACATTGGCGCTGACACCCGCTCACCCGAAGGGCGGGTAGAGCAGTGAAGACCAGCTGGCCCGACATTCTCTTCTTTGCGATCGTCTGCGGGATCGCGCTCGGAGCCGCGCTGCGAGTCGTCTTGTCGAAGAATGCCGTCCACTCAGCGCTCATGCTCGCTCTCACATTGTTTTCGGTAGCGGTGATTTTCATTGCTCAGTCAGCGCCATTCCTCGCAGCAGTTCAGATGATCGTTTACGCCGGAGCGGTTGTTGTCCTTTTCCTCTTCGTGATCATGCTCCTCGGAGTAGACAAGAACGAAGACCTTCGCGAGACCCTCAGAGGCCAGCGGCCTGCTGCCCTCGGTCTGGCCTTGCTATTCGCCGTCGGTACTGTCGGCGTGATTCGTCTCTACGGCAGTGGGGCTCCCCAGGCCGAAGCAATCGCCCTTGGAGCAGACAACGTTCAGTTGATCGCGGACGCGCTCTTCACCACGTATCTGTATGCGTTCGAGATCACAGCGGCTCCGCTCTTGGTGGCGGCGATTGCCGCGGTTGTCCTTGCCAAGAGGGAGAGGCCCGCCAAGTCCTTGAGCGAGTCACGTGAGGACGGCAGCGCATGAACGTTCCCACAAACGCCTACCTGATCTTCTCAGCCCTGCTATTCGCGATTGGTATGGCTGGCTTCATGATTCGACGCAACGTGATCGTCATGTTCATGTGTGTGGAGCTGATGCTCAACGCCGTGAACGTCGCGTTCGTCACTTTCGCTCGCAGCTTCGGCGACGTTGCAGGCCAAGTAATCGTCTTCTTCGTCATGGTCATTGCGGCCGTTGAGGTCGTGGTCGGTTTGGCAATCATTGTCGCCATCTACAGGCGTCGCGAGAGCGTCAGCGCCGATGACGCGTCGGTGATGAAGGGCTAGCCGTGGGTAAGTGGGTCTTTCTCATACCGGCATTGCCCGCAGCGGGCGCCGCGCTTCTCCTCATGACCAGGCGTATCCGGGAGCCACTCGCCGGGTGGCTCGCGACTGCATTAGTAGGAGGCTCGTTTGCCCTGTCAGTCGCGGCGGCACTCGAAGTTGCCAAGGCGCACGGCGATGAGCGCCGGATGGTGGTGAGCCTCGGTGAGTGGATAGCCGCGGGCAAGTTCCGCGCGGGATTCGATTTCTTGGTGGACCCGCTCTCGATCGTGATGATCCTTGTCGTCACCGGGGTGGGCACGCTCATTCACCTTTATTCGATCGGGTACATGCACGGCGATCCCCGCTTCTCTCGTTTCTTCGCGTACCTGAACCTGTTTGCCGCGTCAATGCTTGTGCTGGTACTCGGGAACAACATGATTCTGATGTTCCTGGGATGGGAAGGTGTGGGTCTCTGCTCGTACCTTCTGATTTCCTTCTGGTTCGAGAAAGACACTGCTGCAGCTGCCGGAAAGAAGGCCTTCGTCACCAACCGGGTCGGTGATTTCGGATTCATACTCGGCACACTCTTGCTCTTTGCCAACGCAGGGACCCTGACGATCCTCGGCGGACCGGGTGGCGGATTGCTTTCGGCCGCGCCCGCCATGCTCACTTCGGGGACCATTACCGTCGCGACGTTGCTTCTCTTCCTTGGGGCAACGGGCAAGTCGGCGCAGCTGCCGCTACTTGTCTGGCTCCCCGACGCCATGGAAGGCCCCACACCGGTTTCAGCCTTGATCCATGCGGCGACGATGGTGACTGCCGGCGTTTACATGATCGCCAGGTTGGGGCCTGTCTTCTCTGCGGCCCCTGCGACTATGTGGGTCATTGCTACCGTCGGAGCGATTACCGCTCTCGTGGCGGCGACGATCGCCCTCGTACAGACGGATCTGAAGAAGGTCCTCGCCTATTCCACGATCAGCCAGCTCGGCTTCATGTTTGCGGCTGTAGGAGTTGGCGCATTCGCCATGGGGATATTCCACTTGGTGACGCACGCGTTCTTCAAGGCATTGCTCTTCCTTGGAGCCGGCTCGGTCATGCACGCCATGAACAACACCGTGGACATGCGCAACTTTGGTGCGCTCAGAAAGAAGATGGCCGTGACATGGGCCACCTGGGCAGTCGGATGGCTCGCGATTGTGGGCATACCGCCGCTCGCTGGCTTCTTCTCAAAGGACGCGATCCTCGCAGCGGATTTCGAACATGGCAGTGCTGGCAAGGCCATTTGGCTGCTGCTGTCGCTTACGGCCTTTCTCACATCCGTCTACATGAGCCGCGCAACGTATCTGACTTTCCTTGGTAAGGCGCGCTGGTCGGAGTCCGAGTACCACCCGCATGAATCGCCGAAGACCATGACGATTCCGCTCATCGTTCTCGCGGGTGCGGCAGTCTTGGCCGGCTTGCTGGGCGTACCAAAGATACTTCCGGTTCTTGCGCACTGGCTCGAGCCATCGGTTGGTGAGGTGCACGAGCCGTTCGGCGCAACTCAGATCGTTCTCTTAGTCATCGCCACTGTGCTCGCCGTGGCGGGAATCTTCGTCGCCCGAGCGATCTGGATGGGCAAGAACGCATCTGAACGAGGTGACCTTCTTGCCAGACTGCCGGGCGGCGCATCGCTTTATCGGTTCTTTGAGAACGGATGGGGGATTGATCCGCTCTACCGGCTGCTCTTCGTCAAGGGCGGTACGGCGGTGGCGGGCGCACTGAAGTGGATTGACACCAAAGTCATTGACGGTGCCGTCAACGGAGTTGCGCGCCTTGTGCGAGGTGGCGGTAGTGAGGCCTCAAAGGCGCAAACGGGATATGTGCGCAACTACGCGCTTGGCGTCGCCCTTGGGGCACTGCTGCTCATCGGCGGATTTGTACTAGTTCAGATTGTGACTGGGGGCTGACGTGGAATTTCCGCTCCTCTCCCTCATCATTTGGCTTCCGTTGGTGGGCGCTCTGACGGTGGCGCTCATCCCCAAAGACAACAAGCAGGCGATTCAGACTGCGGCGGTCGCCACGACCGTCGCGGGCCTTGGCCTTGGAGTCTGGCTCTTCACTGGCTTCAAACAGGGCGAGGCTGCCATGCAGATGGTGGAGGCCTACGAGTGGATCCCCGCGATTGGAGCCAGGTACATAGTCGGCATTGACGGGATCAGTCTCTTCATGGTCTTGCTGACCCTTTTCATGTTCCCTATCGCCATCCTCGCCTCCCTCGGGCAAATTCAAGACCGGCTCAAGGCGTACGCAATCTTCATGTTGATACTGGAGTCGGCGATCCTTGGCGCTTTCTGCGCCCTCGACCTGCTTCTCTTCTTCTTCTTCTGGGAGGCGATGCTAGTCCCGATGTATTTCCTCATTGCCGGATGGGGTGGTAAGCGGCGGGTCTACGCGGCAATCAAGTTCTTTCTCTACACGATGCTCGGATCGGCCTTCTTGCTAGTGGCGATCTTCTTGCTCGCCTGGATGCACCAGAAGCAGACGGGATCGATCAGTTTCGACCTCCATTCGCTGCTCGACCTGGAGATCGCTCGAAGCACACAGCTCTGGCTCTTCATTGCATTCAGCGTCTCGTTCGCAATCAAGGTCCCGGTCTTCCCGCTGCACACCTGGCTGCCGGATGCGCATACCGAGGCCCCGACAGCAGGATCGGTGGTACTTGCTGCCGTCCTACTCAAGCTCGGTACTTACGGGTTCCTTCGATACTCAATCCCGCTGTTTCCGAAAGCGACAGTTGAGCTGGCTGGAGTTCTCGTGGTCCTTGGAGTGATTGGGATTGTCTATGGCGCGATCCTCTGCCTGAAGCAGAGCGACATCAAGCGCCTCGTCGCGTATTCATCCGTTTCACACCTCGGCTTTGTTGTGCTCGGGATCTTCGCCCTCACATTCCAAGGAATTCAGGGTGGGCTGCTACAAATGCTCAACCACGGCGTTGCGACCGGGGCCCTCTTCCTTCTAGTCGGCATGATCTATGAGAGACGCCATACAAGAGAGATCGACGAGTTCGGCGGACTCGCGTCGAAAATGCCCGTCTTTGCCGGACTCTTCCTCGTCACGGTTTTCGCATCAATCGGCCTTCCGGGGATGGGCGGGTTTATCGGCGAACTCTTGATTCTTGCCGGCACTTTCTTGAGGAATCCGTGGATCGCCGCCGCCGCTGCAACAGGCGTGATCTTGGCGGCGGTCTATCTCCTTTGGGCGTACCAACGTGTCTTCACTGGAAAGATCGACAACGAGGAGAATGAGCGGCTCAGCGATATCGGTGCGAAGGAAATCCTGGTCGTGGTTCCGCTTGTCGTCTTGATGCTCTTTGTTGGCTTTTTCCCCCGCTATTTCCTTGATCGGACCGAGCCCTCCGTTCGTCAGGTCCTTACGAGAGTCGAAGAGAAGGGGCACTATCGGGAGCCAGAAATCCCGGATCCGGTTGCGGCGGCCGAGAAGCCTGCCGGCGGCGACTCCCATGGCGGGCACGGAGCAATGCCATGATCCGGATCATCAACACATTGCAGGTGGCGTCGGCGAGCTTGGTCGCCGCAGCAACGCCAAGCGCTGAGGGAGTCATCAGGGCGCCTGAGATTGACTACGTGGCAATCGCACCCGAGGCGATCTTGGTCTTGGGGGCGCTGGCGATCCTTCTCAAGAAGGGGTTCGTGCCTCGTCGCTATCGAATGATGGCGTCCGTTGCTACGGGGATTCTCGCCATTTGCGCGTCTCTCATTGCGACGGGAATCTTGTGGCAGCGCCTGGCCGATGGCGCGGCCGGAACGGCCGTTTCCGGAATCCTCGCAGTTGACGGATTTGCGGTCTTTTCGAAGGTCCTTTTTCTTGGCATAGCTGCCTTTGCGATCCTGCTTGGTGTGCCGGGGCTGCGCCGTGAGCGCATCATGCGTGAGGAGTACCCTGCGCTCGTCGTCCTGGCTGCCGCGGGCATGATGCTCATGGCTGCATCATCGGACCTGATCCTCACATTCCTAGCTCTCGAACTCTTTTCTTTGGCTTTCTATGTGCTGGCGGCCTTCGCCCGCGATCTGCCTCGGCCCCAAGAATCAGCCCTCAAGTACTTCTTGCTTGGAGCCTTTGCGTCGGCCTTCTTCCTGTACGGAGTGGCGTTGGCTTATGGAACTGCGGGATCCACGAATCTCACGTCAATTGCCGATTTCTTGGGGCGCGGGTCAATCCCTTGGATCTTCGTTGCGTCCATGGCTCTGATCCTGGTGGGGCTTGGTTTTAAGGTCGGAGCGGTTCCATTTCACATGTGGGTGCCCGATGTTTATCAAGGCGCACCCTCACAGGTGGTTGGCTTTCTCGCCTCCGGGGCGAAGGCAGCCGGGGTCGTGGCGCTCTTGCGGATCTACGTCTCTGCGTTCCACGCGGCCCGGCCGAGCTGGCTTCCAGTAATTGCGGGACTCTCGATCGCGACCATGGCGGTCGGAGTGGTGGTGGCGTTGGTTCAATCTGACATCAAGCGTCTACTTGGGTATTCCTCAATCGCGCACGCCGGGTATCTGCTGATCGGCGTTGCAGCTGCGACACCGGCGGCCACGTCAGCATCCCTTTTCTACCTGGTTTCCTATGCCGCGATGATCTTTGGCGCATTCGCCATTGTCTCGGTCGTATCCGGCAAGGGTGACGGCTTCACACGAATCGATGATTTCGCCGGATTGGCGAGGCGCCGGCCGATGCTTGCGGCCGCTTTCACCGTCTTCTTGCTCGGGCTCGCCGGCATACCTCCAACGGCGGGATTCATAGCCAAGTTCGTCTTGTTCCAGGCCGCCGTGGAGTCAGGGCTGTGGTGGCTCGTCTTGTGCGGAGCGGTGGCAAGCGTGATCGCGGCATACTTCTATCTCCGAGTGATCATCGTGATGTTCGTGCGCGAGCCGGAAGGCGAAGATCTGGACTCCGACGAGCCGGATCCGATCACCTCACTCGGGATGGGCCTGGCAATCGGGATCACTCTCGTGCTTGGAATCATTCCCCAGGCGCTTATGTCGGTCCTGGCGGGGGCCGACCTGGTGATGCCAGGGCTATAGAACTGTTGACGACGCAGGGAGCGCCGAGTGGAGACTGATACCGGCGAGCTGCTCCCTGGCGAGGATCACGAGGTCGATGAGCTGCTCCCTGGCGAGGATCACGAGGTCGATGAGCTCGAGCACCGCGTTCAGAAGCGGAACTTCTGGGCTCTGGTCTGGTCCCAGGCCGCGAGCGTGGGGTATGGGGCACTTCGCACCAGTTTCCTCGCGGTGATAGTCGCCCGGTACACCTCCTCGGCGCTGGCCATCAGCTTTGCCGTGACTGCCAACCGCTTTTTCCAACCCGTGGTCAATCCGTTCATAGGCCGGCACTCGGACAAGACGAAGTCGCGTCACGGGCGCAGAAAGCCCTTCATGGTCGTTGGCCTGATCTCTATGGGGCTCTCAATAGCGGCGGTTCCTATAGCCGGTGGATACTGGCCTCTAGTGGCAATTGCCAGCGCCGGCTCCCTTGGCGCGGCGGCTTACCGGATCCCAAGATTTTCGGTCACGCCGGAGATATTCGGACAGAAGCGATGGGCCGCGATGGGGGTGGCGATCGGTGCGGCAGGGGTGATCCCCAACGCAGTCATGCAGGGATTCAGCAATCGAACGTGGGAGCAGGATCAGGAACTGACCTTTGTAGTCGCGGGCATTGCGTGCGTAACCGGAGGGATCCTGCTCGCCTTCATGATGATCGAGCCGGCTGAGATGCAAGCGGCTCACGCAGAAGCAGTTTCTGAGCATTCGTTGCGCGAGCGGCTTGCGGAAATGCGTTCACATCGCAATCTCATGGTCCTGATGCTGGCAGGCTCCATATCGGCCATCGGGTCACAGGGGATTCCCCCTTTGTATGTGATCTATGCCGGCGAAGTGCTCGGTGTGGGCGGCAAGACCGTGGCAGCTGCAGCGATTTTCCAAGGAGTCGCGATTGCGGCGGTTGCCGGCCCGGCGGTTTGGGTCGGATTGAAGGCCGACCGCCACTACGCCGGCATGATCTGTGCCGCATCGGGTTCGGTGCTTTGCTTAGTAGCCTTAATTCCGAGCGATATCGTGACGATATCGGCGCTCGGTGTCGTCGGCGCGTTTGCCGGAATCGTGGTGGCTGTAAGCCTTGGAACCGTGGTCGTTCTTCTCTTTCCACGGGAGATGCTCGCTGAAATGGCCGCCATTTGGTCGAGCGGAACGGTGCTCGGTTCGCTCATAACGATCTACGGGACGGGGTTGATGGTTGACTACTTCAGCAACTACAGACTGATTTGGGTCTTTCCCGCAATTGGCTTTGCCGGATCGTCATTGGTTCTTCGCCGCCTCGACCTTCCTGAGCGCCACAGACGCCCCGACATCAAGGACCTGAAGGAAGCAATGAACTCCGCCTTTGCTCAGGGATTTAGACGGTCCACCACACAGGAGCAGCCCGGGGAGTGACTGGCGCGGCGAATCTTAGGGGCCAGCTCTACGACTTCAGGCGTCGTCACGGCCGTTCCGCCACTTCCCGCAAGATGGCGCGCGGAATACGCGCGCTTGGCGTATATTCCGGCGACGTGGTGATTGCTCACACGTCGTTGCGCAAGGTGGGCAAGGTAAGAGGTGGCCCTGAGGCTCTGATCAAGGCACTGCGCAAGGCTGTGGGGTCGAAGGGCACCATTTGCATGCCAGCTCACAGCTACGGACACGAAGATCCGATCTTTTATTCCGGGCCGGTTCCTGAGCTATCCGATGTCGAGCGGATGCGCGCGGCAGTTGCTCCGTTTGATCCGCGTACATCACCGACGACGGGCATGGGGGTGGTCGCGGAGACGTTCCGTCAATTGCCAGGGGTCCGCCGCAGCCCGATGCCACTCGGCATCGCGGCGCTAGGTCCGGCTGCTGAATACATCACCGCGACGCAGTCCCTCGACGACCCGCAGGGTCTAGAGAGCCCCGTTGGTCGGATCTATGCACTTGGTGGCAAGGCGCTACTGATAGGGGTGAAGCTCGATCGCGACACGACTCTTCATGTTGCCGAGGCACTTGCCAACACTCCCTGGCAGCGCAGAGGGCGGGTTCATCTCACCTCCGGCTGGACCGACTACACGGCGCGGTTGAACTGCGGCAACTCTTTCTGGAGAATCGAGCCAGTGCTCCACGAGCGCGGACTCATCACGTACGGCAGGGTCGGGCGCGCCAGATCCATGTGCATCTCAGTTCGGGACAGCGTTGATCTGGCGGCGCAGCTGCTCATGTCGGAACCCGGCTATTTCCTGTGCACTGTGGGTACCTGTCACGCTTGCGACGCAGCCCGACCTAGAGCGCAATCCGGTATGTGAGGACCGCGCTCGCGATCTGCTTCTCGTTCACATCCGTCACCTCAATTGTCGTAAAGATGAGCTCCTTGCCCCGCTTGATTGCCCGGGCCTCAGCCATGAGGTCGCTTCGGTCTGCGGCAGAGAGGTAGTTGACTGTCATCGAGACGGTTGATGCCTTGGTGCCCTTGGAAAAATCGTGACCAGACCACGCGGCGGCTGCTCCTGCGGTATCTACGAGCGAAGCAACGACACCGCCGTGATAGACCCGGCCGTCATTGGTGAGCCGTTCGTGAAATGGCAGCCGGAGCTTCGCCCAATTCTCAGACCAGTCCACGATCTCAATGCCGAGTCCGCCGATGTAAGGCGTCTGAACCATGAGCTTCCTGACAGTTTCACGCCGCTCCTGGTTGCTCGTATCTGTCATCGCTCCACCTCCCGGTTGTCCTGCGCCGAAGACTACCGGCAGCGCCGCTGCTTCAGCCGCCGTCTCGCAGCTCACCAAGGCTGTCCCTTATCTCAGCGAGGTGGTCTGGGTTGGAGATCTTTTGGCCGAGGGCATCTTTGACGTAGAAGACGTCGACCACATCTCTGCCCATCGTGGCGATCTTCGCGAGGTGGATGTCCAAGCCCAAGTCCGCCAAGACTCGCGTCGCCTCGTACAGGAAGCCCTCTTGATCTCTGGCGTGCAATTCAATGACGGTGCACTCCGATGATGCGTCGTTGTCTATGACTAGACGCAGACCGTCGGCGCCATCCTCCGTGTCATTGGGGCGCGACGTGCCAGTCAGCCTTCGCTGCAATCGGTGCCCGACTGCAATCTGGCCAAGAAGCGCCTTGCCTGTCTCTCGCCGGAGCTTCTCCCACCGCGCCGCTTCGATTTCCGTCTCGTACTTGTGCTCTACCGAAAGAACATCGACGGCGATTCCGTCATCCGTTGTTATGAGAGCCGCTCCGAGAATCGAGAAGTTGTTGAGCGTAAGAATTCCGGCAATCCGGTTGAGGAGCCAGGGCCGGTCCAGCGTTGCGATCACCATCTCGTATACGCCGCGACCGAGTGATCGCGTGCGCATCCGAATCTCGTCGATGGCGGGGCGAGTCTCGATCAGGGCCAGGCACGCATCAAGGGTCTCCATGTCGGCCGAGGCCAGGAAGGAGCGAGGAGCTGCAGTGATTAAGGCGTTGAACGCTTCTTCTCTTTCGGGATGCGCGGATTCGGCTCCGAATCGATCTCTCAACGCTTCGATTCTTGAGTCAAGTGCCCTGACGGCTGCTTCCGCTCCGCCCTCAATGCATTCGAGAGAAGCCAGGTAAAGACTTCGAACAAGCCGACCTTTCCATGCACTCCACGCGCTCGGGCCAGTCGCTCGGGAGTCGGCAACGGTCAGTACGTAGAGTGCTCGCAGGGTCTGGGCATCTACAGCGCGGCGAGCGACTTCAGCGGCCACATTGGGATCTGCGAGATCTCTTCGTGTCGCGAAATCAGGAAGAAGGAGGTGGTGCCGAACGATCCTGCTTGCGCGTGCCACCTCTTCGGGTGCCAGCCCGACACGCCGGGCCGCCTCTTCGACCAGCTTGGCACCCACCTCGGAGTGGTCACCACCTTGCCCCTTGCCTGCGTCGTGATACAGAAAGGCCAAGTGAGATGCGAGGTCATCGCCCAGCTCGACGCGCGCGTCATGTGCGATTGCAGGTCCCGGCGTATCCGGATCCCCCTCTCTGCAGAGAGATATGAGGGTGAACTGGTGTGAATCGACTGTTGATCGGTGGTACGGGTTGTGATGTGTCAGACCTCGGGTGCCATTCAGTTCGGGAAAGACCGCGCTCAGCACGCCCGTTGATTCCATGGCAGCCAGAGCCGGTCCGGCGCCGACGCCGGCGCTGAGCAAGGCAGCCATGGATTCTCGTGCCTCGCCTGACCATTCGAGAGGTTTGCCAGCCGCCACGTTTGCGTCGGCCCACTCGCGCAGGAGCGATCGCCCATGCGGGGAAATCCAGCCGCCATCTGATTCGGTGAGCCCCAGTCCGGTGACTTGGTCAATCACTTCATCGGTGGCCGTCAGGGCGATGTCGGCGAACGGCTTGATCGCTGCGGCGACGTCACGAGGAACACCCGACGTGATAGTCGGGCCTTCCTGGCACGCGGCAAGGCGCACCGTGCGCAAGATCTGGCTAATGTCGAGCATCGCCAGGTGGATCTTGGACATCAGCGAGGCTACTGATTCCTCGCCGAGCAGATTGGCGACGATTTCCTGGCGTTCGAGTGTGAGGCGGTCGCCGGAGTGTTGACCGGTTGCGTGCAAGGCAAAGCGGGCAGCGATAAGACGGCTCTTCGCTGACTCGAGAATCCCGGGCTCCTCTGGCGCCAGGATTCCAGTCGCAGCCATCTCATCGAGTGACTCGCACTTGAGGGCTCTCCCAAGCCAGCCAATCGTCTGGAAGTCGCGCAGACCGCCCACGCCTTGCTTCAGTTCCGGTTCCAGGGCTCCCCATTGCCTATCTGGTCTCTGAACCCGGCCCTTCCGATCGCTCAGTAGGTCTGCCGTGAAGGTCCTCGATCGCTTCTCAATGAGTTCACGAACCTTGCCGCCAAGGCGGATCACGATTTCCGGGTCGCCGGCGATGTGGCGAGCGTCGAGATGGGCTGTGAGCATGTCGAGCTTGGTGCCTGCCGCCGCCACGGTCTCGCGCACGGTCCGCACCGCGTGTCCAAGCTTGAACCCGGCATCCCAAAGCGGATACCAAACCGCTGACGCTATCTCTTGCAGCCCTTTCCATCGCCCTTCATAAGCAATGACAACGTCGAGGTCAGATTGAGGGCAGAGCTCGCGCCGACCGTAGCCACCGAGTGCAATCAGCGCGAGTGCGGAGCCCCTCTTTCGAGTGTGAGACAGGGCCTCGTCGAAGATGGAAGCGAGAGCGACGTCCGTCATCGAGGTCTGCTCAAAGGCAAGCTGGTTCCCGCTTCGACCTTTCAGCTCATCGGGGCGAGCTAGACCGGCCCACGCTTCGCGTAGGGAGACGGCAATCTCGTGTGCGCGCAACGTGTGACTTGCGCCGTCTTGCTCCATTGCTCAGCCTCGGTCGAGTGCGGATACGAATTATCCGCTCTTTGCCTCTCAGACGCGCAGCGAACGGGGCATGCAGTACACACCCCGTTCGCTGGTGATCCTAGAGGGCGTCTTCGCCCTCTTCCCCGGTGCGGATTCGCAGCGCACGCTCAACCGGGATCACGAAGATCTTCCCATCTCCAATCTTCCCGGTCTGCGCCGCGGAGCGAATCGCTTCGACGGCAGCGTCGAGCTGCGACTCGGCCACTACGAGCTCTATTCGGATCTTGGGTATGAACTCAATTTCATACTCCGCTCCCCGGTAGACCTCGGTCTGGCCGCGCTGGCGCCCGAAGCCCTTTGCGTCTACGACGGTCATACCCTGGATGCCCGCTTCCTTGAGGGCGTCTTTGACGTCGTCGAGCTTGTGGGGCTTGATTACTGCTACCACTTGTTTCATCTTGCTCTCCTCAGTCAAGTACGTAGGCACGCTCGCTGTGTTCAGCGAGGTCCATTCCGACGTCTTCGGTCTCTTCGTCGACTCTCAGGCCGACGACTGCCTTGACGACAATTGCGATTATCGCCGTGACGACACCGCTGTAGAGCAGCGTTGCACCGACAGCGAGAGCCTGCTTGCCAAGCTGGGCAGCATTTCCGTCTATGAGCCCACTACCGAGCGCATTGACACCCTTGACGGCGAAGACGCCGGTCAGAAGTGCGCCGAGGATCCCGCCAACGAGGTGGACTGCCACAACGTCGAGAGAATCGTCATAGCCGGCCTTGAATTTCACCGAGACGAAGAGGAAGCAGACGATTCCAGCAAGCAGGCCGATCACCATTGATGCCCACTCGGGAACGAATCCGGCAGCCGGTGTAATTGCCACCAAGCCCGCGACTGCGCCAGAGGCTGCCCCCAACGTGGTCGGGTGCTTGTCCTTGATCCACTCGATTACGACCCAGCCGAGCGCTCCCACTGCCGCGGCGATGTGAGTGTTCACAAATGCCTGGACAGCGAGGCCGTTTGCACCAAGGGCCGAGCCGGCGTTGAAGCCGAACCATCCGAACCAAAGGATGCCAGTGCCGAGGAGTGTCAGCGGCAAGTTGTGAGGGCGCATCTCCGGTGATTCGGGCCACCCCTTGCGCTTACCGACCATGAGGGCGATTACCAGGGCGCCAATACCGGCGTTGATGTGAACCACGGTGCCACCGGCGAAGTCAAGCGCTCCGAGCTTGAAGAGCCAGCCGTTGGGCGACCAAACCCAGTGAGCGACCGGCGCGTAGACCAGGATCGACCAGAGAACGGCGATCAGGGCATATGCCTTGAACTTGAGCCGCTCGGCGAATGCGCCCGTCATGAGTGCGGGCGTGATGATCGCGAACATCAACTGGAACACCATGAAAGCGAGCTCAGGGACCGTCATCGTGACGTTGCCCTCGGCCCACATGTTGGCCCAGTTCTCGGTGATGCCCTGACCGATGCCCTTCAGGCCCATGAAGTCGAGGCCTCCAATGAAGCCACCGTTGTCAGGGCCAAATGCAAGTGAGAATCCCACAAGCACCCAGAGCGTCGTCACGATCGAAATCGTGAAGAAGTTCTGCATGAGCATAGCTAGCACGTTGCGCTGCCTGACCATGCCGCCGTAGAAGAACGCAAGCCCTGGTGTCATAAATAGCACTAGGGCCGCGCAGATGAGTACGAACGCGGTATCCGCGCCGCTGATTTCCATCAGACTCGACCTCCCCTTAGGTGATCCCGTGTCGGTTGACCCGGCCTCGAGGAGGCCTCGACCACGGGCGGGGAGCCCGTATGAGTGCGAGAGGTTAGCACATGCTCAAGCGCTTGTCTGCAACTTTTTCTGAAATCCCAGTAAATCCCAGTAAGGCCAGGACTTCTGCGCTTAGGAAAGGTCCTCGCCGAGCTCGCCTACCAACTCAGGCGAGAGTACTGCTTCGGCCTTGTATTCGGGATGCGCGGAGATGAGCCGACAGCTTGCGCCGGCAATGATTGCGTCGCGCTGTGTCGGATCCAGATTGAAGCGCACATAGTGGACCGTTGAGGTGACCTCTTCTTTGGACCGGCCCTCCTCGCCGAGCCCGTGGGCCGCTGCTTGGTCCCGCGTTGCCGAAGCTGAAGGACGTGCATTCGCCCAGGCCAAAAGGCCGCCAGACGGTCGAGAGCGGCGCGTACGTAGTCGGCGATCACGACCTCGAAAGACGGCGCCCCGTCGCGCTTCTGGCCGAGCGTGAAGCGACCTGTGGAATGCGCCCGCGCGATGCGGATCGCCATTGCTTCCGCCGCTCGAGCACTCTCCTCGTTGTGGGCGTCAGCAGGCGAGAAGAGCCGGACGTCTCCGGTGACCACCGTCGAGGCGACGGGTGGAACCGCCTTACTGCGCCCCACCTCGCCGTACTTGCCTCGATCGACAATCACGTCCTTGATCAGGCGGAGGTGGAACGCCGCGCGCTCGTCGTCCAGGAAGGGCACGCCCACAGGTTCGCAGCAGCCTGGCGGCTTCCTCCCGACGCTCAAGACCGGACCCCGAGCGACGTCACTCTGCCGTAACCCCGCAATGTGTCTGCAACTTCCGCGCACCTGTGACGACCGCGAGCGGTGCCCCTAGACCACACGGGCAGCGAACTATCGCACTGAGCGGGGTGGAACGAGTTCCATGCTGGACGAACCCCAAAGCCGGAGAGGGGACTCGAACCCCTGGCCT
>QEUQ01000062.1 GCA_003577105.1 Acidobacteriota bacterium | reverse complement strand
TCCTTTCTTTCTCTTCAGGTTTGAAGAGACGCTACGTGCCCATTCGCGTAGTACCGCGGATTTCGGGGTCATCAGGGCTGTCAGAAGGCCGACGCTAACACCTACCTTCACGGGCTTGACAAGCTTCGAGTACGTGGTCTGTGACTCGGTGGGGCAGTGTGCTTACGGGATTGCCCTTATCACAGTTGACTTCGGTATTCGGTTCACCGCGCAGGACGATCTGACGACGACAATTGAGAACACCCAGATCGAAATCCACGTCCTTGCGAATGACTCGCCTGGCACCTACGGGCCAGACCTGACGACGCTGACAATTACTCGGTATCCAGATCTCGGTTGGGCAGAAGTGCAACCTGCGGGGCGCATTCGCTTTGCGCCGAGGCCGCGCTTGCTCGGTTCGGATGGTTTCAGGTACTCGATTTGTGACGAGTATGGCTACTGCACCCAAGCCCAGGTCACAGTAATGGTTCTCGACGACGCGACTCCGAGCCCGGTAGCAGTTGCTGATTTGGCGACCACGGATGAGCGGGTCAGCGTGGCAATTGACGTCGCGTCCAATGACTTGGCGGGGGCTTTGCCAATCGACCCGGGCAGTATCGCTATTGAGTTCATGCCGCCGCATGGATCGGCGGCTCTGGGAGCGCAGGGGGAGATTACGTACACGCCTCAGCCTGACTTCATCGGCGAAGACGTCATTACCTACTCGATATGCGAGGTCGGCGGCATGCAATGTGCCATTGGAACAGTCCATGTGACTGTCGAGGATGCTGTCGATCCAGTTGCGGTTACCGACACGGTTGCAGCCGTTGAACACGTTCCCGTGACCATCAAAGTCATGGACAACGACATTGCCGGTGATTATCCGCTAGTAAGAGACTCTGTCGCCGTGTCCATATTCCCCTCTCATGGCGACGTCGACTGGATCGTTCCCGGCGAGATCACCTACACGGCGAATCTCGGGTACGCGGGCGCTGATCAATTCGAGTACATCGTCTGTGACTCAATTGGCCTGTGCGCATATGCCGCAGTCCTTGTGACTGTCGAGGGTGCTGCAGATCCAGTTGCTGTGACCGACACGGTAGCGGCCGTCGAACACGATCCCCTGACCATCAAGGTTCTGGAGAACGACATTGCCGGTGATTACCCACTAGTGAGCGACTCTGTCGCTGTGACGGTATTTCCCTCTCATGGCGCAGTCGATTGGATCGTTCCCGGCGAAATCACCTACACGCCCAGCCCCGGCTTCGTGGGGTCTGATCAATTTGAGTACATCGTCTGCGACTCAATTGGCCAATGCGCATACGCTCCGGTATTTGTCATGATCACGGCGGCAGGGGGGCCAACGATCCTCATTGGGCATGTCACCAACGGCGGCAACGCCAGGGTAAGCGTATTCAGTGCGACTTCCGGAGCTCAGATCGCCACGGTCTTCATGGCCGATGGCCATTTCAGCATCGAGGTTCCCGTGGCGGTTTGCCCTGCTGGTTTCAAGATCTACTTCACTGCTCCGAGCGGCCTCATGCCGAGCTGGTACAAGGGTGGCCAGAACTTCAGCGATGCCAATTGCACCGACGCACCTGCTGTCCTGGACACCGTGACTCTTCTCCCGGCGGTCCAACTAACGGGTGCGGTCAAGGACCTGGCAACCAATGCCAATCTCGATGGATCAATCGTCTATGCGTTTGCCGCATCAGATGGTCGGTTTGTCGGTTGGTCACGTGTCGGCACCGCGGGCCCCGGGCGCTATTCAATCTCGGTCTTGCCTGGAACGGCGTACAAACTCAAGGTGCAACCGCCGGTCGGCTATCTTCCTGAGTGGAGTGGCGGTGCTCATTCGTTCGTGACCGCTGGCGAGGTGGCGCCCCCATCCGACATCGATTTCTTTGTGCGATCAACAGGCAGTGTCTCCGGCGGCGTGAAGCGAACTGATGGCACGCCGATACCTGGTGCCCAGGTCTATGCGTGGGATGCCACTGCCGGATCCTTCGCCGGATCGGCGGCCACGGGAGGGGGCAGTGGCGGAGATTTTGCCATCAATCTCGACCCCACGAAGAGCTATAAGGTCAAGATAGTTGGGCCGTCAGGTCTCGAGGATCGTTGGTACCCCAGCGCGCCGGGATGGGCCGAGGCAATCGGTGTTGCCCCTCCACTCAGCTTGGAGATGGAATTGCGCGATGCGGTCCAGATAACCGGAGTGGCCGCGATGCCGAGTCAGCCGACGCTTGTCAGCGCCTACACGAGCTGTGGTTGCACTTCTCCCACAAATACGGTTTCGGACATCTTTGGGAACTACTCGCTCAAGGTCGTCTCGACCGAACTGTCGGGCGATTATTACCGGGTCAGAGCGATTGATTCGGCCGGTGCGACGATTTGGTTCAACGGCTCGGCCGGATTCGCAGGCTCGGCGACTGTGAGTGCGCCGGCCTCGGGAATCGACCTCACTAGCTGAGGTCCGGCTAGTCCGGCAGTCATCGGCTCAGCGCCAGGCTTGAATCCGCTCTTTGCGCATGGGCGCCACGGTAATTGCACCCCTCGGGCACTCGATCTCGCAGTTGAAGCAAGTCTGGCAATCGCTGAGATAGCGGATCACGAACTCGCCCGTCTTCTCATCGGTCCGGAAGACGTCGGTAGGGCAGACATCCATGCAGATACCGCAACGATCGCAGAGATTCTGGTCCAAGATCTCGATCACGGGACAGTCTCCGTATCGAGCTCCATGGCGCCCTTCTCGCCCCGGCGAAGATTGATCCACTTGAGCCAGTTGACGTTGTCGGTCTCAGGGAAGTCCTCGCGGAAATGGTCGGTGCGCGATTCGGTGCGTGCCAGAGAGGACCTCAAGAACATCTCGGCGGCAGAAATCATGTTCGCGGTTTCGTGGGCTTTGGCGAGCTCGTGGGGGTCGGCCGCCGCGATTTCGCACAGCGCCTCGTCGCGAATCGACTCAACTGACGAAAGCGCATCGCCCAGACTCTTCTCGCTCTTGAGAATCGAGACATTCCAAGGAAAGATCGTCTCGTGCAGCTTCTCGAGGATCTCGTCCGCGGGTGCGCCCTTTCTCCCAAGCGGTGCAGTTGCAGTGGCGAACTTCTCGGAGTGATCTGGATTCCCGGACTGCCGAGGAGGTTCATGCGACCGGGGCCGTCCGGCAATTGCCGCGAACTCCGCAGCTGACTTTCCGGCCCTTTCGCCAGACCACATGGCGCGCATTGAGGACCACCCATTGAAGAGGCACGGGTCAACCGCCTGCGATAGCCCTGCAGCGAAGAGGCCCGAGAGATCTGACTCGCACCTGGTGTCGGTCCGTACACCACCTCGCAGCGTCTGGACTGCGGGCACCCATTCCTGTGGCTCATCAAAGATGTCGGTCCCGCACTCCTTTAGCCGGGCGATGTTGATTGGCATGAAGCCGCCCATTCGATCGAGTGCAACTTCAAGGAAGCTCCCTCTACCGCCGCTGAGATCAAGGAAAAACGGCGGCCCGTTGCCCTTGCCGGCCTCACGCGCCATTGCTTGTACTAGTACTGACACCTCGGCCAAGTCACCTTCAGGGTGGTAGTGGTGCACGAATTGCCGGCCATCTTTGTCGACGAGCTTGCCTCCGTAGCGGAGCGCGATTCCCGTCCCCTCGAAGCCGAACTTCGGCGAACCGGTGTTGACGCACAAGAACTCCATGTTCGAGAGGCGGACTCCTGCGTCGTATGCGAGTCGAAAGGCGTCACCAGTAACCGAGTCAGCACAGGCATAGTTGCCTCGAAATGAGCAGTCGGATGCCGCTAGAACCACAGCGGAAGCGCCAATTGCCATTGGCTCTGCGCTCCGGCGATCGACCGCCACCACACCTGTGACTCTGCCGTCATCACGCAAGAGCGCCGTTACCAGAGTGTGCGGGATGCGCTGCACACGCCGCCTGATCACCTGCTGGCGCATTGCGGCAATCACTGCACTCCCGCCGGTTCGCTTGCGCCACCGAGGCCTGACCATCATCTTGACGTTCTTGAATCCCCTCGATGGCAGTCGGAGATAGCGCTCGGCTGGCGGGGTCGCTTCGGTCGCCCCGGGAATGCGCTCATATTCGACACCCCATTCCTCTAGCCGGCGCAATCTGTCATAGGAGGATGCGAGAATCTCGCGAACAAAGTCACGGCGGCTGAGTCCCGACTGAGCTTCTGCATATTCCTCGACCCAAACGTCGAGGTCGTCACCGGGCAGGCAATAGACGGTTGCGCCAGCCGACATCTTCGACTGGCTCGACATGGCGATCGCCCCTTTGTCGATGATGCCGACCGTCTCGGCTCCGGAGTCCACCGCTGAGATCGCGGCCCAGAGTCCGGCGAAGCCTGAGCCGACAACTAGAACGTCGTAGTGGGTCGGCACTCGGGTCTCCGCTCGGCCGGTCATGAAAGTTTCGCTCGGCCGGTCATGAAAGCTCCGCCAAGGCGAGAGAGGCAGCCTCGCCGAGGTTCGAGTCAGGATCGATCGCGACTACTTCCCGCAAGGCTTCGACCGCGCCGATGCGGTCGCCGGCGAGGCGGCGAGCCTCGCCAAGGTAAAAGAGAAGCTGAGCCGAGAAGGCAGGCACCAAGCCTGGAACTTTGGCCAGGGCCCGGTTGGCTCTCAGTTCTGTGAGCGCGGAGGTCAGGTGACCAATGGCCCGCTCGTGAGCCCGGGTATCAAATGGAAGGAGGGTATATAGGCGCCCCAACTGAAAATCAGTGCGCAGAGACCTGAAAAGGTCCGGTGGCTCGAGCGCTTCGGCCGCCTGGAGAGCGCGGCGCGCATTCTCTAGGTCCGAGCGCCTGGGACTGCCGGATCGGAGAGCGATGGCAAATCGAACCAATCCGGTGATGGCCCAGACAGACGGGTCGTCAGGCTGCGCGTCGACCGCTGCTTCGACAAGCTCGCCGGCGCGGTCCAAGTCTCCTCGGAAGAATGCAAGTTCGCCTTCTAGGAAGAGCGCTTGATCTTCGCGGCCCGAATCCTTCAGCGCGTCGATCATGCGGCTGAGCCGGTCTTCGTCGCCCATGACTATCGCAAGAGTGGCTGATTCTTCAGCGACCTCGTCGGCTTCACCGCTTGTGATCCGCTCCTCCAATGCGTCGAGGAATTCGGTCACCTTGTGACGCTCTAGGAACTCCTTGCTGGGCCGATAGAGGCTGCCCGACAGCTGAGCTACGAGGTCAGGAGCTTCAGCTAGCACGCCAATTCCGGCTCGCCGCAGTAGTTCCGCACGGGCCCATCGAATCACTTCACCGAAGATTCGGGTTTGCGTGGCGGCCCGGCGACCAATTTCGATGGTGTCTGCCTCGGCGCTGGCGGCTTCGACATCGACGATCTTGCCTACGTACCTGACGATTGCGACGAGCGCTTCCTCGGGTATGCCTTCACTCGTGGCCGATTCGACCCATGCTCCAAGTGCGAGGGCTTCCTCGCTTGGCTCGTCGGCATCGAGTGCACCGTGCTTGACCAGTAGATCCAGCCCGCCTGCGCCGTCAGCATCGGGTGGCGATTCATGGGTTGTCTCGTCAACAAGTGAGTCGATGCGTCCTCTGAGCCTGACGGCCGAGTAGTCCGCCGCTGCGATCATCTTCTTGATTGTTTGAAGTGGCAGGCCCGGATCTCGCTGGAGTCTGCGCACTAACTCGATCAACTCAACATGGTTGTCGTCATAGAGCGATCTGCGAGGCCCGATGCGTCGCGGGGGAGGGAGAATCCCTTCGCGCAAGTAGAAATGGACCGTTTCCTTCTGCGCGCCTGTTCGAGCGAGAAGGTCGCGGAGTGGAAACTCACGCGCCCGGACCGACGGCGGTGAGCTCATGGCGGCAATACCGCTCATCTTCCTGAGCGCTCAGCTTCGATTGACTCCATGATCTCGAAACGGTTGATCTGCCCGGTGCCTTCGTAAATCTGAGTCAACTTTGCATCGCGCAGTAGCTTCTCAACGCCGTACTCGTGCATGTAGCCGTAGCCGCCGAGAATCTGGATCGCATCTAGAGCATTGGCAACGGCTGCATCAGATGCGAAGGTCTTGGCCATCGAGGAGAGCTTCAGCGACGGAGCACCTACTGATGCCGCACGCGCTGCCTTGTGCACCAGGCCCCTCGCCGCCTCGACGCGAATTGCCATGTCGGCGAGGATTAATTGCATTGCCTGATGCTGAACTATCGGCTTGCCCCCCTGCACGCGCACTTCCGCGTACTCGAGAGCCTTCTCGTAGGCCGAACGCGCGATGCCCAGTGCCATGGCGGCAACGGGGGTGCGTGTGACCGACATGATCACTCGGTTCAGCGCCCATCCACCGCCCTGCTCGCCGACGCGGTTCTCTTCTGGCACCCAGACGTCATCGAAGACGAGCTCATCGGCAGGGCAAGCACGCTGCCCCATCTTGTCGAAGGTCTGCCCGACCGAGAATCCGTCCATGTCTGGAGTCACGACGAAGCAACTCCACGTGTCGCGGATCGATGCTTTCGTGTCGTGCGCGGCAAAGACAGTGATTTGTGATGCGAGGGAACCGTTTGAGATGAAGATCTTCTGCCCATTTATCAGCCATCCGCCGTCCTTGGGCTCGACCCGTGTCGTCAGTTTCGTCTCGGGGTTGCCGTTGATGATGTCGCTCCCTCCGCCGGTCGGCTCTGTTGCGGCGAGGGCTGCGAGCTTGGGCGAATCGGTCTCCCACGACTCGACCATGTGGGGGACGAATCGCCCCATCGCTGCTCCATCCATCGAGAGCAGAATCGGGGTGAGCCCTAGACCGGTCGCTCCGATCAACATGTAACACCCGACACATGCCGCTGCCATCTCCTCGGCGATGATCACGCCGGTGAGGAGATCCTTGGCTGTGCCGCCAAAGGGTTCGGGGAGCAAGTTGTGAAATGCTCCCGCCTTGGCAGCTTCCTTAATGAAGGTTTCGCGCGCCGGGCTAGCCGGATTCTTGTCCAGTTCTAGGGCGATCGGCTCAATGAAGCGCTTTGCGAACTCGGCTGCCCATTCCTTGGCGTCTCGTTGCTCAGAAGTCAGGTCGGTCATGTCCATTGCTCGGCTCACGCAACTTCGGCCGGTGATGCGACTCGGTCGGTAATCCGCCTGATGACCTTCCCCGCAGGGATGGTGTTGTTCGACTTCATCACTATCAGCATGCCCTCGGAACTCGGCACGATGTTTGAGACCGACGCACCTTCAGCCGGAGTGGTAGTCAGCTTTGCCGTTCCAAGCTCGACCTTGGTCGGAACAACCTCAAGGTGCGTCGCGGTGATCTCTTCGACCTCGATCTCACCAGCCGGTCCTGGGATCAGCTTGTAGTTGTAGGTGGGCCGGGCCGACGCCTCGGACTGCATTTGTTCCATGCCTTCAGGGGCCGGTCCGGTGACGGTCCCGTCACACTTGAGGAATTCGGTGCCCCACCGTGACGCCGAGAAGTGAAACGCATCGCCATCGCGCTCCCACTCGATATCGGCAATCAACTTCGGGTAGCCGGCGATCTCCCTCCCGGCAATGAGGGCCTCGTCGGTGGTAACGAAGATATGGGGGATGTAGTTGCCCGGTTCTCCCTCAACGGTGACCGGTACTAGTACGACGAGTTCCTTGAATGGGCGCACTACTGACTGGGGATAGCTCAGCATCGTTATCAACCCCATGCCCTCGCCCGGCTCGATCCCAGGAGGCAGGGCCGCCGCAAGGCCCTCAGGGTTGGGCGTGTAGGTGAATACGGCTACGTCGACACCCTCCCAGCTATGAGGCGGGGCAGGAAAAACTGGGTCTGACCAGGGCATGCTAATTGGCTGGCTCATTCTCGTACCTCCGAGTGATTCGCGAGAACCGATGGCTCTGGCTTTCATGTGTAGTAAATGATACACTAGCCGACGAAATATGCAAATGGCTGCCGGAGCTCCGCCCCGGACCCGGCAGATCAGCCCCAAAGACAGTGCAAGACAGAATCGGAGGTGAAGATGCGCGCAGCTCGTTTCCATGGTGTGGGGAGCCCAGTTCGCGTCGAAGATGTGCCGAGACCCGAAGTGGGTGCAGACGAGGTGCTAGTCGAGGTGAAGGCTTGCGGAGTGTGCGGATCGGACATCCACTTTCTTGAAGGCATGCCGGTTCCCGGTGGATTGCCCCTGACGCTAGGGCACGAGCCGTCCGGGGTCGTCGCCGAGCTTGGCAGCGAGGTCACGCAATGGTCGGTCGGCGATCGAGTCGCTCTCACCCTTGGGGACGGATGTGGCGAGTGCAATGCTTGTCGCTCGGATCATCCGAGCGCGTGCCCGTCGCTGACAGCACCGGGGCTCCACATTGACGGGGCCTTTGCCGACTTCTGCTTGGTTCCCGCCACTACATTGGTGAAGGTGCCTGACAACGTCTCGTTTGCGGCGGCGGCCGTGGCGACTGACTGCGTTGCCACTCCATACCACGCCCTTAGGTGCCGGGCGCAGATTCAAGAGGGCGAGTCAGTCGCGGTGATCGGTGCGGGAGGCCTTGGGACCCAGGCAATTGCCCTTGCCAAGGTCCTAGGCGCTGGAACTGTAGTCGCTGCCGACCCCTCAGAGGTAGCGCGAGAACGAGCCCTTGGCGCCGGCGCCGATGCCGCCGTCGAGGGAGCGGGTCAGATTCGCCAAGTGCTCCCAGATGGCGCGGGTTTGGTTCTTGAGTGTGTGGGGCTGCCCGAGACGGTTAGCGCAGGGGTCCTTTCGCTCGCGCTCGGGGGGAGGATCGTCTTGGTCGGGGTTTGCATGCAGCCGCCGCCAATACCACTCCCACAAGCGATCTTTTCGTTGGCCGAGATGACCGTCTATGGCGCATTCGCCTCACATAAGCGAGATCTCGAAGAGGTCCTCGCCCTGCAATCAGAGGGAAAGATCGACATCGACGGCTCCATATCGCATCGCTTTCCACTAGAGGAGGCCCCGGCTGCACTTGAGATGCTGATGTCCAAAGAGGGCGACCCGCAGCGAATAGTCGTGGAGATCGGGCAATGACCCCGGAAGATCCGAGTCCCGAACGCTCCGAACACTCCGCACGGGCCACCGAGGACCGATACCGCGCCGAGGTCAACGTCGAGTGGGATCGCGTGGCAGTCGGTAGTCACTGCGTCGATTGTTTTCCTGGCAATTGCCCACTGCATGTCTTCGTCAAAGACGGCAAGGTCGTAAGAGAGGAACTTGCCGGAACTCTCGAGGCGGTCGAAGAGGGCGTCCCCGACATGAATCCAATGGGATGTCAAAAGGGCGTCTCATGGTCTCGCCAGCTCTACTCAGAGGACCGGATCATGTACCCCATGCGCCGTGCCGGTGAGCGTGGCGAAGGCAAGTGGGAGAGGATCACGTGGACTGAGGCCTTCAGAGAGATCGCAGATGCAGTCATTGATGCGATAGAGGAGACGGGACCGGAATCGATAGTCCACGAGGGTTCCCCCGAGATCGGGGCAATCGTTGCGCCCAACCGGTTCATTCGCACGGTTGGCGGCACCGTTCTCGACGTCAATGCCTCGATCAATGACTTCTGGCCCGGGCTGCATCAGGTTCTCGGCAAGTTCTACATAGCGCCGTCTGTTGATGACATCTTCCACGCCGACTTGATCCTGATTTGGCACTCCAACCCGGCCTATACCTACATCCCCTCATACCACTATCTGACTGAGGCCCGGTACCGGGGAGCCGAGAGCGTGCTGTTTGCCCCAGATGCCAGTCCGTCTCATGTTCATGCGGACTACTACATCCCGGTCAAACACGGCAGCGATGCGGCGCTGGCTTTGGCCATGGCCCAAGTGATCATCGAGGAGGAGCTTGCGGACCTGGACTTCGTCCGCCAGCAGACCGACCTCTCACTCCTAGTGAACAAGGAGACAGGCTGTTTTCTGAGGCCGTCGGATCTCGGCGGGGGAGGCAGCGATCGCTTCTTCCAACATGACCCGAAGCGCGGCGCAATCGAGGCCGACATGGGCACGCTCAAGCTCGATTTTGAGCCCGCGCTCACAGGAGAGGTCGAGGTTGAGAATTCAGCTGGCGAGATGATCGCAGCCGAGCCCCTATTTGCCAGGCTTCGCAGACATCTCGACGACAACTACAGACCCGAAGCGGTGGCAGAGGCAGTGGGCGCGCATCCCGAAGCGATAAGGGAGATCGCGAGGAAGATCGCGTCGCGAAAGACTCGCGTGATCTTTGGGGCAGGCGCGACCAAGTACTTCCACGGCGATCTCATCACTCGGGCGATCATGTTGGTCCTGGGGCTCACGGGGAATTGGGGCAAGAAGGGCACCGGTATCACGGGATGGGCCACTGGCCTCTTTGATGGTCACACGATCGGCATGGCCAAGCAGGCGCCCGGCGTTGAGGGGGCCGAAGCGGTGATCAACGCACTCGAAGGCAGCATTGCCCAGCTTCGCAAGGCTGATCCATCCCTTACGGATGAACTGGCGGGAATCACCTTGTGGAGGGCAATGGCGGCGCAGTCGGGCATGGCTCCGCCGTTCTTCTTCTGGTATTGGCATGCGGGTTACAAGGACCGGTGGGAGCGCGACGACTGGCAGCCCGAAATGGAACGCTCCTTCTCGGACTACTTCGAGGAGGCGCGCAAGTGGTGGGGGCAAAATGCCTCGCCCGGGCCCGAGTCTCCCCCCAGAGTTCTCTTCGAGGTTGCCGGCAACATGCTGCGTCGGTCGCGGGGAGGGCAAGAGCTCCTTCTCGAATCGCTCTGGCCCCAGCTCGACAAGATCATCTGCGTCGATTATCGGATGTCACAGACGGCTCTCTACTCAGACATCGTTTTGCCTGCGACCCAGCACTACGAGAAGGTCACCTTTGGCATGCCAACGCCGTGGACTATGTTTCTCGGGATCACCGATGCGGCCGCGCCCCCGCCTGGTGAAGCTAGGTCCGAATGGGAAATGTTTGCCGCGTTATGCCGCGCAATTGGTGAGCGCGCCGCTGAGAGGGGTCTGGAGAAATTCTCGAACCGGTTCGGGGCGCCGTTTGTCTATGGCGATCTCTACGATGCTTTCACGCTCGGCGGCAGTCTTCCCGACGATGAGAGTGTGGCCGATGAAATGGTGAGGGACTCAGTCTTGGCCGGCTCGCTTCCACCGGGCACTTCGCTTGCGACGCTTCGGGAAAAGGGTTGGACCCGTTACGAGGATTGGGGACTGATGATGATGGCCAAGGGCCAGGCGTCTCCGTTTCCTCGCAACGAGACCCACGCGCCGATGCGCAACCACATTGAGCTGGGACACCCGTATCCGACTCTGACCAGGCGAGCCCAATTCCTCATCGATCACCCTTGGTATGTCGAGGCGGGCGAGGACTTGCCCGTACATAAGGAGCCGCCACCAATGGGGGGCGACTATCCGTTCAAGCTGTCGAGCGGGCACAACCGCTGGAGTGTGCACGCGATGAACACCACCAACGATGTGGTACTTCAGACTCATCGCGGCAAGCCATTTGTTCTGATGAATGAGGGCGATGCCCTTGCCGTCGGCGTCGAGGACGATGCTCTAGTGCGCATCTTCAATGACGCCGGGGATTTCGTCGTCCCCGTCAGGACGAGTCCCGCCCAGGCCCCCGGCGGCTTGACGGTTTATAACGGCTTTGAGGGGTTCATGTTCCCGGGTGGCAAGGGGCCGAATGAAGTCGAACCCGGGCTCGTCAAGTGGCTTCAAATGGTGTCGGGCTACGGGCATCTGGCCTATGCACCTACGGAGTGGCAACCCGTACCGACCGATAGGTGCGTCTTTGTGGGCTGCGAACCGGCGTAGCGATACGGCGCCTTGTTTCGCTTGGCGACTCGAGTCGTGCACTCCAGCGAGACCTAGTTGACAGCCCGTCGATCTTCGCCTAAGTTCTCACGAGTCGCGCTACTTGGGGCGCGTACGCAATGACATTCAGTGGTGAGCACAGCAAGTAACGATCGCAGGCCGGGGAGATCGCCATGGCACGGGGTAGGATCGCAAAGCATCTGACGGCACTTGTATCGACATGTGCTCTCTCTCTCTCTCTCTCGTAGTCAGCTCCGATGCGGCTGCGCTTGCACTTCCCCGAAGTGACCTATCGGGCCTAAGTTCAGGTGCGAGATCTGTTCTTGCCTCGCTCTTCTCAGGTGGCCACTCCATTGGCGAGACATACTCGGATTTCGATGACATACCTGCAGAGGCACAAAGCGAAGAGGAAGACCTCGGCGAACTAGGAGTCCCGACAGCTCCAGTATTTGAAGGTCCTCGGGGCTATGTAGAAGGTCAGTCAAGAGAACTTGTCGAGGAGCGGGCGGAGCGTTCGAAGACCTTCGTCAATCCCGACGGCACGAGGACGACGAACTTCTATGGCGGACCGATGCACTTCGAGGCCACACCGGGTCAATTCGAAGAGATCGATTCGTCGCTTATTGAGAACAGCGGTGGATTCGTATCGAAGGCTTCTCCCATTAGAAACGAACTCCCCGCCGGGCTAGACACCGGCTGGGTGTCCAGTGCTTGGGGGCCCAACCAAATGGCCTTTCGCCCAGCAAATCCCACCTCGTCGGCTCCGGTATTGAGCGGACGATTTCAAGCGAAATACGACGACATCTATCCGGGGACTGATTTCGAGATCTTCTCGGGACCGTTTTCAGTCAAGTCCGAATTCATAATCACCGACTCGGCATCGATGAGATCGGCATATGTCTATGAGATCCAATCCGATCTGAGCCCAGTTGCATTGCCGGCCGGTGGCTTCGAGTGGCGTGATTCTGCTGGGTCTCCGATCTTTGTCACACCAGCCGGCATTGCCTATGACGGAACCTATTCGCCAGAGTGCATCCCGGCATCTGAAGAACACGGGGCATCACCGGGTGGAGGCCAATTTGGTGAGCACCCTTCACAAGATTGCATTGGACGGGCCAAGGGCGCTGACGGCGCCGGAGGCGGGCACGGCCATGGCGGGGGAGACGGGCGGGGCCACAGCCGAGACGACGCTACAAGCGAGGTTGACCTAGGAGTTGTCAGAACAGGAGATCACTGGCTGCTCACTGCAACCGTTGACCCAGCATGGGCAGCCGATCGGAGTCGCGAATACCCGGTGAGAGTAGATCCGGCGGCCAACTGGTTCGTCAGGGCCGATACTTTTGTTACGGCATCGGCACCAGACGCCAACTACTGGAACTTCTGGTCTACGAGAATTCCGGGGCACTACGACGAGAAGCTTTATGTGCGCCGCGTGGGCCAGCACCAGACATACGGACACAATCGCACGCTCTTCCACTTGAGCCTC
>QEUQ01000061.1 GCA_003577105.1 Acidobacteriota bacterium | reverse complement strand
CCACTCCTCAGGCATGTGCGGCAGCCAGAGCCCCGCCTCCTTGGCCTGACGGCGCATTTCGAAGAGGACCTGGAGGTACTTTCCTCGATCCACTTCATCTCGATCCCCGATCTTGGACTCGCCGATCTTGACCACCGACTCGATGAAGTCCCTGACGCGCAATCGCAGTTCCTCGAGCTCCGGAGGAAAGGTGAAGTCAATAGCCATCAGAAGTGCCTTTCGTGTGCTCAGGTGACATTTGAACGAATGTTGCGCCTGCGAATCCACTTGTACAGCCCGTCAGCCCCTAGGACCGCGGGTGCGGCGAGAAGCGCAACCAGCATGCCGCCGGGCGGAGGAGGAGCTTGTCCAAGTGCGCGGGCGAGCGGCGGGAGCCACAAGAAGATGCCAAGGGCGCCGACACCTACTGCCACGCCCCAAAGCACGAGAGGGTTCGAGGTCCACCCCAGCTTCCATGGCGGCAAGACTGTGCTACGGCACGCAAAGGCGTTACCTGACTGCCCGAGAATCACGGCGGCAAACGCAGCGCCTGAGGCTGCGGCAAAGGACCCCTCAATGTCGAGCCCGAGCGTCCATCGCGAGACCATGAACGCGGCCATGACCATGCCAGCCTCGACCGGGCCGAGCAGTAGGAACACCCGCTGCAGGACACTCCGATCAAGTAAGTGGCGGCCGGTCAGCGGCCGTCGAGCACCCAGCTCCCGTGGCGATTCAGCACCAAGGCCGAGGGCCGGCAACAGATCAGTTCCGATATCCAGACAGAGAATCTGAAGCACGCCGAGGGCTAGCGGTATCCGACCGGCCGAAAGTGCCCAAACCAAGAAGGGCGTCAACTCGGCGACATTGTCAGTCAAGTGATATGTGAGAAACCGTCGGATATTGGAGAACGTCGCTCTCCCCTGTTCGATGGCTGCAACTATTGTCTCGAAGTTGTCGTCGAGCAGCACGAGATCGGCGGCCTCACGAGCCACATCGGTGCCGGAGCGCCCCATCGCGACGCCGATATCAGCTTCTCGCAAGGCTGGGCCGTCGTTGATTCCGTCGCCCGTCATCGCCACCACGTGCCCTCTTGACTTCAGCACCCTGGCGATCCGCAGCTTCTCTTCCGGGGTAATGCGCGCGAGGACAACACCGTCCCGATCAACCAGCTCTCCAAGCTTGCCGTCATCGTCGGGCAAGTCCTCTACGAGAATCGAGTCCTCCAGGGCGAGGCCGGATTCCACTGCAATCGCCCATGCCGTCTTCGGATGGTCACCTGTAACCATGGCGACAGCTACACCGGACTTCCTGCATTCGGCAATTGATTCGGCGACCTCTGGCCTCGGCGGGTCCTCCATGCCGATGATTCCTACCAGCGTCAAGTCCTTCTCAAGGTCACGAAGATCCTCGCCGTGGTAGTCAATCGGCCTCACTGCTAGAGCTAGCACCCGGAGCCCGTTCTCGGCCATCTGTTCAGCAATGACTGCACCCTGCGCGGGATCGACGCACTCGCCGAGTACCGCGTCGGGGGCGCCCTTGACCACTAATTCGCCCGATGCGACCACCGACATCCGCCGCCGGACTGGATCGAAGGGAACCCGTGCCTCGACAGAGATACTTGGAGCTTCGAGCCCGAGCTTTCCAGGGAGGCGGCTGAGCGCAACATCTGTCGGGTCGCCGTGCTCCCGCCCCGCCGAACAGAGAGATCCGAGTCGCGCAATTCGTTCGGCCCTTGAATCACATGGACTCCCTGAGAGCGGGATCGGCCCTTCTGGACTCCAAAGCTCCACCACCGACATCTCGTTGAGGGTCAGAGTCCCCGTCTTGTCGGTGCAAATGAAGGTTGTAGAACCGAGAGCCTCAACTGCATCCAGGCGCCTCACGAGGGCCTGGCGAGATGCCATGCGCCGCGCACCTATCGCCAGAGACAGCGTGACCGTCGGCAAGAGCCCTTCGGGAACAAGCGCAACGGTCACCCCCACTGCGAGCAAGAACCCGTTTCGTGCGCTCGCGCCGAGCAGCATTGACGCGACCATGAAGATTAGTCCCACTGCAATCGCGATTACCGAGATAGTGCGCACCACGCGCTTGAGCTCGCGGGCAAGGGGAGTCACGGTTTCTCCGCCCACTAGGCGCGCGATCGACCCGAGTCTGGTAGCGCCGCCGGTATCCGTCACAAGAGCACGCGCTTCACCCGCGGCGACAACCGTTCCGGCAAATAGAGCTTCCCCCGCTCGCCGCTCCACCGGCTCACTCTCACCGGTAAGGAGAGACTCGTCGATGCGAAGGTCATGGGCCTCCGAGATGTCGAGGTCAGCCGAGATGCGCGTGCCCGGAGTCAGATCCACAAGATCACCGCGAACCAAGTCAGCAGCGTCGATCTCCATGAGGTGTCCGTCACGAACCACCACGGCCCGGCGAGGCACTAAGCCCCTAAGTTCTTCCGTCACCCGCTCAGCACGGTTTTCCTGGATGAAGGCGAACAGTCCGTTGACGACCACAACGACAAAGATTGCTACTCCGAGCTCGGGCATGCCGGCGACAAAGGCAAACGATCCCGCCACCCACAACAACAACGCAAAGAAGTGAAAGAGCTGGGCGGCCAGCCTCTTCAGGGGCGGCTCGGCCTTGACTTCGGGCAAGACATTTGCCCCGTCACGCCTGAGCCGCTCATCCGCCTCGCGTGCAGTCAGTCCGCCGTTGATTTCCGTGATCTGCCTCCTGGCCAACAACTGCTCAAGTATGAGGTGAAAATCGGCGAAAAGACCTATATAGCTTTGATCGCGCGCGCAATTCCGGGGTCGTCAGTGTCGGCATATCCCCACTTGAGTACTGAACCCACCAAGTCGGTGGACTACGGACCGCGTCTGGACCTGGCTCCCACATCCCCATCACCAGGGGCAGTGGCGGGAGCCGCAATCTCGCCAGAAGCGCTTCCCGGCGACGGGCCGCCGGTCTTTCCCTACCTTCCCGCACCGACAGGGGATGTTGACTACAACTACCAAGCAATTCTTAGGCCCGAGGCGGGAGCGTCAATCGTTTTCGCCGAGTTCCGCCGCTTCATATGGAACGTTGCAGCCGACAACAAGTCAGTCCACTTGTCAGAGATTGAGCCGCTCTCAATTGACGGGCGTCCCGGAGTTCCGACGCCAGTGGAGGTCCCGGCCAACATAGACACGAGCCGGCCGCAATGCTGGGTGGTGTCAAAGGCCAATACGTCTGACATCTTGATTGGCGCGGTCCCCCGAAGGCCGTCGGCCCCCCTGCTCCAGGTGATTCCAGGCAAGTTCCCGGAAGCGGCAATCGGCGATCATGTAATGGCCCTGCCGCCGCGGGTGGATCTGCCAGAAATGAAGCACATCTTGCCCTGCAAGCTTCAGGTGTTCCCTCTCACGCCATCGTGCGGCATTGCAGTCCGTTTCAGGATGAGCGAGCAGGGCACCGCCATCGGACTTACGCCATACCTTTTCCGGGCCACACTCAATGGACCGAGATCGTGGAACTTGCTCTCGGGCCGAAAGCTGCTCGAGGAAGACCCGTTGACTGGCGAGCGTGACGAGCTGGTCGAGGCTACCCCGCAAGCTGGTCAGCTAGCACCTGTCGTTACTGTCTTTGCCGGTCGGTGCCTCGCGACATTTTCCTGGAGGGCAACGCCGGATGCGCCGTGCTTCAACCTCGCCGGACTCGCTCCCGAGGAACGCACTTCCGACGTAGCCCAGGAGCAGCGGCGCTCGCTTTACGATCTCTAGATCATGAAGTTGAGGTTCTCCACGACGCGGTGGGCAAGATCTTCGTCGCCGTCGATCTCAACTCGCCCGAGGTCCATCGCGTAGGCGGGGTCCCAGCGGCCACATCCCAGACAAGCCAACGTCTCGAAGTCCACTGTGATCGTCGCCGTCGGACTCTCGGGCGGGGAGTCAAGCCGCCTCGCTCTTCCGTCAACCACGGCGATGCCTACATCCTCGCGGTCCGGGATCGAAATGAGCACCGATGAACCGTCTGGCGCTCCGGCCTTCTTTCCAACTACGAATGGCAATGCCTGGAGAACCCGTCCAAGCGCGTGATCGGCGACGATCCCCTCCATGCCGCCAGGGATTTCAACAGCCCGCCGGATGTCCTGTTCGTGAACCCAGCAGTCGAAGATTCTGATTTGCATGAAATCGCGAACCGTGCCCCGGCCGACCGGAGTGAACGAGTCCTTCTCCCAGTCCTCATCTCCGTAGGCTTCGAGCGCCGCGAGCCGCTCGGCCGTCACATCCCGAAAGTCCTCGAGAACTTCGGCCGGAGTCCAGGCTCGTCGCCAATCGACTTGCAGCTCATTTTGGCGGCCGATGGGGTTGTGCACGTGCTCATGCTCGCCAAGATCGTGCTCCGGAATCGGCCTTCCAAGTAACCAGGACTCGGTACCGGCAATGTGAGCGAGCTGATCTTTGACATCCCAGCCCGGACAATCAGTCGGTGCCATCCACTGGTCTTCGGTGAGCGACTCACAGAGCTCGGCCAGGTCACCCCAGACGGTCCTGAGCTTCTCCACGATCAACTGGTCATCTCGGGACATCTCTCCTCCTGAAACTCATGCCTATGAACCCGGCGCCGGCTTCTCAATCGTCTGCCAGTCTCGGGCTTCGAGATATGGACTGAACGACTTGGCGATGTGTGCGATATCGGTGGCCCGCTGAGGCCGCTTCAACTCGTATAGATACGGGAAATCGCGCCAGGCAACAACCATTTCCCAAAGGTCAAGCGCCTCAGGGCCACGAGGTGCGGGCGTTACCTTCGGGCCGAAAATCGACTGCCCGTCTGCAAATACAAGCGTGGGCACACCGAATGCGCCAAATTCTGTTACCGCCCGATGGTGGTCCGACTTCACCTCGGCCGCCGTGGTCTCGTCGGCCAGCGCATCACCAACCACTTCGGCACCGAAGCCCGCCTCTTCGGCCAAATGCTCGGCAACTTCTCTGCGGTGCGACTTGGCCCCGCGGGCATGGAGAGCTTCTCCCACCACCGAGTACCAGCGCTCCAGGTCCTCCATGGAGCGCCTTCTAAGTAGGGCGCCAATCCGCATCAGGCTCCAGCCGTAGGCCCAGTCGCGCTCCCAGGGATGCTTCTTGTTCTCGGGGCGATTGATCTCCTCAAGGGAAAAGAAAGACCATGCGATCTCAAGCCCAATCTGCCCACGCACGTCCTTGATCCAAATCGATGTCTGGTAGGCCCACGGGCAAAGCGGATCGAAGAAGAACTCGACCCGGTCGCTCATGCCGTTTCTCCGATCGCGCCAATTGCCATCAGGTACTCGGCCTCGGCCTCGATGATGGCATGGACGTCATCGGGCGAGACATCGACCCCGCGCTCTGAGGCCTGCTCGATTATGAAGTCAACGGTCTCGGGCGCACCGATTACAAGGCCCTCGGCCGGCGGGCGCTTCTGCTTGCCATTGACCACTGCTCCGGCCTGCTTCATGTATTCGAGCTCGATTGCGAGAATTAGCCCGACGGCTTCGTGCCCAAGGCGTTCCCGAAGATCGCCTGGAATCTCACTCCAAACAAAGGCGAGCGCCTCATCAGGATCGTACGCAGGAGCCGATTCGTGAGGAGTTATGAACGCCGCAGAGCGAAGCGCGTAGAAGCCAACCGCCCCCATGATGGCAATTATGACGACCGTTGCAACTAGTAAGGCCACGGTCCCCTCTCATTTGCTCAGAGGCCGATCCTCTGAGCAAGCAGCTCACGGTGGTAAGAAGGATCACCGAGCATCAGCTCGGAAGACTTGGCCCTCTTGAAGTAGAGGTGCGCGTCGTGCTCCCACGTGAATCCGATTCCACCATGGATCTGAATGTTCTCGGCTGCGCAGTGGAAGTAAGCCTCTGAGCAGTACGCCTTCGCTAGCGGAGCGGTGATCGGTAGCTCTTCGTTGTCTTCCCGGGCCGCCCAGCCTGCGTAGTAGGCAGCTGACTTCGCTGACTCAACTTCGACAAGCATGTCAGCGCACTTGTGCTTGATTGCTTGGAATGAGCCGATCGGTCGGCCAAATTGAACTCGCACTTTGGCGTAATCAACGCTCATGTCAAGGCACATCTGCGCGCCTCCGACTTGCTCGGCGGCGAGTGCGACAGACGCGAGGTCCATCACCTTTGTCACCGCCAGCCATGCGTTACCTTCCTCGCCCACGAGAGCAGAACCTGCGACGCTCACGCCGTCAAGTGTTACCTCAGCTTGTTTGCGAGTCTGGTCCATGGTCTGAAGGGGCCTGCGGCTCAGACCTGAGGCTTCGGCGTCAACGACAAAGAGACTCACGCCGTCTTCTCCAGTTGAGCCTTCTGCTCGGGCCGCAACGATGATCGTGTTTGCAGTGTGGCCGTCAACCACATACATCTTCTTGCCATTGAGGGTGTAGTCGCCGCCGTTCTTCGAGTACGTCGCCATCACTCCGTCTGCATCCCAACGCCCCGACTCCTCGGTGAGTGCGAGGGTCGCGATTCTGGTGCCCTCGGCGATGCCCGGAAGAAGTTCCTGCTTCTGCTCGTCACTGCCGGCAACGAGGAGGGTGTTGGCGGCAAGGCAGACCGTCGAAAAGAACGGAGCGGCCACAACAGCCCGGCCCATCTCTTCCATGAGCACGATCAGCTCGATGTACCCGAAACCGGCACCGCCGTATTCCTCGGGAATGATCATCGCTTGCCATCCGAGTTCCTGGGCCATGCGAGTCCAAAGTTCCTCGTCCACGCCCGACTCGGTCTCCATGATCCGGCGAACCGTCTCGCTGCTGTACTGCTCCTCACAGAAGCGGCGTGCTGACTTCTTGAGCTCTTCCTGCTCGTCACTGAATGCGAAATTCATTTCTTGGGTTCCTCCTCACCGGGCCAGGGTTAGTGACAGCCAAGGGCGCAAGATTACTTCGCCGACCTCACCGCGCGCCTACCGGCAAGGTCAGCTTGTTCAACTGGATAACGACTTCTCAGGCTTGGGCTCCCGGGGGAGTCCAAGAACTCGTTCACCGATGATGTTCCGCTGAATTTGGCTCGTTCCTGCGTAGATCACCTCTGAACGCCCGAAAAGATATGCGTACTGGAATTGATCGAGTTCGTATCCCTCTCCCTCGATGATCTCGCCGTCGAGGCCTCGGATGTCCATCATGGTCTTGAGAACACGCTGGTGATATTCGCTCCAGTACAGCTTGGAAATCGACGACTCTGGCCCCGGTGGCTTGCCGGCTAGGACCGACGTGAGGGTCCTGTAACCGGAATAGCGCATGATCTCCACTTCGGTGAAGTGAGATGCGAGATCCTGGCGAACAAGCGGATCTTTGGTCTTGCCGAACTTCTGCGCAATCTCGATTACGCGGCGCAATTCGCGGCTGAACCGAAGATAGCTCGTCGTCACCGATCCCCCGCGCTCGAATCCAAGGGTGGTCATTGCCACTTTCCACCCATTGTTGACTCCGCCAATCACATTTTCTGCGGGGCAGCGAGCCTCGTCGAAAAAGACCTCGTTGAACTCCGAATCTCCGGTCATTTGCTTTAGAGGTCTGACCTCAATTCCGGGTTGATCCATGGGCACGAGCAAGTAGCTAATACCCTCGTGCTTCTTGGCTTCCGGATCGGTCCGGGCTAGAACAAAGCACCAGTTGGCATACTGCGCAACCGTCGTCCACACCTTCTGACCAGTGATGACCCACTCATCGCCGTCGAGTTCAGCCTTTGTCGCCAGAGAGGCAAGGTCTGAACCGGCATTGGGCTCCGAGAAACCCTGGCACCACACGTGCTCGCCGGAGAGGATCTTTGGGAGAAACTCCTTCTTCTGATCCTCCGTACCCCACTGCATGATTGTGGGACCTACCAGGCCTTCGCCAAAAAAGTTGAGCCGCTGCGGAGCGCGAGCCTTGACCATCTCCTCATTGAAGACAAGGAGCTCTAGGGTGGAGAGCCCCCGGCCTCCGTACTCCTTCGGCCATGCAATGCCGATGTACCCGGCATCTCGAAGCTTTGCCTCCCAATCGCGCATGAATGTGTCGCGCTCATCCCCGGCAAAGGTCTCGCGGATGCTGTCTTCCTGCCCGGCTGGCAGGTTCGCTTCGAGCCAGTCACGAACCTCAGCCCTGAACGCTTCAACCTCGGGCCCGTAGTCAAAATCCATGGTCTGTGCCAAACCTCCTGTCAGAAGTGAGCATCCCCCAAAGTTGACCGCTCGGTCAACATGAGATCAGGCCCGCGAAGTGTCACAGATAGGCACTATTGTTTGGAATTGGAAGCGAAGTGCTGGGAAGAGGCCCGGGGGACCGCATGGCACATCCAAATCACTATGAAGATGACGACATCTTGGTGCGTAAGGTCGTCGTGGGTATCCGAGACAACAACTGCTACTGGTTCGCATGCAAAAAGACTGGTCACGCAACGCTGATTGACGCATCAGCCGATCCCGATGTAATCATCAGCGCGGCGAGCGACCTGGAGCCCTTGAGAATCTTGATCACACACGGACATTTCGACCACATTGAGGCGCTTGCCGACTTGCAGACTCGCCTTGGCGTACCCGCGGGCGTCCATTTCGGCGATCTGGAGTCGCTATCGACGGCGCCCGACTTCACCATTGAAGACGGCCAAAAGTTCACGGTCGGCGAAGCTCAGCTCACCGCTATTCATACTCCGGGCCACACCCCTGGGGGAACCTGCTTTACGTGGGGCAGTCTTCTATTCGCGGGAGACACGCTCTTTCCCGGCGGCCCTGGCAATACCTGGGGCAACAACGAGAAATTCGTGGAAATCATGGACTCTATCGGCAAGAAGCTATTTCCCCTCGGCGATGATGTGCTCGTCATGCCCGGACACGGACTAGACACGACTATTGGCACGGAGCGGCCACACTTCGATGAGTGGCTGCTTCGAGGGTGGTAGCCAGCCATGCCCCGCCGGCCGGTCCCGGCAAACCGAAGCGTCGCGGTGACGGGTGCCTCTACGGGCATCGGAAACGCGTGTGCCCATTACCTGGCGGGAAGAGGCTGGCAGGTCTTCGCGGGCGTTCGACGCGAGACTGATTTTGAGCAGCTGCAAGACAGGCCAGGTGCATCCGGCGAGATAACGCCCCTGATCCTTGACGTCACAGACGAGGACTCGATCGCCGCAGCATTCGAGTCGATTGCCAATGAGGTTGGCGGCAAGGGCCTCGGTGGGCTCGTCAACAATGCCGGGATCGTAGTGCCAGGGCCGCTTGAGTTCATTCCACTCGATGAGCTGCGGCGCCAGTTCGAGGTCAATGCGATAGCTCCTGTGGCCGTAGCGCAAGCTGCCATGCCCCTATTGAGGCGCAGCACCGGTCGGATCGTCAACATCGGATCAATCAGTGGCCGAATTTCCACCCCAATGATGGGACCGTACTCGGGGTCGAAATTCGCAATTGAGGCCCTTTCGGATTCGCTCCGCAACGAGCTCGCGCCATGGGGTATGCACGTCGCGCTAGTTGACCCCGGAAACATTGAGACACCGATCTGGCAAAAGACGACGGCCTTTGCCGACGAGATGCTTCCGACGATGCCCCCGGAAATGGAAGAGCTTTACGCGCCGTTGATCGAAAAGACCCGGGCAATGGCGAAGAACTCCGAGCAGACCGCTATTCCCGCAGAAGCGGTTGCCAAGGCGGTGGCCCACGCGCTCGGCTCAAACAGGCCGAGGATCCGGTATTTCGTCGGCACTGACGCAAAGCTGGGGTCAGTGGCGGCTCGGCTACTCCCCGACGGTCTTCGCGATCGCGTCGTGCAGCGGGTCATAGGCGTCTAGCCGGGGACTTGCCGGATCGCGTGCCCTAGCAGATGCCATAACATATATACGGCGTCGGCCGTGCAAATTAGCAAGTGATTCGAGGGAATAACCGTGGCAATCGTGCTCAAGACAGCGGGGCTCAAGGCTGTCGCTGACGATCATGAGATCCTGCGAGGCGTGGATCTCGAGATCGGAAGTGGTGAGATTCACGCGCTCATGGGGCCCAACGGATCGGGCAAGTCCACTCTTGCGAGCGTTCTCGCAGGTAGCCCAAGCTATGAAGTGACAGGCGGCACCATCATCTACAAGGGAGAGGACATCACGGATCTCGCCCCAGACGAGCGCGCCAGCAATGGACTGTTCCTAGCATTTCAGTACCCCGAAGAGGTCCCCGGTGTCACGATGGTTCAGCTGTTGAGAGCGGCGGTGAGCAAGCGACGTGGAGTGAATCTGGCCGCGTTCGAGGCGAGGCTCATGGTCAACGAGAAGCTTGACGAACTCGGCATGGACAAGTCGTTCGCTGACCGCTATGTGAACGAAGGATTCTCTGGTGGCGAGAAGAAGAGAGCTGAGGTTCTCCAGCTATCTCTCCTCGAACCAGATCTCGCCGTTCTCGACGAGACCGACTCGGGCCTTGACATCGACGCGCTCAAGGTCGTCGCGGAGGGCGTGAATCGGGTCCGAAGCGAGCGGCCCGATATGGCTGCGCTAGTGATCACTCACTACGAGAGAATTCTCCAGTACATAAGGCCCGACCGTGTTCACGTCATGTTCGACGGCCGAATCGTCGAATCGGGCGGACCGGAGCTCACGGAGCGGATATCAAACGAAGGCTACGAGTCATTTCGAGTGGCTTCGTGAGAGACGTAAGGCCAGATTTCCCCATCCTGAAGAGAGAAATTGGCGGCAAGCGCCTGGTTTATCTCGACTCTGCGGCAACGTCACAGAAGCCTTCGTCGGTGATCGAGGCTGTTGGCGATTTCTACGCAAACCACAATGCCAACGTCCACCGAGGAGCCTACGCACTTGCAGAGGAGGCAACCGCCATCTTTGAAGGCGCCAGGACAAAGATCGCCGGGTTCCTCGGCGCGCCGGCAAAGGGGATCGTCTTCACCAAGAACGCCAGCGAGGCGGTCAACCTCGTCGCCTATTCATGGGGAGGGGCCAACGTTGGGCAAGGCGACAAGATCGTCGTCACCTTGCTCGAACACCACTCGAACATCATCCCGTGGTACCTCCTCGCCGAGAGAACGGGCGCCGAGGTCGAGTTTTGCGGCATTGACGGAAGCGGGCACCTCGATCTTGAGGACTTGGAGGGCCGGGTTGACGAAAGAACTCGCATGGTCGCAGTTACACATGTCTCCAACACGATTGGGACGATCAATCCGGTTGCCGAGATCGCTTCGATCGCTCACGCAAAGGGGGCGCTTTGTCTAGTTGATGGCGCGCAGGCTGCGCCGCACATGCCAGTTGACGTCAATGCGATCGGGTGCGATTTCTACGTGGCCACCGGTCACAAGATGTGCGCTCCAACAGGCATCGGAGTTCTCTGGGCCAGACCAGAACTGCTAGAGGAGATGCCTCCATTCCTAGGCGGTGGCGAGATGATCGCCAACGTGACAACAACCGGAGCCACTTGGGCCGAAGTCCCATACAAGTTCGAGGCCGGCACTCCCCCGATTGGCGAAGCAGCCGGGCTCGGCGCAGCAGTCGACTACCTCGAATCCGTTGGTATAGACGAGATCTCGAAGCATGAACATCAGCTAGTCGCGTATGCCTTCGAGGCGCTGAGCGATGCATTTGGAGACGGAATCAAGATTCTCGGGCCGCAGGATCCAGGCTCACGAGGCAGTGCCATGTCTTTCGTCTTTCATGACGTGCATCCGCACGACCTCGCGACGATCCTCGATCAAGAAGGGGTGGCGATCAGGGCGGGGCACCACTGTGCCAAGCCTCTCATGACACACTTGGGTCTGAACGCAACGGCGCGCGCATCCTTTTATATCTACAACACCGAAGATGACGTCGACGCCCTAGTGAGGGCACTTGGCGTCGCTGGAGATCTATTCCATGTCACTTGAAGACGTATACAAAGAGGTAATCCTCGATCACTACCGCAACCCGCGAAATCGCGGGACCCTAGAGGCCCCGCCGGCAACGATGGTCGAGGGATTCAATCCGCTGTGCGGCGACGAATTGACGCTTTACATCAGCATCGAAGATGGGCGAATTGCAGATCTCAAGATGACCGGGCAGGGGTGCTCCATCAGCCAGAGCTCGGCCTCCATGATGACTGAGGCAGTCGCTGGGCTCACCGTGCAAGAAGCTCAAGAGAAAATCGACGCCTTCAAGCAGATGATGTCGGTGAAAGAGGCGGAGCTCTCCGGCGAAGAGGAAGCCGAGTTCGGATCGACGGGATTGGGCGAACTCGAGGCGCTCAAGGGAGTCGTGAAGTTCCCGGTGCGCATAAAGTGCGCGACCCTGTCATGGAATGCGCTCGCTCAGGGGCTTGTCGAAACAGGTTCGGCCACCACTTTCGTCGAGAGCGAAGATGGTGACGTCGATCCATCTCACTTCCGCGACTGAGCTGCGCGGCCTCGGATCTCGCGAGCGCGCCTGAGACATCTCGGGCTAGAGTCCTGCACCCCATGACACAGAAGTACCAGGAGAGAACCGCCTGCCCTTACTGCGGCAAGTTGGTCAAGCCTCTTCAGAAGCAAGCTCACATTCGTATTGAATGCGCCAAGGCACCGAGTGAAGCCAGGCGTCAGTCAGTCGCGGTCTCAGTCAAGGACAAGTGGCGCCCACGCTGAACAGGTCATCTTCAAGTAACTAGTTATTTATGACTAGAAGCACTGTAGTTATCGGAGGCCTCTGCCGATAGGAGAAGCACGGACGGTATATGGGTGCGACGGAGACGCCAGAGGGAGGCGATCTCAGATGTTGCGCCGAATAGTCATCGTGCTGGCCGGTCTTGCGATCTTGGCAATTCCAACGGTGAGTCTCGCCAAGTCCGACCCGTCGTACATCGCTGAGCAGATGAATGAGGGAGCCGCGAAACAGTGGCAAGTGGTGCCAGTGCCCGCTCCCGAACCGACGCCGGTGGTTGAACCCGCTCCGGAACCGGAACCGACCGTTGCAGCCAAACCCGCCAGGAAGAAGTCGCCAAAGAAGAAGCCGGCCGTCAAGAAGAGGACTTGCAGTGCGGCCGAGATGCTCGCCAACTCCTCGAATCCATGCTCGTCGGAGCCAAAGCCGGCAAAGAAGAAGTCTGGATGTGAAAACGGGCTGCTTCCGCTCGGCAATACCCGGGTGCTCCAAATGGGTTCGGAGGGGTGTCAGAGCAAACCAAAACCGACTAGTTGCGCTAGCTCGATGTTGGGAGTCGCCACGACCTCGGGCAAGTGCAAGTGAGGAGGGCCTGAAGGGACGACAGGCCATCCGGGGAGGAGAGCGGCATCGGAATCCCCACCGGTGCCGCTCTCCGCTTTCTCGTCAGGCTTCAGCTGACAGCGACCCGGCGCTCCGCTTCAATCCGGCGAACGCAAGCAGCGTCGCATCCGCGTGCCCTTCTTGAAGCTTGCGCAGGCGCGTGTCGACATTGCCGCGCAGCGAGACGACCGTCAGGTCAGGCCGCATGCGCTTGATCAGCGCCTGCCGCCGCAATGA
>QEUQ01000103.1 GCA_003577105.1 Acidobacteriota bacterium | reverse complement strand
TCGGGAGTTCTCCGACGAAGTTGCTCGCCCCCATCAATCAAGTGAGCGAGGTAGCAATGAAATGCCCAGTTGACAATGTTGACCTGACGATGACGGACCGACAGGGGATCGAGATCGACTACTGCCCGGATTGTCGCGGCGTGTGGCTTGACCGTGGCGAGCTCGACAAGATCATTTAGCGCTCACTTGGCACGCTGGGTCGCAGCGACGATGAGCATCGCGAGTCGCCGCGCCGGTCACATGACGGCCGGAAGAAGGGACGCCGAGAGTCGTGGCTCAGCGAGCTTTTTGACTAGCGGACTAGTCGCGGCAGTTTTCGTCGCGACCTAAAGAGCAGGACGTTTGGCCGATACTGAATTGGCTTCTCTCGGCCGTTGCGGTGAACCACAATCGTGCGGACATCCCGCGCACCTAGCGCCTGGACCTCCTCCTTGCACTTTTGCATGGTTGAGCCCGTGTGAATCTGATTGTCAACGAGCCAGACAATCTTACCTTTCAGGCGTTGCTGGACTGGACCCCTCACCAGCTTGACACCCTGAGCACCTAGATTTGGAGTTGTTGCCAACCTTGCGGCTGGCTTGACCCAGACTCAGAACATCAGCCCACCTCGAAACCGAGAAGGAGATCGAGATGGCAAGTGCAGGACGAAGGGCGAAACGGAAGTTCACCGCCCAGCAGAAACTGGAGATCGTGATCGCCGGAATCAAGGGTGAGAAGAGCGTCCAGGACGTCTGCAGGGAGCACGAGATAACCGCTTCGCAGTACTACCAATGGCGCGACAAGCTGCTCGAAGGAGGAAAGGCCGCGCTCTCAGGAGCGGGCGAAAGGCAGACCGAGAAGGAACTCAAGAAGAAGATCCGCGACCTTGAGCGAACGCTGGGCAAGAAGACCCACGAGCTCGAGCTGGCGGGGGAATTGTTGCGGGACTGGGAGTGAGCGTGCGCGTCGCGTGGTCCCGCAAAGCGGTGGCTGAAGGTCAGATGCCGGCGCAAGTGGCGCGTGTTGCACAGGTCTCAAGGCAGGCGATCTACCGAAAGCCAAAGCCAAGGAGATCACCCCAGCGTGGCCCTGCTGCCGCCGGAGTCGATCAGGCGATCGTCGAGGTCGCCAAGGTCAATCCGACGGATGGCACTCGCATGGTCGCTGCGCTGACGAGTCGCAAGCTGGATCGGCCAGTCAATCGCAAACGTGCGCAGCGCGTGATGCGCGAGCAGGGGCTGCTCCAGCCACACCGGCCCTCCGGACGGCGCAGGCGGCCTGGCTTCTTCATGGTCGAGCGGCCGGATCAGCTCTGGCACATGGACATGACGAGCATCTGGGTAGCAGAGCACGGCTGGACCTATCTGAACGCCGCAATCGACTGCTGCACGCGTGAGATAACCGGATGGAGCCTTGATCTCAGGTGTCGCCACCAGGAGGCCTTCGCCGTCGTCGAGGACGCCGCCTTCGAGCGAGAAATCGCTCCGAGGCAGCTGACGCTCGGCACCGACAATGGCTCGGCCTACACGAGCCGCACGTTCCGCACGAACCTCTCGGGCCTCGGGATCACCCACCGGCGCGGCGGTTACCGCGACCCGGAGAGTCAGGCATTCATCGAGTCCTGGTTCTCAAAGCTCAAGCTGCGGCTGATCTGGCGCAGCGAATTCGAAACGCTTGGACAAGCAAGGGAGGCGATCGCCAACTACATCGACGAATACCACCACCGTCCGCACAGCGGACTCAACTACAGAACGCCAGAGGAAGTTGCCGCAACGTGGCAGAATCCCGAGGCACTACAAAAAGCGGCGGGTTGAAGTGTCAACGGGGACGGGGTCCAGTCCA
>QEUQ01000102.1 GCA_003577105.1 Acidobacteriota bacterium | reverse complement strand
CCACCCACAACCCTCGTGCTCCCGACATCCCCCGGCGGCTGCGGGCCACTTGGACATAAGGCGCCTTATGTCAAGTGCCGAAGCGAGCGGCCCCGGGCGGAGGCGGGGCGGGCGCGCGACTCGGCGCGACAAATGCGGAATCAACGCCAGACACGCCCGGCGCGCAATCCGCCCGACGCGCAGACGCCGTTTCCCGCGACAATTGATCTATGCATACAACCCCCGCTTCTATCACTACGACTGAAGCAGCTAAAGGAAGAACCCCAGCTCAGCGCCACCGCGCCCGGCTCTCTAGGCCCAAAGATTCCCGTCCCAGGTCGTACTCACATCGCGCACCCACCCCCTCACATCGCGCACCCACCCCCACCAGCACATCTGCCCTTCCATCACTACGACCCGCACGCGACACGCTTGTCGCAGAAGAGGACATGACCGGGACGGTTCGCGAGTACCTGTATGCGGGCGGGGAGGCTCCAACCGCGATGCGGTCACGCAACTCCGACGGGAGCTTCACCAACTACTTCTTCGTCACTAACACCCATGGCGATGTGGTGGCGCTGACCGACCGGGACGGCAACGTCGTCAACCGCTACGCCTACGGGCCGTGGGGCGAGGCGACGCGTGTCTCAGAGCAAGTCCACCAACCGTTCCGCTACGCGGGCTATCGCTACGAGGACGGCTTCAATCTCTACTACCTGCGGGCTCGGTGGATGGACCCAGGGACGGGGAGGTTCATCAGTCGAGACGCGAATCGAGGGAATCCGAAGAACCTTCGTTCGCTCAATCGCTACATCTACTCGGAGTGCGCGCCCACGACGATGGTCGATCCAAGCGGTCTGAGTCCAAAGTGCAACGGGTCAGCTGAACTTCCCGATATCCACGCTCTTGGCGCCACTCTGGACAATCTGGGCCACGCGCTTGCAGCGAGAAGCGTGTTTCCAGACGTACCCTTCGAAGTCATTCTCAACACGATCTATACCGAGAATGGCAAGAACGTGTTTTCCCGAATCGGTGGCCAATGGCTATACAAGGCTGGCGCGCCGTACCGCAATGTTCCTCCGATGATGGTAAGTAGGAACATGGCCCGAAAAGTTGGCCGCGACGAGCACGCATTGCAAGATCCGGGTCACAACATCTTGGTCGGCACGGCGTTCTTGGATTTCCGACATATCCAGCTCGGGGGTCTGGTCGGAGGCGGAATCGGCTGGGATCACGACGTGTATTGGACAAACGTCTATGCCAACTACGTAAACGAGAAGCGGGGAGCACCCGAGTGGGGCCACGATTTCGGAGGACTTCCCGGAAATGAGGGTCCCGACTTCTGCGCGCGCCTGCGGACATTTCGGGACTATCACCCGTTAGGGGGTCGGGGAGGCGCAAGCGTCGATTGATGTCGAACGAGTTGCCGGTTTCATCGAGTCCGGCGGTGGCCCCGATACGTTGCGTCGTCAGCGTCTTTGCGGTGCTTCTCGGCGGTCTCGCCGGATTTGTCGCTCTCTGCGTGCTCTTGGATTCATATGGACTGTCGCAGCGGCGGGGAGTGCCATTCGAGATTGCTCTGAACACCGTCTTCCTCGCCGCTTCCTTCGCATCTGCCAGCTTGTTCGCGACAATGGCGTTCGTCGCGGCGCGCGCGTCTCGCCATTTGCTGAGCACCTTGACAGTCCTTTCATCGCTCGCGCTGGCGGTGACGGCTTGCTACGTTACGCGCGTTGCCTGGGGCCTTTACAATCCACTTCGAGGTACTAGGTGGAGTCTCGATTGGGTGTTTGTCCTCACCGCGGCGACAGGCTACGTTGCCTCCGCCGCGATGACTTCATGGCTCGCTTTCTTCGGTCGCGGGCGCAACGGGCCGCAGCGCACGGCTCCCGGTCCTCACAAGAACTGATCTATGCGTACGACCCCCGCAAGCACGCCTAGGACCCCGGCAGCTAACGAAAGAATCCCAGCTCAGCGACGTGGTGCACGGCTCTCCGCGCCCCGAGACTCGCGCCCCCGGTCGTACTCACATCGCGCCCCCGGCTCCACCAGCACATTTCCCGAAATGCCACTACGACCCGCACGCGACACGCTTGTTGCAGAAGAGGACATGACCGGGACGGTCAGGGAGTATCTCTATGCGGGCGGAGAAGCGCCGACCGCGATGCGGAGCCGGAACTCCGACGGGAGCTACTCGAACTACT
>QEUQ01000101.1 GCA_003577105.1 Acidobacteriota bacterium | reverse complement strand
GGCCGAGGCCAAGGGACCATAAGAGGCCCTTATGAATGTCATGAAGAGGGGCCTCCCCCCGTGACAGTTTGAGGGCCGTCAAAGCGGCCAGACACGAAAGGAGGCCCTAGATGTTGTACGTCGGCTTGGACCTGTCCCGCAAGCGCCTGGACGTCTGTGTCCTTGGCGAAGGAGGTGAGACCATCGAGGTGACACAAGCACCGCCCGACGCAGACGGGCTGAGAAGCCTCGTCGCCCGGACCGGTCGCCACGGAGGCCCGGTAACCGCGGCGATCGAATGACCAAGGGCCTGGCGCCGCTCGCCTGCAAGACCGACAAGGTCGACGCGAAGGTTCTGGCAGAACTGGCCCGTCTCGATCTGGTGCCGGCGATCTGGCTTCCGAGCCCAGAGGTGAGAGCCGAGAGGGAGCGGGCAAGATTCCGCCTCCATCTGGTCCGGCACCGCTCCGCGCTGAAGAACCGGATACACGCGACCCTGGTCACCTTTGGCAAGCCCCCCCCTCTGCCTATGAAGCTTGAGACACTTGTGGCTTTCTAATTAGAGACCAGGGCGAGACAAGGACAGGTGCGTCTCATGAGCGAGGCGATGGCATCAACGGAGTATCTGGTTCAACCTGATGAGGTGAGCCGGCCAGATCCTGAAGTTCCCGAACGACCTCGGCGGCGCCGGTTCTCCGCCGAGTACAAGCTGGCGATCTTGGAGGAGATCGATGCGGCAGCTCCCGAGGAACGAGCAGCGATTATCCGCCGCGAAGGCATCTACTCGCGATATATCTCGAAATGGCGAGCCCAGCAGAAGGCCGGATCGCTGAGAGCCCTCGGCGCCAAGCGGGGCCCCAAGCCCGATCCGGTTGCAACCGAGAACGCGAAGCTGCGCAAGCAGAACAAGAAGCTTCGCAAAGATCTCGAAGCCGCACATCTTGTGATCGAGGTCCAAAAAAAAGTCTCGCGTCTGCTTCAAGGACCGGACAGCGAGGCGAGCTGATGGCGGCGGCCAAGACTCTGGCTCGGGTGATCAGCGCGACCAAGGCGTGTGAGGCGATGGGCGTGACCCGGTCGAGCTACTACCGGCAGGGCAAACCAAAGCCCTTCTGCCCGCCGAGTGAGCGATCTCATCACCGCGCGCTGAGTGCCGATGAACGCAGAGCGATTCTCGATGTCTGCCACTCACCCCGTTTTGTCGATGCAGCCCCGGCATCAATCGTCGCCACCCTGCTTGATGAAGAAACCTATCTGGGTTCTGAGCGCACGTTCTATCGGGTTCTCGGTACCGCCGGCGAAGTCAGAGAGCGGCGGAACCTACTCACCCACCCGCCCTACGTAAAGCCCGAACTGTTGGCAACGGCCCCAAATGAGCTGTGGAGCTGGGACATAACGAAGCTGAAGGGCCCGGCACGATGGATCTACTACCAGCTCTATTGGATTCTCGACGTCTTCTCGCGATACGCGGTGGGCTGGATGGTTGCACATCGCGAGTCAGCGGTACTGGCAGAGCGCTTGATTGCCGAGACGATTACCAAGCAGGGCATTGTCCCCGGTCAACTCACGATTCACGCTGACAGAGGCCCGTCGATGCGCTCTCGTCCCGTTGCATACCTGCTTGCGGAGCTCGGCGTGACCAAGTCGCATTCACGCCCCCACACCTCCAATGACAACCCGTATTCGGAAGCCGGATTCAAGACGATGAAATACCGGCCGGATTTTCCCGAGCGCTTCGGCTCGATATACGACGCCCGCGCGTTCTGTCAGGACTTCTTTGCCTGGTACAACACCGAACATCGTCACTCGGGAATCGCGATGATGACCCCTGAGCAAGTCCACTACGGTGAAGCGCCGATCATCTACGAGCGCCGAGCAAAGGTATTGGCCGAGGCATACGCTCAACACCCGGAGCGCTTCGTCGCTGGTCAGCCTTCTCCGCGGCGAGTTCCCGAAGCAGTCTGGACGCTTGCCCTGGCCTCATGATCGAGCTATTCGCTCCGGCAGGCCCCACGCTGGCCCTGGCCGCATGACGGCCCTCTTATGAGATGGGCCACCGGAGCGAGTCTCCCATCCGACAAAGTCCTCCCACAGAGGAGGCGATAGAGAGATGAGCACTGCTCCAAAAAAAAGCTCGCCGTCCAGAGCACCGCCAACAGTCGCGCTTGACAGACGGCCCCTCTTCATAGAGGGCAAGTGAGGCGGCGGCGTAACCGGTGGGGGGTCTAAAGGGGGGACCCGCCGGTGGAGCCGTAGCCGCCGAGCGTCTTGGCCGTGCCGCCAGGCCGGCCGCGCCCCGCCGTAGCCTGGCCCGGCCGGGTAACCCGTGCAGGCCAACCAATCCGGCAACTA
>QEUQ01000060.1 GCA_003577105.1 Acidobacteriota bacterium | reverse complement strand
GACAAACCGTCGGCCATTCGGGGCGTCCGCTGTTCGGCTTCGAGGCGAAAACGCCCGGCAACCCACGACGGGGTTGACCGACCAATCCATATCAGCCGCTTGAGCTACTTGCCGGGCTAGCGGGCTCGGTCGGGCGGTCAGCCGCCGCGGCTGCCTGAGCTACTTGCCGGGTTCCATCCTTAGTTGCCACATCTGTGGCATTCCCAACTCGTCAGCGGTGGGGAGGTTGCCTTCGGCTTCCCACATCTTGTTTAGAACTTCGAGCCCCGAGTCATGAACCACGGCCCTGCAGAACTCCTCACCCTGCGCATACTGCTTGCGCTTAAGGTCGAGCCCGAGGAGGCGCTCTAGCAACTTCTCGCTTGTCGAGCGGTCGGCGCGGTGCCGGGCCAAGACCTCGCGCATTGCGCCCACCGACGGCACGACATCTGAGATCGCCTCGTCCATCACATGCTCCGCGTAGCCTTCGACAACGGTCATGAAGGTGTGGAGTTCCGCGATTCGCTCCGCGTCTGCGGGGGTGAACATGACACCGAGCATGCCCGCGGGATCTCCGAAGACACTCTCCAATGAATCGACGCTTGTGAGGTCAATACTGGTGAATCGATCTGCAATTGCGTCCGGGTCGATCTCGATCTGGTCGATTGCCTCTTCGACGAGCCTGGTAAATCTGCGCCTGACCCACGGGATTCCGAATTCGACCTGATGGGCCACTTCGTGCGTCGCGACCCAGAGCATGAACTCGTCGCGCTGGAGGTCGTAGCCCTCGACTATCGAATTCAGGTTGGGCGAGACCATATAAATGCGGCTGCCATCGGTCCTCGGCAGAAGAATGTCGAACTGACCCAATATCTTCGTCGACATGTACCCGAGAAGTATTCCTATCTGGGCACCAAAGATCGCCGGCATGATCGGCTCGATGATTGCTTCGAGAGGATTTTGGTGGTCGGCATCTGCCCGCATGGTTGCCGAGAGTCGCTCTGCCAGCTTGTTGAGGATGTAGCGGAAGCCGTTGATTGAGCTGTCGATCCAGCCGGTCCTGTTGACCACCCCAACCTGTCCAGATTGCGAACCGAACGGCAATTGGGTGTACTCGGCGACTCGAAGTTCTGCGAGGCGCACGAGGTCTTCGATCTGCCCGGCTTCGGCCGGGTCGGGCTTGATCTCGCTCTGCCCCTCGGTACCGACCCAGGTCGCCACCTGCTTGGCAACCTCCCAATTGATAGGTCCGGCTGCCGGGCCAATGAGGTCGCCGAAGTCCTGAAAGGCCGGGAGCTTGCTCCAACCTGACGCTGAAGGGAGTTCGGGGAAGTCTTCGCTCATCCGCCTATCTTAGGTCTTCAATCTTGGGGTGGTTCCCGCGGCGTCTCTCACGAAAGATTTTCGTTTTCCCATTCGTCCCAATCGGGCGTGAAATAACGGACGCGAACCTTCTTGTATTCCTTGACAGACCAGAGAAGGTCGTGATCGGAAATCCCGGTCTCGGCCTCGATCGCCGCCACCGCTTCTGCAATTTCATCAGAGTTCCGCCCGTGAATCATGGTGAAGACCGAGTATGGCCAGTCCTCATAAGTTGGGCGCCTGTAGCAGTGCGATACCGATGCGAATGACGCCATGACAGGACCGATCTCTTCGACCACGTCTTCGGGAACGGCCCATACCCCCATAGCGTTGGCCTTGAAGCCTGCGCTCCTGTGATTCATGACCGCTGCAAAGCGGCGCATGAGCTTGCGGTCGACGAACGATTTCGCACATTCGACGAGCTCACCACCGCTGAACCCAAGAGCTTCACCGGCCGCCTCAAAAGGCTTGGCGACTAGGGGCAGATCCTCTTGAAGAGCCCTGATAGCGTCGCGCTCGCGAGCGTCAATGACAGGCTTTTCAGATGGCAGCTCACGCTTCTCGTGCGCTGCCACCTTTTCCTTTGCAGTGCTTCGTCGCTCCCCGGTCATGTCGAGTTTGACGCCGATCTTGAAGAGTTTGAGAGTTGGGAGGACTCGAGTTGACTCTGAACCCGAAATCTCGTGCAGCGCATCAAGATGGTCTTCGAAAGACGAGTCGGGGGGTACCGCGACGGTGTACCAGAGATTGAACTCGTGATTTCGCTTGTAGTTGTGGGAAATTCCGGGATGCGCGTTCAGGCGCTGGGCGGCAGCATCGACTTCCTCGTCGGCAATGCGGGCCGCTACTAAGCTGCTCGAGTAGCCCAGAGATCGAGTGTCAAAGATCGCGGAAAGCTGACGTAGCACGCCGCCGTCTTTGGCCGACTGGAGGCGATCGATTACCTCGGTTTCGCTCACTTCGAGGCGCTCGCCCAGATCCGCGAAGGGGGTCTCTGACAACGGGAAATCCCACTGGATCGCGTTGAGCAGTTCGGCCTGGATGGCATCTTGTGTGTCTGTTGCCGCTGGTTTCATGAGGCAAGAGCCTACATGGCGGCGGGGATCCGCGATTTCGAATGAAATCGGTCTGCGTATTCCGCTTTGTCGAGGCGGGTTGTTGCAGGCAAGGCGGGGAAGGTCGAGGGCATTGCGTTGGTGGTCGGTACAATGCACGCATGAGTGAGGACCTAGTCAGCGTGGGTCCAGAACCCCTTTCAATTGACCGGGCAGTGCAGCACATCAGCTCCGGTCAATGTGGGGCAATGGCCATTTTTGTCGGAACCGTTCGGGATTCATCGGATGGTCGAGACGGTGTGATTTCACTTGATTACGAGGCCTACCCCGGCCGCGCGGAGGAGGCGCTCCATCGAGTCGCCGAGGCAACGAGGGCCAAAGTTCCCGAGTTGCACAAGATCGCGCTCTTGCATCGCACTGGAAACCTCGAGGTCGGCGAGGCGAGTGTGATCGTTGCGGTCTCGACGCCTCACCGAGCTGATTCATTTGAGGCAGCTCGCTTCGCCATTGACACTCTCAAGGAGGAAGCTCCGATCTGGAAGAAGGAGACTTGGGAAGACGGGAGCGCCTGGGTAGAGGGTTCTGTGACGTGAGCGCCATCATCTTCTTGTTAGGTGCTGTCGTGATCGCGGCCATTGGGATCGGGGTCCTCGTTTACGTCTCCAAAGAGCCGCCGCGGTCGTCGCTATCGAGCATCGACGACTTTGCGAGGCAGAAGCAGGCCATGGCCCCGCGCGCGAATTCCGGGCGGCACAAGAACTCGGCTCATGCCGGCAATTCAGGTCAGGCACCCTCATCCGCCTCAAACAAGCTAGGCCGGGGAGTCTGAACTGGCCAGAGACCTCGCCATTGATCTCGGGACAGCCAACACGCTCGTCTACCTGAAGAACGTCGGCATTGTTCTCAACGAGCCGACTGTCATCGCACTGAACACGCAGAACAACGAGGTTCTGGCGATGGGGCACGAGGCGTGGCAGATGATCGGCCGCACTCCTGGATCGGTGGTAGCCGTTAGGCCCCTTAGAAAGGGAGCGATCACCGACTTTGATATTACCCAGCGCTTGATCAGGCTGCTCTTGCAGCGCGTCGGCCTGTCGCGATTTCCCCGGCCTCGGGTTCTGATTTGTGTTCCGTCGGCAATCACTCCGGTAGAGAAGCGCGCCGTCGAGGAAGCCGCGATACGTGCGGGGGCGCGTGGCGCCTATCTCATTGAGCAGCCGATGGCCGCCGCTATGGGGGCAAATCTCCCCATACACGAGCCTGTCGGGAACATGATCGTTGACATCGGCGGTGGTACCACCGAGGTTGCGATTATTGCTCTCGGAGGAATCGTGACTCTGAAGGCCCTTCGCCTTGGGAGCTTCGATATCGATGCTGCGATTCAGACGTACATTCGAAACCATTACTCAGTAGCGGTGGGCGAGCGCACAGCTGAAGACATCAAGCTCGCTATTGGCTCAGCCTGGCCCATTGACGAGTCGCTCAAAGTCGAAGTCCGCGGCCGGGATCTGACTGCCGGGCTGCCGAGAACAATCGTAATGTCGCCCGAGGAGGTGCGGACAGCGATCGCAGATCCGGTCGGGGCGATAGTCGATGTCGTGATTGACGCTCTCAGTGAGTGCCCGCCGGAGCTGTCACAGGACATCTTGATGCGGGGCATCTACCTCACTGGTGGCGGTGGCTTGCTCAAAGGCTTAGATGTCCGGATCGCCCAAGAGACCAAAGTCCCGGTGAAGCTGACGATCACGCCCCTTGAAACCGTTGTGCAGGGCGCGGGCAAGGTCATCGAGGATTTCGATTCGCTGAGCAGCCTCTTCATGGACCCAAGGCGCCCGTGAAGATTGCCGAGGAATACAGCTAGCCTCGGATCGCGTTCCAGACGAAGTTCCACCCCCAGCTGGCACCTACAATCAGAGTCACTGTCACCGCGATCGCGAGAGCGATGGAGATCAGTAGAAGCAGCACGACATCTGCAATCTTGCGAATCGCCAGAACCGCAGTCTCGCTCGACTGGCGCCCCGCCCCGACTGACCAATTCAGGCCCATCGAGATTTCCTTGCCGGCGCTGTCTTCGATGTCGGCAGCGGCTTCTTCGTCTACAGCACTCTCGTCGAAATCGCCAAGGCCTCCGTCAGATGCGAGATCTTCCTCACGAACTTCAATCGCCGTTGATTCCGTATCTTCGGTTGCGATCGTTTGATCGTCGTTACTCTTCATGATCCGATCAGCTGGAAGGGTCCTGATTTGTCCTGCCGCGACCTCGGCGGCGACCGATCCCACACGGAGATGTGATGCCCGAAGAAACGGGTGAGCCACAACCGCATGGCACAGATGACACCGATACTCTAGCCGCGCCTGAGTCCGAAAAAGGGAAGCCTCACTGGAGCGTAGGGGCAGTGGGCGAGGGCAAGTTTCGCGAGCCAACCTTGCGCGAGCTGGCCGATCGAGGGGAGCTCTTCTCGGTCGCGCATCTGGTGTGGGTCGTCCTAGCCGTGTTACTGATCGCCGGTGTTTCGTTCGCTGACCGAGCGACCACGCCCTATGTCCTGGTCGCCCCGGGAGCTGTGCAAGATCTGGCCGGGGAGATTGAGTTCGAAGGCGAAGGAGTCCCTTCGGTCTCGAGCGCAGGTGGCGAGATCGCCTTGGTGACTGTTGCGACGAGCCAGGCCACCTACGCGGATCACTTCTATGCGCGCGTCAGAAGTGACTTGACGCTCATCCCCATGGAGAAGAGCCGACCTCCTGGGGTAAGTGACGCCGATGAGCGGCGACGCGATGAAGCCATGATGCTTTCGTCTCAGGAGATCGCGGAGTATGTGGCCCTTAGGCATCTCGGATATCCGGCGACCTACACGGGCGATGGCGCCCTAGTTGAGGATGTCTCGACCGATACGGCTGCTCCAGGCAGGATCAAGCCAGGGGACATCATCAAGTCCGTTGACGGTCGCGCGATCAAGGTCAATGCAGACATCCGTGAGAGCTTGGGGTCGAAGGCGATTGGCGATGAGGTCACGATCGGTCTTGAGCGAGAGGGCGCAATGGTTGAAGTCGCGCTCCCGTTGTCAGCCTCGTCTGACGGTCAGAAACGGCCGGTTATTGGTGTGGTGGTGACGACAGTAAATCCGCGGGTCGAGACCCCGTTTGAGGTGAAGTTCCGCGTTGACAACATTGGCGGTCCGTCGGGAGGTCTCGCCTTTGCTCTGGAGATCATTGACTCTCTGAGTGCTGGAGATCTCACCAAAGGCAGGAAGATAGTTGCCACCGGAGCGATCTCTCCTAACGGGGCGATATCGCCCATTGGGGGCGTTTATCAAAAGGCGATCGCCGCCTCTCGGGCTGGCGCAGACTACTTCTTGGTGCCGAGCGAGAACTATCGCGAGGTGGGGGGATCAGTGGGAAACACCAGGATAATTCCGGTGAACAGTCTCGATTCGGCGCTTCAGTTCCTGAACGGGCTCAGCGATTCCCCAGAGGCGGAATCGGCGAAAGGCTCGGGTGCGCCCGGGCGCTTTGGCGACGTTACGGCCGTGATCGCCCCTTAGATTTCAGTGGGGTGCTGGGCGGAGTTGACTTCGGCATGCCCACTGTCGCAGTCGGCCGATACAATTACACTTCACTCCAAATGCAATATTTCATCGGCGGAACCGGCCGGGGTCGGCGCCGATATCGGGGAATAAGGGAAGTGCTTCGGCATGGCAATTGAAATGACGCCCACTCAGATTCAGAAAGCTGACTTCCCGGCTTCGCGCAAGGGGTACGACCAAGATGCGGTGAGGGCCCACCTTCGCGATGCGGCGGCAGCACTCGAATCAGCGCTGAGGCGCGCAAAGGTTGCAGAGGACCAAGTCAGGCGTCTCGAAGAAGGCGGCGGGCAGGCCCAGGGTGCAGCCCCGGCTGTCTCTCAAGATCAGCAGGTTGCTGATGAGACAGCGCGAGTACTCATGGCAGCGCGCGAAGCTGCAGCTTCCGTTGAGGAGCAGGGTCGCGAGACTGCCGACCAGATTGTCGTGCAGGCCCAGCAGCAGGCGGCACAGCTGGGAGCTGACGCCGAAGCGCGTGCTCGCCAGATCATCGAAGAAGCCGAGGCAAGGGCCGCGCAGATTGCAGGCGAAGCCGAGCAGGCGCAAGCAGCGCAAGCAGCTCAAGCAGCGCAAGCGGAAGTTCTCGCGGACGCGAATGCTCAAGCAGAGGCGATCATCAACGAGGCCAACGCCAATGCGGCGAAAATCCTCGACGATGCGAAAGCGAAAGCAGACGCATTGATAGCCCAAGCCGAGCTTGAGGTTGATGCAAAGAAGACTCAGCTCGAGGAGAAGCGCCAGAGCGCGATCAAGGAACTCGAAGTCAAGAGACAGAAGGCTCTTGAGGAGATTGAGCAGCGCAAGTCTGAGCTGATTGAAATGAAGGGCGATGCCGCCGGTAAGAAGCCGGTCGCCAAGAAGGCGCGTCCGAGTGGACCGGTGAAGACGAGCGGACCGGTGAAGACAAGCGGACCGGTGAAGACAAGCGGACCGGTGAAAGCCGGGTCGGGCAAGGTTGCCGCCGACGATCTGCCTGAGGGAGCACCCTCCGGTCGCCCAAAGGCGCGGCCGGCAGCTGCAAAGGCGGCGCGGGACTCGGGCGGGGTCGCGCCACCCGCAAAGTTGGGTCGCGATTCTGGCGAAGGTGCAGCCGAGGAAGAGGGTAAGGACTACGAATCGCTCTTCGGCCGCTTCCAGGAGGGCGCGGAGGACCAAGAGGCGGCTGAGACTGTAGAGGCAGCACCTGCGGCCCAGGTTGCGTCACAGGCTCCGGCCATGGCCGAGACCGTTGAAATGAGGTCTCCGGTTGCCTCCGCTCCGGACATTTCGATCGAAGAAGCGCCGTCGGGGCTATCCATGGAGTTGCCGGCGACAGATGCGGTAGCACTTGAGATTCCAGACGAGGCAAATTCCAAGGTGCTCGACGTATTGAAGAAGCAGCTCTTGAGGAAGCTGAAGCGGGGGCTGCAAGACGAGCAGAATCAGGTTCTTGAGGCTCTGCGTCAGTCGGGCGGAGGTCCGGCCGCGTCACAATCGGTACCTCAGCCTGTTGATTCGCTTCGCCGTGTACGCAAGACAATTGACCCGGTACTTCAAGAGATCTCTAAGCTCGGTTGGTCAACGGCAGGCGGTTCTGGCCCGGCACCCGCGGTACTCGCAGTTGACGAGACCATCAGCGGCTATCTCGTCTCGCCGTTGAGCGGTCAGCTGAGTCAAGCGATTTCCGAGGGACAGCAGGCCGGGGAAGAAGTCGCCGTAATGGCGGATCGAGTGGGAAATGTCTACCGCACCTGGAAGGGACCGGAACTCGCGGACCTTGCTGCGCGACTCGCCAACGAAGCGTTCATGAGCGGCCGCGGGGCTGTGGCAAGCTAGCTGGGACTCGCATCCGATCCGATGGATCGCTGATATCGGAGAACCTTGAGTACCGCTGAGACTGAACCCCCTCCAGACAAGCCAGTAATAGTCGAGACTGATGCTCAGCCGCCAGGTCCGCCAAGGCGCCGCTGGCCATTTGTCTTGGTGGCGGCCTTTGTAATTGTCTTCATCTTTGGCAGATCCATCGCCGTCTTGTACACCGACCTGCTCTGGTACAAAGAGGTCGGTTACGGGAGTGTTTTTTGGCGCCAAGTCGGGGCGCAGGCCTACCTGGTGGCAATTTTTGGAGTTGTCGTTTTCGCGGCCGTCTTTGTCAACATGCTCATTGCTCATCGGGCACGCGCGGTTTATCCGGCAACGGCCGCGAGGCGAACGTCGCCTCAGGAAGAAATTCTCTTCCGCTACCGGGAACACGCATCTCCGCATTTCAAGAAGGCAGCGCTCGTGGTCGCCGGATTGATCGGATTAGTTCTTGGATTTGCCGCTCGGGGTATCTACAAAGAGTGGTTGCTCTTCTCGAATTCGGTTCCGTTTGGAATCGATGACGCCGTATTCGGCGTCGACAACTCGTTTTACGTTTTCAAGCTTGGCTTCTTGCGTGCGGTGATAGACCGGCTGTTCGGGCTGATGATCTTGACGCTCTTTGTGACGCTAGTCGTCTATTTCCTCGAGGGCGGCATCCGATTCGCAGCGCCGGTCGGCAAGCGGGTTAGCAGTGCGGTCAAGGTGCACCTCTCGGTCTTGTTCGCGGTGCTGGCGCTCATCCAGGCAGCGTCCTATTGGCTTCAGCGATATGAACTGGTGTTCTCATCGCGCGGGGTCGTCACTGGGGCGTCTGCGACCGACATCAAGGCAACTCTCCCCGCGCTGAACTTGTTGGTCGCTATCTCGCTTGTGGTCGCCATCTTGCTGGTGGCCAATATTTGGCGCCGTGGCTGGGCACTGCCAGTAGTGGCTCTCGGCATGTGGTTCGTAGTGCAACTGATCGGAGTGGGGATTTTTCCGGCGCTGTATCAGCGGTTCGCAGTTCAGCCCCAGGAATTTGCCAAGGAGAGCGAGTACATCTCTCGCAACATCGAGGGTACCCGCCAGGCCTACGCAATCGACAGAGCTGAGCTGAAGTCGTTCTCACCGACCCAGAGCCTCACCTACCCCGACGCAGTTGCCGGCGACGTGGGTTCATCAACTCGCCTGTGGGATCCGGCAATTGCCAACGACGCCTATGCCCAGGTCCAAGCCCTGAGGGGCTACTACGTCTTTCCAGACTCCGATATCGATCGCTACCGAATTGGCGATCGAAATGTTCTGTCTGTAGTGGCCGCTCGTGAGCTCGCACGCGATCGACTTCCTGCTCAGACTTGGGTAACTCGCCACCTTCAGTACACGCATGGCTTTGGGCTTGTGATCAGTGATGCGACTGTTGCCGCGCCAGGCGGGCGTCCTGGATTTGTCATGTCAGATATTCCGCCGCGTGTGCCGCCCGAGTTGACTTCGTCTGCCCTGACACTCACCCGCCCGCAGATCTACTTCGGAGAGTCCGGGACCTCAACCAGCACGCAGGATTTCGTCGTCGTAAAGACAACCGAGCGCGAGTTCGATTTCCCTCGAGGCGGCGAGGGGGAGGCGACTACGGAGTACTCCGGAGCGGGCGGTGTTCCGCTCACTGGTTTCATCGCGAAAGCGGCGTTTGCGACCCGATTTGGCGATCCGAACCTGGTGCTTTCCACGCAGATCACCGAGGAGTCCCGCCTGATGTTCCGCATGGACATCAAGGACAGGGTCAAGACCTCGATGCCATTTCTAGAGCTGGACTCAGACCCGTATCCGGCGATTGTCGACGGAAAGGTCCTCTGGATTCAGGACGCCTACACGGTATCGAGCCGCTATCCCTATTCACAGACGTTAGATGCCGTGCGAATTGACCGTGGTACGGAGCGAATCACCGACTACCTCGACGAAAAGTCCGACCTCAAGCATCTCTCAAATGCGAACTACGTCCGCAATTCAGTCAAGGCGACAATCGACGCCTATGACGGATCGGTCAAGCTTTACGTCGTTGATGAGACTGATCCGGTGATCAAGTCGTACGAGAAGATCTTTCCGGACACTTTCACGCCGCTGTCAGAGGCCTCGCCTTCTCTCAGAGCGCACTTCCGCTACGCGGAGGACTTCTTCCGGGTTCAGTCTTCGATGTACAGGGTCTATCACGTGACAGATGAGCGGACCTTCTACAACCAAGAAGACAAGTGGCAGGTGCCCGAGCGGTCCCAGCGCGTCGGCACGAGTGGGGCAGTGCGAAAGGAAGTACTTGCCCCCTACTACACGATGCTGCGCCAGCCCGGAGAGTCGCAGGACTCATTTGTACTGGTCCAGCCGTTTACTCCGCAGGGCAAGCCAAATCTGCTCGGATTCCTTGTCGGTAATTCCGATCCTGATCGCTTTGGGCAGATGACAGCGTGGTCATTTCCGAAAGATAGATTGCTCGACGGTCCCGAGACGGTGACAGCGAAGTTCAACACCGACCCCGAGATCGCGCCCGAACTGACCCTGCTTGATCAGCGGGGGTCGCGGGTTCGGTATTCGAGCTTGCTGACTTTGCCAGTTGCAGGTGACCTGATCTATGTGCAGCCCGTATTTGTCAACGCCGAAGATGTCAACCTACCGACAGTGCAGCGCGTGATCGTTGCCCACAAGACTCGCGTTGTCATGAGGGAGTGCACAGCGGCTGCTCTGGCCGATGTTCTTGCTGATCCGCCGAACCCCACCAAGACGCCCTGCCCTCAGGGGGCTGCAACGCCATTTGACGACGCTGGTGCAGGCGGAGCTCCCCAACGACCCCCGTCAAGCTCGACTCAGCCCGGTGGTCAACCGTCCGGCGTCGATTCTCAGCCCGGAAGCGACGCCTACCAACAGGCCCTCCTAAACGCGCAACGGGCATATGACGAGGCGCAGGCTGCACTGCGCGCTGGGAATCTGGCTCTCTATCAGCAGAAGGTAGATGAGATGAAGCGCTGGATCGACGAGGCGAGGAAGGTTCAGGCCGGAGGCTAGGGGGCTCGAGGGTTGCGCTCGGGTTCTAGCCGGGCTCGCCTCCCTCGCCCCCCTTGCCTCGCTTGCGTCGCTTGCCTCCCTCGCCCCCCTTGCCTCGCTTGCGTCGCTTGTACTCCGACTCGATCACTTCGAATCCCCAGAGTTCACTTGCTGAACCGACAGGACCCTTTTCGCTTTGTGCCTTGTGACTGCGCTGAAAGGCTGGTGAGTTGAGCCACCCCTCGAATGCCTCTTTCGATTCCCATCGGGTATATACGACATACCGCGGCTCACCATCTTGGCCGGCAGTTGGCCTCAACAGTTCAAAGGCCTCGAAGCCCGGCATCATTGCGAGCATCCCGGCACGCTTGGCGAAGCGCTCCTCAAATTCGCCTCGTCGCTCTTCGGGCACGGTGATGACATTCATTTGGACGACTTCCACCTTGTCGCCTCCTTGCGGTTCGTGACTGAGCGGATCCTGGTGCTGCTAGGTTCTCAATCAAGTTCGGAGGCAACGCAGCGCGCGGATGGAATCGGTCCAAGAAAACCTCATCGCAAAGGACAGCGTCGCGCTCCGGCGGGTTGCGCACATGGTCGGCCGCATGACCTCAAGGTGTGCCGCAAGCGCTAGTTGACACAAGGATCGCTTAGTCGTCGGAGTCGCCCCGGCGCCTCGCGGTGGCAGCTTCATAGTCGGCGACGAACTCATCCACCTCGGTAGATGCGATTGTCTCGGTCACGAGATCCAGCGGCAGGTCGTCGATAGTCTTGAAGGTCACGCACGACTTGCCGAGACCAGCTTTACTTCCTGAGGCTCGAAGCCGCTCCTCAAATCGTCGACGCTTCTCCTCTGATGAATAGGTGCACATTAGGTAGAGACTTACATATCGCTTCTGCGCTGCGAGCGCGGCGTACATCAGCGGGCGCGAGTTGTAGGTGTCCGAAAACCGCTCGATCGGCACGCTCCAAGAGATAATGCCGTACTCCATCGTTTCTTCGTAGCCGGCGGGCAGATTCTCATTAACGACATCGCGAACTTCGGAGACGACCGCACGCTTGTCCGGCTCTATCTCGGCCAAGTACTCGTCAACGGTTTTCGCGGATGATCTCACCGGTCCGACCTTCATCAGGCTGGTTCAACGGACATCTTGATTACGGAGTGATCCTGAGCCGGGATGCGCGCTGAACGCGATAACTCGATGCGTAGCTTCGATGAGCGGGTGCTATCATGCGGCGCAGCGGCGCGGGGTGGAGCAGTCTGGTAGCTCGTCGGGCTCATAACCCGAAGGTCGTTGGTTCAAATCCAACCCCCGCTACGAATGAAGGACACGAGAAGCCCCAGGTCAACAGCCTGGGGCTTCTCTCTGAGCGAATTCGAATTCGCCTCGGACAATGCCCGCGTCAAACATTTATCAAACGAACCGGCACGGACGGCGGTGTGCAGCTGCGGTAGGTAGGCGACACACTGGATCCGGCAGCTCCACGACACTTCTCGGACATCGGCTTACCAGTGGGCGCTGAGCGGGCCAGAGTCGAAAGGCATGCGCGTCCCCGCGCTCTGCAGCCGTCGCGGCCGATCGTGCTTGACACGTGCGGGTAGAATGAAAGAGTTCGTAGCTCAAGAGTTGGAGGAGCCGCAGTGCCCGAGGAACAGGTAGCGCACGAGAGCGAGGTTGTCCCGGAGGATGTAGTGACCGCGCCGCTCGACGATTTAGCGCCACCTGCCGGTGTGGCCGAGGCAGTCGAGCTCTACGAGGCTGCGGTTAGGGAGTATACGACGGCGGTCGCTCATCAGATGCCGACTCACCGCGTTTCCTCGACGAGTTCGCGCCAGGCCGCGAGGTTCGGCTAACTTTCGCCGTGGCAACGTGGGGTGAAGTAGAGCGAGAACTCCTCGCGACCCGTCTTCCAAACGGCGCCCCTGATTTTGACAGTGTTCGTCGCCGCTACCTCGCAGAGCTCTCGTTGCATACCGCGCGGTCGACGATTGTCTACGAAACCGCTGGATTCTCTCCGCCACAGGGCGTCGCTCCTGACGACGTGTCGATTACGCTCGATCCCGATGTCGGTGCGTTTATGGAGGTGGTCCACGGTCTTCCCAGAGATGTTCCGCTGGATCTCATCTTGCATTCTCCTGGTGGGACGGCAGAGGCCGCCGAGGCGATCGTCGAGTACCTGAGGGGGAGGTTCGACGAGTTCAGGGTCATTGTTCCGATCGCGGCTATGTCTGCCGCGACGATGGTTGCAATGGCCGCTGACGAAATCGTCATGGGCGCTCATTCTCAGCTCGGCCCGATTGACCCCCAACTCACGATTGCGACACCAGAGGGGCCGAGGTCGGCTCCGGCTGCGGCGATTCGTGCTCAATTCGTCGAAGCTCGATCAGATCTGAAGGAACACCCAGAGCACACTGCAGCCTGGCTCCCAATTCTTCGGAGCATGGCGCCAGCTTTGCTCCAGCTTTGCGAAGATGCCGAGAAGCTTTCGAAGTCGATGGTTACTGACTGGCTTTCGCGTTACATGTTCCGGGATCACGACGAACCTCAGCGTGATGCTGAGATTGCTGCCGATGCTCTTTCCGACTATTCGAGTTTCATGAGCCACGCGCGGCGCCTGGGAGTTGGACGGCTCCGGGAATTGGGCATCAAGGTCGTTGATTTGGAGAGCGACGATAAACTCCAGGACCTGGTACTAAGTGTTCACCACGCCGTAAACCACACGATGAACCACACCGGGGTCGTGAAGCTTGTTGAGAACAACCAGGGGAAAACGTTCGTACGTCGCGTGGCAGGACTAGCTGTCCAAGTCGGACCGCCTGGTCAGGCGCCGGTACCCCAACCTAACCGCCAGCAGCGCCGACAAGCGGACCGAGACCACCGCAAGCGACCGAGCTAACAGCACGCCGATCGGCTTAAGCCGCCTATGGCAGGTGCGGACGTTGCCGTGCGCAGACGATAGCGCGTGCTATCGGATCATAAGTCTGAAGAGTGCGCGACTGAGCGCAAGTCGACTCTCTGAGGCCAACCTCGCGAAGCGAGGGCGGCAGCCAAACAGCGCCGACCGCGACGCTGCCGAACCAACTCACCCGCCCTCGACCAACTTCGCCACCATCGCTGCAGCCTCAGCCTGCATGCCCGGAATCACATGCGCGTACTGCTTCATCGTGAACGCCGACGACTCGTGCCCCAGCCGCTCGGAAATCACCTTCACCGGCACCCCGGCCCGCAAAGCGATGGTCGCATGCGTATGCCTTAAATCATGAAGCCGAATTCGCGGCAACCCGCTCCGCGCCACCAGCCGCTCGAAGGCCTGCGAGAACGAATCAGGATGCAATGGCGCCCCATCCTCCCGACAGAACACGAGATCGCCGTCCGCATACGAAGTACCCCACACCGACTGCTCCTCCGCCTGCAAAACCCGATGCCGCCCCAACAAAGCGACCGTCCCC
>QEUQ01000100.1 GCA_003577105.1 Acidobacteriota bacterium | reverse complement strand
GTCCACCAGCCCTTCCGCTACGCCGGGTATCGCTACGAGGACGGCTTCGACCTCTACTATCTGCGGGCTCGGTGGATGGACCCGGGAACCGGCCGGTTCTTGAGTAGGGACCCGCTCGGTGCTTCCATGAGCGAGCCCGTGCGCATGAACCTCTATCTCTACGGAGCAGGTTCTCCGGCTAGCAACGTCGATCCGGACGGCTACTCTCCTCGCTCGCAAGATGTCGTGACGTTCCTCTCCGGGGTCAGTTCGCCCGAGGACACCGCGCAGGGTTGGCTTGACTTTCTTAGTGACAACTTCCCAGATTCCGAGGCCATTGTCTATCACTACACATTGCTCCCATGGATGGTTGGCTACGACGAACCTCTTGTACGCGAGCTAAGTGCCCGCTATAAGGCGACCGTTGGAGGGCGTCGCCTCTATTCCCTCGGCCATAGCTGGGGAGGTGTGCTTTCCTTCAAGATAGCCGCCCGAGCCTCGCTCAATGTTCCGCTTGCGATCACCATGGGATCGCCCCTCTATAGGAAGGGTTTCGGGTCGATTAGCCGTGTCAGGCACTGGGTCGCAATTTGCAGCGACTCAGATGAGATATGTGACGCAAATCGTCTTGAACAGTACAGGCGACTAGACCCCGCATACGGCGCAGATGAGGTCGTGATCCCGGGTGGACTCGGCCATAGCGGATACCACAACAGCGACCTCATCAAGAAGCTGATGGTCGCGAAAATGAGGCGCCATGGAGCGCGCTGAATCGGGCCGGGTTACCGTTCAAGTCACCGACGACACCGACAGCAAATCAACCGGGGGTATCAATCACGCGTGGAGCGGATGCCTGCTGCCGATCATCTTGGTCACATGTCTCGTGCTCCCGATCGTGGTCTATGTCTACGGACGCCGCGCTATCTCGGAGGTTCCCTACGAACAGCACTATCACGACCTACTCAAAATCATCGAGGTTGTCGAGCCAATTGCCGGGCCGCCGAATGAACAGAGCCCATCGAAACAGCGCTCAGATTCTTGCGACAAGTACCTGAGCGCTAGCTGGCTGGTCCCACCTGAGGTAGCGCGATCTGGAGCCGTGGCGGCAGCTGATTGGGCCACATATAGCGGTTATTCCGGCCCAAGCACCGATTACATCGCTAGCGGCAGGAGCCCAAGCTATGGAGCCGATCGATCGAGCCGAAACGGAACGCGCATTGAGCACTTCCGCATCTGGCTGTCAGAGCAGCCGTCGGGATCGGTGAACTTGCGGATTTCCCTCGCGAGTAGCTGCTACTTTCCCTTTGGGCTCCCGTTCTACCCCTGATGTCGGGTGACCCACGACACCTCTTCTACCACTACGATGGGAATCGTCTTGTCGGCGAAGAGGACATGACGGGCACCGTGAGGGAGTATCTCTACGCGGGAGGCGAAGCGCCGACCGCGATGCGGTCACGCAACTCGAAGCGCCGACCGCGATGCGGTCACGCAACTCGGACGGCACGTACTCCAACTACTTCTTCGTGACGAATACCCATGGCGACGTGGTCGCGCTCACCGACCGAGACGGCAAGATCGTCAACCGCTACGCGTACGGCCCCTGGGGCGAGGCGACGCGCGTCTCGGAGCAAGTTCACCAACCCTTCCGCTACGCCGGCTACTTCTACGAGCCCACAGCCGACCTTTACTGGCTGCGGGCCAGGTGGTATGACGCGGGGACGGGGAGGTTCCTCAGCCGCGATCCGATGGTTGGTGCACTCCAAGATCTCGTCGGGCTGAACACCTACATCTATGCAGAGGATTCGCCGGCGACCAAGACCGACCCGACCGGTTATGGACCTAGAAGCAACCGAGTTATCTTCTGGTTCCATGGCACCAACGCCAGCCCGGATAGCAGGAACTCCTGGGGGGAATACTTCCGCAACCTCTTCCCCGGCACAGACGTCGAGCTGTTCGGCTATCAAATCAGTTGGGAAGACACATGTTGCGGGGGCGAGGAAGGCCTAGTCAGGGAGGCGTCAGCGACGATTCGGTGGAAAGGGGCAGGGCGCGTAATTTACGCGGCCGGACACAGCGAGGGCGGCGACATATTGTTTCGGGCCGTTTCGCGATCAGGCTATTTCGCGGCAGCGGTCGTAACCATGGGGGTTCCGACACGCACGATTTCAGACAACGATTGGATGCATGTTGGCTATTGGGCCGACATCTGCAGTACGTGGAACGACTGGGTATGCAGAGATATACCTCCGGGCGTGGGGCAAGGCCCTGACGAGTACAACGTTGTGTGGAATTCGGGTGCCCCCGGCGTTGGAGGTCATAGCAACTACTCGAATAACCCCGAAGTTGCGGAAATCATCAAGCGGGTGTTCGGGCAGCGCGGCGCAAGATGAGCGATCTCGGCTCGGCTGGCTCGACATCTGTCCCGAGCGCCGCGACGAAGTTCAAGTCGCCCGTGCTTTCAGCGCTACTCCTGACGTTCATGGTGCTTGTGTTTGCGTGTGTCGCAATTGGAGCCCGAGGAGTTTGGCGACAGTACGCTGAGAACAAAGGGGATGAGGGCATCGTCGACTTCATACCTTCGATTAGCCTCCTTGCGTTTGCTGGAGTCGCGTTTGCGGTCGTCGCTGTGTCCACCTTGAAGGCCGTCGTGAAGGGTGCATCTGATGTCAGGCAGTTGGTCGTACTTGCAACGGTACCCGCGACGGCTCTTGTATCAGTCGCGATAGTAGGCAGTAGCGCCAGGAAGAGCGCCGCCACCCTCGCCTTGATGGTCGGGGTAATATCTGTGTGCATTGCGGCCACGCTCGTTGCGTTCCTAACTCGCGTCTCGAATTCATCGCCGCGTTCGCGTTCAACGAGCAACTGACGACGATGACGGTCGTGGGGCAACCAGCCGAAATGGCCTCGACTCTTGTGGTAAAGATCGATCTACGCCCACGACCCGAACAGCTAAGGAGAACACCCCCAGCTCAGCGTCGCCGCGTAGGGCTCTCTGGGCCCCGCGATTCCCGCCCCCGGTCGTACACACATTGCGTACCCACCCCCACCAGTACACTCGTCAAAATGCCACTACGACCCGCACGCGACACGCTTGTCTCAGAAGAGGACATGACAGGGACTATCCGGGAGTATCTCTACGCGGGCGGTGAGGCGCCGACTGCGATGCGGGCGAGGAACCCCGGCGGCAGCTATTCCAACTACTTCTTCGTCACCAACACACACGGCGACGTGGTCGCCGTCACCGACAAAGACGGCAACATCGTCAACCGCTACGCATATGGGCCGTGGGGCGAGGCGACCAGGGTGAGCGAGCAAGTCCACCAGCCCTTCAGGTATGCCGGCTATCGCTACGAGGACGGCTTCGACCTCTACTACCTGCGAGCCCGGTGGATGGACCCGAACACCG
>QEUQ01000099.1 GCA_003577105.1 Acidobacteriota bacterium | reverse complement strand
GCGGCACTCGATCTGGCCGCTGCGGAGTGCTGCAACAACGGCTTCAACTCCTCTTAGAAAGGGGTTGTTTGCCTTCTCGTCCTCAAGGCTTGAGTCGAGTCGGGCCTCGGCTCGCTGACGCACTGCATCGAAAAGGGCCTTGCGGGTGCGCTGGGTGACTTGATCTCCCATGAGGATCCGGACCTTGTCGAGCTGCTGCCACCCCTCGTCGAGCGCAAGCAGCGCGCCGATCTCAAAGAATCCAGTCGCTATGTCGAACGACTTCGCGATGTCACACCATTGTTGGAGGTAGTCGACCCCGGTCCAGCCGGAGACGCTGTTGTCGACGATGAACAGCGGCGCGTCTGAATGACCCGCGGGCTTCGCGACGTCGCTCATCGCTTCGCGCCCGTGGCGCGAATCGACCTCACGTCAACGCCTGAGCGCTGCCATGCAAACAATGGTGATAACCAATCGGCCGAGGAAGTTGTCATCGATCCAATCCCAGCTCTGTGCTCTCTAGAATCTACTGTGCCGGTACGACAATTTGCCGGGGATCACGACCTTTTCCGCCGAGACCTCGCCCATCGCTTGATATCGGCGCGAAGCCAGAGACGGGTTTTGCTCTTGGGTATATCGACCACGGGCCGAGGCATATCGGCGTAGCGATGAAGGTAAGTCGTGACGCTCTCGCGGTGCGACAGGCCCAAGATTTCGGCCACGTCTTGGGCATCGATCAGATCTTCGGTGCGAACCTTCGGAGACATCCTTCTAGTCTATACATATTGACCATTGTCGTACCCGGCTGCTAGTCTGTATATGTAGACACTTCTCCTTAAGAGTGGCCCCGGCGGTGCGGAAACACCCCGGGGCCCGGACGAGACCTACTAAGGAGGTCCCGACATGGCGCAGCATACGCGCGCATCCCATTCAATCTCGATCGACGATCTCAGCGACCGGGCCACGATCACCGTCGAAGAAGCCGCATCCCTTCTCGGGCTCGGCCGAAGCGCCGCCTACGAAGCAGCCCGGCGAGGCCAGTTCCCCACACGCCGACTCGGTCGTCGGCTCTTTGTTCCGGTACCCGCGCTACTTGAGTGGCTCGGCTCCCCCGCATCCAACTGATTCGGGGGGGTCGGCATGGAAGGTCACGTTCACAAGCGCGTCTCGGTTGGTTCGAACGGCAAGGAGCGCATCCGTTGGTATGTCGTTATCGATGTCGGGCGCGGGCCCGATGGGCGGCGGAAGCAGAAGTGGCACGGGGGCTTTCGTACTCGAAAGGAGGCCGAAGCCGCCCGAGCCAAGATCGTCTCTGAGGTCAACGCCGGTACCTACATCGCCGCCCAGGCGATCACCTTCGACTCGTGGGTGCGTGAGCAATGGCTTCCGGCAATGCGGTCGCAGGTGAAGGTGAGCACGTGGGACTCGTACCGGCGGAATCTTGAGTTGCACGTGTTGCCTCGGCTGGGAGCGAGGCCGATTCAACAGATTACGGTCGTGCATCTGAATGGGCTCTATGCGGAGCTGTTGGCCGATGGGCGTCGGAACGGGGCCGGCGGGTTGAGCCCGAAGACGGTGCGGTATGTGCACACGATCGTGCACAAGGTGTTGGGCGATGCGTTCGATGCTTCGCTGGTTTCGCAGAACGTGGCCGCTCGGGCGAAGCCGCCTCGGCCTCGGGCCGGTAGTGGTGTTGGTCGTGGTGGTGCTGGTGGTGGTCGTGGCGGGGTTCGGGAGATGAAGTTTTGGACGCCGTCGGAGCTTTCAGTCTTCTTGGGCCTGGTACGGGAGCATCGGCTCGGTTGTGCATTTCATCTGGCGGCGATGACGGGAATGCGACGGGGCGAGGTGCTTGGGCTTCGGTGGCGTGACGTCTCACTTGATCTTGGTCGGTTGTCGGTTCGTCACACGCTGGTGTCGGTTGCGTACGAGATCGTGGAATCGACTCCGAAGACGCACCAGGCGCGGGTGATCGATCTCGACGCGGGGACGGTCGCTTTGTT
>QEUQ01000059.1 GCA_003577105.1 Acidobacteriota bacterium | reverse complement strand
TAGCCAAAGAGGTCAAGAGCCGCAACAAGGCAGGGATCATGGTGACTCACGACTTGAGAATGGTCGATTTCACCGACCGGACCATCAAGATCCTCGACGGAAAGCTCGATGATGGCTAGGAATCGGCCCGGGCCTTCTTGATCAATTTCTCGCCGAGGCGCAGGCCGCTGATGAAGGCCGTGGCTATTCCGTGAGCGGGTTTGGTGTAGGCCCCGCAAAGCCAGAGTCCGTCAACACCGGTTGAAAAACCCGGACGGGCAAGCGTCATGTCCAGAACTGTCGGCGCGTAGCCGTAGCCACTTCCGCTGATCGAGTTAAGAAATCGGCGTTGGCTCAGCGGGGTCCCAATTTCTTTCCAGACGAGCTCGCCCTCGAGCGCCGGGAACTCACCGATCATGCGTTTGGTCAAGACCTTGAGAACCTGCGCCTTGATCGCCGAATAGGCGTGGTAGTAACCCCCCGCCTCTTCCTTCACCCTGTAGTAACGCGGGTCGGCAACACCCCAGGCGTCAAATCCTTCCGGGCACATGAATAGGGCCTGAAACAATCCCTTTGCGCCAAGCTTGTTTTCAGGATCTATGGCAAGAGGGTCGCGCAACGACCCGGCCGACATGTAGATCGGGCCTTCGGCCACCAGCCGGAGAAGATCTTTCTCGCCGTAGACATCCTCAGTCGGCATGGTTCCGAGCGGCCAGTAATTTCGGTTCTCCATGCCGTACTCGGTGAGTTCGCGTTTGGTTGCGAAGTAACCGATCCCAACCGGATGCGGGTACTTGACCTTTGAGAGCTGCATGCGAAGTCCGTAGCCAAGCTTCTCTGTCGTCGCTTCGTCGAGTAGGCGGGGGTCGGGCGTCCAAACGACATTGCGAGAGAAGATCCGGAATCCCTTGGCCTTGACGACGAATCGGGCTCCAAAATCTTCGAGCTCGCGTCGCTCGGTGTCGGTGATTCCCGCCTCTGACGAACCGAGGCCGACGATTCGTGCGTCGATCCTTTGCTCGTATCTCACGCCGGGATGAGTCAGCATTTCGATGAGTGCGCGCCCTCCGCCCTTTATGAAGCACGCTCCCCCGAAGTAGTACCCCGTCACCATCAGCTGCAAGAGCGCGGCAACTTCGTCGAGTGGCGCTGCGATGAGTGAGTGTTGGAGCGTGAGGATGTCGTAAAGCGGCCCCCGCGGGATTCCAAGGGTCTTGCGTATGAACGTGTCGGTTGTCTGGGGCACCAACGAGAGAACGCGCCTGAGTTGGGGGGAGCGCACCAGGGCAGAAGCCATCGCTGTCGGTTCCATCGCGAATTCATCACCGGTTGTCAGTGACCAGAGGGCCTCGATAGTTGACTGATAGCGATCTAGGGCGCCTCCGTACTCGGGGAATCTCGCTTTGCAGTCGGCTATGAACTGCTCGAGGGGTGCGCGGTAGTGGAAGACACTCCCATCGCTTAGACGCACTTCCTCGAACCGATCATCGAGTGGGATGTACTCAGGGGCAATTTCTAGCTTCTCGCAGGCGCGCGCCCACTGACTGCCTGGCTTGGTATCGGAGATGTAGTGAATTCCCACCTCAAACGTAAGCCCCCGCCTCTCGAAGGGAAGCAGGTGCCCCCCAATGTGCTGGGCCTTCTCGAGAACTGCCACTCGCATCCCGTCGAGCGCCATGCGGCGGGCGCAGGTGAGTCCGGCAATCCCACTGCCGAAGACGACCGCGTCGTAAATGCCCGACGCTTCCACGGAATCCGGTACTTGCGCGCCCGCGCCGGATGCGGGCTTCTTGGACTTGTTCATAACTTCAGCCTGACGGACAGACGGCACCACCGGCTGTAGTGTCCCCAACCGTGATCTTGACTGTCGAGCCCTTCTCGACCTCGGTGCCAGATGGGGGATCCTGAGCGACCACCTTTCCCTCCTGTCCAGAGGAGGCCGGCGTACATGTCACGACGTTTGCCTTCAGGCTCTCCTTGGCAAGGGCTGAGATCGCGGCGCTCCTCGCCATGTTGACAAGTCCGGGAACGACGACCTGCTTCGGCCCGGTCGAGACCACGATGCTGACACTCGAACCCTTGTCCACCTCCGTGCCGCCTTTGGGATTCTGGGAGATGATCGTGTTGGGCGGAGCGTTGTTCTGCTGCTGAGTGATGTTGCCCACCTGAAGCCCGGCAGACTGAATCGCTCGAATCGCATCGTTCTGGTCCTTGCCGCCGACCTCGGGAACCTTGACCTTCTCCTTGCCCTTCGAGACGATGAGGTTGATCGGCGATCCCTTGACAACATCCTTGTCCGCAACAGGATCCTGGTCGATGATGATTCCGGCCTCGATCGAGTCCGAGTGCTCCTCCTTGACGTTTCCGACGACGAAACCAGCCGATGTGATGATCTTGGATGCCTCGTCTTTGGATATCCCGATCACCTTCGGGGTTCTCGCGGTTCCCGGTCCCTGCCCTACAACAACCTGCACCTTTGAGTTGACTCGGACGTTGACCCCCTCGGCGGGCGATTGCGAGAGGACCTTGCCCGCATCTGCCGAACTCGACTGCTGATATGTCGGTTCAGGAATCAGCCCGAGCTTCTCCAGGGTCTGCTTGGCCCCCGGGTCATAGGTCTGCCCCACGACACTTGGCAGGGCCACCTCGGCCGGAGGAGAGAAGACACCAAGAGACTTGCCAAGCAGGTACAGGCCAACACCTAACAGAGCAAGCAGAAGCACCAACACGATCCAAAATGGCCAAGATCTCGGCTTCCGCTCGACAACAGGCTCGTCGGGCTGACGCTCGGCAGCCTCCGCATCGACCTGCTCCGGTGTGAGGGGAGTCGCAATGACCTTCTCCCCCCGTTCTACCCTCACAAGGTCCTGCCGCATCTCCTCGGCTGAGGCATATCTGCGCGCCGGGTTCTTGGCGAGAGCCTTGAGCACCACGAGTTCGAGCGACTGTGGGATTTCTGCACCGAGCTCACGCGGTGAGACCGGGTCTTCGTTGACATGCTTGAGTGCAATCGAAATGGGCGTGTCACCTGCAAAGGGCACCCGCCCCGTGAGCATCTCGAAAAGCACCACTCCGAGCGAATAGACATCGCTCTTGGCATCTACCGCGAGCCCCTGGGCCTGCTCGGGAGAGAGATACGCGGCCGTACCGATAACGGCACCCGTCTGAGTGAGACCCTCCGATGCGCCAATCGCTCGGGCGATTCCGAAGTCGGTCACCTTCACTTCACCGGAGCGGGTTATCAAGATATTTCCCGGCTTGACGTCGCGGTGAACGACGCGACGGCGATGAGCGAACTGCAAGGCGGATGCAATCTCAGCGGAGATTTCCACTGCGCGCCTCGGCGCGATTCGCCCGTCGGCCCGCAGGATGTCCCTCAGAGACCGGCCATCGATGTACTCCATGACTATGTAGTAAGTGGTGCCGTCCTGCCCCCAGTCATACACGGCAACGATGTTGGGGTGGCTCAGGTTCGCAGCCGCCTGGGCCTCACGCTTGAAACGCTCCACAAATGCCGGATCAGACGCGAACTCCGGATGAAGTACTTTGACCGCGACGGTCCGGTTCAAGAGGTTGTCGCGGGCACGAAATACTTCGGCCATGCCGCCGCGCGCGATCGGCTCAATGACCTCATAGCGGTCTGCGAGAACCTTGTCCTTCAGCATCAGTTTCCCGACTGCTGGCCTAGGATCACTTGCATTACCTGTTTTCCAGCTGGGGCCGCTACCTGTCCGCCGGTAGCCTCGTTACCGTCGTTTTGTATCAGGACTGCAACCGCAACGGTTGGATTCTCAGCTGGCGCAAAGGCCATGAACCACGCCTGTTCGAAATTGTTGGTAGTCCCGGTCTTACCGGCCACCTTCACACCGGGAATGCGAGCACTACGCCCCGTCCCCTTCTCGACCGCCTCGACCATCATGTCTCGAAGCTGATTCGCCCTCGGCTGATCCATGGGGCGGGAAAGCTCGGTACCGCCATTGCGCTCATTGTCTCTCACAACCCTGCCCTTCGCATCCTTGATCTTAGAGACGACATGGGGCTGCTTGAGCTGGCCTTGATTGCCGACGGCTGCAGCCACAGCCGCCATTTGAAGCGGGGTTGCGGCAACGTCGTACTGCCCAATCGCAGCAAACGCGACGGCTGGCTTATTTCCGGCGAATGCTTGCTGAGGGGGAAAGACGCTTGGCGCGTTCTCCAACCCGAGCTCGGGAAATGGCTTGTTGAATCCGAATAGCTCGGCCTCATTTCTCATGCGCTCGGAACCGAGAGAGAGGCCCAGTTGTGCGAAATACGTGTTGCAGCTTACGGGCAAGGCCTGCTCCATCGTTGTTTGCCGTCCATCGACACAGGGCCTGCCACGTGTGAAATTCGCGAGCGTCGCGTTGGTATCTGGCAAATCCAAGAAAGCCGGGTCTGGATACGCAGTGCCGGGGCCGAGGCCGTTCATGAGGGCGGTCGCAGCAGTGACAACCTTGAAGGTTGAACCGGGAGCGACGCGTTCCTGAAAGGCTTGAGATACGGCCGGTTTCCCGCGCGACGGTGATATCGCGGTGTCATAGGCGGGATCCGAAACAGCCGGATCGTGAGACGCGATCGGGTTGGGATCGAAGGTCGGATTTGCGTACATGGCCAGAATCGCTCCGGTTCGAGGATCCATCGCGACGATGGCGCCAGCTCGACCGCCGAGGGCTGACGCGGCCGCACGCTGTGCTCTCTCGGTAATTGCTACCTCTACCGTTGCCCCTCTTGGTCCGCGGGCGAGGTAGTCGACGATGTTCTCGGGTCGCAGTGCAACCTCGGGATCGGTGCCGAGGAGCACATCCTGATATGTACGCTCGAGTCCGGTCATGCCATGACTGAAGGACAGATACCCGGTGATGTGAGCGAAGAGTTCACCCTGGGGATACTCACGGCGCCAAATGAGTTGATCGTTGGACTCAACCGAGCGGGCCAGGACGGCACCATCAGCGGTGACTATTGGTCCCCGCTCCTTTGCGTACCCCTCGTAGAGCTTGCGCGCGTTTCGCGGGTCGTTGGCCAGCTTCTCAGACTGGACGACCTGAACGTAATTGAGGTTTATCAGAAGTGCCGCGAACAGAACGACGAAAACAACGAAGAGTTGGAAGACCCGCCGGTTCAAGACTTGAGCTCCAGAGCGAGCTCCTCGGCATCGACGGTTGGTCTGCCCCGCTGGTCGGAGATTGCTGTCAGCACGGCCAGGATCACGAAATTCACCACGAGACTCGACCCACCGTACGAGAAGAATGGGATCGTTATGCCGGTCAAGGGGATGAGCCGAGTGACACCTCCCACGATGATGAAGACCTGGAAGGCGATGATTGAGGTGAGGCCTGCTGCGAGCAGCTTGCCAAATGCGTCCTGCGTGGCGAGAGAGATACGCACGCCCGCGGCGATCACCGTGAGAAAGGCGACCAAGAGCGCCGTTGTGCCAAGGAGCCCCAGCTCCTCACCAAAGGCCGAGAAGATGAAGTCGGAGTAGGCCAGCGGTATGAAATTTGGATAGCCGTTGCCCAGACCCGTGCCAGTCACTCCCCCACTTCCCAGTCCGAAGAGCGACTGCGCCAGCTGATATCCGGAACCCTCGTAGTCTTTGAACGGGTCAAGCCAGATTCCAATTCGTGTCTGGACATGACCGAAGAGGCTGTAAGCGGTCACAGCACCGAGCGCGAACAGCGAACCCCCGAGAAGCTGATACGCCGCTCTGCCGGTCGCTACCCAGAACACCGCCAGAAACACCGCGAACAAGAGCAGTGATGAGCCGAGGTCGCTCTCAGCCACCAGCACGAGAAATGACAAGCCCCAGGCAAAGACGATCGGCACCAAGTGCTTGAGATCGGGCATCTTCAAGGGGCCGATTCGCCACGTCGTGATAGTCAGCAGCTCTCGCTTGTCGGTCAGGTACGCCGCCAAGAAGAACAGAAGCGCAATCTTTGCGATTTCGCCGGGTTGAAATGTGAGGCCGCCTATCCCCACCCACAGGGTCGAACCATTGACCTCTCGCCCGATTCCTGGAACCAGCGGCAGCAGCAGCGTTACAACTCCCAGCAAGGCCCATGTGTATTGGTAACGGGCGATTCTCCGATAGTCCCGGAGGAGCAGAAGGGCTACCACGAAGACGGCCACCGCAACTCCCGACCACACCGATTGGGCAGCGGCCTTGTCCGGGCTGAGGCGCAGAATCATCACGTAGCCGAGTCCCTGAATCAGGCAAGCGGCGGGGAGCAGGATCGGCGTCGCGCGAGGCGCGAGAAATCTCGTTGCCACGTGCGCTCCGCCGAAGAGCGCGGTGTTAATCAAGAGGTACTTGACCAGGCCCGAGTCAAGTTCAGGTGCTCGAGAGAGCTGTAAGAGTGCGAAGGCCCAGGTCACAACGAGCAGGGCCATGACCAGAAGGCCTAGCTCGACATTGCGCTCACGGGATCGCAACGGAGCTTGGTGCCTACGGCTCAGGCAACACGCGGCATCGGTGCTGCGACTGCCACTGGACCCGAAGCCGTCGGATCACCCCCAACCGCCTTCATCTGATCGGTGGGCCATTCGTCTTCGATGATCGGCTTTCTCCCGTTGCCATTTGCATCGAGGATGTCAACGACTATCACCGTCGTGTTGTCTTCGCCACCGGCCCTGTTGGCGGCATCGATGAGTTGCTCAGCGCACTGCTGCGGTTCTGGGACCGAAGTCAGATACGAGAGAATTTCGTCGTCATAGAGCATGCCGTAGAGACCGTCGGAGCAAATCAAGAAGCGATCTCCACTTGCCACCTCAAGCGTGATGCTGTCAATCGGCACAGCGGGCTCGACGCCAAGGGCCCTCGTGATGATCGAACGCTGCGGGTGTGTTCGGGCTTGCTCCTCGGTGATCCGGCCCTCTCTGACGAACTCGCCGACGAGGGTGTGGTCGACCGTGAGTTGATCAAGCCTTCCGTCTCTCAACCGATAGCAGCGCGAGTCGCCAACATGTGCAATGAAGAGGCGGCCATCTCGGGCCATAGCTGCGGTCAGGGTGGTCCCCATGCGCGCGAGTTCCGGGTCGCCTGATGCCTTGGAGAAGACCGCCCTGTTCGCCGCTTGAGCGACTTCGGCTAGACGCGTAACCGGATTAGGGTCAACGGCCAGACCCTTGAGTGCGCCATGGAACGTCTCGATCGTCGTTCCTGACGCAACCTCACCGCCGTTGTGCCCGCCCATCCCGTCAGCGACGACGAAGAGCGGACCGTCGAGAAGGAACGCGTCTTCGTTGTGATCGCGAACCAATCCCACGTGGGTTGATCCACCGGCGTTCAGCTTCAAACCGCTACTTCCTCAACTCAAGTGTCGTCTTGCCAAGGCTAATTCTGTCGCCCCTCTCCGCCCGCGTGGGCTCGATGAGGGCTTGCCCGTTCAACCTGGTTCCGTTGGTCGAACCAAGATCTTCTACGAAACAAGCACCATCGCGCAGGGTGAACCGAGCGTGATATTGAGACATATGGGTGTCTTCTGGCAACGGGAGGTCGCACTTGGCTGAGCGGCCAACCGTCAGATCCGGTGTAAGCGGCATGCTCTGAGGATGACTTCCTGGTGACGAAAGCACCCAGAGCGTTGCCGGGTTACCTCCCCGATTCTCCCCGATTTCAGCGGCCCGCGCGTCACGGCCCGCCGCATTGCGAAGTGAACGAGTTGATCTCACGAGTGACTTCACCATGAGAAAGACAAAGGCATAGAGCGCCCCAAGTAACACGAATTTGAGAATTACGAGTATTGGCTCGGACACCGCTCAGATCCGCTCAGTGGTGCTGCGACGTGCGTGCAGGCTCGCCGCGCCGAACAGCTATGACGTCACAAAGCGAAACGAGGTCCGCCCCAGGCGAAGGGCATCGCCTTCTCTCAGGACCTGTCTCTGAACTTGGACATTGTTGATGAATGTGCCGTTTGTCGAGCCCAAGTCAACAACTTCGAAACCTTCATCGACTTTCCGCACCTCTGCATGGTGCCGGCTGCAGTTGTGATCTTGCAGGATCACGTCACAATCATGGGATCTGCCAAACGACAAGACGTCGGGCAGCTCAATGCGCTGACCGTCTGGTGAGATGAGGATTCCTGAATCTGCCACTGGTCGCTCCGCTGTTTCGCAACGAATTCGCTGGGTTCCAACCGTTTGGTTGGGCATGGACTCTAGCAGGATCTCGATCGGACCTAACAGAGTCCAGCCCTCTTGTGCTGCGTACTGATTAAGCGTACGCGCCAATTCTGCACGAAGTTGGGATTCAATGGGCTCGAACTTCTCGAAATCTGGCGCCGCTAGGCCGATCGTGAAGCGGTTGGGTGCAATCACCCGGCCAACCGAGACCAACTTGTGGTCGTACATCTCCCGCATGAGCTTGCGGGACATCTCTATCGGCTCGATGCCCGACCGGAAGGTCTTGGCAAGAGTTCCCTCAACAACGCGTTGCAGGCGCTTCTCGAAATCCTGAGCTAGACCCAACTTGGCATCTGCCTCCGTAACGCGAAAGTCCCAAACATGCAGAAATCTCCTGGTAGGCCTTCATGCTAAACTCCCACCCCGGTCACGGGTGCGGACTGCTCCAAGGGGCATGCGCCAGAGCGCGAGTGGCGGAATCTGGCAGACGCGCAGGATTCAGGATCCTGTGGGCGCAAGCCCGTGGGGGTTCAAGTCCCCCCTCGCGCACTACACACTAGGAAGAGACCAGTTTCAGGCCGGAACGCGTATTCCACAAGTGCAGCTGGGGGTCGCGCACGCGGCCGCCTCAGACTGTTCGTTCTTGCCGCTACAGCGCTGGTAGTTGCGCTCATCGCCTGGAAGGTATGCGCGGCCGGTGTCTCAGACATTGGTGCGTACATTGACTCAGTTCGCCCCGTAGTCCAGAAGTCAAACGAGCTTGGTACTCAGCTCCGCTCACTCCAAGGTGAAGTCTCGGCACTCAGTAGGGAGATCCTCGACAAGAGGATGAGCGATTGGGAGAGCAAGGCCCGCGAGTACGAAGCCGAGGCACTGGCAATTAAGCCGAGGGCGGGGGCCGAAGGCGTTGCCGCCTACCTAGTGACCGCGCTTCACGCCAGAGCGGAGGGATTCGCCGGCTTCAGGACTTCGATGACAAGCGCCGTCGAAGGAGTCGGAAATGAGCAGGCAGCAGGCGCTCTCGCAAATGCCGTGGCCAACTTCTCGATTGGCGACAAGGTCTACGGATACTTCGCCACTGACGCCCGATCCAAGCTCGATGAGAGGGGCGAGACGAAGATCGAAGTGCCCGAGTCGGTTTATATGCGCGATGCGGGCGACCTCGCGAAGGATCCGGCCAAGTACGTGAAGTTGATTCAGAGCCAGCCGCGCCTCGCACCGATCCATGACCTGGCGATCGTCCAGCTCTCGACCAAGCCAGCCGCGGCGGGCCGCTCAAAGGACATCGACTTGCTCCCGGGGTCTTCGAGCTTCACGGTTCAGGTGTCAATCTCAAATGATGGAAATCTTCCGGAGCAAAATGTCGTGGTCAAGGTACGTCTCACCTCTGAAGGCAACCCCGATCCTCAGACCGGTGAGCAGAAGGTGAGCGTCTTGGAGCCAGGCGGCAAGAAGGTTCTTACGTTCACCGGCCTGAACCCTGAGAAGGGGGAGGTAAGAAACACTCTTGTCGCGGAAGTCGATCCGATCGAGGGTGAGAAGAACACCGGAAATAACCGCAAGGAGTACATATTCGCGATGCGCTAGGCCGGTGCCGTGGCGAGATGTGCGGACCCGCCTCGCGCTATGCGACCAGTATCCAGTCGGCCACGATCACCTCACTCTTGGACGCGCTCAAGTGCTGCCCGAACATCGCCGCCGCACAAATCGTGCAATGGCCAAAGTCGTCTCCCACCTATAATCCGGCGCCATGAGACTTGATCCCGTTGCGTTCCTCGGCCCCGCCGGCACCTTCACCGAAGAGGCGCTGATGAGTCAGCCGGACTTGGCCGATGCAACGCATGTGCCAATGACTGGCGTCTTCGAGATCGTCAAGGCGATCGAGTCCGGCGATGTCGCGTGCGGCGTCGTTCCGATTGAGAACTCAATCGAGGGATCCGTCAATGCGACCCTCGACGCTCTGGCGTTTGACACCTCAGATGTCTATATCGAGCGAGAAGTCGTGCTCGGCGTGGATTTGAACCTCGTCGGGATCTCTGGCACCGAAATTGATTCGGTCTCGGCGGTGCTGAGTCACCCTCACGCAATTGCGCAATGCAGACGCTATCTATCAGAGAAGACCCCCGGAGCAGACCAGATCGCGACAATCTCAACCGCGGACGCTGTCCGACAAGTGGCCGAGGCAGGCGACCGGCATCAAGTGGCGATCGGCACAAGGCTCGCCGCGTCCCTCTATGGCCTCGAGGTCCTTGAAGAGCAGCCCAACGACTACCCGGGAAATGCGACGCGGTTCGTGCTGCTCGGCAAGGAAATTCCGGCGGCGAGCGGCCATGACAAGACGTCGATCGTTTGTTTCCAGGCAGTCGACCGCCCTGGATCGCTCCTCGGGATACTCCATGAATTCGCTGCGCGTGCGATCAACCTCACCAAGATCGAGAGCAGGCCGACCAAAACTGCCCTCGGTGATTACTGTTTTGTCATCGACTTCGAAGGACACGTCGCTGACGAAGTAGTGGCAGATGCACTTGTAAATCTCAGAGCAAAACTGGCAAACCTCCGTTTTCTGGGAAGCTATCCGAGCGCCACTGGAGAAGCTGCAGAAATCAGAGCTGAGAGAGGCGCTGCCTATGAAGCCGCGGTCGAGTTCGTCAGGGATCTGCGAGAGCGAGTGACACCCCCGTGATCGATCTCAAGCTTCTCCGGGAGGATATCGAGAGCCTACGACAAGGAATCGCTCTCAAACGTAGCCGCGCTGATCTCGATCGCTTGGCCAAGCTCGACGCCGACCGCCGATCACAGCAAGCTCAGCTCGACAAAGCGAGATCAGAGCAAAAGGCCGCGAGCCGAGAGGTGCAACAAGCTGATGACGCTAGTCGTGATGCCGCTATCTCGAGGGCGAAGGAAGTTGCGGGCGAGGTCAAGGAGCTTGAATCGAGCTTGGCATCGCTAACCGAAGAGTTCATTAGCTTGGTCGCCGAAGTCCCGAATCCGGCAGATCCCAGCGTTCCAGATGGCAACGATGAAGCTGACAACGAGATCGTCAAGGTTGTCGGCGAACCGCGAGAGTTCGACTTCCCAATCCTCGATCAACAGGATCTCGGCGAGAAGCTCGACATCATTGACACGGCAAGGGGCGCCCGAACGTCGGGCTCGCGGTTCGTATATCTGAAGGGCGCCGCGGCAATGCTCGAATTCGCGCTGATCCGCTACGCCCTCGACATCGCGGAGGGTCATGGGTTCACCCCGGTGATACCGCCAGTGCTTGTTCGAGAAGACGCCATGTACTCCACGGGATTCTTCCCTGCCGAGAAGTTCGAGTTCTACAAAGCTGAAGAGGAGGACCTCTACCTCGTGGGGACCTCCGAGGTTCCGCTGGCCGCACTGCATGCCGGCGAGATCGTTGAATCGACGGACTTACCCCTGCGATATGCGGGTTTTTCGAGTTGTTTTAGGCGTGAGGCGGGCACATATGGGCGTGACACGCGCGGCGCATTCCGTGTGCATCAGTTTGACAAGCTCGAGCTGTTCTCGTTTGCGCATCCCGATGAATCAGCCGGCGAGCATGAGCGCCTCCTCTCGATTGAGGAAGAGATCGTCGGGGGACTGGGGCTCCCCTACCGGATAGTCAACGTGTGCGGCGGCGAGCTGGGCGCGCCTGCGGCCAAGAAGTACGACATCGAAGTTTGGCTGCCGAGCGAAGGAACGTATCGCGAGGCGACGTCCTGTTCGAACTGCACTGACTATCAGGCGAGGCGGCTAAGGACCCGCTTCCGGTCAGATACGGGAACCGAGCTAGTCCACACCCTCAACGGCACAGCTGTAGCCGCCACCCGATGGATTGTGTTCATCATCGAGAACTTCCAGCAGGCCGACGGGTCGATTGTGGTACCCGAAGCACTCCGAGCCGGAGTCGGTCGGGACTTGATCACCGCACCAGGAGCTAGCGCCTGACGCTCGCCATGGATTGGGCGGAGACGGTCGGGGGTCAACTTGTCTCGTAGCCGAGACACGGGGTCGCCCTGAATCGATCTTGAGCTGAAAATCGAGAGCTGGGGATTTCGAAGGACTGCGAGTGACTAGACCAGCTCCAGCAGCGCATAGATAGGCAAGTGCTGAGAACCCGACTTCGGACCGACCTTGCGGCTGTAGATCACGAAGCGCTTGGAAACCAGGCAGTGGTCAATCGGAATTCGAAATCCCGGCGCCTCGGCGGGCCAACTCCCCTGAACCCCAAAGCCCTTTCGGGTATCACGTACCCCCATTGCGTCAATGAAATCAGCGAACGCAGGTGACCAAGAAGTCATGTTGAGATCCCCCACGACGATGAGCTCGCGTGCGAAGCGGGCCCGCTCCGACGCAATGCGCGCCAGCTGCTCGTTGCGGGCGTCGTACGTATGCGGTGACGTCGGCGCCATCGGATGAGTAACGATCAAGTCCACAGCCTCGCCTCCAATCGTCAGCCGGGCCGTGATCGAAGCCAACCCAGGCTCAGCGTCAGCGAAATACCTGAGGCGCGCATCCTCAATTGGGATGCGCGAGTAGAGGCCAATACCCCCGCCGTCGCTCATCGGCAGCTCGATCACTGGGGTGAGCGAAGCGAGTTCACTGCGGAAGCGCCGCGCCCATTCCGGGGAGAGATCCTCGACAGCCACAAGATCCGGATTCGTCTCATGTACGAAGCGGGTGAATGACTCGATTCCCCCTGGGGCCGAGGAGGATTGGGCATTGAACTGGATGATGCCGACGCGGCCAGAGCTAGGAGAACTGGAGTTGACGGGGGTACTCCCGGAGGCCGGCATGGCATCCGGCGCGGGCAAGTAGAGGCCGGCTATGGCCGCCAAGTTCAAGACTACGGCCACTGCGCTCACGCTGGCCCACAACGGCTTGCGCAACGCGAGAGCCAGGAGGCTCAAAATCAATGAGATCCACAAATACTGAAGGCGAAACGAGGAGGCGATCTCAGTGAGCAAGCCCACAATTCCCGAAGGACCGCTCGCCCAGAGGTAACCGGTGAATCCAATGAGCGAGGCCGCCAAGGTCAAGACAGCCATGGCGGCGACGGCGATGCGGGCAGTCGAGAGCGCGCATCCCCCCTTGCCGTAATCCGAATCTGATGGCGAGTCCGTCACCCACCCGCCCAAAGCGTGCAACGCGACATTGCAACAAAACCCATGCGCTCATAGATCGGTCTGCCGAGATCACTCGCAACCAGCGCCGCTGGCAGCGAGGGTTCGTAAAGCGTTGCCTTCCACGTCATTGCTTCTCCGATTCCTCGCCCCCGAGCGTCGGGCAGAGTCGCTATGAACTCAACCATGTTCATGCCACGGGCCACGCACACTCCCCCTGTTGCTACGGGTTTGCCGTCGACATAGCCCACGAAAAATCGAACGGAGCCTCCAATAGCCCGCTCGTCAATGAAGCTCTTGGGTCGATACGGAAGCAGATCGCCAATCGGGAAGCCCTCAACAAATACTTTCTCAAAATCACGCAATGTGGCTTCGTCGAGCGCCTCGACGATCTCGAGCCCCTTCGGCGTTGGCACCGAGGCACCTCCTACTGGCCTGTACATAACAGGGGGATGCCCGACAAGACTGAACCCCTCAGCGGTCAGGTCGGGGGTGGGCAGCGGGCTCCAAAGCAAGAACTGATTGCCTGACCCTTGCTTCATGAACTCGCGAGCGCGCTTGAGATGACTCATTAGTCCGGACTCGCTCGCAGCCGTCAGCAATATCGCCTTATTGGCAAAGATGCTTGGCGAATCATGGTCTGACAGGATCAGGTCTTGGTCCTCAGCCAGCCGGTGGCCCATCGTCGTGGCCAGGTGGCGGACCCGTTCGGCAACCGCCTCGACAGCATCGCGAAGAAAGACGTCGCCCTCCGGAGTCGTGGAAAGCCAGCCCGTCTCGAGCGGGGTATTCGATCTGCTCTCGCCCGATCCGGACTCACTACTTGGATGTGTCGCGTCGGCCATGTAAACGACGAACCTCCCTTTGGCGGCCCTGCTGACAACTGGCAGATCACAAGCGCGCATCCACCTGTGATTGCGGCGCACCGGCAGCTTAGCCCTCTAATATGACTTGTGGCTGCCGATGCGGTTTGGCCGGTTTGGCCCATTGCGGGCCCGCCCAAAGTCCCGCACTGGCGGTCACTGGATCCCAAATATGCAATCAAGGGGTGCCACCCATGTCCGACTACTCCGAAAGCTCAGACATCTCCGACGACGAAATGCCGAAGGAATACATTTCGGACCCGCGCCGAGCCGCGGTGAAGAGAATCGAAGCCAGGCGGGGGTTTCAGACTCATCTGGTCGCATATATCGCCGTCAACATTCTCCTCACTGGTATTTGGGCTGTCTCCTCCTCCGGGAGCTTTTTCTGGCCAATCTTCGTGATGCTCGGGTGGGGGGTCGGCTTGGTAATGAACGCTTGGACGGTCTATGGGCGCAAGCCGATCACGGATGCCGACATCGAGAGGGAGATGGATCGGGGCTAGCCGAAATAGCCCTCTGAACCTATTGCTAATTGTCGTAGGGCATGGGTATAGTCGAACACGTGTTCGTTTGTAGCTGGGTTTGGGTACTTTGTTGTAGCAA
>QEUQ01000098.1 GCA_003577105.1 Acidobacteriota bacterium | reverse complement strand
ACTACTACCGGTAGTGGAACCTCACTTGGCTATCAGACCCGCTATGACTCATCTGGCAATGTCACCGAGATGGGCGGATCAAGATATTCCTATGACACCCTCGGGCGCCTTGTCGCCGCCCATGACGCAGAGCTCGGTGACGACTACGAGTACCAATACGATCTCGCCTCTAACCGTACTGAAGTCAGAAAGAACGGCGAGCTTACTCAGGCGCTCAGCTTCACAACCGCAGATGAGATCGATACCGCCCTACACCCCGAGTACGCGTATGACTTAGCAGGACGGCTGATCTCAGATACAACTGCCTCTGGTGAGAAGCGCAGCTACCACTGGGACGGATACGGCCGGCTTTCAGGAATCGACCTATACTCACCTACAACGGGGCATGCCGAGAACCTGCGCCTCTCATATGACGCATCGGGCAGGCTCTCTGAGAGGCGTGAGTACATCGACCTCACCTGGCCCGTAAGCCACCTCTTCTACCACTACGACGGGGATCGGCTTGTCGGCGAAGAGGACATGACAGGCACGGTGAGGGAGTATCTCTACGCCGGGGGCGAGGCTCCGGCGGCGATGCGGTCACGGAACACCGACGGGTCTTACTCCAACTACTTCTTCGTCACCAACACCCACGGCGACGTGGTGGCGCTGACCGACAGAGATGGGAACATCGTCAACCGCTACGCGTACGGTCCGTGGGGGGAGGCGACCAGGGTCTCAGAGCAAGTCCACCAGCCGTTCAGGTATGCGGGTTATCGCTACGAGGACGGGTTTGATCTGTACTACCTGCGGGCTCGGTGGCTGGACCCGAACACGGGGCGCTTCTTGAGTCGGGACGACTACCGCGGGAATCCGCGTTCGGTGGCGTCGCTCAACCGCTATGCCTACGCTTTCGGTCGGCCCACCTCGGTTACGGACCCGAGCGGATTGTCGCCGCAATCACCGAATGCAGGTACGTCTGGGAGCTGCGGTATTTGCACCTCGGTCCTTGGCTGCATCCTCGATTCATATGCTTTCGATTGCCTGAAGTGGTCGTGGTACATCGGATTGGGCGCGGAGTATCAGGAGTGGGTCGAGTCCTTGCCATTCCCGATTCCTGGCCCACCAATCATCCCGATCAGCTCACACGACTTGCGGGAAATCGCGGCTACATTGCGGGAGGGCGCCAGTGATATGCCAGCACTCAGGTGTGCGTATGAACAAGGCCGACCGGCCCCCTGGGATGTGTGCAACAGGCTCACTGCTTTCAAGGCGCTCCAGCCAATCATGGGATACGCGCTAGCTGCTGTTGGCGCTGTTGTCAGCTTCGCGACTGCTGGTGCCGCTGCGCCAGCCTTCTTCGTGGCGGGCGGCGTGCTCGCTCTCTATCAGTCCTCGTTGAACAACGTCTACGACAAGCAGTGCGGAGGTATGTGAGATCCGTGCCGAAGGCAGTAGGCAGGGGTGCCTCACATCATGTCAATCGCGATAGCTGGCTCCGCTTCTGGTCGTTCCCGCTTGCCGCTGGACTCTCACTGCTCTTCCTGGGGATTTGTTGGTTCTCTGCCCTCACGATCTATCAGGCATGTCACCGGCCGGGTCGCTGCACAGACCTCGTTTTCCAGAGCACCGTCGACAGCAGTGTGTGGGTCGTGGCTGCGACATCGGCACTCGCGGCCCTCACGGCCTACATCGCGGGCAGAAAGGCGGGACAGCACAGAAATCGGTCCGCTTCCCGCGACAATTGATCTATGGCTATGACCAGAGCTTCTATTACTACGACCCGAGCAGCTGAAGGAAGAACTCCGGCGCAGCGCTGCCGCGCGCTGGCATCCAAGCCCCGAGATTCCCGCCCCGGGTCGTACTCACATCGCGCACCCGCCCCCACCAGCACATTCGCTGATCTTCCACTACGACTGACACGCGACACGCTTGTCGGCGAAGGAAGCGCCGACCGCGATGCGGTCACGCAACTCGGACGGCACGTACTCCAACTACTTCTTCGTGACGAATACCCATGGCGACGTGGTCGCGCTCACCGACAGGGTCGGGGCGATAGTCAATCGCTACGCGTACGGCCCGTGGGGGGAGGCGACCAGGGTGAGCGAGTCAGTCCACCAGCCGTTCAGGTATGCGGGCTATCGCTACGAGGACGGGTTTGACCTCTACTACTTGCGGGCCCGGTGGATGGACCCGGGGACGGGGAGGTTCTTGAGTCGGGACGACGAGAGGGGAACGAATAGCCGCCTCCTATCGATCAATCGGTATGTCTACGCAGCGCTGAACCCCCCTTCGGCAACAGATCCTTCGGGTCACGCGCCCCGCAGGCCGACGATTGGACAGGGAATTTATGCGCTTTTTCCACAAGGAGAATGCACGACGCGAAACCTCGGGGAGTGGAGATACAAAGTACTCGCATACAACGTTGCTCAATACTTGGCGAGTGGCGGCGCCTTCGAGCACTATCGTCACGTTTTCTTTCCGATTGACCCCGATCCGCACTTTGTGGCGAATCATTTTGGTTGGGGAGGCTTTGCCCAGGGCGAATGGGACTACAACGTATCGCCGAGCACTCTGCGGTTCGACAGCAACTACGACCTCTGCTTGGTCTCGAAAGTCTGGTTCCCGTCGGGTCACGCCAGTGCTCTTTGGGTGTTGATACATGAAATGCAGCACGCCGATCAAGAGGTTGCGGCGGGTGGCCAGGCTGAATTCCGTCGAACATACCCGCTGGATAGGCAGCGATTCGAAGCTGACGCGGACTGCAAAGCCGACCGCGTAATCGGAGTGCTTGCCCGTGGCTATGGTTCGACGGGGTGCTAGGCAATTCCGACCATGAAGGATGACGTCTCGGTGCCATTCATATTCACTGCCGCGATCAGTCGCCGGTTATGAATCGCCCACAGCGCGTGACCTTGTCGCTCACGGGCCTGTCACTCCTGACACTGTTCATCGTGTTTCCGGTGCCGTGGCGCTACCACGAAGAGTTTCAGGGTGCATACGCGAACGAGCAGTCACTGCTTCTTGAGAGACCGGATTGCCGCCGGAGAGACGACGTTAGGATCGAGTGCGAAGGTCCCCTCGGAAGCCATCCGATCTTCCCGCCGGTTCAGACGCCCGACGTTGGAATCGACGATCCGAATGCAAGGTATCGCGCCGAGCCGGCAGTACAGTGGGTGTTGGTTCCCGGGGCCGTAGTCCTGGCAATTGGATGCGTGACACTCTTCGCCGTTCGCTCTCGAAGCCGCGACCAGGTTGACGCGGTCGACGAACGACTCCGAACTCACTGAGTTGAGCGTCTTCGGATTTGTCGGAGGCACATGCATTGGGCACTCGGCAGAGATCGAGGTTCCCCACTTGGTCCTTCCTCGATGTCGTCGACGACAAGATGAACGGCGCTACCGAAGAGAGGTGCCGCCCTGCGGCCCCTCTCTGCCTATGAGTGGCCAGTGCCAAGGAGCGGCTCGCTGGCGACTTGGCGCAACAGATCTGGAATGAATCAAATGCTCCGACGCGAGCATGTCGATTGCCGCGACAATTGATCCATGCCTACGACCCCCGCAGCTAAAGGAAGAACCCCAGCTCGGAGGCCCCCCGCCCGGCTCTCTGGGCCCCGAGATTCCCGCCCCCGGTCGTACTCACACCCCTCACCCGCCCCCACCAGGCCATCTACCCAAATACCACTACGACCGACACGCGACACGCTTGTCGGCGAAGAGGACATGACTGGGACGGTGAGGGAGTATCTCTACGCCGGCGGCGAGGCGCCGACCGCGATGCGCTCGCGCAACTCGGACGGCACCTACTCGAACTTCTTCTTCGTCACCAACACCCACGGCGATGTCGTGGCCGTCACCGACAGGGAC
>QEUQ01000097.1 GCA_003577105.1 Acidobacteriota bacterium | reverse complement strand
AGCGGTTGCGCTCGAGCAGATCGGCGCCCTCGAAACTCGAGCCCTTGCGATGAAGCTGGAGCTGATCGCTGCTATGGACGATGCCTGCGCCTACGAGATCGACGGAGTGACCTCTGTAGCCGGATGGCTTCAAATGCGATTCAACATTCTTTCGTCCACAGCCAACGAGCTGGTCCGAGTTGCACGCAAGCTGCGCGAGCTCCCGGCAACTCGAGCCGCGGTCCTCGATGGCGAAATCTCATATGACGTCGCGCGTCACCTCACGCATTTCGTCACCGAGGCAGATGAACTCCGGTGGCTTGAGGAAGCGCGAGGTTGGAGCGCCGCTCGAGCGCGCCACATGGCATCGCGCCTGAGATCCCGGGCCGAAGACGAAGTCCGCGATCCTCGAGATGCCCGCTACCTGAAGTTTGGCTGGAGCCAGGACGGCAGGGTTTTCAGGTTCAACGGCCGCTTTGACAGTGCGGACGGAGCGGTGATTGAGGAGTCCCTGGTGCGAGTCGCCGACAAAGCTCGCAGTGAGCTCCCGAAAGGTGAGCGACCGTCGTGGCGCCAAAGCTGTGCCGATGCACTGACTGAAATTGCTTCGGGGCGGCTAGGTTCCGATTCCGACCGCGAACGAGCTTCAGTAAACATCCACGTTGACTATCGCGATCTACTCACGGGAGGTGGCAGCGCTGAGATCGGGAGCGGAATTGCCGAGATCGAAACCGCTCGGCGGCACCTATGCGATTGTGTCGCCCGCGTAATGATCGACGGCGAGGGCAGATCGCAAATTGCCTATGGGAGAGCCTACAGAACCGCCCCGCCACACCTATCCCTTCTTGTGAAATACCGGGATATCACCTGTCGATTTCCCGGGTGTGACCGCAGTAGATGGTGCAAGGTGCATCACATCGTTTACTGGGAAGACGGGGGTACAACCGACCTCGAAAACCTCGTTTGGCTGTGTCATGCGCACCACATAGCTGTCCATGAGGGTGGCTGGCGGATTGAAGGCACCCCCTCCTCCGGACTGCGATTTATCAGTCCGTCCGGGCGCCATGAAGACGGCAGGCCTCCGAAGTTGAGAGTCGAGATAGCCAAGCGATTAGCGATGGCCTTCTAGCGCCAGTCTCCAGGTCTCAGCTGTGGCTTTGGCAGCTCGCGCCCAGGTGAACTCGCTTGCCCGACGCGGACCGGCAAGGCTGAGGCGTGCTCGAGTTGACTCGTCGGTGGCCGCGGCAATGAGTGCTTCGGAGAGCGCACTTGTATCAAGGGGGTCAGTTGTGAGTGCTGCATCGCCTGCTACTTCGGCCGTCGCTGAGGCGTTTGAGGTGACAACGGGAATTCCCGCTGCCATTGCCTCGAGAATCGGGATCCCGAATCCCTCTGAGAGGCTCGGATATACAAATGCCCGGGCGCCGGCCATCTGCTCGCGCTTCTCAGCGTCGCTCACATACCCCAGCAATTTCACGCCGGGAGTCTTCGCTATCTCAGATTCGAGTTCGTCGGTCTTCCAGCCCATCGCTCCAGCAAGCCGGAGCTCTAGGTCGAGCCCCGACTCGCGGTAGGCGCGCAGGAGGCGTGGAAGGTTTTTGCGCGGTTCGAGAGTTCCCACGAAGAAGAGATAGTCGCCCCCATGTGTCTCGAGATCGAACCATGAGTCATCGACCCCGTGATACACGACATCGAGCTTCTCGGCCGGGATTCCGACCTCGACCAAGTCGTTTTTTGCAGCGTTCGAGACGGTAATCAGTCTTTCAGCACGCCTTGCCGTCAACCTGCTGACTGTCTTGAACCAGATGCGCTTGTGAGACTCGTGCGCCCCTGGGTGAAGCCAAAACGTCGCATCGTGCATCACGGCGACGACTGGCGTACCTGTGACGTACGGCATCGAATAGTGCGGTGAGTGGAGCAGGTCAGGCGCAATCCTCTTGATTTTTCCTGGGAGCAGGCTCTGCTCCCACGCGAGGCGAGCAGCTCTGTTCGGCAAGTTGCAGATCACGATTTCGGCATTGGGAGCTCGCTCAACTAGATCGCCGACATCCTCCGCCTTGGTGAGCAATACGAGTTCGCAATCGAGTGCC
>QEUQ01000058.1 GCA_003577105.1 Acidobacteriota bacterium | reverse complement strand
ACAGCGTCTGGTGGGCAGTTTGACTGGGGCGGTCGCCTCCTAAACGGTAACGGAGGCGCCCAAAGGTTCCCTCACGCTGGTTGGCAATCAGCGGGCGAGTGCAAGGGCACAAGGGAGCTTGACTGTGAGACTGACAAGTCGAGCAGGGACGAAAGTCGGGCCTAGTGACCCAACGGTTGCATGTGGAAGCGCCGTTGATCAACGGATAAAAGGTACCCCGGGGATAACAGGCTTATCTTGCCCAAGAGTCCATATCGACGGCAAGGTTTGGCACCTCGATGTCGGCTCGTCGCATCCTGGGGCGGTAGCACGTCCCAAGGGTTGGGCTGTTCGCCCATTAAAGCGGCACGCGAGCTGGGTTTAGAACGTCGTGAGACAGTTCGGTCCCTATCCGCCGTGGGCGCAGGAAACTTGAGAGAAGCTGTCCCTAGTACGAGAGGACCGGGACGGACGAACCTCTCGTGTGCCAGTTGTTCTGCCAAGAGCACGGCTGGTTAGCGACGTTCGGAAGGGATAAGCGCTGAAAGCATCTAAGTGCGAAGCCCATCTCGAGATTAGGTTTCCCACCGGGTTAACCGGGTAAGGCCCCTGGCAGACGACCAGGTGATAGGCCGGAAGTGTACGCGCAGCAATGCGTTCAGCTGACCGGTACTAATAGGCCGAGGGCTTGGCTTTGATGCTTCGTGCTCGCTATGGAGGGTTCAAGGAACTCTCACTGATTTCCGGTGGCTATGGCAGCGGGGAAACACCTGTTCCCATTCCGAACACAGAAGTTAAGACCGCTAGCGCTGATGGTACTAAGGGAGAGATCCCTTGGGAGAGTAAGTCGCCGCCGGGATTATTTGAAGAAGGCCACCGTTATCGGTGGCCTTCTTCGCGTCGTACGATGATCAAGTTGTCGAAAACGATTCTCGCACAACGGGGAATTGGCGAAGCCTGTCAGACTCGTGTGGCAGGTGACTAGCAGGAATGGCGGAGGCGCAGTGACTAAGAGCGAAGGCGGGACGCCTGCGCGCGACAGGAAAGGCCGGTCGGGATCGCCCCCCACTGGCCGTAAGCGAGGCGGTCAGCGCTCGGGATCATCGCGGTATTCGAGTCAAGGGGGGTCACACAGTTCGAGCCAGAGCAGGGGAGGCAGGCAAGGGGCCGGCGGAGGACAGCAGCGCCATGGCGGACGGCGCCGTGATGACGGCGGTGAGAGGCGCGCGAGCGGCGAACGCGGAAAAGACCGCAGGGGTGCCGGCGAGCGCGCTGGCGAGCGGCGAACTGAGGGCGAGCGCGGCAGCCGGAGCCGGACTGAGGGCGAACGGGGTGGCGTTCGGCGAGGAGGAGGCGAGTCCCGCGGCCAGAGGCGTACCGGGGATCAGAGGCGGGACGAGCGACGCGCTAGCGGCGAGCGGCGCGAAGGCGCGAGACCAGCTGGCGGGCAAGTAGGACGAGGTCGCAAAGGCAATTCGGCCAAGGGGCGATCAGGCGGGCAACGCAAGAAGCAGGGACCCCGGGGCGACAAGCCAGCCCCCGCATCGCCACCGAGAGATCTTCCGGATCCGGCCGAGGTACTTGATAGGCGTGTCCTGAAAGATGTGGAGGCCACGGCCGACAGCAAGGCGCCGGCAGCGCTCGCGTACTTGACTGCGTCGGCATTGGCATATGAGGCCGGTGATTATGAGGCAGCTGCGCTACATGCCCAGAGCGCCAAGCGACTTGCGCCGAGAGCTGCGTCAGTTCGAGAGATGCTAGGTCTCGCTCGGTATGGCGAGGGCGAGTGGGCCCAGGCAATGTCTGAGCTGAGGACCTATGAGCGGCTCTCAGGAGAGAAGAACCATTTTCCGATCGTTGCTGATTGTTTGCGCGCACTTGGGCGCCCGGAAAAGGCACTCGAGCTCCTCGATAACCAGGAGAGCGAGAGTGACCCCGAGCCATTGAAGATTGAGGCTGAAATAGTGCGTGCAGGGGTGCTTCATGATCAGGGCAAGACGAGAGAGGCCATCGGTGCACTGCGGCGGGTTCTGTCTGAGCCAAAGAACGTCGAGTATCACCACCTTCGTCTGTGGTACTTGCTCGCAGTGCTATTTGAAGCGGCTGATCGCCCCGGCGAGGCGGGAATGCTGTACGCGAGGATTGCAGATCATGACCCGGAGTTCCTCGACGTGACTGGTCGCGTCACAGGGTAGGTCACGGCTTGAACGGGGGTGTCGAGCCGTCGGAAAGGGGCGAGATTCCAAGCCGTTCGAAGTGGTGTATGAATCCCGATGCGGCGGTCTCGTGAGGTGTGAAGCGGTCGAGCTGCTCCTGAATCCCGCCTGGCAGCTCCCTGCGTTCAGGGTCGGCACGCTCTGCCAGCGCGCGAGCGACAGACGCCAATTCGCCGTCTTCTTGGAATGCGCGCAATGCTACCTCGGACCAACGTCGGTACTGATCCTGCGCCTCGGTGATCAGTTCCGCAGCGGGTAATCCCGGGCCGAAATGAGTGAAGTAGGCGATCTCGGGATCGCGTTCTAGGAGGCGGTCGAGACTGGCGATCGCAAGCTCGGGGTCAAGGTCCGGTGGCGGGGCGGAAGGGGTTTGGTAGTCGAAGTCCGACAAGTAAATGCCCGCCGAGTCCCCTACGAACACGCCGTCGGTCTCTGAGTCGTGAAGAGCAATGTGATGCTTGGCGTGGCCCGGGGAATAGATGACTTCAAGAGTTCGATCGCCCAAATCGAGACAATCGCCGTCTGCAGCAACGAGTATTCGGTCAGGCGGAACTGGCGCGAGGCGACCCCAGTGAGCGAGCATCTCCTCTTCGCCGAAAACTCGCGCCGCTGAGGCCTGAAGGCGCGACGGGTCAATCAAGTGCCGCACACCCTCTTCGTGAACTACTACTACGGCCTCGGGAAATTCCTGAGCAAGGAGGCCTGCGCCACCTGCGTGATCCAAGTGGATGTGCGTGACGACTATGAACGCGACGCTATCGACGCCATGCGCCCTGAGCGAGCCGATAACCCGCTCTGATACTGCAGCTGCTGAAGTCTCGATCACAGCCGGGCGATCCGCATCCAAGAAGTAGAAGCCGGTCGTGCGCGGAATTCCCAGGAGGTGGGAATCGCCAAGCCAAGTTCGCCTCCCGACATCTTCCATGGATAGCGGCTGGCCGGCATCGTCGCCGACTGAAGCGGAGTTGAGACCGGAGTGGGTCATGTGCTGTCGGCTTCGAAGCGGCGGAAGACGGCTCCGGACCTAGGCTTGGGAAAGAAGAAGGTCGTCTTCTGGGGCATTTTGAGGCCGGCAGTTGCTACCCGGCGTATTGCCTCAACCGTGACGGGCGGTACGGCAATAGCAGCAGTCGCGCGGCCGAGTGCAGTCGCGTCGAGGACCTCGGATAGATCTGGCTCGAATTCGAGTCTTCCCTCAACATTGAGGAGGGGAATTAGTTCTTTGTGAAGCTTGCTCACTGCAAGCGATTCGAGAAGCTCAGCGCCCTCAAGCGAGCCTTCGGACCACGGCACCGAGGCGACCGCCGGAGATGGCGAACCCTGCCCGACAAGGACTGTTCGCCCATCCGATAATGCCTGAGTAATGGCATCGTGTTTGGCCGTTATCGGTTCCGAACCCGGGAACACCTTGTGGAACGCGGCAGCGACATCGTCGGGATCAGCGTCGAGAAAGAGACGATGCGTTGGCCGTACCCAAATCTCGTCATCTGCCAGCTCGACTATGAGGGCCATGATCCATTGGGCCGCCGGGTCGCCATCGCCATCTGCGTGCTTGCAAGCCGTCTGATATCTGTGATGTCCGTCGGCCACGACGAGTGGATGCGCCGTGACCGTCTGGGAAATCGCGTCGAGGATAGCGGGCGAAGTCAGTCGCCATATCCGGTGGTGCGTGCCGTCAGGATCGGTGCATCGGTAGTCAGGCGGGCCATGTGTTTCGAGTAATAGCGACATGCCGGAAGCCGGAGTCAACAGGTAGATAGGTGACAAGTTGGTGCGCGTTGCCTGAAGGAGCGCGAGTTGCTCACCGAGCGGCTTGGACATCGTTTCTTCATGTGGGAGAACTTCATCAGGGTCGCTCAGGCTGAGGGCGCCGATTACTCCGGAAGTTTGCCGCTTCCGACCGCTCTCGTCTTCAAACCCCATCCGATATAGGTAGAACGCGGGCTCGGCATCGTCTATGAGTATCTCGTCGTCGAGCCAGGTTCTCAGAAGGCGTGACGCGGAATCGGCGGGGCTCGATTTCTGATCCATCTCAGGGAGGATCAGGCGCACCGCGTTGACGGGACTAAGGTCCACGAGTCTCTTGCGCTCATCCGAGTCGATGACGTCGTATGGTGGTGCCACCACGGCATCGAAATCCTCGATAACGGCCGGGTTGTATCGTGTACCGACAAATGGCCGAAATTGCGGCAATATTCTCTCCCTTGCGATTCGGTACCCTCACGCTACCCCAGCGTGCTTTGAGAGCAGGAACAAATGGTCAATCAGACTTGGCCGATTCCTCCGGGAAGAGACTGCAGTCTCTTCGGGAGGCCCCAGTCGGCGCCTTCCGCAAACCCATGAAGTCTGCGGAGCTGCCCGCTCGGATTCTCATTGACATCGATGGCGTCTGCTACCTGCGCGGAACTCGAATTGACGGTGCGGCTGAAGCGGTCACGCGGCTTTGCTCCGAAGGGCGAAGCGTTGTCTACGTCACCAACAATTCTTGGGGCTTGCCGAGCACCTATGCTGAGACTTTGAGGGCGCTGGGATTCCCAGCAGGGCACGACCAAGTGGTTACCTCAAGCATGGCCGCGGCATCCCTTCTTTTGGAGGGCGACCCTGCAAGCAGAAGGCCGGGGCTTGCCAGGGGCGCACTGGTCGGAGCTATGGGTGGACCCGGACTCGTGAGTGCGCTAGACGATGCAGGGTTTGAGCCTTCAGGGGTCGACGAACTCGACGGTGTGCCGGCAGATGACGTTGGCGCCGTCGTCGTCGGTGTCGACCGAGATCTGAGCTACGCGCGGGTGTCCCAAGCCGCTCGACTAGTGAGGGGCGGATCGTGGTTCCTGGCAACCAACACCGACGCGACGTTTCCTACCGAGAGCGGCCTGCTGCCAGGTGCCGGCTCAATTGTCGGGGCGGTCAGTATCGCTTCGGGCGTCGATCCAACCGTCGCAGGCAAGCCGGAGGCAGGCCTGGCGAAGGCCGCCGCCAGCGTAGTCGGTGTTGGGCCCGGCCTCGTGATTGGCGATCGAATTGAGACCGACATGGCCTTTGCCCGACGCAACGGACATCTGGCGGGGCTCGTCTTAACCGGGGTATCGGCTGTTGAGGACTTGGCCAGCGCCGAGTACCTACCTGATCTTGTTGCCAATGACATGGCTGAGTTGGTGGAATCGCCGGTCAGAATCGAACTTGACGATCACGGTGCCCCGGTGGCCGTTAGTGGAGGCGAGTCCCTAAGGCGTGCCATTGGAGAGGCGCTCGGAGCTAGGTGTCAATAAGCGTTGACAAAGACGGGCTGCGGCGGTTCGGGGTCTAGCCGCATTGGGCGGATGCTCATGATGACAAGCGGTGTCAAAAGAACGCCGGCAATGAAGCCGCCAATATGGGCCCAAGCGGCGACATGTTCTCCTACAAGGGGCGTGAACTGCATCGCAAACCAAATTACGAGGGGGATCCATGCAGGCATGTACGCGGTAAATGGAAGCGGTAAGAGAACCACCGAAAAGATTCGTGCGAGTGGAAAAAGCACAAAGAAGGCGCCCATTACGCCGCCGACCGCACCAGATGCACCCAGCGTCGGTACGACGGAATCCGGGTTGGCCAGGGCATGTCCCGCTGTGGCCGCAATCCCGCATAGGAGGTAGAACGCAAGATATCTGAGGTGCCCGAAGCGGTCTTCGACGTTGTTGCCGAGAATGAACAGAAAAAGCATGTTGCCGAAAATGTGGGCGAAGCTGGCATGAAAGAACATTGTGAGGAAGCCGGCCAAATAGACGTTCTTGTTGGGAACGAGCGGTAGTGAGTCGCCTTCAGTTGCGATCTTCGGCGACTTGCCGCAGGAGTCACCGTCTCCGGATTCAAGAAGCCGGACTTCGCCGACGGTCAGCGGCCTTCCGGTCAAGAGTTCGCAGGGTATTCCTGTATTTGTGAAGAGAAATGCTTCGGCCGGACTTAGTTCTATCGCCTCGCCGGGTGGCCCGAGCTCGACGAGCTGGTTCGGATCCTGGAGCGTGGGCTGCCAGAGTAGCCAAATCGCGAGGTTTATCAAGATCAAGGAAAGCGTGGTGATCGCGATGCGGCGAGTGGGGAGATTGTCCTTCAATGGAAGCGCCATCAAATGAGAGTAGCATCATGGTTATCCACACGCCCTGATGGGCAAAGGCGTGTATCGGAACCGAATCTGGTGAGCGATGGAAGTCAGTGCGACAAATAGTGACGGCGGATCAGACGAATTCGCCTCCGACACGAGCGGCGATGAACTTGATGCTCCCGCAGCCGGAGTTGATGTCGAGAAGCTGAGGGCGGATCTTGTCGCGTTGGAAACCGAGCTAGCCGAACTGCGAAGTGAACTAGCGGGCGCGGACAATGACCTCACGGATGACGAAGAACGCCAGTGACACATTGGTAACTAGTTGAGCAAGTCTCGGCGAAGAGGGCTGACCCCCGAAATGGCGCGGCGAGGGCTGGTCAGCGATGAGAGCGAAGGCAGAGACCTCGTACTTGACGGAGCGGTCTTGGTGGGGGGAGCGATTGCATCCAATCCCGAGCAGAGAGTGTTACCCGGCGATGCAATTGCCATCAGGTCAGCGCGGCGACGATTCGTCTCGCGCGGCGGCACAAAGCTTGAGCACGCCCTTGATTCGTTTCGCGTAGATCCCAGTGGCCGCATTTGTCTCGATGCGGGCGCTTCTACCGGCGGATTCACCGATTGCCTGCTGCAGCGGGGCGCTCATCTTGTCTTCGCGGTTGATGTAGGCAAAGGGCAGATGCACTCCCGAGTCGCAGCAGATGCTCGCGTGGTGGTCATGGATCGTGTCAACGTACGCAACTTAGAGGCCGGTCAGATTGGTGTTCGCCCCTCGGTCATTGTTGCGGACCTTTCCTTCATCGGTCTTCGGCAAGTGGCACCGGCGCTTGTCGATCTCTCTGAATCAGGAGCTGACTTCGTAATGCTGGTGAAGCCTCAGTTTGAGGCGCGCCGCGAGCAGGTTGAATCAGGGGGAGTGGTGCGTAGTCCGAAAGTGCATGCAGAAGTACTTGAGCGTGTCAGCCAAGAGCTTGACGGATTCGGGCTTCACCTCAATGCCATAGATCCAAGTCCGGTTACCGGTAGGGCGGGGAACATCGAGTTCTTTGGGCATTGGACGCTTGGAGGGAATGCCGGTGCAGCGACGGCTTACCGCGAGCTAGTCTCGCGCGCCGTTGCCAAAGCGCACGATGAAGCGAGTAGCGCGAAAGAGGAAATGTCTCTGTGAAAGCCATTGCCGTCATTCCGCATCCCGAAAGACAAGCCGCGTACGAATTGGCAAACCAGCTCGCCGAGCATCTCATGAAGAATGGCATCGAGGTGCGGATACCCGAGGCTGAGGCCGCTGCTATGGACCGCAGTGACCTGGGGATTCCAGACCACGGGATCGCCGAAGGCCTTGATCTCTCAGTTTCGGTTGGCGGTGACGGCACCATGTTGCGGGCCGTCAGTCTCTCCAGAGGGGTCCCGGTTCTTGGGGTGAACCTGGGGGCGCTTGGCTTTCTCGCCGAGGTCGAACCCGAAGAGGCAACTGCGGCGGTAATGCGCCTTGCCGACGGCGAATACGAAGTCGAAGAGCGAATGACGATCGATGGGACCGTCTCGGTGAAGGGCGAGGTGGTCGGGGAGAGCCACCGCGCCCTGAACGAGATCACCGTCGAGAAGCAGAACGCCGAAAGGATGATTGGCATCGACTTGAACGTCAATGGCGAGCCATTCATCTCGTTTAGGGCAGACGGAGTTGTGGTCGCGACCCCTACCGGGTCGACAGCCTACGCCTTCTCATTGCGTGGGCCGATCATGACCCCTTCGATGAAATGCATTTCGGTGGTTCCCATAGCCCCGCATGGGCTATTCGATCGCACGGTTGTTCTCGCGCCATGGGAAGAAGTCGAGGTGATAGTCAAAGGGGATAGGCCCGCCGCCGTCGCCGTCGATGGAAGGCGCAAGGTGATGCTCGATTCTGGCGGCGAAGTGAAGATCGTTGCCGGCGCGGAGCCCGCGCGATTTGTGCGGTTCGAACCTCACAAGTTCCACAGGGTCCTTAGAGACAAGTTCGGTTTGCGCCGTGAGACGGACAGCCGCCGGTAGCACATCCGCGAGAGGCGCGGAGTTGTCAGAGCGCCTGAATACAATCCGGTCACTTCCGCAAATTGCGACAACGTTCGCTTCCGCGTTGTCGGCGAGACGATCTTGGATGGCGAAGTGCTAGAGGAACTTCAAGTATGCAATTTGGGCGTGATTCGCGATGCCAGAATCGAATTTGGCGCAGGCATGCACGCAGTAACGGGAGAAACCGGGGCCGGCAAGACGCTAATTGTCGAAGCCCTTGGTCTGGTGACGGGCGCGAGGGCGGACCAGGCCGCGGTCGGACCCGAGGGAGACGAAGCTCTCGTAGAGGCGCTCTTCTCCAATGTCGAGGCTGCCGAGTGGGTCGAGCCGGGCGATCACCTGGTCCTGCGCCGCGTGGTATCGAGCTCGGGTCGGAGTAGGGCATACATAAACGGGCACATGGCCTCACTATCAGAGCTTCGCGAGCTGGGCGAGAACCTGATTGCGATCAACGGGCAGAACCGATCGATCGGCCTGCTGACGCCGCGAGGCCAGCTCGAGGCACTCGACCGCTATGGCGGTTCCCAAGTCGCTGCCCTGTTCGAGGAGTACTCGGCGGCACACACCCGGCTGAGGGCCGCGATTGAAGTTCGCGAGCGATTAGGCGGGGATCCGCAGGAAATGGCGCGAGATGCCGATTTGCTCGCGTATCAAGTCGACGAGATCGATGGCGCCAAGATTGAAGCGGGTGAGGACTCGGCTTTGCTTGATGAGGCGGCGCGGCTGAGCTCCATTTCTGAGTTGCGCGTGACGGCGGAGGAAGCTCGCAGGGAAGCAGATCAGGCGGCCGACTGGTTGGCGCGATTGGGTTCGGCGGCATCGGCGGGCCGGAGTCCGGACTCCGAGTTCACGTTGATGATCGAGCGTGGTAAGAGTCTGGCAGCGGAGGCGGCCGACTTGGCATCCGACCTCAGGCGGTATCTGGAGAATCTCGAGGAAGATCCCGAGCGCCTTCAGTGGGTTGATGCTCGCCTTGAACTGCTGGCCTCTTTGAAGCGCAAGTACGGGCCAACGCTTGAAGACGTTCTTGGCTTTCTCGACGATGCCAGGCTCAAGTTGGACGATCTCAGTGGCCTCGAGGGTGCCCGCGAAGCTGCGCAGGAGGAGTACGAGGTTGCACTCAGCGATGCCGGAATTGCGGCTTCCCGTCTTTCGGCGGCTCGCGTTGACGCGTCTGTGAAGCTCGCCGCCGAGGTTGTGGAGCATTTGCGTGACCTGGAGCTTGCTGGAGCTTCACTCGATATCGTGATCGAATCAGGTGATACTGCTGATCCGGGCGCACTCGGTGCGTCGGGAGCCGATACCGCCATCTTCAACTTCAGTGCAAATGATGGAATCGAGACGAAGCCGTTGGCGCGAGTGGCTTCCGGGGGAGAACTGTCGCGCCTGATGCTGGCGATCGAGCTGGCGATTTCGTCGGGGGCTCGCGACATGGCACTCGTGTTCGACGAGATTGATGCGGGCATCGGGGGTGCTACTGCGGCTGCGGTCGCAGAGAAGCTGGCGATTCTTGCCGACGACGTTCAGGTCCTGTGTGTCAGCCATCTGCCTCAAGTCGCCAGTCGCGCCGAACGCCACTACGTGGTCACGAAGGAAGGTGGTCGCGCTGAGGTAGCTGAACTCGGCGAATCGCAGCGACCTGATGAGATCAGCAGGATGCTCGCGGGCGAGCCCGAGAGCAAGCACGCCCTTCGCCACGCGACCGAACTCCTCGGGGCAGCCAACGCGAGCCGCCATGCGCGCCGTGCTAGCATTGAATCCCGGGGATGAGTGCACCCCGGGACACTTCCTCCCCTTTGCCAGCCGCTCAGGCGCGCAGGCAAGACCGTGTTTGTGTTTGGAATCCCCCTGATCTATGCGGGAATTCTTAGCGTGCATCACACCATGCTGATGGTGCGAGGAGGAGGGAAGTGGCGAAGCACATCTTTGTGACCGGCGGTGTGACGTCGAGTCTCGGCAAGGGTCTCACTGCGGCCTCGGTTGGCCGGCTGCTCGTTTCGAGGGGTCTGCGAGTTTCGATGCAGAAGCTCGACCCATATATCAACGTCGATCCCGGCACAATGAATCCCTTTCAGCACGGAGAGGTATACGTCACTCAAGACGGTTGTGAGACCGATCTTGATCTTGGGCACTACGAACGATTCGTTGGAATCAACACAAGTCAGCTCTCCAACGTTACGACTGGCGCGATCTATCAATCAGTGATCGCGAAGGAGCGGCGAGGCGACTACCTCGGTGACACCGTTCAGGTGATCCCACACATAACAAACGAGATCAAAGAGCGAATTCATCGTCTTGCGACTGAAGACGTTGACGTCGTCATCACCGAAATCGGGGGGACCGTAGGCGATATCGAGATTCTTCCCTTCCTCGAGGCCATAAGGCAGTTTCGAAAAGATGTGGGGCGCGAAAACGTCTACTACATTCACATCACGCTGATTCCATACATCGGACCGTCTGGTGAGCAGAAGACGAAGCCGACCCAGCATTCGGTGACTGAGTTGCGATCCCGAGGCATACAGCCAGATGCACTTGTGTGTCGCTCCGATCGGCCAATTGACATGGCGTTGAAGCGAAAGCTGAGTTCCTTCTGCGACGTAGAGCTCGATGCCGTGATTTCAGCGCTTGATGCCGATTCGATTTACGAAATTCCAATTGTGCTCCACGAGGAAGGCCTTGATGAGCACATCTGCAAGACCCTCAAGCTCGATGGGCAAGAGGCGGACTTGAGTGAGTGGAACGCGCTTCTCGAGCGCGTCCACGGCGCGAACGGTGAGGTCAATATCGGAATTGTCGGCAAGTACGTGGGGCTTCCCGACGCTTACCTTTCCGTTGTCGAGGCGCTGCGTCACGGCGGTTTTGCCGCGGGTACCAATGTAAAGGTCATCTGGATTGCCTCTGACGAGGCCGAAGGGCTCCTCGCGTCGAGCGTTCTCTCCGAACTTGATGGGATTCTTGTTCCCGGAGGATTTGGAATTCGTGGGATTGAGGGAAAGATTCAGGCGGTTCGATATGCGCGGGAATCTGAGGTTCCGTTCCTAGGTATTTGCCTAGGTCTGCAGTGCGCCGTAGTGGAATTCGCCCGAAATGTGCTCGGTCTTCATGACGCCAACTCGTCGGAGTTCGACCCGCATACTCAGAACCCAGTTGTTGACTTGATGGCTGATCAGGCCGACATCGAGGACATGGGAGGGACAATGCGGCTTGGCACATACGTGGCCAAGCTCGAGCCCGAGAGTCTGGCGCGTGCCGCATACGGCGCAGATGTCGTCTCAGAAAGGCACAGGCATCGCTTCGAGGTCAACAATCGGTATCGGGCTCGCCTGGAAGAGGCCGGACTAAGTTGCTCGGGGGTCAGCCCGGATGCCCGGCTTGTGGAAATCGTAGAACTTGCGGGGCACCCGTACTTCGTAGCCTCGCAATTTCATCCGGAGTTCCAGAGCCGTCCAACCGATCCGGCTCCGCTGTTCAGGGAGTTCGTCGCGGCCGCCGTCGCCTATAGGGATCGGCGCCAGATAGCGGTCGCGCCAGCCACCGATGTCACTCCAGGCGGCGAACCTGAATCAGTGATTTCAGATGACCCCGTCCATGAGCATTCCCTATAGGTGGGGTCAACGCGGATCGAGGGCGTTGAGTGGGATTGAGCCGAGCTTGATCCGCTTTGGGCAGCGGCCGCGCCCTGCGCGCAGCAATTAAGTACGCAACTGGAGCCAATGTGCTGACAGTCGGAGTACCACGAGAGACCAAGCCGGGCGAGACCCGGGTCGCGATAACGCCCGAAGGAGCGCACGAGCTCGTGTCTCATGGCGCCAACGTGCTGGTCGAAGCCGAAGCTGGATCGGCCAGCTCGATCACGGATGATGAATACCGGGCTGCCGGGGCCGAGGTCGTGCATAGCGCGCATGAGGTGTGGGAGCGCTCGGAGCTTGTCTGCAAGGTGAAGGAGCCGCAGCGCGAGGAGTACGAGTTCCTGGCTGAAGGGGTGATCCTCTTCACTTACCTGCATCTGGCCGCATATCCCGAGCTGGCGGATGTCCTGATCGAACGGCAAGTGACGGCAATTGGGTATGAAACCGTGGCCCTGTCTGACGGAAGTCTTCCACTACTGGCACCAATGTCGGAGGTCGCCGGGCGCATGGCGCCACAGGTAGGGGCTCACTTCCTTGAAAGGGGTTCAGGCGGGCGGGGGGTACTACTTGGCGGTGCGCCGGGCGTGCGTCCGGCACGTGTTGTCGTGATCGGAGCAGGTGTAGTCGGAGCCAATGCGGCTTGGATAGCGCAAGGCATGGAGGCCGAGGTGATCCTCCTCGACCGGGAGGCAAACAAGCTTCGCCATGTCGACACCATCCATCGGGGCCGAATCATGACCGTGGCATCCAATAGGTTGACCGTTCAAGAGGCAGTGCGCGATGCAGACTTGGTCATCGGCGCAGTTCTCGTGGCCGGGGCGCGAGCGCCGATCTTGATTTCGCGCGATCTGGTAAGGCAAATGAAGCCCGGGGCAGTGATTGTCGATATTGCGGTCGATCAGGGCGGGGTTGCGGAAACAACCGTTGAGACTAGTCATGCCGATCCTGTTGTGGAGATCGAAGGTGTACTGCATTACGGGGTGGGCAATATGCCGGCTGCGGTGCCCCACACATCGACATACGCACTGACGAATTCGACGCTGCGATACGTCCTCGATTTGGCCGCTACATCTCTGGCAGACGCAATCAGGGCCCACCCAGAGCTGAGGCCAGGTGTCAACGTCTTGAAGGGCACGGTGGTAAACGAGGTGGTAGCCGAAGCACTGACAAAGAAGTGCGCCGATCTCGATGAAGTCCTGACGCCATGACACGTTCGGGAAGACCTTGAATTCCGCCACGGACGATTTCGCGAGTGGCACAGATGATCTCGGGCTTGCATTTGCCGACCATCGTGACTACCTCAGGGTTGAGCGTGGTTTGTCAGGCAACACCTTGCAGGCATATCAAAGTGACTTGCGGCGATACGAGAAATTCCTAAGGTCCAATCACGTTGTCTCACCGAAAGCGATCGAGCCAGAGCTGGTTCGTGGCTTCGCGGAGAGCCTCTCCGACGAGGGGCTCTCCGCCAAGTCGATAGCACGCTCGCTTTCATCGATCCGTTCTTTTCATCGATTCGCCCTCCGCGAAGATCTCATAGATGTGGATCCGACTAAGGGGGTCTCGACTCCGCGAATTGGATTGGCGCTTCCTAAGGCATTGGAGAGAGATGAAGTAGTCGCCCTCATTGAGGGGATCACCGGAGGTGACGCGCTCTCCCTTCGCGACCGGGCACTTCTGGAGATTCTCTACTCAACAGGTGCGCGGATATCAGAGGTTGCAGGATTGGACACGGGGGATTGCGATTTAGACGAGAGGTCTTTGCGGGTCACAGGTAAGGGCGGGAAAGAGCGGTATGTCCCGCTTGGCGCTCCGGCGGTGGGTGCCGTCGACAGGTATTTGGCGCTCGGGCGCCCGGCCCTTCTCGAATCGTGGACCGGCGAGCGAGTACAGAGTGCGCTGTTCCTCAATGCTCGAGGTGGGAGGCTGACAAGGCAGGGGCTCTGGAAGATAGTGAAATCCCGGGCCGTGCAAGCTGGAATGGCCGACGAGCTGAGCCCTCACGTGTTCAGGCACTCATGTGCGACGCACATGCTCGAGGGTGGAGCAGATATTCGCGCGGTGCAGGAGATGTTGGGGCATGCTAGCCTTTCGACTACCCAGGTGTACACGAAGGTCACTACCGGCCACATTCACGACGTGTACTTACAGTCCCACCCCAGAGCCCGGAGCGGCACGCGCCCATGACAACTGACGCATACTCAAGCCTGAAAGAGCGCCTCGAAGGTGAGCGAGCCCATATTCTCGAGGAATTGAGCGCGATGGGCGCCGACACCGAGGAAGGCGGAATCGAGATTGCCTCCTATGAAGGCTTTGCCGATTCGGCTGCGTCGACTTCTGAGAAGGCCGAGCTCCTTGCGCTCGTGGAGAGGTTGAGGGAGACGCTTGCCGATGTCGACGACGCGATCAACCGAATCGACACGGGTTCGTACGGGGTCTGCGAGGGATGTGGCGAGCAAATACCGATTCAGCGACTCGAGGCGAGACCACAGGCCCGTCTCTGCATGAGCTGCCAGGAGCGTAGCTAGGGTTCCAAGCTCGAGGCGGATGAAGGCTCCACGCAATCCACGTCCAATTCAGACTGAGTCACGATCTTGGCGCGCGGTTCTGTCTGCATTTCTTGCGATTGCACTCGTCTCGATAGCCGGTTGTAGCGATTCAACTGCCCCCCCGACTTCATCACTGCCAGTTCCGAGTGCTTCGGTTTCAGCGGCGAATCCAGCCGCGGAGATGTTCTTGAGGAATCGCAAGCACCTGAAAGAGCCAACGGATGCGCTAAGAAATTCTGTGGTCGCCGGCCTCGCGGGATTCACTACGCCGATGAGCGGAGCCTCTCCGATGATCTCGTTGGATCTGACAGTTTCCAACGTTAGTCGCGACCGAGACATTGCGTTTCTCTCAGTGATTCCGTACCAAGTCGGCAATGTCGAGTCCGGACCCGGCGCAAGATTCATCCCGGCTTCGGCCGCAAGCTTTCTTCTCAGGGCAGGTGAGAGTCGCACCGTGACGATAGAGGCGCTTCGGGAGAGAATCGGCGGAGGAGCGCAAGTACCTGGAGGCCAGCCCCCCGCCCCAGGCATGCCTCCGGCGAGGATCGGGTCATACGCAGTCGTCGGCTTCGAGTCCGCCCAAGTGGGAAACGTCAGCCCATTCGACCCAGCCCAAGGCCTCCAGGTGCTGCTCGTATGCCAGTTCGCAAACGAGGTGCCATCCGGTTCATGGGAGGCGATTCAGAGTGTGCCAGATGGTGAATTTCAGGGGCGCTACGGCGACTACGCGGGTTATCAGTATTCGATCGGAGTGCCGGTGGAGCGTCTTGCCTAGCCAGTGAGAAGGCGGATGCGAAATACCGTCTGAACTTGGGGTTGAAG
>QEUQ01000057.1 GCA_003577105.1 Acidobacteriota bacterium | reverse complement strand
CGCATATGCCGAGTACTTAGGGCAACAACACGTCTTTAGCCACGGTCTGAGCCCAACAGGACAAGACATCCTGCGCCACGGCTACTACGACATCGGAGTTGGCACTTGGATCTTTGAGACCCTTGACGAGGGATTCTCAGGTGGTGTGGGCATCTCCACGATGGTCTGGGGTAGCCAGCTTCACTTCTTCAACTGGTTGTCAGGTACCTGGCTGGGGCTGCGCCATGGCTGGTATGAACCGGGTGCCGGGTGGAAGTTCGAGACGCTCATTGAGTCCGTACCAATCTCTGATTTCACAAGTGCAACTAGTCCAACTGCGTTGCCCTTTGCCACGGTTCCCCTCGACACTGTGGCTCTCGCCGACCCAAGCGGAGGCCAGAGCGTCTTTGTGAGTACTCGCGAGGCCGGAGCCTGCTGGCTCTGCACACCATATTCCCTGAGCCACGGTCGGTACCCAGGTGCCAATGGGTCCTGGTCATTCTCGAAGATGCCACCAGTCAATCTGGTTGGTTTCGCGGAAGTTGGTGGCCGCGGTGCTTCCGTCACGACCTATGGTAGCCATACTGAGATCTTTGGCTATCGGTTTGGCTACAACCTATCCTGTGACTCGATTTACCATGCGTTCTGGGATGGCGTGAGCTGGCAAACGGAAGCTCGCGAAGTGCCCTGTACAAATCGAGACTTCGAGCAGCAGTACACAATTCCCACCGCTGCCACTTCCTACCCGCCCTTCAACCAACTACACGCCTTCTACACCCAGTTCCCACTTGCCATGGGTCATTTCTGGTACAACCCTGGCTAGCAGCGCGAGGGGAGCGGTGTCGCCGGAGCCCCTGGACCGAGCCGGGGGCGGACCAGAGCCTCCAAAATCCCAAGTCCGGATCAGACGGCTCCACCCCGAATCACACGCGTGAGGCGATCAGCAAGACGTCGTGGGTAACCCCCCTAGCCGCCTATCATCGACATCGACCTCGTGGGCCGAGTGAACTCCTTGTTGCCGATTGCATGACCCGCCCACTTCGCCGCGACCGTGCCTCTGATTGCCTCCGCAATCGTCGAGTCGGATGCGCCTGACCGCAGCAGCGACCTCAGGTCGGTATCTTCGAGTGCGAAAAGGCAAGCTAGCATCTGGCCTTCAGCCGTAAGCCTCACCCGGTTGCAGCTCTCACAAAACGGGCGGGTGACACTTGCTATCACGCCGACCGAACCGGGTGCTTGGTCTGCAAACGCATACTCGGCGGCCGGACCTCGACGATCGCCCTCCACCAACGGATATCGCGCTGAGATTGTCTCGACTATCTCGTCGAGCGAGACGACATTGCTCTTCTTCCAAGCCGAATCACCATCGAGGGGCATGAACTCGATAAAGCGAATGTGAAATCCCGTCTTGCGGGAAAACTCCGCGAAGTCGATCAGCTCGTCGTCGTTGACGCCGCGCATCACAACGCAGTTAACCTTGATTGGATCTAGCCCTACCTCGCTGGCCGCATCAAGACCGTCGAGTACCCGGTCTAGCCCGTCGAAGCGTGCAATTACTTCGAAACGCTCTCGGCGCAGCGAATCGAGTGAGACGTTGATTCGCTGCAGCCCTGCATCCGCGAGAGCACCTGCCTTCTGACGAAGCTTGCTTGCGTTCGTCGTCATTGCCAGTTCGGGCACAGGGATCTCGGTGAGCATTGCAACCAAAGACTCTATGTCACGCCTGACTAGTGGCTCACCGCCGGTGACTCGCACCTTTTTCACGCCAAGCTCTACAAAGATCTTTACGAGCCTCGTGATCTCCTCAAAACTGAGAATCTCGTCGTGAGGTTTCCAGGCAATACCTTCGGCTGGCATGCAATAGGTACACCTGAAATTACAGCGGTCAGTTACTGAAATTCGCAGGTCTGTGGCAACGCGGCCATACTTGTCCACGAGCCCGGGGGTGACTTCCGGCTCGGTGGATGGGTCTTCGGTTTCTGCTTGCATGACTACTACGGTACCGCGGTTCTGAGGTGCCGCTGAACGCGGCGGGAAACAGGAGTGATTCTCAGGACAAAGCGCAGGTAATGCCGTGACTTACAACACAGAAACTATGACTTTGCCACCTAAGATATTGCAGTATTGGCTGCGCCCGAACTGCAGCAACACCCAAGGCGGACCAATTCAGTGACTGAGAACTCCGGAGCAGCAGACATCCCAGGTGAAACCGACACCCCCGGTGCGGGACCTGCAAGTCTTGATTCGTATCGAGATGCCTTCAAGTGGGACTCGGCAGCGTGGGGCACTCATTGCTTGAACTGCCTCGGGACGTGCCCATACCGGGTTTATGTCAAAGACGGCGAGGTCCTCTTCGAAGAGCCCGGTGGCAACATCGAACAAGTCAGTGAAGACGTGCCCGACATGAATCCGCTTGGCTGCCAGAAGGGCTGTTCGTGGTCGGCTCAGCTCTACGGAGAAGACCGGATTCTCAAGCCGCTCAAGCGGTCCGGTGAACGAGGCGAAGGCAAATGGGAAGAGATCTCGTGGGACCAGGCTCTGACCGAGATCGCGGATGCGATTATCGACGCGATCGACGACGAAGGGCCTGAGTCAGTGGTCTTCGAGGAGACCGTGGAAGGTGGCCTTGCCGCGTGGGCGGCCTACCTGAGGTTCGCATCCCTCATAGGTGCGGTGACACTCGACGCCAACGGGCTAATCAACGACTTCCCAACCGGACAGCACATGACGTTTGGAAAGTTCGCCTGTGCGAGCACCGCCGATGACACGTTTCACTCGAAGCTGATACTGATCTGGCACGCCAACCCCGCATACACGTCGATCCCATACTTCCACTACATCCCCGAAGCTCGATATGCCGGCGCACGCGTGATCACGATTGCGCCCGACTATTCCCCATCAGCGGTTGGAGCAGATGAGTACGTCTCTGTGATCCCGGGAACCGACGCAGCGCTGGCGCTGGCAATGACAAAGGTCGTACTTGACGAGGGCATTGCTGACTACGACTTCATCAAGAGCCAAACCGACCTGCCATTTGCCGTGATCAAGGAGTCGGGCCGGTTTCTGAGGGGCACCGACGTTGACCCTGACAAGTACCGCGACGACCAGTTCTTCTGGCTCGACTCGGCCGGCACCTTGATTCCGGCGCCGCGGGGAAGCCTCGCCATTGAAGATGTCGCGATCGACCTCGAGGCAGCCGGCAAAGCCAAGCTCACCGATGGCAGTGAGGCCGAACTTACAACTGTCTTCTCGCTGCTCCGCGAGCGCCTGGCGCAATTCACACCAGAGGCCGCATCTGAGATGTGCGGGGTTGCGCCATCGACTATCGAACATCTCGCCCGCCTTGCGGCCGAGAACTCAACCAAGATCATCGAGGGCTTCAACGCGGCGAAGTACTACCACGGCGACCTGATGGAACGTTCGATGTGCCTGCTGCTTGCAGTCACCGGCAACTGGGGAAGGCCCGGGTCAGGCATTCAGGGACTCGCCCTTGCCGGCATGGACGGATACATGATGTTCCCAATGAAGCAGCGGCGTGGGCTCGACGAAACAGCCCGTGTTCTTGACGGCGTCGAGGGTGCTATGGAGGCCCTCAAGGAGCAGGACCCAGACGCAAGCGATGAGATCGTCGGGCTCGATCTTCTGAGCCGTGGCGTGGCCGCCGGAAGCGCAACCCCTCCAGTCTTCTTCAACTACTACCACGGCGGCTATGAAGAGCCCTGGAACAACGCCGAGTGGGGCGATCCCACCATGAAGCGGAGCTTCGACGAGTACTTCAAAGACGCCATCGGCCGCGGGTGGTGGGGAGGACTGGTTCGCCCCGACGATGTGACCGACCCCCAAGTCTTCTTCTGCGTCGGAACCAACCCGCTGAGGCGCTCGCGCGGCGGGCGCAAGCGGTTCTTGGAGACCCTCTGGCCGAACCTTGAGACCATCGTCACCGTCGACAATCGCATGAGCTCGACCGCGGCATGGTCCGACTACGTACTGCCGGCAGCCATGCAATACGAGCGGCCGAACCTCCAGTACGCGGTGACCCACACATTCCGCTTGGCTTTTTCCGATGCTGCGGTCGAACCAAGGGGCGACTCAAAGACCGAATGGGAAATCTTCAAGATGCTCTCCGAGAAGGTGCAAGAGCGCGCGATCGCCCGCGACTTCGTCGAGTTCCAAGACGGGCGCCGCCAACCCAAGCGCCTCGATGACATTGCCGAGCAGTTCACCTACAAGGGCGCATTCGAGACCGACGAGGTCATCGTCGACGAATGGATTCGGGACTGCGGCATGGCCGGAACTCTCCCTGACGGCGTCTCCATCGAAAGAATTCGCGAGACGGGCACCATGCGTTTCTCCGGGCTGGGGATCTTTGCATCGGGGCTCGCGGTTGCGGCTGATGCCAAGAAGGACAAGCCCCTCAACGCCTACTCATGGCACACAGAGAAGCACGTTCCGTTTCCGACACTCACGCGCAGAGCGCAGTTCTATATCGACCATCCGTGGTTCATCGAGGCTGGCGAGGAGCTTCCAACTCACAAGCCGCCCCCAAACGCCGGCGGGGAGCAGCCATTTGCGCTGACGAGCGGGCACTCTCGCTGGACTGTCCATGCAGTCTCGATGGGCAACCGCATGCTGCTAGAGACCCATCGGGCTGAGCCGCTGGTTGTGATCAATGAGCGCGAGGCTAGGGAGCGCGAGATCGGTGACGGATCCATGGTCAAGGTCTTCAACGACCATGGTGACTTCGAGGCGCCCGCCAAGCTCTCAGGACGTATTCGACCAGGCCAGGTCGTTGTCTACAACGGCTTCGAGCCCCACATGTTCAAGGACTGGAAAGGGCAAAACGAGGTCGAGCCGGGCCTGGTCAAGTGGCTTCACCTTGTGGCCCGGTACGGTCACCTCAGATATTTGCCTTTTGGGTGGCAGCCCGTGCCTTCAGATCGTGCGGTTCGAGTCGACATAGCACCCGCTGAGGCGGGAGGCTGAAGCCTGCACCCCAAAGAAACCAACAAATCCAAGCAACAAACGAAGAGGAGTACCTAATGGAAGGTCCCGCCGGGACAGACGCAACACCGGAAGAGCGCGAGGCTCTGCGCCGGGCGTTTGAGGAAACACCCTCGGTATTCCAGTTGCTGTCAACCCTTCGAACCCGGCGCATGGGCCGCGGCTTCAAGTGCGAATCGGGCACTGAGGAGACCTTGGAGTGGTCCAACGGCCGGGTAGTCAAGCAGGCGAAGGGGCCACTCGCGTTTGAGAGCGAAGCGCCACCCGCGCCCCTGAGCGAAATTGAAGAGGCGCTGATCGCGTGGGCCGCATGCGGTCCAAACGGAACCTCCCTAGCGGATGTCGCGGTCAACGGCAGCCTTTCGTCTCTGCTTTTTTGGGCGGGGCGTACTATCCCGGCATCGAGCAACGACCAGTCCGTGGCTCTCGCGATCGTCAATGACTCAGGCACTCACCTTTACCGACCCGGCCCCGAGCGTGCCGCACCCGTCGAGATCGCATCACCCGACGACTACCCCAAGATTCTCGACTGGTACCGGCGCTGCACTACCAAGATCGCCGACACCCGCCCCGACACCGGCTGGTTCTCGGCCCCCGAGGGAACTCATAACGTCAACGCACTCGGCCCGATGCAGTACAACCTGAACCGTCCAGGTGCGACCTGGTTCCTGCCCATAGGCGACCTTGGTATCGAGTGGTTCAACACCTTGCTGGTCGCATACGAATGGTGGGGCTTCTACCTCCAGGATCCCGAGACCAACAAGCCTGCCGGCTGCGACGAATGGATCAAGCCCGGTCTTCTCGAAGTGGGCTTTCCAATCCCGGTATTCGACGAGTTCATCTTGATGCTCCATTCATCTCAAGTGGGATGCGCGGTTCAAAACATGCGACTAGCTTCAGAAGCTCTCGGCTTGGGTGCCTGGCCGGTCGGCAACTACGCGGACGACTTCGTACTCGGCGCTTACCCAGATGTCTCTCGCGGTCTCGGCTTTGAGTTCTTGGAGCGTGATGCTGACAGGAATCCGTCGAAGACGGCGACCTGCGTGGGCCTTCCTGGCGTCTTTGATGCAACTGCAGTTCCGACCGCAAAGTATCCGTCTGCAGCTGATGCGCTTACCAAGGTGCGAGATCAGAGGTACGAAGCGAACACCGGTCCCCTATCGCCCGGAGGCCAGTGGGCGACCCGGGCCGGCGGACCTTACAACGACGAAACGCGACGAGAGATCGTCGAGAATCCGCGAGCCCACATTTCGGACTGGGCAATCGATGCGGCAATCGCCACGGTTGAATACATCGTCGAGAAATATGGGGTTGCGCCTGCGTGGATAAGCCCGATGCGTGCCAAGTTCTCTTGCCAAGTGCAACATGTGGATCCTGATTTCTACCGGCGTTTCAACACGACCCTCGGCGATGACGCGTTCTCGATCACACCCGCGATCAGGGATCACGACCAAACCTGGCACAGCTAGTAACGAGACAAGGACACAATCAACATGCAGTTCTGGATCTGGCTCATGCGCTACCTTCACGTGCTTTCAATAGCCGCGTACCTAGGAGGCGCTTTCGTCATGGAGTTCGTGCTTGCGCCGGCGCAAGCGGCGATCCCGCCTGCCCAAGCGCAGGTGATGGGTGAGAAGACCTCGAAGCGCTACCTGATTGTTGCCTGGTCGGCTCTGACCATGCTCTTTCTCTCGTGCACGACGACGCTGTTCCTTTACAAGCAGCTCACGTGGAGCTGGCCGTTCTTCCAGGGAGACCTCAAGCTCTCGCACAGCTACGGGCGGACAACGCTTCTGCTCTTCATCTTCTGGTGCATCCTTGTCGCCAATGGAGCAATACTCACATTCAAGATTCGCCCGACCCTCTCGCAGAAGTTCAAGGCCGGCGCAACCGCCCAGGGTGTGGCGGCCAAACAAGAGGGGCAGATGAAGGCAGCTAAGTGGGCAAGCCGGATTACCCGGATTGATCTCGTCATCGGCGTGTGCGCGGCGATCCTGGGTGTTTCGCTTGCCACGCGGAAGCTGTTTCTCTAGGGGCTGCAACGATGGCGGAGGCCACATCGCCATGAGCCGGCCCGAAGGGAGCGACGAGCCGATTGGAGAGCGACGCGCTGCGGGCGGTCCTATTGGGAATCGCGCTCCTGGCTTTCGCCATCTATCTAGGCGGAGCAGTCTCAATGGAGTTGATGCTTCGCTTCGCCCAAGAGGACTTGCCTGGTCCACAAACAGCCATCACCTGCAAGGTCTCAGGGGATCTGTGGAAGTGGATAGCGCTGGTTTCGTTGTCAGCAACTGGCTTGAGCGTCGCCGTCATGCTGTTCTTGAGGTCTCCGATGCTGCCAAGTGGCTGGTATGCCCTGGCCGTCGGCGGATTCGGAGCAAGCTGGATAGCGCTGATGTCGATACTGGTCAAGATGTCTTTCCGCGCTCATCCTGCTTTGGCATTTCGACCGGACCCGAGTATGCCGCCCGAGGAATTCGCCGAAACTCGTCAGGCCTTGAAACGGGCGATCAGGCGCATGGATCTCCTGTTGCGCACCGAGCTCGGCATCGCGATCTTCATGGGGGCATGCCTGTCTGTCATTGCTGACCTGGCGATGCAATAGCCTGATGGGGGACGATTGAGCAATACGTACAAAGGAAACCTGAACCGTGCCTAAGACAATTGCCATCACGCCATCGTGGTACTGGCCAGAGCGAATACCCCGCGTCAGCGGCGTCCCGCCGTATTCGGCTTTTGACCTGCTTGTTGCGCGCCGCGCTCGCAAGGGTCCGGACGATGTCGCGCTATCTGATCTCGAGAGGTCGTTGACCGCGGGAGAGCTTGTCTCGCAGGTCTCGTCAGTCGCCGTAGCTATCAAGGCACGAGGAGCCGAACGCTCGACCGTGAGGATCGTAGCTCCAGTCGGTGTCGAGTTTGCGGTCTTGTTTCTCGGGGCACTCGCGGCCGGCTGCACGATTGACGCGACATCAGCCGGCTCGGCGGGAGCAACCACCACCCTCGCAGGTTCGGGCGGCCAAGGCGACGTGACTTACGACGCTGCGATTGCGTCGCCGGCCTCCGAGGCTCCGTGCGGGCCCGAAAGCACCGAGTCGCTGGCGCTTGTGCTCGACTCCGCGAAAGAAGCTGGATCGCGTATCGGTGTTTCACAGCGGGCCTTGCTCGCCAGGGCGATTTCGCTCGCCATGTATTTTGAGTTCCCGCCTGAGGCTCCATGGGTAATCGACCTTGATCCGGGCAACTGGGCGTTCAGCGCCGCTCTCGGGGCCGCTCTTCACAGTGGCTCAATTGCAGTCCTGACCCCTCCAGGTGATGCGGACTCGTTTGCCGCAGCTGTTGGTGCGCAGCAATTCCAGTCCGTGGGCGTCATGGACTTCCAGGAAGCCTTTGTGGCCAGCAAGGAGTCAAAACGAGTCGCCAAGGGCCTTCGCGGTCAACTGCTAGGCCTAATCTTGCCGGTCATTTCGTCGTTTGATGCCAGCGAGAGACGCCGCATTGAGAAGGTCTTCGATTGTCCGTCGCTCACCGTCTATGGCCTGCCCGAGACTGGTCCCGTTCTCGCCTCGCACCCGTCTTGGTACTTGGTCGAATCCGCCGGGATACCGATTACCAACGCTGACGTCCTGCCGGTAGATCCGCGATCGGGAGCGAAGATCCAGACGCTGTGGGAGCTCGTAGAGTTTGCCGCGGTCAACGTGCGATCGCCGATGCTGGCGACTAGCCGCTCGTCGAACGGTGCTTGGGAACCAATTGGCGGCATGATCTCGACGGGCGTAGCTGCATCGTCAGATGCCAACGGCATGATCTATTTGCTGCCCCCGGGGAGTATTTAGCTCCGGCGCACAGGCCTCACAGACAAGGGTCCCGAATCCGCTGAAACATCGGCGGGCATTTCCAGATCCTCAATTGGAACTGGATCGCCGAAGCAGACCACGGGTGAATCATCGCTGTCGATATCGATGTCACCGAGTCCAGGCGTCGGCACAATCACGGGCTTAAACGGCTCAATCCCCAACCCGTCACACACATCCCCTATGAAAAAGGCGAGTGCCTCGACGACCGGAAGGTAACGGTTCTCCGGCTCCTCGCGCTCAAGGCGCTCCACAAACTCGTCAACCCAGCACCCAAGGTGATCTCGCATGAAGGTCGCCCGCGCCGAATGGACCACCTCGAATGCTTCCTGGTTGGCTTCATCAACTGCCTGGGACTCCCGGAGGGCAGCAAGGGACGCGAACTCTAGTTCGGGCAGCAGATGATCCGAGCGCTCGTTGACCACCTCGAGGCCGAACGCGCGATAGAAAGCTGCTATGTCTGCAAGCTCATTGGTGTGCCCGACCATACTCGGCGTCATGTATGACGTCTCATAAGGCGGGACCGTCCCTCGCGCAAAGAGCATCGTCCATGCATAGGTGAGCTCTTCAGGATTGGAGATCGCGGCTTCGTCCATGGCAGTCAATGTGTCTGCTGCGTCAGTAGCGCCAATCTCTATGAGGGTCTCGATCAAGAGGCCGAGGGTCTGACCACTCGCTAAGAGTTCAACCTCCTGCCCCAGGATGCGCGCGAACGATGCAAATGCAGCACTCTCGAGGCCAAGGAGCTCGCTGTCAGTCGCACCTACCTCTCCCGCCGGCACAAAGTCACGCTCGGCCCCAAGCGGTGCAGCGGCGCTACTTGTCATTTCATGCGCCTTCAACGATCAGCTTGATCAATTTCTTGCAGGGCGACTTGCGTGCACCCCGATCACTTTCGTCACCTCGCCAAATCGCGAACGCAACCCCAATCTCGCCGGCCTGTGGAACGGTGATCTCATCTTGATTGGTAGCCTTCATCGACTTCCCCAACGCGACCCGCCATTTGTTCCCGCGCCACATTCCCCATCCGCGCGCATCTTGAGTGTCGAAATCAGCAGCGGTGCCGGGGCCCTTGCCGATCACCTTCTCGACCGGCGTCTTCCTGCTCATCAACGCAACCGGATTGTTTGCGGCGTAGCCCGAAATGCGCTCGGTGGCCTTGGCCTTCTCGTAGTCATCGGGAACGATCACCTTAGAAGTCTCCGAGGCGGCCTCGTGGACTCTGTCAACCAGTGGCGGATAGAAGTCGGCTGTCGTGTTGGGCCAGACCGACTCGAGGTCTTGGAAGCCCTTCTCTACATCAATCTGCCAGTCAGCTTTCCACTGAATGATGGTCGCCGGCATCGGACCCGCTCCCATCATGCGCAGAGCATCAATCGATGGATCATTGACGAAAAGAACCGCGCAGGCATCGCGGAACTTGTCCGTCTGGACAGTTGTGTGGTTGTCGTTCGGATCCGACCACTCAACAAGGAACCCAATCGAGTCACCGTTGTTGAGCGAACGAACCCTGATGTCCTTGATCGCCGGCTTTGCCTTCATTGGTAGTGAAACGGTCTGGCCGTCCATAACAATTCGCGCAACCGGCGCCTTCTTCCAAAGCGAGGATGCCGGATCCTCAAGCGGAAGGTCCCCAGCGATGAACTTGGAAGTCACTTCGCTAGCTTCCGGAAGCTCCATGAGGCGGCTCGCGCCATATGCGGCAGCCGCGACTGCCACCACGCCGACACCGGCGCCGATCAGGATCTTGCGGCGGTTGCCATCCTCGACCTCGCCATTCTTCTTGTCGAGCTCGCTCGTCCCTTCGTCTTCAGGTGTCACTTCTGGCTCGGAGGCGTCAGCCTCGCCCTTGCTAGCCGCCCCATCCGGCTCCACCTCGACCTCAGGGGCCTCGGCATCACTTTCGGCACCGGCTTCACCGGCGGTCAAAGCATCTTCCTCGGGATTCATATCGCCGCTTTCGTTGTCAGTCATCGGACTCTCCTAACCGACGTTGTAGCGATAGACCTTCAGGTCTTCGTCATGGAATGGCCTGACGATCTGCGGCATCCGGATCGGGATCTTCGCGACCTCATTGCCGTCCATATCCCATCCGGTCACCGTCTCGCCTGTGACCTTGAACTTCTTGATGATTCGATCGCTTGAAACATTCAGTAGGAGGCACCCGAGGAGTTCGTTGTCCTCTCCCCTCATCGCCTTCTGGTACGCATCAATCGCGTTCTTGGCTCCCGGACCGAACAGCATGTTGAGGAAGCGCATGCTCGCCACATGGATCGGTGGGATGTAGTAGATATTCGGTTCCAGACCCAGTTGAGGCATGAGCGGAAGCCCGACCTTACGGATGTGAACCAGGAAATCCACAGGATTCTCCGGGTCAGCGGTCTCCGGAGTACCGACGAAGCCAAAGGTGCGAATCTTGCCGATGCATGTACGCATACACCGCGTCAGCATGCCCTTCTCGACCGCCGGGAAACACAGAACGCACTTCTCGGAGATCCGGGTCACGTGGTTGTAGAACGCCTTCTTGTAGGGGCAAGCCCGAACGCACTCGCGATATCCACGGCAACGTTCCTGATCGAGCAGGACAATGCCGTCCTCCGGGCGTTTGTAGATGGCAGTCCTCGGGCACGAAGCCAAACAAGCTGGATATGTGCAGTGGTTGCAAATCCTCGGCATATAGAAGAACCAGTTGTCATGAGGGAACTTCAGATAGTAGGTGTCCTGATCGACCGTGTTGTTGGTCTCGTCTTCGCCCTTGTTCGGATAGGCATAGTCGAGGTCGTTTGGCAAGAACCCAAGTACTTTCTCGCCCTGTGGCACTGCCTCGAAAACGGTCTGCCCGGCGTACTTGTCGCCATCCCAGGACTGGGGACCAAGCATGTCGAGAATCTGTGCGTCGTATGCGAGCGGATACGAACCCCAGGGCTTTGTCTCGACATTGTTCCAAAGCATGTACTCCTGGCCCTTGCCGGAAGTCCATGTCGTCTTACAAGCGATTGTGCAAGTCTGACAGGCAATGCACTTATTCAGGTCGAAGACCGCACTACCCTGGCGCTGAGGACGATTCCCCTCGAAGGGGTAGGACATCTCGCGCTTGATCTGCCAGTTGTAAACGTCAGCCATTGCTGCCTCCCGAGATGTAGTCGCCCTTCAAGTAGTTCTTCATGGCTTGATTCTCCCGGCCCGGCCTAAACCCTCTTTCCGCCGGATACCAGAGGCCCGAGCCGGACTCGCCACCCGGTTCTGCCTCCTTCATTTTCACAAACGATTCCTTAGGTGCCCCGACGGTACAGTGCGTATCGGCCTGGAAGCCCTTGCCGATTACTTTGCCGGCGTTTGCCTTCCGCACAAGGCTGTCCGTCTGGAGTGTCGGCTTGAGCCAAGCTCTCGTCACGGACTGGTGACTGCCATATCGATATGCAGCCTGATAATTCGTGCGCGGGCTTTTTGCGAGCTTGTCGGGCCGGCTCTCCATGCCCTCAACGCTTCCGTGTGTCGCGATGAAGAAGTGGAACCAGGAGCGGCCCACGCCCCTCGCGATGCTCGGGTTGTAGCGCACACGCACAAGCCAACGCGTCAGCTTCCTTTCGACCTCAGAGGCATTCTGATGGCCGACGAAGGGCCTGTCCTCGGGATCGCCGTCGCACCAGATGTAGTCACCGTCGTTGAAACCCAGTTCCTCAGCATCGAGTGGGTTCAAGTCAACATAGCCCTCGCCCATCCACGGCTTGCGCTTGTCGTGGCGATAAAAATCACCGAATGGACCCCAGATGATGATGTCGGTGTCAGTTGACGAACCTATCGTGTGGCATGCGTGCCGGTACTTTGGAGTGATCAGCACGTGGGTGAAGTCCTGCTTCTTGAGCGGGTTCTTCGACTCCACCAATTGATCGGCATCGAGCACGATGTTGCGGACCTGCCGGACTTCGCTGCTCTGGTTGTCCCGAGCAAGCCCATAGGCTTCCGGCTGAAGCGGGGCAAGCAGCGGATGCGGCTTGGCCAGGATCACGTTCGGCTCATATGGAGTTCCTTCAACCGGCTCACGATGAACCGGAAGATTTTCGCCGCACTCGATGAACTCGTCTTCGTCGCGGTAGAACTCAAGCCGACCCGTCTTTGTCCAGTAGGGCTTACTCTCGTAGGTCTGCTCCCAGCCGACAATGCGAGGGGCAGTTCTCGACATCATGTAGAACGGTGCGCCTTGTTTGCATGACTCTTCGAGATCCTTGTACTTGTAGCCCCTGGTCGGGTTGCCCTCGTCGAATGCACGCTGCAAGTAAACGTCTGCTTGGCCGTCATTAACGAACTTCCAGAACTGGTTAAAGCGATCGTCACCGGTCAGCCTCGAATACGCGTTGGCAATACCCGCATAAACCTGGGTGTCATCAATGGTGTCGAAAAGGCGCGGCAGCGGGCCGGGCGGCCAACTCGATACAAAGGGATTCGAAATGGACCCGTAGACATCAGGAACCTTGCGTTCAAACCATGAATCAACCGCAAAAACAATGTCGGCGTACTCGCAAGTCGCGGTCCAGAACCACTCGTTGGCCGCGATCATTTCGATCTTGGGAAGCGTGTTCTCGATGACGTTATAGGCCCATTTGATATTGCCGAGAATGGAATTGCCATTCGCGAAGTACATCGACTTAGTCGGTGCCGGCATGTGGGTCTTGCCGGTGAAATTCTTGTTTCCTACCCGCTGCGGGCGATCGTCATAGTTGTAGTAGTGTGCAGATTCGTAGCTGTAATAGGACTTGTGCCGGGCCGGCTTCTTTGGGTCAAGTTCAATGTCAAACGGATCCTCGCCGTGCCACTGGGTTGCGAAACCGCTCAGCATCCCGACTCGCCAGTTCCCCGAGTAGCTACCGACCGTGCCACCGAAGTGACCAAGATTGTCGGTGAGGGCTGCAATCAGGAGAAGCGCTCTGTCCTTGCTTACATTGTTGAAGAAGTGATTGGGGCCCATTCCCATGGCGATGAGGGTCTTCTGCTTGTTCTTGGCGATCTGGGCCGCAAGGCTCTCAATCGCTTCTACGGGGAGCCATGTAACCTTTGAGATGTCAGCCGGGCCACAGGAGTCCATCAAGAACTGCTTGAGATAGGTGAAGTTCGGCTTCACCTTCACCTTCTTGCCGTCAACAAGAGTAACTTCCCACTCGCCTTCAAGAACTGGATCGATGCCGGCTGCGACCAGGTTCTCACCGAACAGGTCACGATTGACAGCCTTGGGTCCGCCTGTGGCGGAATCCCAAACGACGTTGTCACCCCATTCGTCACGCAATTTCTCTGGGATGTACATGACTCCCTGCTCGGCCGGCTCCGGATCGTGGAAGTCCTCGGGCACAACCTCGGTGCCGTTACTAAGGTTCGCCAGCTTGTATCCAGGGAATATGTCGCTTGCCTTGAGCAACTTCTTGTTGTCTTCGCGAATCAGGAGGGGAAGGTCCGTGCGGGTCTTGACCGCGTTGACGTCATATGTCTTGTCGCGAAGGAAGATATGAGCAAGTCCGAGAGCCAGTGCTGAGTCCGATCCCGGGCGAATGATCATCACCTCGTCGGCCTTCGAAGTTGTGGACTGGTATTCGGGGGCAATTGTGATGACCTTCGTGCCTCGGAGGCGGGCCTCAGTTAGCCAGTGACCATCGGGCATCTTCGTGGCAATCCAGTTCATGCCCCAGATGGTGATCAAATCGGAGTTCTCAGCCGTATATAGATCAAACTCGAACGTTGATTCACCCGAGACCATGGGCTGCCCGGGGGTGAGGTCCGTGTGCCATGAGTAGCTATCCCAGTGGCGGGCACCCTTCGCCTCCTTCGGACCGACGTTGCGGATCGCCGAGTCAAGCAACGCGTGCATCTGAACGAAGCGGACCATGCCCGAAATACGGAGTGGTCCATTGAAGGGCATCCCGCCGCGGTGCTTGAGGGTTCTCACACCGGCGTCTTTGACAACCTCAAGCATGTCGGGATCATAGCCCTGACGCTTCAAGCGTTCTTTGCCTTCAGAACCCGTGTAGGTCTCGGCAATATTCTTGGCTGCTTTCGCATAGAGCGTGAAGGCTTCATCCCAGTTGACCTGGACAAACGGCTCTTTGCCGCGACCCTCGAAGTAGCGCTTCTGAGGCATGCCGGTCTCAGCATCACGAGGGAAGCCAGCAGCGGCCCAGTCCTTGAATCCTTTTCGAATCATGGGGCCCTTGACCCGGCGGTCTGAATACTGCCTCCGTACATAGGACTGCCCGGAAATGCATGTCCGCGGATTCCATCGGTGCGAGGACTTGTTGCCGTATATGTCCTTCGCGTCCTGGTACTTGAAGCTCGGATCGGCGTAGGTGACGACACCGTTCTTAACGTTGGCCTTGAGGATGCAGCCGTGGGTGTCGTTGGGGGCACAGAAGTAGTGGTACTGGGAGTCTGGCGTGTAGAGATTCCGGTAAATGCTCTCCCACCCACGATTCGGGTAGGCCTTGAGCGGATTTGTTGTGGGGTCAATGGGCTTCAAGAAGGCAAAGCCGGCAAATGCATCGGTTGCGCTGGCAACATTTCCGGCCGCAACGGTACCCACTGCAGCGACCTGCGACGCGATCAGGAACTGCCGCCGGGTCAGTCCTGAGTCGTGTCGATCCTTCTTCTTACCCACTTTGCGTACCTCCAAGCGAGAACGGGCCGTTCAATCGTCGGCCCGTAGGTAGGGATCCTCGCGCTCGCCCTAAGCGCAATCCCACTGGTAGAGACCCTGCAAGAGGCCCCTAAACCAGCATCACCCCAATCTGTGCATGTGAACACATTCACAATCAACACCGGAGCGGTGCGGAGACAATGGTATCCTAGCCAGGATTGCGAAGGATTCCAAATCCCGAGTGGCGGCCGAAGGACCCCTTTTCACCGGGCCATTAGGCTGCGCGGACTTGCTATCGAGACTCGTGGTTTCAATATCTCGATGGCTGGCGCTGCTCCCGTGTGAGAGGTGCAAGATGAAACTCAAACTGACGAAGAAGGGCGAGCACGGCGTCCAAATCATGCGCGTCCTCGCAGAGATGCCAGAAGGCTCCAAGCTTCGCTCGCAGGAACTTGCCGAGAGGGCAGACGTTCCAATTGGTTTCGTGCCGACAATCGTCGCCACTCTCCATAGAGCCGGCCTGCTTCGATGCCAACCCGGCCGCACCGGCGGGTGTCAGCTCGGCCGTCCCCCAGAGGAAATATCCGCGCTTGACATCATCACGGCACTTGAAGGGCCGCTGACCGAGAAGCACTGCATCTTGGACGGCAGCCGCTGCCTTGACGATGTCCAGTGCGAATTGCATGAATCATGGTCAGAGGCCAAGAGCGCTATCACCGATTCACTCGACAAGCGCACTCTGGATCAAATGGCCGAGCACGGCGGAAGGCGCGCGGCACCGCCTGATGACGACAACGAGGCCCCTAGCGACTGATATGGATTGGTCGGTCAACCCCGTCGTGGGTTGCCGGGCGTTTTCGCCTCGAAGCCGAACAGCGGACGCCCCGAATGGCCGACGGTTTGTCAGAC
>QEUQ01000056.1 GCA_003577105.1 Acidobacteriota bacterium | reverse complement strand
CCGGCTTGTGCGAATACCAGTGGCCCGCACTCATAGCGTTTCCCATAGGGCGAGGTGAAGATGAGGCCCTCAGATGCAGAGCCGGACATCTTCCACCCACCCTCATGGACGAGTCGATGATGAAACCAGCACAGGGCTGCGAGATTGTTCTCGATAGTGAGCCCACCGGCTGAGTGATGGATTATGTGGTGGATCTGGATGAAGCGGTCATCGCCACATCCGGGGAATCGACAAGTCTTGTCTCTGGCCCGTATCAGGCGTGAGAGCTTAGGTGGTATCACCCGGGTATTGGCACCAATTGCTATCGGACGCCCTGATTTGTCGGTAAGTACCACCTCAAGGCGTCCGTCACAGGCCAGACGCCTTGCTACCTCTATAGATGAGAAGCCAGATCCCACTTCGATGGCCCCGGATTTAGAGGCCAGCTCTTCTATGGAGGTGACAATGAGTACTTGGGCACGAGGTGAAGATGACTTTGTGGTCTCAGATGACCCGACGATTCTCACCAGTGCATCCCCACAGCGCCGCTTGTATTCATCGCCTGGACTGAGCTTAGGGGTGTCAACGGCCATTGAGATCTCCCCACTGGTGGCCACGTGATTTCCCCGCGCGCGTCCATCTTCATCAACAGCGCACTCTCTGGCCTTCTCTGATCTCTTGAGCTCTGTCTCAATTGCAGATATGACGACTTCAGCCTCTGCGGCTGGTAGCAGGCCTCTAAAGTTCACATGGCGACGATCTTTGTCGTAGTACCAACAAAACGCACGCTCCTCATGGATCCGCCGGGCATCGGCTTTAGAGATCTCCTTCCTCTTTCTTCTGATGGCCCCAGCTTTAGCAGGTGTCCAGGACTTGGCCCGATCTGCAAGGCCAGAGTCCTCTTCAGGTGTTGCGAACTTGATGAGCTCACCAGCTACATCTATTCCAATCTCACCGGATTCAACTGCCTTGGCAATCTCGGGAAGTGACTGGAGAGAAAGTGCAAGTCCTGTCAGGGCTCTTGCGGCCTTCGGCTCGATACCTGCCTCAGAGGCCAAGGACTTACCCGAGCGATCCTCGGGACTGCCAGATGCCGCCCGTATTGCTTCAATTGCACGAACAACAGCTACCTTTTCAACCCGGATAGCTTCTTCACCAGCCTCTAGCTCGCCCATGCGCCTATAGAGATCTCTAAGCCCCCAGCCTGAGAAATCAAACATCTTCTACACACTCCCCCCCAGCTACCTAACCCCAGCGCCCATTGCTACAACAAAGTACCAACAAAGTACCCAAACCCAGCTACAAACGAACACGTGTTCGACTATACCCATGCCCTACGACAATTAGCAATAGGTTCAGAGGGCTATTTCGACAACAGTCAGAAATGCCTAGTGAGCGCGCATCCCTTTGAAGATCAAGTACACACCGACAACAAATAGGATCACGGCCCCAATCTCCTTCGAGTGATCCTTCGTCCATCGCCCAACCGGCTCAAGAACCCGGGATGCAGCGCTCGGCGCGACCGCGTAGAGACAGATCGGAACGAAGACAAGCGTCATGGCAACCAGAGTCATGAACAAGAAGCCAACGACCTGCTCAGCGCCTGTGTACACGCTTTCTGCGACGATTCGCATGCCGGGTATATAGATCACGATGGTCGAGAAGTTCATCAGCATGGCAGCAGCTCCACCAGCGAAGTACTTGACCGCTGGGGATCCGTGCTCGGGGACGGATGCCTCCGCGTCGTCGTCGTCGATCACATCCGGCTGCGATCTTCCCCTAAGGATGCGCGTCACCTGCCGCCCGCCCAGCGCGATCAAGAGCACCCCAAAGGCTACGTCGATGCTGTCGGTCCGAGAGCGCGTCGTCTGCCCGCCGGCTTCGCCGGCATTTCCCGCCGCAGCCCCCATCGCGAAGAGCGCAAAGACCCCAATCGCGCTGATCACCAGCGTTGCCCCGAGGGCGAAGAGGACTCCTCGTCGCAGGGGCCGCTCGCGCCCCGAGAGAATCAGGATTGTTGCGGCAAGCATTACCGGGCTCACGGCAGCGCCGAGGGCGAGCGGAGTGAGCTTGGCAAGGAGAGCGGACATGGGCCGCAATCATGACATCGCCGGGGAGTAGGCGTGGCGCGATCAACTCCAACGCTCCGAGGTATCAGACCTGAGACAATCTCCACATGGAAAAGGCAAGCAGAAGAGCTCTGACCTACTACCTTCTGGCGTCGCCCCTTTTTACAATCCTCGATTTCGCAGCCGGCGCCAACATTCGCCTGAGTGCCTCGATCCCTGTCACCGGTCGCGCCGTCTACTACGCGGCCGCGTTTGCAGCAGGTATTGCCATGTTCAAGCGGCCCGCATCGACTACCGGACTGGCCGCTCTTGAAGCAGCGGTCAACCTTGCGATTCTCGTCTTGGGCCTTTGGTTCAAGTACTTTGGACTGCTGTCATCGGCCGTCGAGGGAGAGTTGGCGGCCAATCCCTTTACGGCAAGCGTGATCATGAATGCGTTGCTGTCAGGAACAGTCCTAGCAATCACGGCCTATCGCAGAATCGCCACATTTGAGAGTGAGATGAAGGAGTGACCGAAGACAACCGCCCCCTGCCAGCGAACTCATGGATCCGAGAGGGTAAGGGCCTCGAGTTCGAACGAGCGGTCTTCTTTACCGACGCCGTCTTTGCGATTGCACTAACTCTGCTGATCGTCGGAATAGCTATTCCCGAACTCGCCGAAGCCACCAGAGAACCCTCGACCATGCTCGACGCGCTCGGTGACATGTTCCCCAAGTTCGTCAGCTTCTTCATCGGTTTCGTACTGATCGGCCGCTACTGGATGGCGCACCACGTCATGTTCGGCCAGCTCCGTGCGATCAACCAGCGCCTCATTGGCATCAACCTGGTCTATCTTGCATTTGTAGCGTTCTTGCCATTCCCAGTTGGCCTCGTCGGCGAGTATGAAGAGAACCCGGTGTCGGTCCTGCTGCTGGCTGCATGTCTAGCGACGATTAGCACACTTGAGGTCGTCGAGTTCCATTACGCGTACCGCAAAGGCCTTCTCGCTCGTGACATTCCTGACAGCGCCTACCGTTGGGCGGTCGCAGCATCGCTTGTGCCCGTTGGGGTCTTTCTCGTCACATCCCCGCTAGCCTTCGTCTCGTCGACTCTTTGCTTGATGTCCTGGCTGGTCTCGATCCCGATCAGCACTTTGCTGGAGCACAAAGCCCCTGATGAAGCAGGGGCGTTTAGCATCGGCAGCCAGGTCCACGACGGAGGGGGCTCCAAGTAATTTGGGATGCGCGGCCCAGCTGCTCTTGGTCCGACTTACCTGACCGAGGTTCAGCCGCGACGCCTTGTACTAATCGGGGCACCACGCCGAACTTGACGCGTCGCGCGCCGGTCAAGTCGAAGCTACTCTTAGTGCCGTCGCAGCAAGGCGGAAGCACTGAGGCGAGCCTGAAATCACCAAGACACCAGGTCAGCTGCCCCTTGACAGACGACCCCCCCGCGTGACTACCCTATTACCCGACAGCTCGTTCACAAGCGCCGGGGAGGTTCGGGCTCATGGCTGGGATCGGGATCTATCGAATTCGTCTCGCGTTTGTCTTTGTCGTTGCGCTAGTTGTGGGAATCGGCACCGCGCCGGGCGCCATTGCGAAATCGCCCAAGCACGGCGCCGGCTTGCTTCCGCCACCACCCGCACCAGGAGCTACCCGTTACTTCGAGCCCAACGTGGGCCAGTTCGAAGATCAAGTGCGTTTTGTGACCAACGCGGGTTCCTATCGCGTCAATTTCTATGATGACGGCTTCGATCTCGAATCGGTGGTCCCAAAGGACGACAAGGGGCGAGGAGCGAAGAAGGATCTCTGTGATGTCGAGAACCTAGTCACCTGTCTCGAAGCAGCACCGAAGCTGAAGTCAGTCACAACGAAGGTCCGATTCGATCAGGCGTCGGCAACTCCGGTTGGCCATGACGTAACCGGAGGGGTTGCCAATTACTACATGTCTAGCGGCGTCTTCACCGGAGTCGAGCGATTCAGCTCCATTACCTATCCAGGTCTCTATGGGGGCATCGATCTCGTTTTTCGCTACAACGAGAACGCCAATCTCGAATTCGACCTACATGTCAGCGAAGGTATCGATCCTGCGCGCTTTGGACTGAAAGCCCTCGGCGATTCAGAGATTGAAATCGACGGCGCGGGAGATCTGCTGATTCGAGGCACCGCAGGGATCTACAAGAAGTCTGCGCCTATCGTTATTCCCTCCGACGCATCTACCCCTCCACCAGCCGAGTTCTTCCTCGACCACAACGTCGCGCGCATCAGGCTCTTGGGGCCGGCTCCATCGGGCGATTATGTAATTGATCCTGCGATCACCTACTCGAGCTACTACACCGGCACGCTCTGGGACGGAGATGTCAGAAGTATTCGTGGGGCCGACGGGAGTGTCTATGTCGCCGGTGTTGCGATGCTGACAGAGGGAGATTTTGCACTTGCGATCTCAAAGCGAGCGACACCGGGGGCCGAACCCTGGGATACCTACGTTGACGGTTCAGGTTTCGAGGCGGGTCTGGGCATTGCGATCTCGCCCAACGGCAAGCAAATTGGAGTGGTGGGGATCACGAATTCTGGGGACCTGCCACTCGATCCCGATCTGACCGGCGCGCAAATTTGGGACAACACCCTCAACGGCAACCAGGACGCAGTCGTGCTCCGGCTTACTTCGGGAGATCAGGGGACGCCGCGAGGCGAGGTCAACTTCGCCTCCTACTACGGAGGCAACGACGGACCGTGTGATCAGACCATCACCCTTGCTTGTCTCTCCGAGGGCTCACAGGGCATCGCCTTTGATCCGACTGAAAATGTATCCGGCCCACTCGGGCCGGGAAGCCTCCTCATCGCAGGCTTTACCAACGCAGAGACAGGTATGCCATCGGGTATTCAGTCGGGATACCAGTCGGCCTATGGGGGTCCGGTAGGTTCTGGGCGCCGCGATGCGTTCTTTGCCAAGCTGAATCCTGACTTCTCCGGACCGGTCGCGAACAGACTTCGCTGGTCGAGCTATTTCGGCGGTCAAGGCGACGAGTACATAGATATCCAGCTAGGTGCGGACTCATCGGGGAATTACTGGATATCTGGCATGTCGAACGGTTCGGTCCCGACAACTGACGGGACATCGAATTCCTCTGGCACCTATGACATCTTTGCTGCGCGCTTCGCCCACAACTCAGGCAATGTCTTGGAGAACTCAACGATGCTCTCAGGAGATGGTTTCGATCTCCCTGCCGATCTCGACGTACAGGGCGATTTCGCAACTATTGCCGCAGAGACGACCTCATCGAACTTGCTCACAACCCCCGGTGCCGCACAGTCGGGTTATGCAGGAACATCGGGTACTAAGAGCGCATATGTAGCTCAGCTGAGAGCCAATACCGGCGGGGTCACTACCCAGACCTATGGCAGCTATATAGGAGGCCCGGGAGATACCTTCGGGCGCGCAATAGGTGTGACGGGTTCGGTGGGATCTTCGGGCCAGCGCATATTTGTCGCCGGCGGCACAAGCGATGTCGGCTTTCCGGTATCGGGCGCGATATCGGGCAAGGTCTGCGGCTCAGCGGGCACCGACCCCTTCTTCGTTGCGATAGACACATCTGCTGGATTGCCTAACGCGGTTATCTCATCGAGCTGTGTTGGTGGGTCCGAAAACGACAATGCCGAGGATCTGATTGTCTATGGTGCCTACGGTTCAGAGAGCGTGATCCTTACCGGTCCGACCGATTCGTCTGACTACCCAACTGAGCGAGGAAGCACATGGCCCGATCCACCAACGCTTTCGCCCTATGTGTCAGCACCAGCCGTCGGCGCCGGAGCTGCGGGCTTTGTCACGATTGTTGATCCAAGCCCGGCTGTCAGAACCCCTGATTACATTGCCTTTGAGTCCAATCGCAAGGACATAAGCGATGTCATCGGCTCAGGTGGCGATGAGAACAACTACTCGATCTGGAAGATGGCAGAAGACGGTTCCGGCTTGGCCCCTGTGACTCCCATCGACGGCGCAGGCTTTGCCGGCCAGGACCGCCAGCCGTCGATATCTCCAAACGGGCGGCGCATCGCATACGTCTCTAATCGAAATCCAGAAGGCCAATACGATCTATATGTGGTGGATAAGTCAGGTCCCGCGTATTACTCATGTCGGCTGACCAATGACTCGGCCGAAGAGCGCCGACCTGCCTGGTCTAAGGATGGCAACTCAATTGCATTCTCGTCTGATCTCGGCGGTTCGCGAGAGCTCTACTTAGCCTCCTTCTACCAAGGAGCAACGACATGTCCGACCTATCTTGCGCCCAACCAGATCACATGGTTTGGGCTTAGCTCGGGCTTGGTACCCGACTCGCCGAGTTTCTCGCCGGACTCGGGCTGCATAGCATTCACGCTCCAAAATACCCAAACGCCTGTCCTAATCACTGACATCTACGTGATGCGAAATCCGTCGACAGGCATATGCCCGGTTGAACTAACCCAGCTAACGACTGACGGCGCATTTAACGCATTTCCATCGTGGTCGATTGCAACTCCGGGGCATTGCGACGGGAGAATCGCATTCGCATCGGCGCGCGATTCTGCACCCGATCCACAGATCTGGGTGATAGAGCACCCACTGGGAACTGCCGGCTGCTCGGGTCTAGCACCCTCCATTACCGGCCCGCTTACAACAGCTCCTGGTCAGTGGACGGGTTCGTCTACGCCCGATTGGTCACCCGATGGGAGCTCATTGGTTGCCTACGCGTCGATTGCCACCGGTGACGCGGATATTTGGAGCATGGAAGATGACGGGGCCGGACAGGCAAACCTAATAGATACAAACTATGGACCAGACCTAACCACTACCGACTGGTGGCCGTCATTTGGTGCGGGTGCCGGCTGAAGTCGGGCCGATCCGGCTGATGTCGAATCGGCGTAGAATCCATACCACCAGCGAGGCCGGGGATCTATTTGGCCGATGGCGCTAGCTACTAAGACAGAGCGCAGATACTCAGGGGAAAGATCACCGCGCAACTACCCAGGCGCTTCTATGCGGTCGGCTCGATTCAGTCGGCCTGTGATCCGGGCTTATACCTCTAAGCGAGCCATCGACGCACCCAAGGCCCACCCGTGGGTGATGAGAGCGCTTCAATTGGTGCTCGCCTGCCTTCTGGTTGCACCGGCATCGGTTGCGCCAAGTGCGGTGTCCTCCCTGCCCGCCGGGCCTGCCGATCTAGCCACAGAAGCACCTGCACCGCTCCCACCGTCTCGCCAGCCAGTTCTCTTTGAGCAAAACGTCGGCCAGGCAGATCCTGCGGTTCGTTTCATCTCACGGATCGGCACCCAGCGAGTCTTCTTTACCGACTCGGAAATCGTCTTTGTCACAGCCAGACCCGAGGAGGGAAAAAGGACGCCAGAACCGGATGGTGACGAACTCTCCTCGCTTGGCCTTCAAGAGCATTCTCGCACCGAGGTGGGATCGGTCCTGAGAATGTCATTTATTGGCGCGAATCCGAGCTCACAGACGACAGGGCGCGAGATAGCGGTGACTAAGACCAACTACATACGCTCCAATGACCCAGGCCAATGGCACACCGGGATTGCCAACTACAAAGAGCTCTTCTACCACAACATCTATGAAGGCATCGACCTTGTCTTCTATGGTGCCGAGTCGGGCGAACTCGAATACGACTTCATAGTCTCACCGGAAACAGATCCCAATAGCATCGCAATGAGTTTCACCGGTGCAGACGAACTCGAGATCGACGATGCAGGTGATCTGGTCATAACAGCAGGTCAGCAGAGCTATGTACAGCGCGCGCCTATGAGCTATCAGGGTGAGAGGGCAAGTCCCCGAGCGCAGGTCGAGAGTCGCTACATACTCGATGGCAAGAAGATCGGCTTTGAACTCGGCGACTATGACCGCACAAAGCCCTTAGTCATAGATCCCGTTCTCACTTACTCGACATATCTCGGTGGAACCTTTGGCGATGAAGGCAATGGCATCGCAGTTGACATCACGGGCTCTGCCTATGTGGTGGGAACTACAACGTCGGCTGACTTCCCACTCGCCAATGCCTATGACTCCACCTTGACCGGCACAGCGGTCTTTCCGTCAGATGCATTCATCACCAAGCTCGCCCCCGATGGTGCATCACTTATCTATTCGACGTATTTCGGGGGAAGTGGATGGGAGATTCCCTCTGACGTAGGTGTGGATTCAGCGGGAAATGCAGTTGCCGTCGGCTATACCACGTCACCGGATTTTCCAACCGTCAATGCCATTCAGGACGCACTCGGCCCGGACGAACTTGCCACCTTTGCCATGAAGTTCGCTGCAGACGGATTGTCCCTCACTTTTTCGACCTACATCAACGAATCAAACACAACGGATGTTGAGGTCACGGCTGAGGGAGAGACATATCTTGTCGGTGGCGCGAATTCGGGCTTTCCAGTTGTAGGTGGGTTCCAACCGGTGTGCAATTGGCCGTGGCCCGCGGGCTGCGACGTATCCGGCGATGCCTTTGTAATGCACATGAACCCGACTGGCGGTGTCGTCTATTCGAGCTACTTAGGGGGGAGCGGGGGTGATGTCGCGAATGACATCGCAGCAGACGCGTCGGGAAGCGTCTATGTCACCGGCTACACCTGGTCGCTTGATTTCCCTACCACGCCGGGGGTCTTTCAGCCTGCAAAGGCCAATGTGGTGGCAAGCGATGCCTTTGTTACCAAGATAAGCCCCGACGGTAGTTCCATGGTCTATTCGACTTACCTAGGAGGGGTGTGGCAGGACAAGGCATATGGGATTGATGTGGACAGCGAAGGCGCCGCGTATGTTGTCGGCGACACGGATTCGCCCAACTTCCCGACGGCCAGCCCCTATGACCCCAACCTGTCCGGGCCTGGCGACGCATTTGTGACAAAGGTCAGCCCGATGGGTGATCTGCTGGTCTATTCCACATATTTCGGCGGAGCTGGTGGCGAGAGTGCGCGTGGAGTCGCAGTCGACTGGGCTGGCGAAGCGACCGTCGCCGGGATTACCCGTGGTTCGTCCGACTTCCCGGTTGTCGATCCCATCGGGGTAATTGCTGGTGCCTATCGGGATACATTCATCTCACGATTCAACGCAGCGGGTTCGGCGCTCACCTTCTCGACGCCGCTCGGCGGTGCGCGTGATGAAGTCATATCCGGTTTTGCGATGGGTGATTCGAGTTCGATCTATTTCACCGGCTGGACTGACTCGGTGGACTATCCCGTCACCCCGGGAGGTCTCCAGCAAGCCTGTGGCGATTGCGCCGATCCAAACTATGTCCCAACAGCCTTCGTATCAAAGATCTCAGAGCCTGCCTCTACCTCCTATCTCGTAGAGGGGGCAACCTCAGGGGACTTCGATACTTGGATCCTTGTTGCCAATCCATCTCTGACAGAGACGGTCGTCGCCCGCATTGACTTTCTAACCGAGACCGGGCGCATCTTTGGACCCCATGTGACGATTCCGCCTTCATCGAGGCGCTCGGTGAAGGTCGATGACTACATAGAGAGCTTCTATGTTTCATCTGTCGTCTATGGCATAGGAGGGCCGGTCATAGCCGAGCGTGCAACCTATGGGAGTGATCCTTCTCATGCAGGTGCACATCTCTCCAAAGCAATCGAGACCTTAGCCGGTGAGTGGTTCCTAACAGAAGGCGCAACTTCAGGTGGCTTTGATACCTGGGTTCTCGTTGCCAATCCGTCACTGACACTCACAGCTACCGTCGAGTCGACCTTCTTTACAGACACAGGTCCCCTAGCGGGCCCGACACTGCCCGTAGGGCCGGGTAAGCGGGTATCAATCAAGGCAGACGATTACGTCGACACCTATCACGTCTCTACCCGGATTACCTCAACTGGCACTCCGGTAGCTGTTGAGCGGACGAGCTATGTAGATCGCACATTCATGACAGGCGCGACTTCTGCTCCTGGAGCTATGGGGCCTAAGAACACCTGGTATCTGACCGAAGGCGCGACTAAGGCCGGCTTTGAGACCTGGATTCTCCTCGCCAATCCAGATGAGGCCATCACGTCTGTGGCAACTCTGAACTTCCTGACCGATATAGGCGATGTCACAGGCCCGGTTGTCTCTGTCCCGCCCGGCTCTCGCAGGTCGATCCGGGTCAATGACTACACTCAGACCTATGACGTAGCTACCTCTGTAAGTGCTACTGGTTCTGGAGTAATTGCGGAGCGGGCGATGTATTCAGATCACCTACGACTTGGCAAGTCTGCGGCCTCGGGCGAGGGAGAAGGCGCGCCAGCTTATGAGTGGGTACTTGCCGAGGGAGCAACCGCAGGCGGATATGAGACCTGGGTGCTGATCACCAACCCAGATCCCACCACAGCCGCGAGTGTCGATATCACTTACATGACCAACACAGGTGCAATCCCCGGACCCACCGGGCTTGCTGTTCCGCCGAGGTCTAGGAAGTCCGTCTTGGTCAATGCATCGGTTAGCACTTACGACGTCTCTACGAGGGTCAAAGTCGCATCCGGCCCACCGGTATCAGTGGAGCGCACCGTATATATGCCTCCCGGCCCCGGGCAGGATTCGACATCAGGGCCGGGGTACGCGGTGGGGTAGATAACCGTCGTGTCTGAGTCCTTCACCCCAGTGAAAACTCCACCTCGGTCATGAGATCCCGAGATGATCGCCCCAGCGCGATCGTGTATCGGCCACGGTCGATTACCCACTTGTGCTCATCGGCATCCCACCGAGTGAAAGCCCTGGCCCCCAGTGACATCTGGACCACTTGGGACTCACCAGGGCCAAGGCGAGCTTTGGCGAAGTCCCTCAGCTCCCGCACCGGCCGGGCTACGGGAGCAGACGGCGCTGCTACATAGCACTGAACCACTTCGGAACCAGTTCGATCCGAAACGTTGCTAATTGGAACCGAGACCTTGACCTCAAACGGGGTGCCCTCTTCGGGCTGGATTACCTCGATGCCAGCATCGCCCCACTCGAATGCCGCATAGGAGAGCCCATGCCCAAATGGCCAGAGGGGCTTGGTTGCATACGCGTCATACCACCTATACCCCACCAAGACCCCTTCTGCGTAGGGCGCGTGCCCGTCAACGCCAGGGTATGTCGGATATGCGGGAGTGTCCTCGATCCGCTTCGGCCATGTGGTCGGAAGCCGTCCGCCTGGCTCGGCCAGACCCAGTAAGACTTCGGCTACGGCCTCGCCACCCTCTTGGCCCGGGTACCAGACCTGAAGGATCGCGTCGACCGCATCGACCCACGGCATCGTCACCGGGGAACCTGTGTTGCAGACGACGATTGTCCGTTCGCACGCAGCCGCTATCGCCGAGACAAGTTCATCTTGGCGGCCCGGGAGTGCAATTGACTTGCGGTCTTCATCTTCGACTTCAGTCTCAGCTGAGTTGCCGACTACGACGATCGCAATGTCGGCGCTGGAAGCTGCCTTGACGGCCTCGGCAAATGGCGTCTCGTGATCCGGCTCAAGGCCGCCGCCGAGGCGCTGCATCATGATCTCAAAGCCCTCAATGTTGGGCTCGACCTCTTGGACTAGCTCGTATCTCCGGCCTTCCTCGAGTTCGACGATTCCCGTTGCGCCCCACATTGCTAGACCCGACGAGAAACGCCCATCCTCTGTATTGGCGATCAGCTCTCCGTCGAGATAAAGCCTGCTGTTGCCAAACGCCGCGCCGCCGAGGCGCCATTTCCCGCTCACATCAGGGGTAATCTCAGCGCTTGCACGCACCGAGAAGCTCCTGACGTTCTCTGGCCACGTCGACCCAATCCACATGCTCATTGGGCCCTTGCCGCTCTCAGTGGCAAATGGTTTGCCGCCAAATCCGATCCCCTCAAAGAGCTCCAGAGTCACGCCATCGGAGGCGAGGACTTCCTTCGGAAAGCTCCCAAAATCCTGTGAATACGACGGGCCAGGCGCGTAGACGACTTCAACTGCGTCGCCGAGGCGATCAGAGACGGACCCGAACACATTGGTGCGCCTGTGCGGGCTGACCGTTGCCGAGCCACCGCCAAGCAGGCAGGTTTCCTTGGCGTTGGGGCCGACTATGGCGACCTTCGAGAGACCGTTGATTTGCAGCGGTAGAGCGCCACCGTCGTTCTTCAACAAGACGATGCTCTCTTGCGCAGCCCGCTTGGCAACCTCATGAGCCTCGGGACGATCTACCGATCGTTCACTCCCTTCGGACCAGCCGGGCTCGAGCATCTCGGCCCATTCCATGAAGCGGAGGATTCTTCGGACCTTGTCGTCGATGTCGGTTTCGGGAACTTCCCCAGCCCGAACGGCAACGGCCAGCTTTCCTTTGCCCCAGAAACGCCCGGGCCCTGGCATCTCAATATCAAGACCGTTCTTGGCCGGCGCGACAGTCCCCTTGAGCGCGCCCCAGTCCGAGATAACGATGCCGTCGAATCCCCACTCATCCTTCAAGAGGTCGACTAGCAGTGCGCGGCTCTCACACGCCTGCACACCGTTGACATAGTTGTAGGCGCCCATTACTCCCCAAACGCCCGCATCGGTAACGGCGGCCTCAAATGGCGGGAAGTAGATCTCTCGCAGTGCCCGCTCGTCGATGTCCGAACTCATGGTGTGGCGCTGGTATTCCTGATCGTTGCCGACGAAATGCTTCATGCAAGTTCCGATGCCAAAGCTTTGAACCGACTCCACGTAGGCGACTGCAATACGGGATGTGAGAAGCGGGTCCTCGCTGTAGCACTCAAAGTGCCTCCCGCCGAGGGGGTGTCGATGGATGTTTACCGTTGGCCCGAGAACCATTTGCACAGCACGGTCATTGGCCTCTTCGGCGATGGCAGCACCGATCTCGGAGATGAGGGCCGGATCGAAGGTGGCACCCCACGCGCTGGCAGACGGGAGACAGAGCGCGCCGGCGAAGCCGCGCCCCCGTACACCTATCGGCCCGTCGCTGACAGTCCAGTCTGGTATTCCGAGGCGCTCGCATCCGTTGATGGTCCAGGCGTTCTGGCCGGTGACCATGAGCGTCTTCTCGTCAAGGGTCAGCTCGGCGATTAGGCGGTCAATCCGCTCCTCGGATCCCGCAGGCTGCTCTTCTGTGTGCGATTCCATGGTGTGAACCTACCGGAGAGCACGCCCTGTCCGAAACTCGTTCTGTGATTTGGAGCGCGACGCCGCTCGATCAGCAACAATGTTCTCTCCCGGGGCGGTCTCCGCGGCGCGGGCGAAGCCGCCTACAATTAGTAGTTGTTGTCATCACGATTCAGATCAGCCGCCAGGATCGGGGCCTCAATGATGCAGAGTGTTTGTGCGAGCAGATCTTTCGTGGTGAGAGCAAGTTCGATCCTTGTTGCGGCCGTACTTGCTGGAGCGTCCCTCGTCGCACACGCATCGCCCCCAGGTCCAGAATTCGGGTGGAATTTCGAAGTACTCGATCAAGGAATCTCAACAGGTGCATACCCGTCGACCGTCTACTACCCGCTCTTCGATCAGCATCATGTTTTCAATCAGGGCAATGACGCGTACACACCCGTATTGCGACACGGCTGGTTCCAGCCGGGCTTCGCGGCGTGGAGCTTCGAGACCCTTGACGGGGGAAACTCGACCGGCAGGGATACTGCAACCATGGTCTGGTTTTCGCAGCACCACGTCTTTAATCAGGGACGTGATTCGGATCAGACGATACTAAGGCACGGTTGGTTCGAACCTAGAATTGGCGTCTGGCAATTCGAGACTCTTGATGCCGAAATGAGCACCGGGCTGGGCACGGCGGCACTTACTTACCGCGGTCAGCAACACGTCTTCACTGAGGGCAAAGGCTTTGTGCTTCGGCACGGATGGTACGACCCGGCCATCGGCTATTGGCAGTTTGAGACCCTGGACGAAGGTGAATCGAGTGGGAGATTCACATCGGCCGCCGAGTCAGAAGGCAATTTGAATGTATTCACAGAGCGGAAATGGGGTTGTGGAAGTTCATCGATTTCAGATGGCCTTCGGCATGGATGGTATGACGGCTCGTGGCACTTCGAGACATTCACCGGAAGGCCGTCATGTGTTTGGGATAGGACGACTGCGATCGTCTCTACGGACGGCAACCTGAATCTGTTCTCTACCGGAATACACTGGTGGTACGAGCAGAGGTGGCATGGCGAGAGTCTGGACTTGGGCGATGAGCTGTCCGCCGTCAACCACCGGGGTCAGCTAATCGTGTTGGGAGTCCAGATGTGGCAGTGGCCGGTTGGGCTTCCTTCCCGGTCGCAGTTTGACGGGGTGTGGGAGTCCCGCTTGATCGCAGGCAATAGTCTGTACCCGGTTCCAGATGGTTTTCGCACGAATTCCAGTATCTACCCGCCCTTCGATCAGCTGCACATGTTCTATCGATATAGTTCGTCCTGCCGCCGGAATTCGTGCGAGCATACTCTGGCGCATAGTTGGCGTGACTAGCCGCGAAAACCGATTTTGCGCCTGTCGCTGTACTATTTCCGCTCAGTTGGCCCTGGGCAGAAACTTCGTTATTCATCGGGTGCTCGACCAGCTCCCCTTCGGCATCATGATTGTACGCCGCAGGTCAAATTCCCCCAGCCGACGCTCGACTCAGACCCATTGAGCCGGAGAGGAGAATCGAACTCCTGACCTATTCATTACGAGTGAATCGCTCTGCCGACTGAGCTACTCCGGCAAGCGGCGTAGAACCGCCGCAGGCCGGGAGTTTATCGCCCACCTGCTACCGACAGAAATGAACTTCACTATCTCGAAGGTGCCTCATGCCCGGCGCCACCGGCTGCATGGATCGCATGATCAACAAGTCCCACCACTGCTACCAGGCACTCGATTGCCGCCGCTCGGCTTCCGGGGAGATTGATCACCAAACAGCCGTTGCGAACCCCGGCGGTCTGACGCGACAGGGCCGACCGGGGATTGTCTGACGAGCGGCGCATCAACTCACCGAGCCCGACGGCCTCTTTTTCAAGCACCGCACGGGTTGCTTCTGGAGTGACATCTCGCGGCCCCAGCCCGGTGCCTCCGGTAGTCACGATCAGACGGGCAGTCTGAAAGTCGGCCCACCCCCGGATCTTCTCGGCTATCTGTGATTCGTCGTCAGGAACCACATCGGTCGCAATCACCTCAAAGCCCTCCGACTCGAGCAGTTCGACAATTGCGGGTCCTGACGTGTCTTCGGTCTCTCCCCTGAACCCTCTGTCGCTCACAGTCAAGACGGCAGCCGAGATTCGTTCACCAGTCTCGGGCGCGTAGTCCGAGCCGCCCGAGACAGGGGGGAGAAGCGCGATCTCCTCCGCGCCCGTGAGCAGAGTTGAGTGCCATTCCGAGCGGGGAATCGTCTCACCGTCAATGGCCGCCACGGCCCTCTCGCAGACCGCTGCGAACTCGACGCCGAACTCCTCGCATGCCTTGTTCACGAGTTCCTGCAGGTTCGACGCGGCTATCTTGACTGCTCCTGAGCCCGCTGCCTCGCGCAGCGACGCGAACAGCAGAACCTTGTTGATCGGGACTTCTTCGCTATCAGTCAAGTCGCCACCTGTCACTCATCGCCCACATTCAAAGCCAATTGTCGTCGTTGGCTTCGGGGAAGCGTACGACTTCGACGACGCGCCCGCGCCCGAGCCCTCCCGCCGGCACCAGTGCCAGGGCATGGGTGCCGGTGAAGCTGCTTAGGACGGCGGACTCCTGCCTGCCGGATCTCCTCGCGACCAGCCTGCCCGACTTGTCGCGACGCAGGCTGACCCTGACGAGAGAGAGGCGCTTGCGATCACCTTCGACGGCCTGAGCCAAGCGAGCCCGAAGGCGCTTCGGTTCGGCTTGGCCAGACATAAGCGACAGGATCGCCGGGCCGAAGACTGCAAATGAGCATGCGGCCGCGCCCGGGTTGCCTGGCAGCCCTACAACGGGAGTTCCATCGCGCAGCAAGGCATATGTGAATGGCTTTCCCGGCTTGATTGCGACTCGCCACACCAGGACCTTTTCGAGGGAGTCGCGCACCCAGTCTCGCTCTCCGACCGAGACCCCGCCGGTGAAAATCAGCAGGTCGAACTTGCGGGCGAGACGTGCAATGGTTCGGCGAAGCACGGTGGGATCGTCTTCTACATGAGTCCTCTCCACCGCTGCGGCGCCGAAGCGGCGTGCGAGCGATGCGATCATCACGCCGTTTGAGTCATAGACCTGGCCGTAGGCAAGGCGCCCACCGGGTTCAACCACCTCGTCACCCGTCGAGACCACGACGACACGGGCACGCGGCGTCACTGAGACGCGGGAATATCCGGCAGACGCAAGCAGCCCAAGTGACGCCCCCCCCAGAACAGATCCAGCACCGAGGAGCACATCGCCCTTTTTCAACGAGTCAGATGCGCCTCGCACATGGCGCCCGGCTTCCGCTGGTTCGGCGAACTTCACGCTCGACTTCGAGACTGATACGTCTTCGACGGGAACCACGGCATCGGCCCCTTCTGGAACGGGCGCGCCGGTGAAGATCTTGACGCAAGTTCCGGCGCTCATCTTCGGAGGCTTGCCCGGTCCCGCAACAACCTCTCCTACGCAGGGACGCCGCACGGGAGAATCGCCGCTTGCGCCGGCAAGGTCAGCGGCGACCACAGCGAATCCATCCATAGCGGAATTCCGGTACCCGGGAACATCACGCTTGGCATGTGTGTCTTCGGCCAGCGCGCATCCCAATGCTTCATCAAGGGGGATGCGCCGCGCCGGCAGACGAGGTGTCGCAGATCTGACAGTAGCCAGAGCGTCTTCGAGCGGCGTCAGCGGGGTCTCGAGCTCGCGCCTCGTGACTTGGCGGCGCGACTTCGAATCAAGCTTGGAGGGCATCTCGGTCCTGTCAGGTCAGTGGAGTTCCAATTGAGCGCCAATTGTGACGCCTCGCCGGAGCGCAGGTTCAAACGATCGTCTGGCCGCCCGAGATGTTGAGCGCAGCGCCCGTGAGATAGGCCCCGTCTGGGCCGGCGAGAAATGCGATCACGCCGGCCACGTCTTCCGGAGTCTGGGCACGCTTCAGAGGCACGGTCTTCTCCACTAGTTTGGCGATACCTTCATCGCTCCCGGCACCCCCGATTCGCAGCAGCGGAGTGTCAACTGTTCCGGGGCAAACGCAATTCGCTGTAATTCCGAGAGGGCCAAGCTCCTGCGAAATTGCCTGCGTGAAGCCAACGACCGCGAACTTGGCTGCCGAATAGGGGGCGAGAAATGGGAACCCTTTGAGACCCGCCTGACTTGCCACGTTGACAATGCGCCCGCCACCGCCCGAGATCATGAGGGGTACGGCGTAGCGACAGCAGAGGAATGTTCCCTTGGGCATGACATCGAAGTTCTTGTCCCATTGCGCCTCCGTGACTTGCGTGAATGGGCCAATTCCGATCCCGAGCCCCGCATTGTTCACGAGCACGTCGAGCCGCCCAAAACGCTCCTTGACGGCGCTAACTGCCGACTCCACATCGGTCGCGACAGACACGTCGGCCTTGATTGCAAGTGCCGCCGAGCCGCGAGCCTCGACCAGTTCGGCCGTCTCATCCAACTCGGAAGGGGGTGCGGTTTCGTACTCTGGGAAGTCGGCAAATCGCCCCCCAAGATCGAGAACCGCCACGTCAAACCCATCGTCAGCCAGCCTAAGTGCGGTTGCTCTACCGATTCCGCCACCGCGGCCGGCACCCGTAACCAGCGCAACTCTGCGCGAACTCATCTCGTAACCTCCCAGTAGCGTCTGACTTCTGACAGTCGTAGCGGCTCTTCGTATCGATTCTCTCACTGCCTCGCTCCTGTTTCCGGGCGCGCGAGGACGGTCACTTGTAC
>QEUQ01000055.1 GCA_003577105.1 Acidobacteriota bacterium | reverse complement strand
AGGTACAAGTGACCGTCCTCGCGCGCCCGGAAACAGGAGCGAGGCAGTGAGAGAATCGATACGAAGAGCCGCTACGACTGTCAGAAGTCAGACGCTACTAGGTAGGTGCCGGAGTAAAGGTTATCTCTCCGGGGATGGTCCAGTCGGTGGTGCCGTGCTCCGATTGCCTGGAGACCGCAACCGAGTCAGTCACGATTGAAAACCGACCTGGTACATCGTTCTTGATGACAGGGATTGAAACCGGTACCAGCTCGGTTGTCGTCACCGTATCCGTCATCGCAATCGGGTCGTCCACCGGCAGGACCGTCACATCCACGTGTCCGTACGCGCATTGGCCACTCAAATCGCAGACGATGTAGGTGAACGAGTCGGCGCCGTGGAGATTCGCGTGCGGCGCATAGACAAATTCGCCGGGAACAGTCCAGTTCACGGAGCCGCGGCTCGGAGGGGATGAAACGGCAACCGAGTCATGCACCAACGGAAATGCTCCCGCGATGTCATTGTCGAGAACGGATATGACGACCGACGACCACTCCTCCAGCGTCGCAGTATCGGTCACGGCGACCACGGAGGAACCTGTGTCCATAAGGATCTCGGGGCGATGCTGAATCATCGCCGCGTCCGCCTCAAATGAGACGAGCGGAATAGCCAACGCGACAAGAAGCGCCGCTATCAGCGGTACTGCAGTTGCGCCTTTGACGTTGTGCCGCAACAATGCGCGACAACTGCTCTGGATCACTTAGTCGTCACCCCGTGTAGTGCCCCCCGCATCCTGCGTGACATTCTAAACCAGGTTGTGAAATTGTGCAGGGTTGCCCCAAACAGACTGCGAGAGCTGGTAACGCATGCGCATTCATTGGATACAACATGTGCCATTTGAAGGCCTCGGAAGCATCGAGGGATGGGCGGGCGACAGAGGCCATGAACTAGTCGCAACCCGTCTATGGGATCAAGACCCCCTCCCCGATCCCCGCGAAATCGAGTTCCTCATAGTTATGGGAGGGCCGATGGGCGTCAACGACGAGGCAACCCACAACTGGCTCGCATCGGAAAAAGCCCTCATTGGCAGAACAATTGAAAGTGGCTCATCCGTGCTTGGAATTTGCCTCGGCGCTCAGCTAATTGCGTCAGCGATGGGTGCCGAGGTCTCAGCCAATAGACAAAAAGAAATTGGCTGGTTCCCCGTCACCCTCGCCGCTACCGCCGGCGAGACAGAACTCATGAGCCAGGTCCCCCGTGAGTTCAAAGCATTTCATTGGCACGGCGACACGTTTCAGATACCAGACGGTGCGACTCACATCGCGTCGAGCGCCGCTTGTAGGAACCAGGCGTTTTGCATCAATGACAGGGTGCTTGGGCTTCAGTTCCACATTGAGACCCTGGCCGGCAACGTCGAAGCGCTCATCGAAAACTGCTCCGACGAACTCGTAGATGGCGAATGGATTCAGAGTCCTGATGAAATGAGGGAGGGGATCAAGAATTCACGGCAAGGCACAGAGATTCTCTCGACTATCCTCGACCGCCTGGCCTAGGCGGTTACATCTGCTCGTTCTCGCCCTGGAAGATCTCACTGACGGAGGCATCTTCAAAGACGGCCGTCAGTGCGTCGGCGATCACGGGCGCGACTGAGAGTATTTCCATTTTGTCGATCCGATTGCCGTCAGGCACAGGCAGCGTGTTTGTCACGACCACCTTCTCGATCGGTGAGTTCTTGAGCCGATCAATTGCAGGTCCCGACAAGACCGCGTGAGTTGCCGTCGCATAGACCTCGGCTGCACCCCTCTCCTTTAGGAGTTCGGCCGCCTGGGTAATCGTGCCGGCGGTATCGATCATGTCGTCGACCAAGATGCAAGCCCGGTCCTTGACCTCACCAACGACCTCAAGCATTTCGGTGGCATTGGCCGTTGTGCGCGCCCGCTTCTTGTGCATGATCGCAATGGGCGCATCCACGTGGCGGCCCCAGCGCTCTGCCACCTTCACACGACCCGCATCAGGTGAAACAACAGTGGCGTCAATATCAAGATTCTCTTGGAACCACGCGGTCAAGATCGGTAAGGCAGTCAGATGATCGAGTGGATAGTCGAAGAATCCTTGGATCTGACCGGTGTGTAGATCCACTGAGACCACTCTGTTCGCACCCGCGGTGGTCAGCAGATCGGCAATCAATCGTGCGGTGATTGGCTCGCGCCCAAGGCCCTTCTTGTCCTGCCTTGCGTAGCCAAAGAACGGAACGACCGCCGTGATCCTCTTGGCCGAGGCCCGCTTCAGGGCATCGATCATGATCAGCTGTTCCATGATGTGCTTGTTGATCGGCTCGAAGTGGCTTTGCATCACAAACGCGTCGCTGCCCCGGACGGATTCGAGAAAACGGCAGTAGATTTCGCCGTTTGCAAAGTCTTTGAGCTCGACCTGACCCAGCTCAACGTCGAGGCTCTCGGCTACCTCGTCAGCGAGCTCCGGATTAGCGCGGCCGCTGAAGAGGATCATCTTCTTATTGCTGACGAGTTCCACCTGCGCCGTCCCCGCGAACCGTTTTGCGTTTGGCTGATGTCGAGCCCTTACCGGCCTAGCCTATTACAGGCAGGTGTATTCGCGGGAAGTGAAAAGCGCAGATCTCACAGCGCGAATTCGAGCAGGCCACGTAACCGCTCAGCTGAAGAATCCTGTATCAGTGCGACAATTGTTGAGCATGTCGCGAAATTGGCGAAGCGAGCACTTGACCAATAGGAATCGGGAATTGACTAGAAACACAGCTGGCGAAACTCGGGGAACGGCGAGTTCAAGCGAGGGTGATTCCTCGCCGCGGATCGTCCGCTCGCTTCAGCTGATGCCGAAAACCGCCGGTGCGATCCTTACTGTCGGCGGCCTCGTTGTATTAGCAGGCTGGACCTTCAGAGTCGAGCTCCTCAAGAGCATTGTGCCCGGCTTCGCCTCGATGAAAGCCAACACTGCCTTTGGCTTCATAGCATCGGGAATTGCCCTCATGCTCATTTCCCAACGCGGGGCATCGCCCACAATGCTGCGGACGGGCAAGGCGTTTGCCGGAGCGGCAGGCCTAATTGGCCTGCTGAGCTTTGTCGAGGACTCGGCTGGCGTAAGCCTCGGAATTGATCAAGCCATATTCGTGGACTTCGGCGGTCGCCTGACTCCAACACCGGGGCGGATGGCTATCTCGACGGCCGCCACCTTTGTCTTCCTTGCCTTAGCTCTGGTGATCGCCGATCCAGCTGAGGGAAAGCGATCAAGACTGCTCCAGCCGATCTGCGTAGCCGGGTGTGTCTTCCCCTTCTTGGCGCTCGTTGGGTACAGCTTCGGAGTCGAGGGCTTGTACAAACCGCTCCCTACCCAGACGGCGCAGGCGCTCCACACAGCCGCGCTCTTCCTCTTGGGCTTTGCCGGTGCCATCACAATCGGTCCGCCGCGCGGCCTGATCGCGGAATTCGCCTCGGAGCAACTCGGCGGGCGCCTTGCGCGCAGGCTCTTGCCGGTTGCCCTGCTCATGCCGCTACTTGTCGCTTGGGTGCGCTTGGCCGGCGAGAAAGCAGGGCTGTACTCGACGGAGTTCGGGCTTGCCATCATGGTCACGGCGATGACGCTTGCGCTCTGCACGCTCACCTATTTCGCCACCGCCTTCCTCAACAAGTCCGATTCTGAAAGACAAGTCGCACACGCTGCCGAACATGACCTGGCACGACGCCTGCAAGGAATTCTCGCTCGCTCGACATCGCTGGTCTTCATGAAGGATCTCGATGGCCGCTATGTCATGGCGAGCCACAGCCTTGAAAAGGCACTTTCGCTCGCGCCATCAGAGCTGATCGGGCACACCGACACCGAAGTTCTGCCTCCGAGTGTGGCCGAGGCGCTCTCTGCGGGTGACGTAACAGCGCTGACCCAAGGGCACGCGTCGGAGAGGGAACTCGAGCTCATTACTGATGGCGGCATTCGTCAATATCTGATGGTCAAGTTCCCCCTCCTCAACGATGACGGCACGCCCAATGCGATTTGCGGAATCGCTTCAGACATCACCGATCGACGACAGGTGGAAGACGTACTGCGCTCGCTCAATGACGAGCTCGAAGCCCGCGTAGACGAGCGCACAAGGGAATTGGCTGCCACCATCAAGGAGCTCGAGGCCTTCTCATACTCGGTTTCGCACGACCTGAGGTCGCCGCTGCGCGCAATGGACGGGTTTTCACGAATTCTCATCGACGAGCACTCCGAGGACCTGTCGGAAGACGCCTTGAGGTACTTGCGGAGAATCCGTGAAGGCGCTCAGCAGATGGGGCAACTCATCGACGACCTTCTAGCCTTCTCCCGCATCGGTCGGCAATCGCTGGAGTATCGCGAGTTCGAGCTAACAGAAATCGTGGCCGAGGCCTTTGAAGTCGTCAGGGCCGCTGAGCCCGAAGAGCGCGACATCGAGCTGAAGATCATGCCTATGGCATCGATTAGGGCCGACAGAACGCTGATGAAACAAGTCTTCGTCAACCTCCTGTCAAACGCCGTCAAATACTCCCGGGCCAACCCCAAGACAGTGATCGAGGTCAGATGCGAGAAGCGAGCGGGCGCCCGGTCGGCTGTCTGTTCTGTGCGCGACAACGGCGTGGGCTTTGAACTGCAATACGCCGAAAGAATCTTCGGGGTTTTCCAGCGCCTGCACAATGCGGCAGAATACGAAGGAACCGGAGTCGGGTTGGCAATTGTCCAACGAGTGATCCAGCTACATGGTGGCGAGATTTGGGCGGAATCCACTCCGGGACTCGGAGCGACCTTCTACTTCACCATCGCAGAGGGAGGCCAAGGAGATGAAGGTTGAGTCACCCGTAGAGATACTCCTCGTCGAGGACAACCCTGCCGACGAAGAGCTCGCGATCCACGCACTGCAGCGGAACAACCTCGCAAACAACATCTACGTCGTGCGAGATGGGCAAATGGCACTCGATTTTCTCTTTCAGCGCGGAGAATACGAAGGGCGCAACGGGCAGAACGCGCCAAAATTGGTGCTCTTGGATCTGAAATTGCCCAAGGTCGATGGGCTCGAAGTCCTCAGACAAGTCAAGGGTGACCCATCAACCAAGTCAATTCCCATCGTGGTTCTGACATCGTCGCGCGAGGAAAGGGACATCGTTGAGAGCTACCAGCTTGGGGTGAACAGCTATATCGTCAAGCCTGTCGACTTCGAACAGTTCACCGAGTCCGTGCGCCAGCTCGGCCTCTACTGGCTGCTGCTCAACCAGCACCCCAGCTAAGAGCCCAGACCGCTCGGCAGAAGTCTGCTCAGCGCCGCAGCAGGTCCTTAGCAATGTGGGTGATCTGAATTTCGTCTGTGCCGGCGTAAATCTGCAAGACCTTTGCATCTCTGGCCAGCTGCTCCACGCCGAACTCCGACATGTACCCGTTGCCGCCATAAAGCTGAACGGTCTCCATGGCAACTTCGGTCGCCGCGCGAGCTGAGTAGAGCTTCATCGCAGACGCCTCGGCCAACGTCAGGGGATGTCCGGCCTGGCTCATCTCGACGTAGCGGAAGACAAGGTTCTGCACGTTGAGTCGTGCGACCTCCATACGCGCCAACTTCTCCTGGATCAGCTGGAATTCGCCTATCGGCTTGCCGAACTGGACTCGCTCCTTGGCATAGGAGACCGACTTCTCAAGACACTGCTCGATGATTCCGAGAGCCATGGCCGCGACACCGGAACGCTCCATTGAGAATGTATCTTTCGCGCCCTCACGCCCTCCCGCCGGGACTTCTTCGGTCTCGCCGATCAGACGGTCACGCCCGACTCGGACGTCATCGAGGAATAGCTCGCCGGTCGGTGAGCTATGCATGCCCATCTTGCGCAGCGGCTTTGACTGCTCGAAGCCGGGCGTGCCTTTCTCGAGCACAAACGAGAGGATCTTGCGCTCCTCCGGTGGATTCCCCTCATCAAGCTTGCAGATGAAGACGATGGTGTCGGCATAGGGGCCATTGGTAATGAAAGTCTTCGAGCCATTCAAGACGTATTCGTCGCCGTCGCGCCTGGCGGTCGAGATCATCGATCCGAAGGCGTCAGAGCCCGATCCCGGCTCGGTGATCGCCCACGCTCCCACCTTCTCCAGAGTCAACAACTCCGGTACCCAGCGCTCTTTTTGGGCAATTGTCCCCTTGCTCTGGATCGCAGCCGCGGTCAGCCCCATGGAAACGCCCATGGCAGTGACGAGCCCCGGGCAGTGCCGGCACAGCTCGATGATCGGAATCATTTGAAATGCCTCGCCGAAACTTCCGTCGCTCTTTTCGCGAGGTGGAAGCTCCTCGCCCTTGGCATCGGCCTCCGCTTCGGCCTTCTCGCGTTCGATCCTCTTGGCAAATGACTCTCGCGCGGCCACATCCATGCCGAAGGTCGAGAGCATTTTCCTGAGGATGTCGTAAGGGGGCAGATCCCCGAACTCCAGCTCATCTTTGATCGGAACTATCTCGTTTTCGATGAACTTGCGAACGACATCGCGGAGCATCAACTGCTCCTGAGACCACTCAAACACCGGTAAACCTTTCGCTCTAGCCGCGTCGCTTGCGAGCTACCCAGCCGTCGACATTGCGTTGCTTGGCTCGGGCAACTCCAAGCGAACCCTCGGGAACATCAATTGTGATGGCCGAACCTGCAGCTGTGTAGGCGTCTCGCCCCACCGTTACCGGAGCCACGAGCATGGTGTCCGACCCGATGCGAGCACCGTCTTCAACTACGGTACGGTGCTTCGCCTCACCGTCATAGTTGCACGTAATGGTCCCGGCACCCACATTGACGTCGGCTCCGATTTCGGCATCGCCCAAGTAGGCGAGATGCGGCACCTTCGAACCCTCTCCGACCGAGGTGTTCTTCAGCTCGACCGAAGTCCCAATGTGAACCCCCGCCTCAATTCGGACTCCTGGTCTGATTGACGCAAATGGACCTACGGTCACGTCGTGGGCAAGCGTCGCCTCCCGCACTACCGAATAAGTCACGCAGGAGCGAGGTCCGACAACAGAATCCACGATTCTCACGTCCGGGCCGATTTCGCAGTGGTCTCCTATTGAGGTCTCGCCTTGCAGATGAGTATTGGGCAAGAGCACAACGTCTTGACCCATCGAGACTTCGGCATCCACATAGGTCGATTCAGGATCGACCATAGTCACGCCTTCAGCCATGTGGAACTGGTTGATTCGCGCCCGCAAGATCGACTCTGCCTTGGCGAGGTCCGAACGCGAGTTCACACCGAGCACCTCGTCGGCTGGAGCCTCAAATGCCTCGACGAGCTTGCCCGAATCCACGAGCAGCTTCACTGCATCGGGCAGGTATTGCTCGCCCTGCGCGTTGTCTGGCGCGATCAATTCAAGCGATGAGCCGAGCTGGGGGCGGTCGAAGCAATAGAAACCGGCATTGACCTCATTGATCGCCGCTTCCTCAGGACCGCAATCGGCTTCCTCAACAATCTTCGTGACTCCGCCGTCGCTGTCGCGAACGATTCGGCCGTATCCGGTTGGGTCGTCCAGCCGGGCCGACAGAATTGTCGCGGACGTTCCGACGGTCGTGTGCATGACGACTAGCTCAGCGAGGGTCTCGGATGTGATCACCGGCCCGTCGCCGTTCACGACCAAAATGTCGCTCTCGCCCTCGGGATCGGTCTCATCTAAATAGGCAAGTGCAACTGAAGTTGCATCGCCTGTTCCGCGCCTCTCGGCCTGCTCGACAATGACGACCGGCAGCTCGCGTGGTGCGAGCTCCTCTATGACTTCGGCAACCTCGTCTGCACCATGGCCGGCGACAACAATGACTTGATCGCATCCAAGCGGCTCAAGTGCTTCAAGAACCCAAAGGATCATCTGGCGGCCACAGAGCTTGTGGAGAACTTTCGGCGTCGAAGACTTCATGCGAGTCCCCTCACCTGCAGCCAATACCACTGCGGTAAGCGGGCGCTCCGATCCGGTCATTAAGTCACTCCATCGTCGTTGCTTGCGATTCCACGCCTGTCGTCTGGCTGGGAGGGGAGGGGTCGAACCTCCATTTCAGGATCCAAAGTCCCGCGTGCTGCCATTGCACCACCTCCCAATTGGCAGTGGCGCGCCTAGGGGCAAGTCCGGCCCATCCGGCTGCTAGAGCCGACCAGCTTCCCAGCGACGGCGCGCCGACTCCATGCTAACCGAGCCGGGTCTTCGCGCCGAAGGGACGATCAGTACTTGGCGGCGATGCCGCTACTCCAAGACCTCGACGCCGGATCTGACCGGCCTGCAAAGCAGTACCGCAGCGAAGTCTCCAGCTACTCGCCGGGCCGCCTTGTTCGCCTCGCGCATCGAACGCGCGAAGCCGAATATCCCAGAACCGCTGCCCGTCATGCGCGCCGGGCTGCCAATGGCCGTACTGAGGGCGCCCCTCAGCCGGTGAAGTTCGGGTACCAGGGATTCGGCCGGAGGCTCAAGGTCGTTTACAAACCGGTCGGCGACCTGTGCGAGGCAGGCGGGCACGACATCTGGTGTCCCGGACGCGGGATTGCGATCCCAAGCGGCAAAGACGTCGCCTGTCGGCATTGCGAAGTTCGGAATCCCCAAGACCACGACGGCGTCATATAGCGCTTCGTGCATCTCCTTGGGGCGCAGCACGTCTCCAATTCCCGAGACCCGCGCCAGCCCGCCGCTGAGACAAAACGGGATGTCTGCGCCGAGTTCAGCCCCGATCTCCACTAGTTGCGCGTCGCTCGCCTCCCGGCCGCTTATGTCGCGCGCGAGGCGCAGCGTCGCCGCTGCGTCCGCTGATCCCCCACCAAGTCCGGCGCCAGCCGGAATCTCCTTTTCCAGAACGATGTCGTAACCGGCGCCACCGAACTCCTCTTGAAAGACTTTCGCCGCCTTCAACGCGAGGTTCGCAAAGTCCGGACCGATGTCGGCCCCTTTGGTCTCGACAGTCACGATCTCGTCGCTTCGCTCGGTGAGCGTGATCCGATCTGCCAGAGAAATCGAGCACATGAGGGAATCCAGAAGGTGCATGCCGTCATCGCGAACGCCGGTGATGCGCAAGGTCAGATTCAACTTCGCGTGCGCCAACGCCGAGGCGCTCCTTGGGCCGGTCATCGCCCGCCGCCGCTCGGGCCACCGGGCGGGCTCCCCACACCCATCTCAAGAGCGGCTCCTGTTATTGCGCCAAACTCCTCAAGCGACATCGTCTCAGCCCTGCGTGAAGGGTCGATACCCACCACAGTACAAGCCTCAAGTGCCTCATGCGCCCAGCTGAGACCAGAGATCGAGTTCCGAAATGTCTTTCGACGGTGCGAGAAGCCTGCCCTGATCAACTCAAACAGCCGCCCCCTGTCAGCGCTAACAGGGGGCTCCTCGCGCCGCTCGAATCCAACCAAAACAGACTCCACGCGAGGCGCAGGCACGAATACTCCGGGAGGGACTCGCCCGACCTTGCGGGCACTTGCGAAGTACTGCACGACGACACTGACGCCCCCGTATTCGTGATCCCCTGAACGCGCAACTAGGCGCTCGGCGACTTCGCGCTGGAGCATCACCACGCCTCCGCTGATTTCGGACACCTCTTCAAGGATCTTGACGAAGATCGGAGTGCCGGTGCTGTACGGAAGGTTCGCGGCAAGGCGCCATGGGGCCGGCCAATCTCCGCCGACTGCCTCCTCGATGACGCTCGACAGCTCTGAATCGAGCGCATCGGCCACAACGACACGCGCGCCCCGAGCCGTCCGTTCGAGCACGGAGGCGAAACGCGCATCCTTTTCAATCGCAACCACTTCGGCACCCGCGTTGATTAACCCGATTGTGAGCGAACCGAGGCCTGGGCCGATCTCGACCACCCGCACTCCGGGAGCTGCACCCGCGGCGGCGGCAATCTTTCTGACGTGGTTGGCGTCGGCCAGAAAATTCTGCCCCAGCGACTTCGAAGGTCGAATGCCTTCCGATTCGAGAAGAGCCCGAATCGCGCCCGCATTTAGATATTCCAGGTTGCCACCGGCTGGCTCTCGGCCTTGCGGCGGCTCGGCGGTCACGGCTCGATGCCGAAGAGATGCCGGGCATTGGCGGTGGTCGTCTCTGCCACCACCGAAGCATCGACACGCTTGATATGCGCGATTGCCTCGCCCACCAGAGCCACACGGGCTGGCTCATTTGGCTTACCCCTGAAGGGGTGTGGGGATAGAAACGGTGAATCGGTCTCCACGACCATTGATTCGAGGGGCAGCTCGCTCACCGCATCTCGCAATTCTGGCGCGTTGGTGAAAGTGACTGGCCCTGCAAGAGACAGATATGCGCCAAGCTCAATGTAATCCCGGCCATCGTCCGGGGTGCCAAGGAAGCAGTGCATTACGAATCGGTCGGGAGGACCCTCGGATTTGAGGATTCTCTTGACCTCGGGATGCGCGTCACGGCCGTGAACAATCAGAGCCTTACCCGTCTCTTTGGCGAGCGCGATCTGAGCGCGAAACGCTGTCTCCTGTTTGTCGATAGAGACGCGGTCGCGGTAGAGGTCGATCCCCGTCTCGCCTATCGCAACCACTTTCGGGTGGGCGGCCAAGTCACGAATCGCCTCGATGGGCAAGTCCTCGCTCTCGTTGGGGTGTACCCCCACGGCCGCATAAACACCTTCGTAGAGGCAGGCAATCTCGATCGCTTCTTCACTGGTATCGAGATCGACGCCGACGATGACCATTTCCCCGACACCGGCCACGAGCGCTCGCTCGACCTGTTCGGCTACAGAATTCTTGGCCATGTACGGATGACAATGGGTGTCGAACCACGCAGTCACCGGCGATCCCCTCGTGAGTCTTGCCTCGCTATCGAAACAGCTAGCTTGTACGCGCTGCTTCTCGAAAGACCCGCAACTTCGCCTGCCGCAGCGGCCTCCCGAGGTGTTGCCCCAGTCTCGAGCGCAAGAGCAATCGCCTCTCTCGCAGCAGCCTCGACCTCGTGCGCCTCAGCGTCTGAGGGGGTGGCACCCTCAATCACCACGACGTACTCACCCCTGGGTTCGACTGACGCGAAGCGCTCAGCGGCCTCCCTTAGCGAGCAACGCCACACCTCCTCGTGGATCTTGGTCAGCTCCCGGCAGATCGCACATTGCCTCGTTGCACCAAGTACAAGCGCTGCGTCGGTCAGCATCGCCTTCATTCGGTGAGGGGCCTCGAAGAAAACCATCGTCCGCTCCTCCCCTGCCAGGCCCTCTAGCCGAGATCGCCGTGCCTTTTGGGCCCGTGGCAGGAACCCCTCAAAAGTGAAGCGGTCAACGGGAAGGCCGGAAACCACCAATGCCGAAGTGATTGCCGAGGGGCCTGGGATGCACTCAACGGGTATCTCGCGATCAATGCACGCCCTGACGAGCAACGCTCCGGGGTCCGAAATCAGCGGGACCCCCGCATCAGAGACAAGAGCGAGCGCCTCGCCACCCTCGAGGCGACTGAGTAGACCGTCGAGACGGGCGCTCTCGTTGTCTCGATGACAAGAGATCATCTTGGTACTGATTCGAGCGTGAGAAAGGAGCTTGCGGGTGCGCCGCGTGTCCTCGGCGACGATCAAGTCCGCATCACTCAGCACTTCAACCGCCCGCGGTGACAGATCGCCGAGGTTCCCTATCGGCGTTGCGACTACGAACAGACGACCACGCTCAACCAAATCAGGCTCGATTCCGGGCATCGTCGGCTCGCCGCAACTCGAGCCGATCACCAACGGCGAGTTGCCACTGCTCAATCGCGCCTGCGCCGGCTTCAACTATGTGCCTGCACTTGGCGAAGCCGCGAGGACTACGCCAGGGAACGACTGACTCCCGCAATCCGACGACCTCGAGATCGTTGTTCGCATAGATCACGTCGATTGGAAATCGCATGCCTAAAGTGTGGATTGACCGGCAGCGCGTCAATACCATTGCCTCGTCGGCAGCGAGCCCGCTCCTGCCAAGCAATCCCTTTGCTTTGCCAAACCACGAATCTCGAATGTGGCACCTCGCTGCGAGGCACCGGCGCTCGGACCACAACTCCACCACTGAGCTGGCCTCAGACATTGAACCTCACATGGATTACATCGCCTTCCTTCACGACGTAGTCCTTTCCCTCAACGCGAACGAGTCCCTTTTCTTTCGCGGCCTTCATCGAGCCCGCGTCGACGAGGTCGTCGTATGCAACGACCTCCATACGAATGAAGCCTCGCTCCATGTCGGAGTGGATTCGGCCAGCTGCCTGTGGAGCCTTCGAGCCGAGCTGGGTGGTCCATGCACGGGTCTCAGGCTCTCCTGCCGTAAGGAATGTGATCAGATCCAGCGAGCCATAGACGGCGCGGATCAGGCGCTGCGTAACCCCTTCCCCGAGCCCATAAGCCTCGAGCAGCTCCGAACGTGCATCGGCATCGAGGTCGCGCGCTTCGGCCTCGACCTGGGCGCAGATTGCCATTGCGTCGACTGATTCCGATCTCTCACCGGCCATGCCAACCGCGGCGGCTCGAACTTGATCCTCGATCTTGTCAGCTTCGTCGATCTGGTCCTCGCCGATGTTGACGACGTAGATAACCGGCTTGTCAGTTATCAGGAAGAGATCCGGCGGAACCGGAAGAGTCCCCGCCCGCGAAACCGGGACACCGGTCTCGAGCACCGCCTTTATCGCCTCGGCCTGATCGGCCCACGTCTTTTGCTGCGCGTCACCGGATTTTGAGGCCTTTCGATAGCGCTCAGTCGCCTTCTCGGCCGCCTCGAGATCGGCAAGGCACAGCTCGGTCTCGAGCATCTCCATGTCTCTGACCGGATCGACTGATCCTTCAGGATGTGGGACTTCGGGCGCCTCAAATGCCCTCAGTACGCAGACCAGTGCATCTACCTCGCGCAACTTACCGAGCTGCGCTCCCCCCAGCCCCTGAGCGGGAGTAGAACCCGCGGCGACTCCGGCTACATCGGCGAACTCGATCTGCGTAGGAACGATCTTCTTCGAGCTTTCCATGTCTGCCAGAACCTCGAGCCGAGGATCGGGCACCGAGGCCATGCCGAGATTCACGTCTTTCGATGAATACGTTCCGATCTCCGCGCCAACGCCCGTCAGCGCGTTGAAGAGAGAGGTCTTTCCAGATGCCGGCAACCCGGCTATGCCAATGCGTTCCATAAACTCAACCTTGCCCCATGTATCGTCGCATCATGACCACCGGGGACCCTCAAGCAGAGCACACCTCAGCCTCAGAGCCAACGACGGGCGTCGCCCTCGAGACCGAGCGGGTTGGCGACGAGAGCAAGGCTCGCGCTCATCCCTCCAAATGGTGGCTCTTTGCGGTAGTCATTGTCATTGCCGCCGCGCTCAGGTTCTTCAATCTGGATCATCCGGCAGAGGTCTATTTCGACGAGACCTACTATGCCAACGACGCGGTCGTTTACCTCGAAGGCCCCGAAGCATTTCGCCACAACCTCGACGAGCTCTACGGAGGTGAATCCCGGGAGTCGGAGACGATCCCGGTGAGCGGGGTTCCCGGCGAGATCTCCTGGGTTCACCCCCCACTCGGCAAGTGGATCATCGCAACTGGAATCTCCACCTTCGGCAAGAACCCCTGGGGTTGGCGAAGCATGTCCGCGCTATTCGGCGTTGGATCGGTCGCCGCGACTTATCTGCTCGCCCTCGTACTCTGGCGGAGGCATTCGTGGGCGTTCTTGGCCGGTCTTCTGATCGCCATTGACGGCTTGGCGATAGTCGAGTCCCGGGTGGCAATGCTCGACGGATTTGTCTCCACCTTCATAGTCGTCACATTTCTCTTCATCGCCTGCGAAAAGCGCCGCATGCAAAAGGCCGCGGCCCTAGCGTGGGCCGAGTACGACGCGCATCCCACATGTTCAGAAGTCGAAGCTGCACTCGAATACCCAGAGGCCGGCTACGAGGAGGCTGAGGTCGCCTACGAACCCGCCCGCATGGAGTGGCGATGGCTGTGGGTGTCGAAGTGGCGGTTGCTTACCGGGATCTCGCTCGGGGCGGCAATTGCTACGAAGTGGACCGGGATCTGGGCGATCTTCATTGCAGGCGGACTCTTTGGTGTCTGGTCGATTACCACGCGGACGCCTGGAACGAGCATCGTCGGGCGCCTCCTCAGCTCGACGCCCTCGTTGATCCTCTGCCTGCTGCTCATGCCGGCGTGCATCTACCTCGCTTCCTACGCCGGCTGGTTCATCTCCAATCCGCACGGGTCAATCCTCACCGAGCCTTCGGGCACAACAGAGCACTTCTTCAAGATGCAGTCCGACACCATGCGGTATCACCGATCGCTCAACGCATCGCACCCGTACCAATCAACAGCCGGCAGCTGGCCACTGATGTCCCGGCCGATTGCCTACTGGTACGAAGAAGGCCCAGAAGGCGGGCGAGGCCACATCTTGGCCGTCGGGAATCCGGGCGTCTGGTGGCCATTCCTCGTTGTCGTTCCACTGGTTCTTGCTTACGCCTTGGTGAGGAGGGATTGGCGCGACGGACTGATTCTCGCCGGCTACTTCGGCCTCTACTTGCCTTGGTTTGCCAATCCGCGCACATCCTTCTTCTACTACATGACGCCGGTGGTGCCCTTCATGGCTCTGGCCCTGGTCTCAGCTGCGAGACGCGCACCAGAGGCGCTTAGGCCGGCTGCCGCAATCGTCGTCGGCGGGCTCGCGGTAGTAGGCTGTGCGTTCTTCTATCCAATCTGGACAGGCATCGAAATACCACCGAACATGTGGAACAACCTGATGCTATTTCAGTCCTGGATCTGAATATCTCGCCCGAGGGGTGAAATCAATGAGCAAGAAGACCAGAAAGCGCCGCGATCGCGCCCGCCGCAAGAAGGCCAATCACGGCAAGCGGCCCAACGCGGGACGCAGATAGAAACCAAGTCAGTTCTTCTTGGTTGCGGTAGGCGACTTGGAAGGTGACTTGGTGGCCGACGGAGACTTCTTAGAAGGCGTGGCTGTCGTCTTCGACGGAGCCGGGCTCTGCGTTGGCGACGGAGACGACGTCGAAGTCACCGATTCGGCTGGGGTGGGAAGGGTGACCTCTGGCGGTGTCTCCTGCTCAACCGGCTCGAAGGTAAAGGTGGAAACCTCGGCCTTCAAGATCAGCTCTCCGGGCGCAATCTCAACGGATGTGGGGCGAACGCCACCAATGCTCGGCATCGGGCGCACTACCTTCAAAGCGTTCATCGCCACCTGCTCCGAGACCCCCTCCCCCTTGATCTCTCGAGGCTCAAAGACGATTGAGTTGTCCGCGTAGACAAAGGTGCCCTTTCCTTCAACCGGAAAGGTCTGGCCCTGCCCAGTGAGGGTCGCTTTGGCGACGACCTCAGACTGACCCATTGAGAAATGCACTCTTATTCCAGAAGCCTTCATGAACTCGTTGAGACTCGCCTCGCTCACGTGAGCCTCAAGCTCTCCTGACTTGGCCGAAAATGCCTTCTGCCCTCCGAGTACGTTCAGTGGGCTGAAGCTGATCTCATCGAGCGAGATCCGCATTTCGGTGATCTTGAGCGGAGTTGCGAAACGATCCTGGCCCGATGCGAACTGCGAGGTATCGAGATCCTTCATGTCCGCTGTGATCGAGTCGAAGCTGCCCGTGACGAGTCGCCAGGTGAACGGTGACCCATCTACATGTACCTCGGGGAGCTCTTCAAGGTTGTAGTAGCGCTTCAGGTTCTTGGCAATCTCAGCTTCGACGGCTCCGCGCAGGTAAGTTTCTGTAATGGCGACAACGACTGTCGCTGCGAGCAACACGAAGACGCCGATCCAGATGAAGATCTTTGTAATCCGTGACAGTTAGTGACTCCCTTGTTGATCTTGGCGCTAGCAATGACTACGTCATCTGTTCCGACAACGCGCTCGCGCTTCCGCACCTACCGGAGTCGAGCTTTCGCCTGATCTACATCGACCCGCCATTCAACACCAGCAAGGAGCAGAGGCGGAATTCGATCACTGTCGAGCGGGTCGGTGATGGGCAAGACGACGGAGATCGTACCGGCTTCGGAGGTCATCGCTATCGCACCACCCAGGTCGGCTCTTTGAATTTCAGCGATTCATATGATGACTACCTCGAATTCATAGCACCGCGCCTAGTCGAAGCACGCCGTCTTCTCACTGAAGACGGAACTCTCTATTTCCACATTGACTACAGAGAATCCCACTACTGCAAAGTGCTTCTTGACGAGATCTTCGGCCGCGACTGTTTCTTGAATGAGATCGTCTGGGCCTACGACTACGGGGGGCGCCCAAAGCGCCGGTGGCCGGCCAAGCACGACACGATCCTCGTTTATGTCAGGGACCCGAAGCTGTATTACTTCGACCAGGAAGCCATCGACCGCATCCCGTACATGGCTCCTGAACTCGCTGGGCCGGAGAAGGCGGCCAGGGGCAAGACGCCCACCGATGTCTGGTGGCACACGATTGTCTCGCCCACAGGCAAGGAAAAGACCGGATACCCGACCCAGAAACCCGAGGGAGTTCTCAGGCGGGCGATCCAGGCCTCGTCAAGCCCCGGCGACTGGGTACTCGACTTCTTTGCGGGCAGTGGGACAACGGGCGCTGTCGCCCGCGCGTTGGGGCGGCGATTTGTTCTGATCGACTCGAACCCTGAGGCGTTCAAGGTAATGAAGAAGCGCCTCGGGGATGACCGGATTAGTTATCTCGACTTGGCGAGACCGACCTCAGACAAAACCGCCTAGCAGGGCGCCGCCATCTATCACCAGAGTTGAACCCGTGACCCATGAGGCCGAGTCTGAGACGAGGTAGAGGGCCGCGGCACCGATGTCTTCGGGAGTACCGAGACGCTTGAGAGGTATTCGCTTGGCGACTCCCTCTTCATTTGGTTCCCACAGAGCTCTCGCGAACTTTGTCTTGACCAAACCCGGTGCTAGCGCGTTGACCCGCACGGCCGGTGCGAGCTCGGCGGCGAGCTGCTCGGTGAGGTGTATCAATGCCGCCTTTGAGACGTTGTAGGCGCCGATCA
>QEUQ01000054.1 GCA_003577105.1 Acidobacteriota bacterium | reverse complement strand
TCGAATTCTCGATTCAGCTCGCAGGCTCTTTGCTGAACAGGGCTTTGACAAGACCACAATCAAGGACGTCGCACTTGATGCTGACATCACAACGGGAGCGATTTACCACTACTTTGACTCCAAGCAGGCGCTCTTTCGAGCTGTGACCGACGAGGTCCAGCAGGCATTTCTGAAGGCCTTTGGCGATGCGATTGGCAAGAGCGAGAGCTTCTTGGGCCGTCTTAGGGCCGTAAGTGAGGCTGCCGTGGCGCTCAATGATAGGGACTCGTCGACCGCCGGATTCATAGCAGTCATGCCGATTGAAATGCGTCGGCACCCGGAGTTTGAGGATGACGTGGCGCGACGTACTTCGGTGACAATCACGCTCTTTGAGTCGATCGTCGACGAGGCAAAGGATCGTGGAGAAATCGCCTCGGATGCGAATACGCGAGCGGTCGCGAATCTAATTCTGGCGACGACCATGGGCCTGGCGCTCTTCTCCACGCTTGACCGCGAGCGCTCGACATACAGAGACGCTTCGGACGCATACATCCGCCTAGCTGAGGGAACGCTCTTCGTTCCTGATAGGAAGACCAGTGTCGGCAATTAGGCAGGGCACTTGAGCCGCTAAGGGCCCGGCCGGTTCACGAGTTCGACGTCTTGCATTGATGATTCGGGTGCGCGGCCGGCTCTCTTTAGGGGAAAAGCTGACCCATCGACGATTCGCTCTGTCGTAGGTCAATTGGCTTGCTGCAACGCCGAAGCCATGGCGCCAAGGTCGTCAACAACGGCGATGATTTCCTCGATGCCGGAGATTGGCACGCCGTTGACAGCTATCACCAAGAGGTAGGTCCGGCCCGACTTGCCCTCGAGATATCCGGCTAGTGACTTGGCATAGAGCAGAGCTTCACCAGTTGGTGTCGACGTCGCTCGAGTGCCTGTCTTGGCTCGCACCTTGCCCATTGACGCTCCGTTGCGCTCCACATCGGCGAGGGAGCCGTCAACGCCCATGATCGGAAGTGCATCAACAAATGCGGAGCTCCAGGGCCGCTGCTTTGCGAATTCGAGCCACTTGATGAAGGCCACTGGCGAAGTTCGGGTGTGATCACTAGAGCCTGCTCCGTCGAACAGGTAGAGGGCAGTCTTGTCGATTCCGGCTTTGTCTAGGATTTGCTGCATTCGGGTCATGCCGTCTAGACAGTCTTTGCTGCCCCCAGCCACCGCGAGCCTGCAAATGAGGAGATCCGCCCCTCGGTTGAAGCTCACTTTCAAAATGACCTTGATTTCCTCCGCGAGGGTGGCGGAATCGAGGGCAGCGAGGCGGTTCGCGTCCGTATAGGAGTTAGCAGCTGGAAGTGAGCCAGACGGGTTTGCAGGGCCCGGCTGGGCGGTGAGAGAGATTCCGGCTCTACGTAGAGCATCTATCAGAGCAGAGCGAGCAAACGATGACGGGTCCTCGACCTTGAAGGTCCGAATGACCGGTTCGGAGCCTGCCGGCACGGTACCCGTCGCCTCGATTCGGCCATCGGCCCGGCGATGAATACTGACTGTCGCAGGCCCACCGGCTGGGCCTGTCGTAATGTTCGAATCAATTGCATAGCCTGACACGAACGGGCGCTGGGACGCCGCCGCTACCGATCCGGCGGCTGTCGGAGTAATCGTGAGATCAATGAGGTTGTCGTTGAGCATGATCGGGCTGATGACCCCGTCATTCCACTTGTCGTATGGCGTGAAGAGTCGATCGTCGATGAGGACATCTCCTTCGACGGCAGTGACTCCCGAATCTCGGACTTGGCTTGCGAGGCTGTCGAGACCCGATAGCGGATCACCGGCTGTGAGAGTCGCCCTCGGGAGGACGTTGGCCTCGTTGTGGTCGAAGTCGCTGTACTCGATCTGTGCGGCTCCTGCTGAGCGACCACCGAGATTCATGTCGCCTGACGCTACGAGAACCAGATCGCCTGACAGCTTGCCTCCCGACGGCTTGGCAGTTGCATAGATCGGAGTCGTCACGCGCGATTGCGCTCCGAATTCCTCAAGCGCTGCGCCTGCTGAGAAAAGCTTCGCCGTTGAGCCTGGCAGGAAATAAGCATCGGGCCGGATGAGTTCGGCGGGGTTCCCGCTTCCAAGCTCGACCATCGTGAGATTCCAGGAGGCATTTCGGTAGCGCTCCTGATCCATCAGGCGGTGTATCTCGCTATGGAACTCGTTTCCGACTTCCGCAGGGGTGCATCCGATTATGAGCACCACGGAAATGGCCAGGGCTGCTAACGCCGCGAGCTTGCGCCCGTGGAGCATCTCAGAGCCTCGCGGCTGCGGTGAGCGAGATACGTTCGAGCGTTCCATCCATAATCTGGAGAAGCTTCACGTCTCGGTAGAACTTCTCGACTGGGTATTCCTTCGATATCCCATATCCGCCAAGGACCTGCACCATCTCTGCCGTGACACGCATGGCCATGTTGCAGGCCATCGATCTTGCGGCAAAGGAGATTCGCAGGTCCGGCCTGTTGGATTCCATTAGCCACGCGGACTTCCAAATCAGCGCGCGGGCAGCCTCGATGTCGCGGAACGCATCGAAGAGCTTCATCGCGATCAGCTGGTGCTCGAAGATCGCCTTGCCACCTTGGACTCGTTCCTTTGAGTACTGGAGCGCTGTCTCGTATGCGGCTCTTGCCGCGCCGACCGCAAGTGTCGCGACCGCCGTATTCCCGCCGGTGACGATCATTTCAAGAAGCATCGGGTAGGCGGGTCCGGCATCGAAGAGGAGGAACTCCTCGGGGACTTCGACTTCGTCGAAGAAGATCTCTGCTTGGTTCAAAGCTCGCATGCCGAGCTTGTCGAGGGGTCGGCCTCGCGAAATGCCGGGCAGGTCGCCTGGCAACAGAAAGACTGCCGTACCTTCCATGCCCATATCGGGCCTTGCCGTTGCCATGAGCAAGATGATGTCGGCTTCCCATCCGTTTGTTACCCAGGCAGCTTTCGCACCATTGATTTTCCAGGTGCCGTTTGCCGGATTGTGCACGGCCGTCGTCGAAAATGTGGTCTCGCCGTCTATCTCGAGGAAGTCTGATCCCCGCCCGGGCTCGGTAATCGCCCAACAACCTGAGTGCTTGCCTTCTGTGTCCTCTACGAATGCCTCGACGTAGTCCTTATAGAACGGGTGCTTCGCCGCAATACCGGAGCCGGCTATGACTGCGGCTCCAATCGGCGCGATCAGTGCCCGGCTCGCCAGGCCGGTGCCGCCGAAGGCGAGCTCCTCCTCGATGACGTAGCTCGCGACCCCGCTCAATCCGAGACCGCCGGACTCACTGGGGACGGTGGTCTTGTGTAGCCCAATTTCGTGCATCTTCTTGACTACTGAGCGGTAGGTCTCCGATGTGAAGGCAGCTTCAGGGTCGCGCATGGCGTCAAGCTCTGCTTCGGCTGGACGGATCTCGCTGATCGCAAATTCGCGTGCGAGTTTCTGGAGATCGACGACCTCCTCTGGGAGCGCAAAGTCAACCATGGCTTACCTGCTTTGGATTACCAGACGTAGCCCTCTGCGAAGAACCATTCCGATGAGAGGGCTTGAATACCCATTGAAGCGCTTCCCCCGGATACTTTCCACCCGCGTGGGCTCTGGTAGTCGAAATAGATGGATCGTTCGACCACTATCGGAGCCGTGGCTGCAATGTGAGTTGACGCGGCCAGTGGGCCCACTAGGTTTCCGAGGTTGAAGGTCTTGCGGCTCCAAGGGGCAACTTGAGAAGTGGTCACTACCGGCGGTCCCCCCTCGGGCGCAAGGGTCATCGTGATATCGGCGGGAGTCGGTCCGGGATTCGATAGCAGTATCCAAGTGTCGAAGCCGGCACCGGCATATCCCTCGGCCAGGTACCAGTCGCCGCCCGGAGATGGAGTCGCCTGTGCGGTCGAACCGCCATCAATCCCCCCGTATCCGAAGTATTCGGCTCGTTCGACGGCGACGGGCATGGACGCCTCGACATGAGTTGCGTGTGAGGTGCCGGCCACGCCGGGGAGGGACCCGGCAAGCGTCGTGTGACGGGAATTTCCCGGCATGGCAAACGACTCGATGGTCGATGTGCCGGCATCGGTCAAGTAGGTGGCTGTGATGTCCACAGGTACCGGATTCGGGTTGGCGACTAAAACCCAAGTCTCAAAGCCTGGGCCTGAGTACCCCTCTGCGAGATCGAATGTAGTGCCCAGCGAATCAACCGCTCGCGAAGCTGAGCCACCTTTTCGATGCTTACCCGTCACAGGGGACTGATAATCGAAATAAGTAGAGCGTTCGACGAGAACTAGCTGGTCAGACGCAATAGCCACAGAAAATGACGCGGTACCGAGACCCGGTACGTCCCCTGCCGTGATTGTGAATCGGCCCTTCGGGGGGATGACTGCGGGAACGGGAATCGGTCCTCCGACTTCGCGCAAGAAGGTCGCGGTTGCCGTAGCGGTGATAGGTCCAGGGTTGTAGAGCAAGACAAAAGTGTCAAAGCCCGGGGATTCGTATCCTTCAGCTAGAAACCACGACGTCGCGGGAGGTGCGACGCCTTCACCCGTCGCCCCGCCTCCCCATCCCCGATAGCTGAAATACATGGCGCGTTCGGCGACGATTGGTCCACCGCTAGTGACCCTGACGGAAACATCTCCCTCGGGAATTAGCTCGTCGATGAGGACTGTGGCCCTCGACACCGGTGCGAGCAGAAGGTTCCGCGTTACCGGCGCCCTGCCGGTCTGTTCGGCGGAGACCGTCGCAGTTACCGGTGACTCCGATGGATTCATGAGCAGGATCCACTCGTCGAAGCCAGATTGGGGGCCGATCATCGGGTTGAGGTAGTCCCGGACTATCGAAAAGCCATAGTCGGGCGAGGGAGCCCACTTACCGCTCAGTTCCTCAACAGTGCGAGCAGTCCCAAATAGGAACGGAAAGTGACGGGGATCGGGTGAGTCTGCCCGTGGATATCCCTGTGCGCCGGCATATAGGGCCAAGTGATCAATGCAAGCAGTGATGCCTTCCTCCCACGACGCGAAGCGCTTGTGTGCGTCCGGGTCGCTATTGGAGCCCCCGGCCGTGGTCTTCATGCCACAAGGATTCTTGAATGTGGGGTCGATGACTCCTCCGAAGCGCCCGTAGCCGGTCTCCTTAGCCGATTGCGCATACGCGATGTCGGCCCTCACCCCACCCCGGGTCGGGGCAATCTGCCAGAAGAGCGGTGCAAGCCCGACGAATTCCGGCGTGGCCCTGTTGTGGGCGGCCCAGAGTTGAGCGTTATCCACTGTCGTGCGAGGCGTCCCGACGATGAACGTGCCGACGGCTTCTGCAAGAGGCGCTCGGACTGCAAGAAACCCTGCGAGGCCAAGTGCCAATACTGGCGCGCAATAGCGGGCGCGGGAGCGAGAAAGTGCAGAGCCGCGGGAAGTCATACCTCCATTAAACCCCCATCTTGATTCGTCACGGTCCATCGCAGGTGTGTGCTCGGCGCTCGTGTAGCCCGGGTGCTTGGCAGAAGGTAATCTCAACATGTACCAAACGGCGATGGAGCACCAATGGACGATTCAGTTCTTCAGATCACTACTCACGGTGAAGTCGGGGACGCGGACAAGGAGTACGCGCTTGAGAAGATCGAGCGCCTAATGCCCAGATCTTCAGCCAAAGTCCTCCAGGCGCGACTCAAGCTGCAACAGGAGCCGAACCCGGCTCTCGACCGACCCTCTGTCGCCGAGATGAGCGTTGATGTCAATGGTCGAGTTGTCAGGGCTCACGTGGCGGCTCGGCAGATGTCAGAGGCAATCGATCTCCTCGAGGATCGCCTCAGGCGCCAACTCACAAATCTGAATGAGCGCTTTGAGACTCAGAAGAAGCGCGGCGCGACTCATGGGCCGGGGGAGTGGCGGCACGGAGACCTCCCAGCTCGAAGGGCAGAGCGATTCGCCCGGCCGGCAGACGAGCGCGAGGTTGTGAGGCGAAAGACATTTGCTGTTGAGCCGATCACCATCGATGAGGCCGCATTCGACATGGAAATGCTCGACCACGATTTCTATCTGTTTACCGATGCCGACTCGGGCCAGGATTCAATGATTTGCCGGCTTGCGGGGGGAGGCTACGAGTTTCATTCTGTTAAGCCATCTGGAGAACCAGTGCAGCCGAATGCAGTTGAAATAGTTGTCGACGACGCCGAGCCGCCGAGACTTGACGAGGATTCCGCTGTCGAGCGCCTAAATGAAACCGATGAGCCGTTCTTGTTCTATGTCGATTCTTCAACGGGCCGTGGCAACGTCGCGTATCTGCGGTACGACGGACACTACGGCCTGATAACTCCATCTGAGTAGGAGCTGGGAAATGCCAAAGATTGAAGTTGGCGAAATTGAGATGGGTTACGACCTCTCCGGGCCTGAAGACGGCGAGCGGGTGGTATTGATACGGGGACTGGGCGGTCCGAAAGAGGCATGGCGCGAGCAGGCGGAGCCGCTTTCTGATGAGTTTCGAATCCTTGTCTTTGACAATCGTGGAATTGGTGATTCATCAAAGCCGGATCACCGCTACACAATCCCCATGTTCGCGTCGGACCTGTCAGGGCTGATGGCAGCAATCGGGTGGGATTCAGCCCACATCATCGGGGGGTCCATGGGGGGCATGATTGCCCAGGAGTTCGCGCTTGGATTCCCGTACAAAGTGAAGTCGCTAACGCTCCTCTACACGACGCCCGGCGGGCGAAACCAAGCGCCTCCGAGGCCTGAAGTCCTCGATCACTGGTCGAACCAGGAAGGGTTGACCGAAGAGGAGATCGCCCGGAAGGGCATTGAGCTTGGGTTTTCAAAGCGTTTCCGTGATGCGAATCCGGACCGCATGGAAGAGCTGATCGCTCAGTCAATCAAAGAGGCACCGTCGCCGCAGACGTTCATGCACCACCTTGAGGCAGCAATGCGTCATGACGCCTCGAGCCGGCTTCACTTCCTTGATATGCCAGTACTAATCGCCCACGGGACTGATGATTGGCTGTTGCCGCACCAAAATGGCGAGCGACTCGCCGAGCTAATCAGGGGCGCACGCCTCGAGCTTTTCGAGGGGGCAGGTCATGCTCTTGGTGTCGAGTACCAGGATGAATTCAATGCTCTCCTTAGGAGCTGGATCCGGGAGAACGCAGGTCGCTAAGGCCCCAGCGTGGCCAATTGGCCTACTTGCCCTTTTTGAACTGAGTCGGGCGGGTTAGAGAATCCCTTCCCAAGCCTGGCGTCGCGCAGACTCCGGATCGTGCTCGATCTGCGGCTCGGCGTTGAGGACCATGACCGGGCGTGTCTCCAGGTCATATCCCGGCCACTCCGGCAGTCCCTCGGCAGAAGGCTTGCCGCTGCGCGCAAATTCGACCCAGGCGCTCTGCATGGCCTTGGAGATCTGCGGGATAGACGGATCGTTGCCGACGATGAATGCGGCACCGGGGCTATCCGCGATTCCAAAGACGAACGGGATCTCCAGCCCGTGGAAAGCGCCTAACGGCTTGCCATTGGGGGCAGCAGGTGAACCGTAGGTGAAGAGGTACTGATACGTCGCGGGTTGGTGCTGGCTCTGGGTTTCGCATGCCCTGATTGCAGGGATCCGAAAGACAACGTCGGTCATCAGAAGCTCCGGCACTTCCTCTTCTGAGGCTGCTTCCTTCTCGTAAACCTCCCAAATCTGCCTGGCATGTTCACGCCCCACCCTGTCACCGCCAACGAGCTGGCGCTCAAAACGTTGCGCGAGGTTTTCTTCGGTGATCGCAGTGAGGTCGGTCTGAGTAAGTGCGAAGAGGTTCCATTCGTCTGCGTTCGTGCCGGCCATCACCGGCACGTCAGCCGAGAGGCCGTCGAATAGCGCCTCCTTGGCCGGCTTCGGAATCAAGTCGTCGTCAACAACTGGTTCGAATGGGAGGAACCCAAGCAGGGTGCGGACCGTGAAAGCCGTGATATTGAGGTACTTGGACAGGAAGAGATTCCAGTCTGCGCTCCGCAGCCCCGCAGTGTCTGAGGGGTGCAGGTCTACCATCTCTAGGAAGCGTTCAGCGATGACTGTCGCCTGATCTTTGGCAACCATGTTGTGGGCGGCGCCGGATTGCATGATGGCCCTGTGAAAGAGTCCCTTGGCTGACGGAGTGCCAAGGAGAGTGCCGACACTCATGCCCCCGGCCGACTCGCCGAAGATAGTCACGTTTCCGGGGTCGCCACCGAAGTTCTCGATGTTGTCCCGCACCCACTCGAGCGCCGCGATCTGGTCTCGAATGCCGATATTCGAATCTGGGCTCAAGTCGTCACCGGCAAGCTCACTTAGGTACAGGAATCCGAGCGCGCCAAGCCTGTAATTGATCGACACAACCACGACATCGTTATTTGCGGCAATTCGATTGCCGCGATACCAGGGCAGCGAGCCTGCACCGCTCAGGAATCCTCCCCCGTGAATCCAGACCATGACAGGGCGCTTTTCGCCATCTGCTCGGGGGGTCCAGACGTTGAGATATAGGCAGTCCTCTTCGATCTTCTCCGGCGACATTGCCGGGAAATAGGACTCGCTCATTTGCGGGGCGGCAGCGCCGAACTCTTTGGCGTCGCGCACGCCCGTCCAGGCGTCGGGGGGCTGCGGCGCTTTGAAACGAAGCTCCCCGACTGGAGGCTTCGCAAAGGGCACACCTAGGAAAGCGAGATGGTCGTCTTTCTCAATGCCTTCAATCTCGCCGTAAATCGTCTTTGCCGTCACAGTCATATTCGTGTTCCTCCAGCGCGTGCCCAGCGGCCGTTATGCCGCACCCGCGCGCTCGCCATCTCACGGGTCGGCGCGATTCGGTATGCGATCAAAGAAGGATATCGGCGGCGTAGGACAAGGGGCATATGGAGAGGCAAGAAAAACCAATTGCAGAACATAGTTAGCAATGGTAAATAGTTGACTATGTCGAAAACGCAGCGAATCAAATACGACGAAGCGGCGCGGCTCCGCCTTGCGGTGGGCCGGCTTGCCAGGCGACTTCGCCAGGAGGCCGAGATTGACGTCACCCCTTCGCAACTCTCGGCGTTGGCGACCTTGGACAGGGGAGGGGCGATGACCATCGGCGAGTTGGCGACCGTCGAGTGCATTCGCCCGCCGACCATGACTCGGATTGTGGCCGCCCTTGAGGAGTCTGAGCTGGTCAAACGATCCGCTGATCCTGATGACGGCCGAGCTTGTCGGGTCTCCATCACCGATAAGGGCATTGCAGCCGTGAAGCGGATTAGGGATGCGCGTAGCGCGTTTCTTGCTGCACGTCTTGGCGCGCTCGACGCGAATGAGGTTGCCTCAATCAGAGCGGCGTTGCCAGCGCTCGAGCGCCTCCTTGAGGTGGCTGAAGACAAATGATCACCAAGGCCAGGCGCAAGGTTCGCAAGACCGTGGGTCGCACATTCAAGTCGCTAAGAGTCAGGAATTTCAGGTTCTTCTATGCGGGGCAGTTCATTTCCCTAAGCGGCACTTGGATGCAGGCAGTCGCGCAGTCGTGGCTCGTTCTGCAACTTACTGGTAGTGGAACCGCTGTCGGCGTTGCCGTCGCAGCTCAGTTCACGCCGATGCTCATTGGCGGCCCGTGGGGCGGGGTGATTGCAGACAGAGTTGACAAGCGGCGCGCCTTGATCGGGCTTCAGGCGGGGAGCGCCGGACTCGCCGGATTACTCGGAGTACTCACCAGCGCGGGCCTTGCCAACGTGTGGGTGGTCTATGCGCTCGCCTTTTTCTTTGGCACAGTTCAGTCCATCGAGGTGCCGACCCGCCAAAGTTTCATTCTTGAGATGGTTGGACATGACCAGGTGAGCAATGCAGTCAGCCTCAACAGTGTCCTTATGAACGTCTCTCGAGTAGCCGGTCCGGCGGTAGCCGGAGTGCTGATTGCGACGGTTGGAATCGCTGCCTGCTTCTACGCAAACGCGGTTTCGTATTTGGCCGTAATCGTCGCCTTGTACTTGATGCGCCCGGCCGAGCTCGTTCGCTCGGAGCCGGTCAAACGAGAGAAAGGCCAGCTAGTCGAGGGCTTCAGGTATGTGTGGAGAACGCCCGCGATAAGGACCACTCTGGTGATGATGGCGGCAATAGGCACCCTTGTATTCAACTTCCAAACTGTGTTACCGGTCCTGGCGAAGCTCACTTTTGGCGGCGACGCCGGTACTTTCGCGGCCTTCATGTCCTCAATGGGGGCGGGTGCTGTCGCCGGGGGGCTGGTGGCGGCAAATCGTGAACACCCGACGCATCGAGCACTGGTTATCGCCGCTGTAGCGCTCGGCGCCCTTGTCTCGCTATCGGCGCTCTCGCCGACGATTCCAGTTGCCATTGCTGCGTTCTTTCTTGTCGGTGTTGCGGGAACGAGCTTTATTGCTGTCGGCAATGCCACTCTTCAGGTCTCCTCGAGGCCTGAGATGCGCGGCCGGGTCATGGCTCTGTTTGCGGTTGCGTTCCTCGGCTCGACTCCGGTTGGTGGGCCAATTGTGGGTTACCTCTCCGAACGCTTTGGAGCCCGGTTTGCACTAGGTGTTGGTGGCGTGGCCGCGATTGGGGGCGGCATATATGGCTGGCTCGCGAATCGCAAGTTCACTGGCGAAGATACAAATGCTCGCTATGACGTCGAGGAGGAAGTCCTCGCGGGTGCAACCGATTGATCAGCGGCGTCTTATCCATCGAATGGCAGCAACCTGAAGGATCTCCCGCGCAGTGACTTCACCGCTCTGAAGTGACGTTGATCGAGCGTGAGAATTTGGCTAGTCCGGTGGCGATGTGCGAGTACGACAATGGACGCATCCGCGACACCCAGTTCCAAGTCTGCGTACTCATCGCATACGTCTGCTGCGGTATCGAGATCTGTCGAATCGAAACTTGCAAGGGCCCAAGTGCCATTACTCACGTCACGAAGGAACCGGCGGGCGGTGGCACTACCGGCGTACTTCGTGAGTAGGTAGTCCAACTCCGCGACTACAAACGGAGAGAGGACTATCGGTGAAGCTGCATTGGCAGCAACCCGCAAGCACGACTCGTGGACATCTGCAGCTCGATCGAGGAGGGCGAGGACACCGCTTGTATCACCTATGATCACTCGCCGAATCCGTGGAGCATCTTGTCAGCGCGGCGCGCGAAGGCGGGGTCCCCGCTGTCAAAAATCGGGACGATGCGCCTTGGTGGAGTGTGGTTGAGGGCATCATCAACAAACAGCCGGAGTGCTTCGCGGATTATCTCAGCCTCAGACTTCCCAAGCTGCCTCGCAGCCCGCTCCAGATTCCGCTTGTCGGCTTCGTGAATGTACACAGTTGTCTTGACCATAGACGTATGGTACTACGTATGGCACTCGCCGACGACTAATCAGAAGGGCGAGCCGGTTGAGTGAATTGCGAACATCTCGGACCGGTTGATTTCAGCTTTGGTTGGAATGCCGTTTGCGACCTCAATCGCGAGCGCGCGCAGCTCGGCTCCGGCATCGGCGATCGCAGAGCTCTCCATGACGACTCCGGCATTGAAGTCCATGTCATCTGGCATGGCCTCGAACAGTCCCGTATTTGAGGCGACCTTTATCACGGGAGTGATCGGGTGCCCCGCAGGCGAGCCTCGGCCGGTACTGAAGAGGAGCAGTTGCGCACCGCCGGCGATCTTGCCCGTCATTGAGAAGATGTCCGAGCCGGGGGTGTTCATAATCACCAGGCCTGGACCGCCCGGTTGCTCGGCGTATTCGACTACCTCGGCAATGGTCGAGCTGCCACCCTTGGCAAGTGAGCCAAGGGACTTCTCCTCGATGCTTGAGAGCCCTCCTTCTGCATTGCCCGGCGCGATCACCATGTGAGCCATGGGTCCGAGCTTCTCCTTGACGAGCGAGCGTTGCTCAGCGAGCAGCTTCAAGAGCCTCTCGCGTACCTCCGGTGATCCACACCGCCCGGCGATCGCCTCTTCCGCGCCTATGAATTCGGTTATCTCCGACATGAGTACGGTGCCGCCTGCGCCGACGAGCCAATCTGTGACCTCTCCGATGCAGGCGTTCGCGGTCAGCCCTGACATGGAATCCGATCCGCCGCATTCGACTGCGAAAGTCAACTTCTCCAATCCGAATTCCTGCCTTTGGATCGAACTAGCCTCTTCGAGCATCTCCGATGCAATCTGCAAGCCTCGTGCGATTGACGCCGGTGTTCCACCGGATTCCTGAATCCCGAAGTGCTCAATGCGCTTGCCCGTAGCGGCCGCCTGCACTGAAATCATTGCTGCCTTGATCACTTCGCACCCGAGCCCAATGACGAGTGCCGAGGCCACGTTTGGGTTGGAAATGGTGCCGGCCAACGTGCGAATGGCAATGCTGACGTCGTCGGGGCCACGGCCACATCCCTCAGTGTGGGTGATGGCTTTGACCGCTGGTAGCTCCCTGCCAATCGCTTCCACTACGCCGTTCGCACAACTCACCGAGGAGATGACGACTACGTGATTGCGCACTCCCACTCTGCCATCGGGGCGAGGGTAGCCCAGAAAGGTCACTTCAGAGACCCTGGCCGGTCAAGTTGTGGGTGTGAACATGAGACCCCACCGTGATCGGCTCAGACGCGACGCCGATCACCTGACCGTACTTTCGAATTGGCTCACCGGGTTCGATCGAAATGAGAGCGATCTTGTGGCCGTTTGGGATTGGAGCGGAAGCTGTGATCTCGCGTTCGTCATCAAGGAGGATGAGCGATCCGGGCTCAGCTCGAGATGTCAGCGTGGCGACGTTGTCCGACGGGTCAATCAGCACCGCACGCACTGGCTCGGCAGAATTCGCCACGACCTAAGCGGTTTCTCTTAGGGCCGCTGGTGCACTGGCCGGTACGGCTGGGGTGTTGGGTGCAACCGGATCAATCCGCTCATAGCCTGAGCCGATTGGCGGGCGTTTGTCGGCCTCGCCCTTGTTTGGCCAAAACGACATAGCCCGCTCGGTCATTGCAGTAATTGTGAGCGAGGGGTTGACCCCGAGGTTTGCGCCAATTGCGGAGCCGTCTGCGACATGTAGCCCGTCGTGTCCATAGATGCGTTGGTAAGGGTCGATGACTCCGGTCTCTGGACTGTCGCCTATACAAGCGCCGCCAATGATGTGCGCAGTCACCGGCGCGTCGAGAAGCACTTCGTTCCACGCGCTGCCCGGGTCGCCGCCGATGACCTCTGCCGTTACGCGGGCCGCCTCATTTGCGACTGGAATATAGGTCGGCATGGGATTCGACTCGGCCTTTGAGGTGGTGAGGTAGGCGCCGAAGATTCCCTTCTTGCGGATGATCCTGAGGCTGTTGTCGAGGCTCTGCATTACGAGCAAGATGATCGTCCGTTCCGACCAGTGCCTCACCGAAAGGCTCCGCAAGAACGCGAGCGGGCGCCTGACAACTTCCTTCAGGAACCGCACCCACCGCGGCGGGCCATCGCCTCCGTCAACGAGAACCGTTGCAATCAGCCCCATTGCATTGCTCCCCTTGGGGTAGCGGCATGGCTCAATGTGGGTGTGCTCGTCGGGGTGGATCGAGGATGTGATTGCAACACCCTGGCTGTAGTCGGTTCGAGTGTCGCGCGCCGTTGCTCCAAGAATTGCCTCTGAGTTTGTCCGGCTCAACTGGCCGAGCCGATCAGATATCCGACTGAGGCGCCCTGATTCCTTCATTGCGAAAAGCAGCTTGAGAGTGCCGAGGACTCCCGCAGAAACGACCACTTGCTCAGCCGTGAATTCGCGCTTGCGTCTTGAGCTGGTGCGCCACCTGCCTGGAGTCTCGGCGCTGATTCGCCATCCGCCTCCATCAAGCTCTTCGATGCCGGTGGCCTCGGTGTCGGGGTGGACCTCAGCGCCGTTCTTCTCTGCGAGGAAGAGGTAGTTCTTGTCAAGGGTGTTCTTGGCCCCATAGCGGCAACCGACCATGCAGCCGCCGCATGCCTTGCATCCGGTCCGATCGGGACCTTCTCCGCCGAAGTACGGATCGGGCACTGTGACACCGGCTTGGCCGAAATAGACGCCTGTCGGCGTGGGATGGAACGTCTCCGCGCATCCAAGACGCTCGGCGACTGTACGCATTACTTCATCTGCGGGAGTGTCCTGGGGAGTAATCGTTACGCCCAGCATGCGCGATGCCAGGTCGTAGTAGGGCTCTAGTTCCTCTCTCCAGTCGGTGATTCCCGCCCATTGAGGATCCCGGTAGAAGGGCTCGAGGGGTTCATAGAGCGTGTTCGCGTAGACGAGCGATCCGCCCCCGACGCCGGCACCCGAGAGCACGAGTACGTCGCGTAGCAAGTTGATTCGCTGGATTCCCCGCATGCCGAGTTTGGGAAACCAGAGGTATCTGCGGGAGTCCCAGTTGGATCGAGCGTAGTCGCGAGTCTCGAATCTCTGACCGGCTTCGAGCACCCCGACTTTGTAGCCTTTCTCTGTGAGCCTGAGGGCGCTCACGCTTCCGCCGAATCCGCTCCCAATTACCAATACGTCGTAATCGAACATCTCTTGCCGCTCCTAGAAGTTGGTTCCCCGGGCCAAATCAAGATGTCTGCGAAGTTAATCGCCAGTGCTTGATCAACCGGTCCGGGTGGCAGGCATGGCTAGATTATGCAGCGTCAGAGACAATCGCTTCGCAGGCGAGAGGAGAACGCCACGTCACCCGTGAAGGCTTTTGGACCCGATGGGATCATCGGCGAGCAATACGGGGATGCGCGCCCGCGCATCCTCGCGTTGCATGGGTGGGGGCGTACCCACAGGGATTTCGCTGCGCTACTAGAGGGCTTTGATGCCATTGCTTTGGACTTGCCCGGTTTCGGCTCGACTCCTACCCCCGAGGAGGCGATATCGGCGGCGGGATACGCGCTGAAGATCGCACCGGTCCTCGATGAGTTGGAGCTTCCGGCCGTATTGATAGGGCATTCCTTTGGAGGGCGTGCTGCAGTTGCACTTGCGGCCCGGAATCCCGAGAAGGTCGGAGCACTCGTCTTGACGGGCGTGCCGCTACTCCGACTAGACGAGGGTGGACGCTCAAGAACCGCTCTGGGATATCGCTTGCTGCGGACTGCCCATCGGCTTGGGCTGGTCAAAGACGATCTAATGGAGCGTGCGAGGCAGCGATACGGTTCGGCCGATTACAAGGCAGCTAGCGGAATCATGCGTGAGATTCTGGTCAAGGCTGTCAATGAGACCTACGAAGACGAGATGCGCGCGGTGAAGTGCCCGGTTGAGTTGGTCTGGGGAGAATTCGACACGGCGGCTCCGCCGGCCGTTGGGCAAGGCGCATTGGAGTACTTTGAGAACGCGAAGCTCACTGTGGTGGAGGGCTGCGATCACTACACACCCGCCAACGCCCCCGAAGCGCTTCGGGAGGCGCTTAGGCGGCAGCTGCAGGGATTGGCTGAGTGACTCACAAGGGCGATCCCTCCGTGTACTTGGCGACATATGTGCTCGTCGCTCTCGCATTGCCAATCGCGTCGCTGCGATGGCTGAGGGTTTGCCAGCGAGAGCACTACATGGGGGGCTATACGACTCGATTCGCGATTCGGTGGTGGCTAGGGTCCAGTCCGGCGAATTTGGTTGCCTTGCTTGTCGCGGCCATGGCGGCTCTGGCAGCTGTCTGGACTCCGGTTTCTGCATTGGTGACTGCTGGACTAGTCGTAGTGGCGCCGCTCGGACTAGGGATCAGAGGCCGGACCTCGAAACTCGTCTTCACCGGAAGGCTCAGGCGCCTGGCGGCTCCGGTGATATTCGACTTGCTTATCTTTGTGGCGGCCTTTTGGTTTTTGCCGTTTGGGATGACCTTTCTGGCGCTCTCTGGGCTGACGATCCCCTTGCTGGTTGATCTTTACGCGGGCCTGATTGCGCCTGTCGAAAGGAAGTTGTCCCAGCGCTTCATCGGCGAGGCGCAGCACAAGCTTCGACAAGTCCGCCCACTGGTAGTCGGCGTCACCGGTTCATATGGCAAGACGACAGCCAAGGAGTACATCAGGCACTTGCTGAGCGGGACTTATCGAGTTGTCGCGAGTCCGGCAAGTTTCAACAATCAGCTTGGGCTGGCGCGCACGGTCAACGAGCACCTCACGGCGGGGACCGAGGTCTTGATAGCTGAGATGGGTGACTACGGCCCGGGCGAGATAAGCGAGATGTGCACCTGGCTTCAGCCCAAAATAGGTGTGGTGACCGCGGTCGGCTACGAGCACTTCGAGCGCTTCAAGTCGATGGAAGCGATTGCCGAGTCCAAGCGCGAGATCTTCACTACCTGCGAAACAGCCGTACTCGGAATTGACACCCCGCCCCTAGATGACATGGCTATCGAAATCGCGTCTGCCGGAGCCAAGCGGGTAATGACGGTGTCAGGCGAGGGACGCGAGGCGGACATATCGGCGCTGGGCGATGGAGTCGAGATTCGAATATCTGCTGGGGGTGACGACCTCGGCACGATTCCTAAAGAGAATCGTCACCCGCTCAATGTCGCAATTGCCGTCGCGGTGGCAATCGCCATGGATGTTCCGCTCCGTAGCATCACCAACCTACTACCGGGTCTCGAGTCGCCGGCCCATCGGGCGACGATGGAAGTGGGACCAACTGGTGTGACGATCATCGACGACACATACAACTCCAACCCTGTCGGCGCCGCTGCCGCGCTCGATATCATCGCCAGGTCAGGTGCGCCTGGAAGAAAAGTAGTTGTCACTCCGGGAATGGTCGAGATGGGTACCGAACAGCACCGGCTGAACTCCGACTTTGCGGCCAAGGCAGGCGAGGTCGCGACTGACCTGTTAATTGTCGGATACACGAACCGGCTTGCATTGCGCGAGGGAGCGTCGCGCGCATCCCAATTGAATGTGATTGAAGTGCGGACCCGTGAAAACGCGACAAGTTGGGTCCGTGAGAATTTGGGGGACGGGGATATCGTGTTGTACGAAAACGACCTCCCCGATCATTTTCCGTGATCCGGCGCGCAGAGATCTGGGCACGCCGCAGAGCAAGTTCTTGAGGTGATGACAACTCCATGAGTAACCCGGCCGTTGTCTTCGGTGGCCCGTCGCCAGAGCACGACGTCTCGATCCTGACCGGGCTGCAGTTCGCACTCGCACTGGCAAGGACGGGACGCGATCCGCATGCGATCTACTGGTCGAAGTCTGGGACTTGGCACCTGGTCCCGGCGGATTCTGAAGCTGCGGACTTCGTCGATGGGCCGCCAAAGAAGGCGCGGGACCTGAGTCTTGATGTTTCGCCTTCGGGCGGGTTCGTGCTGAAGAAGCGCCGCCTAGAGATCTCGGTGATAGCTAATTGTTGCCATGGCGGTCCGGGTGAAGATGGCACCCTCCAAGGGGTATTCGATATCTGTGGCTTCAGGTACACCG